>CATKXO010000064.1 GCA_949840775.1 uncultured bacterium | reverse complement strand
GATTGAATCAAGTCCATGGTGGCCACGGCGGAAAAGCCGCCCACCGAGGTATAGCTGATGATAACAACAGCGCCGATGACCACCGCCGTCATGTAGTTCCAGCCGAATAGGCTGTTGAACAGCTTGCCGATGGCGGCCAGTCCGGAGGCCACGTAGGGCACAAAGAAAATGAGGATAATCAGGGCGGAAATGCACATAATAACCGGTTTTTTCTCGCCGTAGCGCTTGGAGATGAAGCTGGGGATGGTGATGGCGTCCAGCTTGACGCTGTAGCAGCGCAGCCGCTTGGCCACCAGCAGGAAATTGAGGTAGGTGCCCGCCGCCAGGCCGATGGCGGTCCAGCTGGCGTCCGCCACGCCGGACAGGTAGGCCAGGCCGGGGATGCCCATAAGCAGGTAGCTGCTCATATCAGAGGCCTCGGCACTCATGGCCGTGACCAGCGGGCCAATGCCCCGCCCGCCCAGATAGAAGCCCTCGGCGCTCTTTTTGGAGCGGCGTCCAATCATCACGCCGGTGAAGATGACGAAGCAGAGATACAGAATCATGGTCGCCATAATGCAGATTTGCGCGGTAGTCATAGTATTCCTCCCAAAAGCCCTCCAGTGGCACACACAGCCGCCAAAGGCAGATTATTGGTATGATACCAGAAAAGAAACAGGAACGCAATATAGAATAAATTCCGTACTTTAAAATAAATTGCATCCTGTTTATCTTGAAATATCAGGATAAACAGGATGTACGTTTTTTAAAATTCGGCTTTGTACATTCTGACAAAGTTTTTAGCGCCCGGCCCGAAAACCTTGTAAAAACATGGGCATCATGGTCCGGCTGTATTGGGTGAGGGAGTAGTCCCCGCCGGACAGGCACCAGTCGTAAATGAGAGCCCGCTCGCACAGGGCATAGACCCGGACCATTTCGTTAACCGTGACGTCCCCCCGCAGCTCCCCGCGCTGCTGGACCTGGAGGACGATCTGCCGCAGCAGGCGGTAATAGATGCGGCCGTGGTCCAGCAGGGACTTGTCCCCCCGGGTGACCAGCTGGGAGGAGTACAGCCGGGCCACCAGGTCCAGGGAGATGGAGTTCTCCAGCATGGTAAACAGCTCACAGTTCAGGTACATCAGCTGGTCAAAGCGGTCCATGTCCGGGGCCATGTCCTCAGACAGCTCCTCATACTTCCGGTCGAAGACATCCGCCAGGGTGGACAGCAGGCCGTCCTTGCCCTGAAAATAGTGGTAGAACGACCCCCGGGAGGTACCCGACTCCTCAATGATCTCCTCCACAGTGGTGTCGTCGTAGCCCTGGCGGTAAAACAGCTTCCAGGCCGCGTCGATGATCCGTCCCCGGGTGTTCCGGGTCTTTTTTTTCGCCATAAAGAGCCCTCCTAACCCTCTTATCATATCGGAGAAGCGGGGGAAGGTCAAGCCAAAGCGCGGGGAAAACGCCCGGATTACTTCCGTTTTTTCCGCTTCGGCCACTCCCGGCCCACAAGATAGTCCAGGCTGACGTCGTAGAAGTCCGCAATTTTGATGAGCTGCTCAATTGGGACATGAACCCTTCCGCATTCATAGTCAGAATACGTGCCTTGACTTATATTCAGGTACTTTGCCAACTCAATTTGTTTTTTATCACTGTCTTCTCTCAAATCCCTAATATGCGGGAATATCATAAAACCACCCTGAAAAACCATATTATATCGGTTTCACGGATATTGACTTATATCCGTATGTCGGGTATAATTCTATCCGTGAGGTGATCTTATGCCGGATTATAAAGAGATGTACCTGACCATGGTCAGGGCCAGCGAAGAGGCCGTGAACTGCCTGATTGCCGCGCAGCGGAAATGTGAAGATTTGTATCTCTACTCACCGGAGCCTGAAATTACGCTCCTTGAGGCGAAACCCCGGGAGGATGCCAAAAGGGACGGCTGAACAGCCGTCCTTTTTCCGCACTCCTGAACGTTTCCGGTTTACAACCGCCTGCCGCTATGGTAAAATGGGGAGACTTTACAAAAGGAGCGGTTTGCCTTGGCCTACAACTTTTTTCCCATGATTGCCCGGATGCGGTATATCAACCGCTGGGGGCTCATGCGCAACACCCGGCTGGAGAATATCCAGGAGCACTCCCACCAGGTGGCGGTGCTGGCCCACGCCCTGGCCGTGATTGAAAACCGCTGCTTCGGCGGGGTTGTAGATCCCGGCGCGGTGGCGGTGGCCGCGCTGTACCACGATGCCAGCGAAATTTTAACCGGCGACATGCCCACCCCCATCAAGTACGACAACCCGGACATCCAGTCCGCCTACAAGGACGTGCAGGCGGTCGCGGAACGCAAGCTGCTCTCCATGCTCCCCCCCGGCCTGCGGCCTGACTTTGAGGATGCCGTCACCATCCCCGACCCCCACATCCGCGCTTTGGTCAAGGCGGCGGACAAGCTGTCGGCCTACCTCAAATGCGTGGAGGAGCTGAAAGCGGGCAACGCAGAGTTCAAAAGGGCCAAGGAGCAGACCTATGCCGCCCTCCTGCAAAATCCAATCCCCGCCCTGAAGTACTTTATGGAGCACTTCCTGGACGGCTTTGAATTAACCCTGGACGAACTGAATTAGAAAGGAATGGAAGCTATGAAAG
>CATKXO010000063.1 GCA_949840775.1 uncultured bacterium | reverse complement strand
GGCCACATCTGCCTTGCCGTCCCAGACAAAGGTCTGCTTGGTTTTATTAACATCAGGGCTTTTGGTGTAGCCCTCCGGGGGAGTGACCTCCTCGGCGGTGTAACTGCCCAGGGGCATATCCTTCCAGGGCACGTCCGTCAGGTAGCCGCCCGCGCCGGTGACGTAGGTCCCGGTGAAGTCGTTGTCCACACCGGTGATCTTGATGACTGCTCCAGCAAGGCCCCTGGTGGGATCGTCCGCGTCCACCTTGCGGATACTGCCCTCACCGGTGATCTCAGGAGTATCGCTAAACGTAACCGTTACAATTTTGTTGGCTCCATTGGGCAGAACGACATACTGGGGACCCGCGTTGTCGATCTCATAACCCTCCGGGGCTTCCAATTCCGTCACGGCGTAGGTGCCCGCTTCCAGCTTGGATACGGTAACAGTGCCGTCGCTGCCTGTCACCACTTCCTTGGAGTAGGCACCATTTTCGGAGGCTACCTTGAACCGCGCCCCCGACAGGCCCTTGTTGGGATTCGTGCTGTCTACCTTTTTGATGATCAGGTCATACAGCTCACGGGTCACGGTCAGTTCACCGATCATGATGGCCTGCACATCATTTGCCGGATGGTAGCTGGAGCCGGGACCGGCATATGCGTATTCATAAACGGCGCAGTCGCCCCATACGCCCTGCGCGCCCAGGTCGAGGATATACTGCGCCCGGTCCCGGAACGATCTGCCGTCCATAGTCTCGTCAATACTGGAATAATTGGTGTGTTCCAGATTGTTGTAGACGCACAGCAGTTCCTCAGCGCAGGCAACCACGGGGTCGGACAGCAGACCGGCCTTGTAGCGCCAGACGATGGCCTGGGTCCAGGAGTTCATCCTCCATGCGTACTTGCTGTACCACACATCATCTACACCCAAAGCCTTGGCTTGATCAGTAAAGACGCCGGTGGAGTGGGCGTAGAAGTACGCCATCATGGTTTTGACGGTGGGGTCGTTGACCGGCTTGGGACTCCCCCAGGTGTGGCCCTCCAGTGACCAGCCCATGCCCTTGCCCTTCTCGGCACAGAAGCCCATGGTGCTCTTTCCGTTGAGTCCAAAGTGCATCTGGTGCAGGTGGCAGGTACCCAGAGCCGGGGACTCATACTTGACCCCATTGTGGGTGCAGTCGTCCATCTTGATGGTGTCCGGCGTGGCGGCGAGGGCTGTGCCGGGGAGCAGGCCCAGCACGCAGACCAGGGCCAGCAGAGCCGCGATCAGGCGGGTTCTGGGAAAATGAAACTTTTTCATAGCTTGTCAGCCTCCTTTTTGACAGAAAACGGCCCTCCAGCTTGCGCTGGAAGGCCGTTTTGGTTTTATTTTCGCTTACGCATAAAAATTGACGCTGTTTGGGATTCCGACGAACATATAGCAGTAGGTGATGCCGTCGTACTGGGTCACACCCACGCCGATGCAGTCGCATCTTGAGTCGATCATGGTCTCGAAGTGACCGGGAGAGTTGATCCAGTTGTCGACGGCGCGCCGGGCGGCGTCGTCTGTGCCGGTGAACACGGTGAGGTTATCTCCGAAACCGTAGGGGTAGCCGGCGTCAGCGGCGGCTTGGCCCTCCTCTGCGGCGTGATGCCAGGTGTAGCGCCGGTCGGAGCAGGCTTGGGCGGCGGTCATCAGGGCCTCGCTGACCGGCAGCTCCGACACGCCGTTGGCCTTGCGGGTCTGGTTGATCAGCCGGATCATCTCCTGCCGGATCTCCAGGTTGTCCGTCAGGCTGGCGCTGTCCATGCTGGCGGGAGCTTCCGGCGCGGCGGGGGCGGCGGAGCCGACCGTCAGCGTCATGCTCCCGCATTCCCCGGCGCTGTTGGATGCGGTGATCTCCGCGGTCCCCGCCCCCTTTGCGACAGCCACCCAGAAGGTCAGCACCTGCTCCACCGCTACCGTGTCCGGGTCGCTGGAGGTGACGGTGTAGTCGATCCCGCTGGGGCCGATGATCAGGCCGCTTCGCTCTCCTACCTCCAGGGTACTGCCCTTGTAGCTGCTCACCCGGATGGGTTCGTTGGGCGCTTCCGCTGCCGCGGCGGGGACGGTGAGCCCAATGGTGAGGGTGGCTGCCATCAATGCGGCGGCAATGCGCTTTTTCATGCTGGTCATACTTTTTTCCTCCTGTATTCCGTATTTTTTGGTGCTTTTGCAAGCAATACAATATCGGAACAGAGGTCAAAAGTCGAGAAGAAAATGCAATCTAAAATGGAGAAACGAGCGGGCGAAAACGAAGCATATTAGCTAATTTCCACGCCCTGGACGCACCACCGCTGATCCCGCTGGTCACGGACGCAGGTGTAAAGGGTGATCATGTTGGTGGTGGAGGCGGCGAGGGCGCTGCGGTCTGTCTCGCTCACCTTGGAAACGGAGGTCACCTCATAGGTGCGGGTCCCAAGCTGTGTGGTCAGGGAGATGGTATCGCCCACCTCCAGCGTATGGATCTCCCCGAAGTGGTTGTTCACGCCCCGGTTGTGGGCCGCCAGCGCCACGTTTCCATCCCAGATAGAGGTGTCCTCAAAGTGTCCCGCGCCCTTCTTCAGCGCGGCGCTGTCCGTACCCTGGTAGATCTTGACGCTCAGGCCGATGGCGGGGATCTTCAGTGTTCCCAGACTGCCGTTGCTGTAGTAGAGGTCATCTGTCACCGCCGTATAGCCGCCTGAAGCACTGCCGGGGTTGGTCACTGTCACCGAGGACGAGCCGGGGACATAGACGGAGCCGCTGCCGGAATCCGTTCCCATACTGCCGCCCATGGCGGGAGGCTGGATGACACCGGCGCTGCCGTTGATGATGGCTCCGGAGGTGGGCTGATAGC
>CATKXO010000062.1 GCA_949840775.1 uncultured bacterium | reverse complement strand
ACTAAGATAAACGCGAAGGATTGAAATAACGCGCCTCTCCCCCTCATATAGATAGGGGAGAGGTGATTTTTATGCGATCCCGGAGGTTTGGATTTTTGGAGCGGACGGCGGAGACCTTCGACCTGCCTGCCGACGCCCTGGCGGGTCTGCCCAGAGTGGAGCTGGTGGGGGACGGGGAGCTGCGGGTAGAAAACCACAAGGGAATCCTGGCCTATGGCCGGGAGGAGATTCACATCAGCGGCGGGGTATACCTCATCAAAATTGCCGGGCGGGAACTGGAGCTGCGGGCCATGACGGGGATTGAGCTGCTGATTACGGGAAAAATCACCCAGATCACGCTGTCATAGGGGGTAGCCATGCGTAAGCTGATGAATTATCTCCGGGGAATGGTCATCCTAAAGCTGACCGGTCCCTTTCCCGAGCGGCTGATCAACCTGTGCGCCCAGGAGGGAATTGATTTCTGGGCAATGGAGTGGCTGGACGAGCGTACCGTCCGCCTCACAACCAGACGGTATACCCTGAAGCGGTTCCGGGAACTGGCTCAGAGGGCGGGCTGCGAGGTGGAGCGTGAGGCCAGCCGGGGGCTGCCCGACTTTCTGGGCCGGTTCCGTACCCGATACGCCTTTCTGGTGGGGCTGGTCCTGGCCCTGTGCGCAGTGAGCGTTCTGTCCCGCTTTGTGCTCACCGTCCAGGTGAGCGGAAATGAGGAGGTCCCCTCCGCCGTCATCCTCAGCCAGCTGCGGCAGCTGGGAGTAAGGCCGGGGGTGTACGGCCCAGGGCTGAACCGCAGGCAGCTGGCCCAGGAGCTGCTGGTCCGGCTGGACGGCCTGTCCTGGGCGGCCCTCAACCTCTACGGCACCCGGCTGGAGGTGGTGGTCCGGGAGCCCATCAAGGTTCCGGAACGGGTGGATGAGTCGGGATATTTTGATATTGTAGCCGAGGCGGACGGGATCATCACCCACATCGAGCCGGAGCTGGGGGACGCCCTGGTCAAGGACGGGGACGTGGTGGCCAGGGGGGACGTGCTCATCTCCGGCAATGTGGCCATGGAGCCCCCCATGTACAGCGACACCCCCACCCGGTACTACCAGACCCACGCCCGTGGGCGGGTGTGGGCCCGGACCTGGCGGCTGCTCACCGCTGCAATTCCGGTGGAGGCCACAGTGAAGGACTACACCGGAGCCGAAAAAAGCGTCTGGTCCCTGAATTTCTTGGGACAGAGGGTCAAAATTTTCGGAAACACTAGCATTTCCTGGCCGATGTATGATAAAATAACTACAGTGCGTCAGGCGGCTCTCCCCGGCGGGGAGGCGCTGCCCCTGTCCCTGAACCGTGAGACGGTTCGGGAGTATCAGCCCCGGACCGTGGAGGTGGACCAGTCCGCCGCCCGGACCCTGCTGGAGGAGCAGCTACTCAAACGGCTGGAGGCCCTCGTTGGCGAGGATGGAGAAGTGGAGTCCACCCAGTTCGCCGCCAGGGTGAGCGGCGGGCGGCTGGAGGTCACCCTCACCGCCCAGTGCCTGGAGGAGATCGGTAAGGAGCGGGAAAATCCCACACAATAGGAGAGATTGTATACCTATGACAGAACAGACCATCAGTTTAGAGCGTTTGGAGGAGACCATCAACGTATTCGGCTCATTCGACGATAATATCCGCATCATTGAACACGAGATGGGGGTGGCGGTGGTGAGCCGAGACTCCATGCTCAAGGTGGCGGGGGAGGACCCGGAGGGGGTCATGTACGCCGTCAAGGCCATCGAAAACCTGATGACCCTGGCCTCCAAGGGGGAGGCCATCCACGAGCAGAATGTGCGCTACATCGTCCAGCTGGTCCGGGAGGGCAAAGAGAGCCAGATTGTTCAGCTGGCGGGGGACGTGATCTGCGTCACCGCCAAGGGCAAGCCAATCAAGGCCAAAACGCTTGGCCAGAAGAAGTATGTGGAGGCCATCCGGAACAACGTGGTTACCGTGGGAGTGGGGCCCGCCGGAACGGGCAAGACTTACCTGGCCGTGGCCGTTGCCGTGGCAGCCTTCCGGGCTAAGGAGATCAACCGGATTATCCTCACCCGCCCGGCGGTGGAGGCGGGGGAGCGGCTGGGCTTCCTCCCTGGCGACCTCCAGTCCAAGGTGGACCCCTACCTGCGGCCGCTGTACGACGCTCTGTTTGAAATGCTGGGCCCGGAGACCTATCAGAAATATCTGGAGCGGGGCAACATTGAGGTGGCGCCCCTGGCCTACATGCGGGGCCGCACCCTGGACGACTCCTTTATTATTCTGGACGAGGCCCAGAATACCAGTCGGGAACAGATGAAGATGTTCCTTACCCGCTTGGGCTTCGGGTCCAAGATTGTCATTACCGGCGACATCACCCAGATCGACCTGCCGGCGGACAAGGTATCCGGCCTGCGGGAGGCTATGCGGGTGCTGAAGGGGGTAGAGGACATCGCCATCCTCCGCCTGAACGAATCTGACGTGGTCCGCCACGCCTTGGTGCAGAAGATCATCAAGGCCTATGAGGTGGACGAGGAGCGGCGGAACCAGAAGAAGGACAGACGTTAACAAGAACAGGAAAAGCCCGCTGGAAGAAAAATTCCAGCGGGCTTTTGGCACCCCCGACGCGATTCGAACGCGTGGCCTTCCGCTTAGGAGTAGCCGCCATATGGTTGCGGCGGTTACTCAAAAACCTTCGCAAACCATTGCAAATACTCACTTTTTTCAAATTTCATTCCCCACAATTTGTCACGGTTTCTTGCTAATCACGGCCATTTTTTAGGGCCGCAATTAGCAAGCGATTAGCAAGGGGGCGAAAAAACGCTTGATGGTTCGGCATTCAAAACTTTTTACCTTTGCAACACTGTAAGAGTATTTTGGACATTACTGCCGTCCCAGCAAATCAATATATTTTTGGCGCTCTACCTTTGAATTTCCAGCACAGACATAACCTCTTTAATTTTATTATATCATAGAAATCAGCATCGTGAAAGTAGTGCCGTCTGATGTTTTCTATGTACGACAAAACGGACAGGAATGGGTGTTATTCCTGTCCGTTCGTATTTATGCGCTTCTTCCAACAAGGGCCGTCAACAGCGCCGCCATATCCGGGGATTCTGCAAGGAGTTTGAGAAGCAACTGCTGTTTGGCCGCTGTGTCAAGGCTTTGAAGCGGGTCGGATGCCGGGGCCTGTGGTTCTCTGGGGGCCTCGACCGTCGCTGTGGTTTCCGCTGTACTGCCGCCCCCATAAAATTCTTTCTGGAATCTTGCGGCGTTTACACGGCGGTCATCGTCCAGGATGTGGGCATACCGTTCCGTGACCATCGTGGCCTGTGCGTGGCCGGTGTCGCCCTGGACGGCTTTAATGTCGCCACCGCTAAGTTTGAGCTTATAGGTTGTGCTGGTGTGCCGAAGGCTGTGAAAGACGACCTTGGGGAGATCGTTGTCCGCAATGAGCTTGCCAAAGGCCCGATTGATAAAGTTTGCTTCGGTGGGTGTCCCCTGGGTGCTGGCGAATACGAGGTCATAATCCCTGTATTCATCCCCCAGCAATTCTTTCAGTTCGTCAACCGTTTTCTTGCGCTCTATCAGCATTTCAGCCACTGTCCTGGGCAGGAACACCTTCCGAACACTCGTCCTTGTTTTCGGTTCTTTCAGGGCCAGCACGGTGGAGTTGCACCCCCGCACCGTCGGGAACTTGAACATGATGCCCTTTTCCCCAATCTGAGCCAGCGATTCCCTGGAAATCCGCTGAAGCTCCTTGTCGATGTAGATATAGGCGCAGTCATGGTCTATACTGTCCTGACTAATATCCACACAACTCCATGTCAGGCCCAGCAGCTCCCCCATACGCAGGGAACAGGCAAAGGCCAGATTGATTGCCAGAGAGAGGAATGGGTCATCACAAAGGGATAACGCCTGCATGAGCGTTTGGGCGTCCCAAATATCCCGCTCGTGCTTCTCGGCCTTGGGAACTGTGGCGTTCTGCACCGGGTTCCTTGCCATCAGTTCCCACTTTACCGCCTGATTAAAGGCGTTCCGCAGAAGTTTGTGTATCTCACGTATCGTGGTGGGGGAGATAAGTTCGCCATCGGGATGCCCGTACCGGGGAACCGACTTCACGGTTTGGAGGTCTTTGTAGAACTTGGTTATCATCCGGGGGCTGGTGTAGGGCTGGGGGGCCTCCGACGCCTATGCGGGGAGGGTCAGGCCGATGGTCAGGACTGCACAGGCGAGAGTGGCGGCAAAGCGGTTCAGACTGTTTTTCATTATGAACGACCTCCTTATGCGATA
>CATKXO010000061.1 GCA_949840775.1 uncultured bacterium | reverse complement strand
GGGGGACCGGGGCAAAAACCGGACTGTACCTGATTCCGCCCGACGCCGCCTTTGTGGACCTGTCTGTGGGAGAACCCAGGCGAACCAGCATTGCCCGCTGTCTCACCGCACGGTACGGGCAGACTACCCTCTCCAACCACCGGGCGGAGCGTTCTGGGGTGCTGCTGATCCGGGAGCCGACCAAAAAAGGTTACACAGAGGCGGCCCCTGGTGACAGCGTGGACCTGGGGTATCCCAGTAGCAAGACCAGAGGGGGCCGGGTGAGCAGGCTGGCCCATGACGCCGCCAGCGTTCAGGGCATTGTGGACCACGGCGGGCGTATCCGCCGCCTGATGCCCAGAGAGTGCCTCCGGCTCCAGGGCTTCGCCGAGGATCAGATCGACCGGCTGCTGGCCATCACCTCGGACGCCCAGGCGTACAAACAGGCGGGCAATTCCGTCACAGTGACCGTTATTGAAGCCATTGGCCGCCGTATCAGGGCTGTGGATGAGCATATCCGAAGGGAGGACTCCGCTGCATGAGTGAGATCGGCATCAAAGACCAGTGCTTTGGCGTGGAGGTGGAGATGACAGGCATCACCCGTGAGCAGGCAGCCCGGGCGCTGGCAGAGTATTTTGGGACGACCTCCTCACATTATGGAGGTTCCTATGATGGCTGGTCAGTCAAAGACCCGGAGGGCAAAGAATGGAAGCTGATGAGCGATGCAAGCATCCACCCGAAGCGCAAGACAGCCAGAGGCTATGAGCC
Source organism: uncultured bacterium (assembly GCA_949840775.1). GTDB lineage: Bacteria > Bacillota > Clostridia > Oscillospirales > Oscillospiraceae > Lawsonibacter. Next base: position 3,684 of record CATKXO010000061.1, on the reverse strand, counting down.
GGTTGATGACTACACCTACCGTGTAGAGATGGTCACCCCCAAGTTGACCTACGCTGAACTGCCCAAACTTCAGGAATGTGTACGCCGTGTTCGAAAGGCCGGAGCCAAGGCAAACGGGTCCTGCGGCATTCATGTCCATGTGGATGCCGCCAACCACAACCGGCAGAGCTTGAAAAATCTCATCGGCATCATGTACTCCAAGGAGGATATCCTATTCAAAGCCTTACAGGTGAGCGAGTCCAGGGCAGAGCGCTGGTGCCAAAAGGTACGGGAACCTATGCTGCGGCAGGCCCGGACGCTGTCCTCGGACGAAACAAAGGACCTCACGCAGTTGGAGCAGGTCTGGTACGAGGGCAATGTGGAGAACACAGACCATTACAACTGGACCCGCTACCATGCCTTAAATCTTCATTCTGTCTTTTACCGTGGCACCGTCGAATGGCGGTGCTTTAATTCTACCCTTCACGCCGGGAAGGTGGCCGCCTATGTGAATCTGTGCCTGGCCATCTCCGCCCAGGCCATTGCCCAGCGCAGCACCGTCATGCGCAAGACCCACAGCGACAATGAGCTGTTCACCTTCCGGGTCTGGCTGGTACGGCTGGGCCTCAACGGGGATGAGTTCAAGCACACCCGGGACCATCTCCTGGCCCACCTGGAGGGGGATCGCGCCTGGAGGAGGGACAAGGACAGCTATGAGGTCAACCAGAAGAAAAAACGAAACCGAGGAACAGAGAGGTGATGTAAATGAAAATCCGCATTGACGAGCGGACCTACGAGGGCACCGGGACGGAGATTATGGACCAGCTCCGGCAGGGGACCTTCGATCCCACCGAGTACCCCGACACCGAGAGCTACATCTGGCAGCTGCGGAGTAACTTTATGCGGGCCACCGACCTGGAGTGCGACCTGCCCGAGACGGGCGTGGAGCGCCAGGCCAGGGCTATGATCGACCGGCTGGCCAAGGTGGGCTCCCTGGAGATGCTGGACGATGGCTGAGAATACCCTTTATTTCGCCTACGGCTCCAACATTAACCTGGGTCAAATGGAACTCCGCTGCCCGGACGCCTGTGTGGTGGGGCCGGTGGCTCTGGAGAACTATGAGCTGCTGTTCCGCAGGGGCGGCTTCGCCACCATCGCCCCCAGGGAGGGCGGCAAGGTCCACGGCCTGCTGTGGAGCCTCACGCCCAGCTGTGAACAGTCCCTGGACAGGTATGAGGGGTATCCCCGTTTCTATGGCAAAAAGATGGTGACCGTCCGGGACAGTGAGGGCCGATCCCTGTCCGTCATGGCCTACATCATGGACGAGCGATTCCGGGAACCGATGCTGCCCTCCGACACCTACTACAAGGGAATCCTGGAGGGCTACCGGCAGACCGGCCTGCCCGTGACCGCGTTGAAGAAAGCGTGGGACCATGCTGTGCAGGAAGTTCACCAGGAGACAGAACGGATCAACGCCGCCGCTGGCCGGGCCAGGCAGCCGAAACAGCGAGGTGACCATGAGCGATAAACCCATTCAGGTCTTGGTGGTGGAGCCGCTGAAACCTTGTGAGATGCGGGAGGTATGCGGCCTGAAAGCCATGCAGGAGCTTGTGGGTGGGGCCATACAAGCCGTCTATCCCTTCCGGGACGAGGTGGCTCTGGTCTGCAACCGAGACGCTAAAAACATGGGACTGCCCTATAACAGGCCTCTGACCGATAACCACGGTGTCCCCTACGACATCATCTGCGGGACGTTCTTCCTGGCTGGTACAAATGGAGAGCATTTTGTCTCCCTGACGAAGGACCAGCTTCGGCTATATAAAGAGATGTATGACAGGTTGATGGTTGTGGCTGCGGATGCGCCTGTTCAACAGAAGAAAAAATCTGAACAAAGGAAAAAAGGAGTTTACCATGAACGATAAATATATCTTGACCGCCGAGTCGGTCACCGAGGGCCACCCGGACAAGCTGTGCGACACCATCGCCGACAGCGTTCTGGACGCCTGCTTGCAAAACGACCCCGCCGCCCGAGTGGCCTGCGAGGTCATGGCCACTGCCGGAAAAATCATCGTGGCTGGGGAGATCACCGCCAAAGAGCTGCCGGACATCCCCGCTATCGTCTGCCGGACTGTTCGGGAAACTGGCTATGGATCGGACTATGAGGTGGAAGTGATCACCCACGACCAGAGCGGCGACATCGCCGGCGCTGTGGAGGCCGGCAGTCAGTTGGGCGCCGGCGACCAGGGCATCGTGTACGGCTACGCCTGCTCGGAGACGCCCCAGCTTCTCCCCCTGCCCGTGGTGCTGGCTCACCGGATGACCTTGCTGCTTGCCAACGCCAGGAAAACCGGGACTATCCACGGCCTGGGGCCGGACGGCAAGTCCCAGGTTTCGGTGGAGTACCGGGACGGCAGGCCCCACCGGATTGCTGCCATCATTCTCTCCTGCCAGCACAGCGAGGGCACGATTATGGAAGAACTGCACCGGGAGGTCACACAGCACGTCATCGCCCCCGCCTTGCGGGAGCTCTCCCCGGACCGCAACACCGAACTGCTCATCAACCCCTCCGGGCGGTTTGTGCTGGGCGGCTTCGAGGCCGACACAGGGCTGACGGGCCGGAAGCTGATGGTAGATACTTACGGCGGGCTGGTCCCCCACGGCGGCGGGGCGCTGTCCGGGAAGGACGCCACCAAAGTGGATCGCAGCGGCGCCTACATGGCCCGGTACATCGCCAAGAACATCGTGGCCGCTGGGCTGGCGGAGAAATGCACCGGCAGGTGTTCGGAGGATACACTGAAGCGGGCCGTCCGGGAGGTGTTCGACCTGACTCCTGCCGGGATCATTCAGACCCTGGGGCTGGGCCGGCCCATCTTCGCTCAGTTCTGCAACTACGGCCACTTTACCCACCAGGACGCCCCCTGGGAGCAGACCGACCGGGTGGAGGCGCTGACGGACGCCTGTGGTTTGAGGAAGCAGGTGGTGGCCAGTGGACGGTAATACCCCCGCTAACATCGCCGGCGTATTTGCGTTTCCCAATGATGAGGGAGGCCGGAAAATCCGCTTTGTGGACAGCAGCTTTCAGCAGTTGTTCATGCTGCCGGACAGGGCCAATATCATTTTAACTGACTTTGGCGGTGCCCGGTCTGTTCTTCCTTGCCAATACATCGACGACTACCACGCCCGCATCGGCAACGAGACCTTCCACATCCTCCAATTCGCCGAGCTCCAGGAGAAACGCGGGGCTATCTATGTCCCGGAACACCCGAATCCGGTGGATATCTGTGACAGCTATGAGCTGTATCAGATCAGGGATATGGCTTGTACCGATTATGCTTTCCGGTCTTATGAGGAAGCAAAGGGTCAGTTCCATCCGTCCCATTATCAGCGGGTTTACGCTGCGGTCCTTGGGCCGGGAGTCCTCTTGAACGATCTCTTTGAGAAACATAACCGTGACGACCGCCCGTTTGGAGACCGGATCCATTCCATGTCCGTGAGTGATGTGGTTGTGATCCAGAGGGTCGGCAAACGGAACGCCTACTATGTAGACAGGTTCGATTTTAAAGAGGTAAAACAGTTCCTCAGACCTCGCCGGCAGAGCAAAAAACGTCCCTAGCAAGGAAGGTGACGATGGGCAGAGAAAAGCACAAAGCCTCACTGAGTTTTCGCAAGGACACAATGGCCACAATTTTCTTGGCAATAGAGCAC
>CATKXO010000060.1 GCA_949840775.1 uncultured bacterium | reverse complement strand
TACAGGGGAGAAAACCCTCCACCACCGCCTTCGGCGGCGGTCCCCCTCCCTTTGCGAAGGGAGGCTTATCGCCTGCGGGCGGGACGAAAGGTTTTTACGATGGAACGCAACATTGCTTTACGATTGATGTACAACGGCACCGCCTATCACGGGTGGCAGGTGCAGAAGAACGCGGTTTCCGTGGCGGAGACCCTGGAAAGGGCCCTGGCGGCCACGGTGGGCCATCCGGTGAAGTGCACCGGCGCCGGCCGCACCGACGCGGGGGTCCACGCGGAGACCTACGTGGCCAACTTCCGCACCACCTGCCGCATCCCCCTGGACAAGCTCCCCCTGGCGGTGAACACCCGGCTGCCCGACGACGTTGTGGTGGTAAAGGCCACCCAGGTGCCTGACAGCTTCAACGCCATTGGCTCCTGTCAAAAAAAAGAGTACACCTACCGCATCTACAACTCCCGGCTGGGCAATCCGTTTTATGTCAACCGGGCCTGGTTCTACCCCAAGCGCCTGGACGAGGGGGTCATGGCCCGGGCGGCGGAGCAGTTTGTGGGCACCCACGACTTCCGGGCGGTGCGCTCGGTGGGGACGGAGACCAAAACCACCGTCCGCACCGTGTATTACTTCGACGTGGAGCGGGCCGGCGACCTGATCTCCTGCAAGGCGTGCGCCAACGGCTTTCTGTACAACATGGTCCGGGCCATGGTGGGCACCGTGGTCTACGCCGCCGAGGGCAAGCTGGCTCCGGAGGATATCCCCGCCATTCTGGAGTCGGGCAACCGGACCCTGGCCGGCCCCACCGTCCCCCCCGGCGGGCTTTACATGACAAAATTGTGGTATGAAGAGGACATTTGAGCAGTAAATATGGACGAGAACAAAAAAGTGCCCGCCCCCAAGCGGCTGAAAAAAGCAAACCGGCTCCTCCGCCTGCTGGCCCTGCTGGCCACCTCGGCCCTGGTCCTGCTGGCGATGGTGCTGGTCATCTACCGGGATACCCTCAATGTGGACGCCTTCAAGCGCTGGCTGGCCTACCGGAACATGGAGACCGGCGTCACCGGCGAGGCCGCCCCCTTCTCCCACGCCGGGGGCGACAAGCTGTCCATCGCCTACCTGGACAGCGGCATCGTCACCGCCTCCGCCGCCGGGGCCCACTACTACGGCCTGGACGGCGAACAGCTGGCCGAGGAGGTGCGCTCTCTGGAAAACCCGGTGCTCACCGCCTCCCCCACCACCGCCGTGGTCTACGACGCAGGCAACCAGACTCTGTTCGCCTTTCGCAGGGGGGAGGAGTATTTCCAGCTCACCCTGGAGGGCAGCGCCGACCTGCTGTCCGCCCGGCCCAACGAGGGGGGCTGGCTGGCCGTCACCGCCCAGCAGAGCGGCTACAAGGGGGCAGTCACCGTCTACGACCGGAAGGGAGAGCCCGTCATCCAGATCAGCCTGTCCTCTACCTTTGCGGTGGACGCCGCCGTCTCCCCCGACGGCCGGACGGTGGCGGTGGTCACCATCGGTCAGACCGGCGGCGCCTTTTTCAGCCGGCTGCTCCTCTATCAGGTCAACCAGAAGGAGCCCTTCGCCCAGGTGGACCTGGGCAGTCTCACTGTGCTGGACATGGATTTCGACGAGGGCGTGGTCTGGCTGGTGGGGGAGGACCGGCTGCTCACCGTCTCCCTCAACCCTGAGGGCGAGACGGTGCAGACCTACTACATCAGCCCCAACTACCTGAAGGGCTGCTCCCTGGGCGGGGACGGCTTCGCCTTTCTGCTGGTGGGACGCTACCGCTCCGGCGGGGCCACCCAGGCTCTGCGCATTGACAGCACCGCCCAGGTGACCCAGTCCCTGCCCCTCACCGGCCAGGTGCTGGACTACGCCGCCGCCGGCGACACCTGCGCCCTGCTCACCGGCAGCCAGCTCTCCCTGTACAACGCCGGGATGGAGTTTTTTGCCGGCGTGGAAAATACCCAGGCGGCCCGCAGGGTGGCCCTGTCCATCAACGGTTCCGCTGTGCTGGCCAACGACCAGCTGGCCTGGTTGTATATTCCGTAGGGGGGCGTTGTGGGCCCCGCCCCCCTGGGCGGGGCAATCCCAACATTCCGCCCTGTCATTGGCCCGCCGAAGGCGGCGGGCCCCACATTTTCCCAAACAGGAGACTTCTATGAATTACATCGTCTATGACATTGCCATCGTTTTGATTCTGCTTTTTTTCGTCTGGCTGGGGGCCCGGAGGGGGCTAATCCTCACGTTGGCCTCCCTGCTGGCTGTCTTTGTGGCCCTCGCCGGGGCCTCCTTCCTGTCCGACGCCCTGGCCGAGCCGGTGGCCAAGGCCATTGAGCCCGCTGTGGCCAGCGGCATTCACGACACGGTGAGCAGCTACTTCCAGCGGGCCCCGGAGGTGGGCGCGACCTCCCAGGACGAGGACGACTGGCTGGCCCAGCTCCCCCTGGAGGAGCTGCTGGAGCCGCTGGAAAACTCCAGGTTCTTCCGGGGCTACGTGGAGACCTTCCAGAAGGCGGTGGATGACGGCGTGGCTGAAATCGTCACCCACGCCGCTCAGGCCCTGGCCCATTTTGTGGCCGTACAGATCGCCCGGACCGTCCTCTTTGTCCTCATTTTCTTCGCCATCCTCATCGCCTGGTTCTTCCTCAGCCACGCCCTGGACCTGGTGGCAAAGCTGCCCGTTCTCAGCACCGTCAACGCCTGGGGCGGCGGCCTCGCCGGCCTGGTCAAGGGTGCGCTGGTGCTGTTCATTGCCGGCTGGCTGCTGAAGAACAGCCTCCCCCCGGAGGCGGTGGGACAGACGATCCTTCTGAAATTCTTCTGCACCGTCAGTCCCCTGTCATTTTTCCTCTAAACCCTATATTTCTCAGGCAAAAATTCATACCCAGTTCACAATTAGGGTGTACCATCTCCCCAAACGTGGACTTTCCCCGAAAGGAGCGTATTCACTATGCAGCCTACCATGTGCAGCCGCTGCGGAAAGAATGTGGCGGTCATCTTTATTACGAAGCTGGAGGGCGGCTCCTCCAAAAATGAGGGGCTGTGCCTCAAGTGCGCCCGTGAAATGGGCATCAAACCCATTGACGACATGATGAAGCGGATGGGCATCAGCGACGAGGACCTGGACAACCTGACCTCCGAAATGATGTCCGCCTTTGGCGGCGCCGAGGGCATAGAGGGTATGCTCTCTCCCGCCAAGGAGGAAGACGACGAGGAGGACGACGGCCGCACCGCCACCTTCCCCTTCCTGAACCAGCTGTTCGGCGGCGGAGGCTCCTCCTCCACCCCTGAAAAGCCCTCCTCCGGTGAGGGCTCCGCGCCGCCCCCCAGCCGGGGCGAGAAGCAGGCCAAGCCCACAAAGCGGAAATTTTTGGACAGCTACTGCATCTCCCTGTCCCAGCGGGCCCAGGAGGGCAAGCTGGATAAGCTCATCGGCCGGGAGCGGGAGCTGGAGCGGGTGGTGCAGATTCTCAACCGCCGGCAGAAGAACAACCCCTGCCTCATCGGCGAGCCGGGCGTGGGCAAGACGGCCATCGCCGAGGGGCTGGCCCAGCGCATCGCCGACAGGGATGTGCCCTATAAGCTGCTGGACAAGGAGGTCTATCTGCTGGACCTCACCGCCCTGGTGGCGGGCACCCAGTTCCGGGGCCAGTTTGAGAGCCGGATGAAGGGCCTGATTGAGGAAATCAAGAAGCTGGGCAACATCATCCTGGTCATCGACGAGGTGCACACTATTGTGGGCGCCGGCGACGCCGAGGGCTCTATGAACGCCGCCAATATCCTCAAGCCCGCCCTGTCCCGTGGCGAGCTCCAGGTCATCGGCGCCACCACCCTCAACGAGTACCGCAAGCACATCGAGAAGGATACCGCCCTGGAGCGGCGCTTCCAGCCCGTCATCATTGAGGAGCCCTCCATCGAGGACAGCGTAAAGGTCATTGAGGGGGTCGTCCCCTACTACGAGTCCTTCCACCAGGTGGCCGTCTCCCCCGCCATGTGCCGGCTGGCCGTCACCATGAGCGAGCGGTATATCACCGACCGCTATCTCCCCGACAAGGCCATCGACCTCATCGACGAGGCCTGCTCCAACGTGAACCTCCACAACAAGGCTCTGGCCCGCCTCAACGCCGTGGACAAGGAGCTGGCCGACCTGGCCAAGGAGAAGGAGGTCATGATGGCCGCCGCCACCGAGGAGTCCTACAAGCGGCTGGCCGACATCAAGAGCCTGGAGCTGCGGCTGGAGGAGGAGAAGAAGGGGCTGGAGGGCGAGGCCCACCCCGCCCTCACCCAGGAGCACCTGGCCAACGTCATTGAGCTCTGGACCAACATCCCCGCCAGCCGCATCCAGGAACAGGAGTTCCAGCGGCTGGCCAGGCTGGAGGAGCGGCTGGAGGCCCATGTCATCGGCCAGGACGAGGCGGTAAAGGCGGTGTCCGCCGCCATCCGCCGGGGCCGCGTGGGCATCTCCCCCAAGCGCAAGCCGGTGTCCTTCATCTTCGTGGGCTCCACCGGCGTGGGCAAGACCGAGCTGGTGAAGCAGCTGGCCGCCGACCTGTTCGACACCCCGGAGTCCCTCATCCGCCTGGATATGTCCGAGTTTATGGAGAAGCACGCCGTCTCCCGGATTATCGGCTCCCCCCCGGGCTACGTGGGCTACGACGAGGCGGGCCAGCTGACGGAGAAAATCCGCCGCAAGCCCTACTCCGTGGTCCTCTTCGACGAGATTGAGAAGGCCCACCCCGACGTGCTGAACATTCTCCTCCAGGTGCTGGACGACGGCCGTATCACCGACGCCCACGGCAGGACGGTGAACTTTGAGAATACCGTCATCGTCATGACCACCAACGCCGGCAGCAGCACCAAGGGGGGCGGCTCCGTGGGCTTCGGCCGCACCGCCAACGAGCAGGGCAAGGAGAAAGCTTTGAAAGCCCTGAACGACTTCCTCCGCCCGGAGTTTATCAACCGGGTGGACGAGATTGTCTACTTCAACCAGCTGTCTGAGGAGGACTTTAAGAAGATCGCCGTCCTCATGCTCAAGGAGCTGGTGGAGACCCTGAAGGAGAAGAACATCAATTTCACCTGGGACGACACCCTTCTGGACTACCTGGTGAAAAAGTCCTACTCCGCC
>CATKXO010000059.1 GCA_949840775.1 uncultured bacterium | reverse complement strand
GCACAGACAAGGATATTGTCCAGAAGGCCATCGCTCCCGGCGTCTACACCATTGTCAGCGAGGCCACTGGCAAAGGCGCCACCCTCTGGGGCAAGCTGAAATCCGGCCTCGGCTGGGTGTCCCTGGACTATTGCAAAAAAATTTAGGAGGAAACATCTATGGAAAACTTGATTCAAAACATTCCTGTGGCGGCGGCACCGGTGCTGCCGGTGGTGCTGGTGTTGATGGTGGTAACTAACATCATCGTAGAGGTGCTGAAAAAGCTGACCTGGGGGAAACTGCCCACAAACGTCTTGGCCTTTGCTGTGGCCATGGTGGTGACGCTGTTGGCGTTCTTTGCCGCCTGCCAAATCATGGGCGTGGCCGTGATATGGTACATGGTGGTGGCCGCTATCATCCTGGGCGTGTTTGTAGCCTATGCAGCTATGTTTGGTTTTGATAAACTGAAGCAGACCCTGGAGCAGATCAACAGCATCAAGCAAAATAAATAATGGGTTGCGCTCCTCTCAGAGATTAGCGCACCCGTTTGGCTCAGATTTGTCCCAGCAGCAGTACCAGCACCCAAGGCCCCAAAAGTACCCATTTTTACCTTGCCCGCCCCGAACTGAACGCAACAAAAACCCGCCGAAAGTCCTTGAAACACAAGGCTTTCGGCGGGTTTTCGCATGGAGCAGGTGAAGGGAATCGAACCCTCGTGTTCAGCTTGGGAAGCTGACATTCTGCCATTGAACTACACCTGCACACTTTCTGAAAGCTTTTATACTATACCACACCCAAAAACAATTTGCAAGGGGAAATTTGGCATCAAGGCAAAAAAGCTTGACCGAAGGAAAACCTTCCTCCTCCGCCGCATAGAATGGCAGGAGAGGGGGCAGAAGCATTGGAGGAACGGATGGCAATGGGGGGCGGCGGGGTGCTGACCCTGCGGCAGGAGGGCCCTCGGGTACATATAGAGGCGGAACGCCCGTCAGACGGGCGGGGATTATATAAGGTATGGCTCCACGGCGACCAGGGGGGGCGGCTGCTGCTGGGCACCCTGGTCCCGGAAAACGGAGCCCTGCGGCTGCGCCGCACCCTGTCCGTCGGCGCCCTGGAGCGGGCGGGCTGCTGGCCCCGCCTCCGGGCGGAGGGTGTTCTGGTCTTTGCCTTCAACGCACCCCCCGGCGGGCGGTGGTACTGCGAGCAGCACCCGGAGCGGCTGGTGTCCGACCCGGTCCTCCAGGCCCGGCTACGGGGGGCCATGCTCTGCCGCAGGGGGGAGGACGGCTTTTCCCTGTCCGCCCCCTTCCGCACCGACCGGCCCCTCCGCCTGCCCGCCCTGTTCTGCTTCGCCCGGGTGGAGCGCCGGGAGGGCCAGCTCCATCTGGTCTGGGAATTTGACCTGGAGGGCAATCCAAAAGTTCCGCATAAGAAGGTGTGATCCGGACAGACTAATTGCCAGTAACGGAGAATTTCTCCGCTTGAAAGGAGGCAGTTTTATGCCCAATCTCACCAGCAAGGAACTCACCGCCCTGTCCGACCAGCTGGACTTCGAGCGGGTGCTTCACTGCAAGTACCTCTCCGCCGTTCAGGAGAGCCAGGACCAGGAACTGAAGGACAAATTCCAGTCCTGCGCCAACCTGCACCTGCAAAACTACAACACGCTGCTCACCCATCTGCGCTGACAAAGGAGGAACCGCCATGAACGACCAGGAACGAATCACTGATTTTCTGTGCAGTGAAAAGAAGATGAGCGCCAACTACGACACCTACGCCTCGGAATGCGTCAACCTGTCCCTGCGGGACGACTTTCTCAGCATCTTCAACCAGAGCCACCAGACCCAGAGCGACCTGTTCAAGCTGGCCCAGTCCAAGGGCTGGTATCAGGTGGAACAGGCCCCCCAGAACAAGGTGAGCCAGGCTTACACCAAGTTCTCCAACCAGCAGCCCACGGCGTAAATACGCCCCTGGCTTTCAAATTTCCCTGCCTGCCGCCCCTGAACCGGGGGCGGTATTTTTTTGCGGAGAATGCCGCCCCGCCCTTGCACTATTTCAAAAATATGATATGATAAATATGCCCGTCAATAAAGTGATTTCCCATTTCGTCCTGTGTTCCTCAAGGGAAAATACCCCTGCATTTCCCGCCCCCGAGGGGCGGGGACAGGAACCGGAATTGGGAGCAACGCGAAAGGATTGGATCGTATGAAAGATGTAGTCGCCCTGGGTGAACTGCTCATCGACTTCGCCCACACAGCCTCCGACGACGCCGGCTATCCCACCCTGGCCGCCCAGCCCGGAGGCGCCCCCGGCAATTTTCTGGCCGCTCTGCAAAGGTATGGCTGCTCCACCGCCCTGCTGGGCAAAGTGGGGGACGACACCTTCGGCCATCTCCTTGTGAATACCCTGAAGCAGCTGGGAATCGAGACCAGGGGGATTCTGACCGACCCGGCCGTCTTCACCACCCTGGCTTTCGTCACCCTGGACAGCACCGGAAACCGGGAGTTCAGCTTTGCCCGCAAGCCCGGAGCGGATACCTGCCTGTCCGCCGGCGAGGTGGACTACAGCCTGATCGATGAGGCCCGGGTGTTCCACTTCGGCACGCTCAGCCTGACCGCCGAGCCCGCCCGCACCGCCACACAGCAGGCCGTGGCCCGCGCCAAAAAGTCCGGCAAGCCGGTGAGCTTCGACCCCAACCTGCGCAAGCCCCTCTGGGACAGCGAGCAGGCCGCCAGGGAGCAGATCGAGTGGGGCCTGCACCAGTCCGATATCGTAAAAATCAGTGACGAAGAGGTGGAGTTCCTGTGGGGCATCGCCCCCGAGGCGGGTGCACAGAAGCTGCTTCAAGAGTACGGCACAAGGCTGGTCTACGTCACCCTGGGGCCCAAGGGCTGCCACTTCGCCAACCGGAACGGCTGCGGGGCGGTGAGTTCCCCCGCAGGCATCCGCGTAGTGGACACCACCGGCGCCGGCGACATCTTCGGCGGCAGCGCCATGAGCCGCTTCCTCAAGCTGAATAAGGCCCCGGAAGACCTGTCAGTGGAGGAGATGCGGGCCATAACCCGGTTTGCCTGCTGCGCCGCCAGCCTGTCCACCCAGACCCACGGCGGAATCACCAGCGTCGTCCCGGAGGAGCAGGTGGCCGCCATTCTGTAAAAAGTTCCATCAGCCCGTCAGGGCACAGCTGCGGGGACCAGACTGACTGGTCCCCGCGTTTCTGTTACTTCGCTGCCAGGTCTCCCCCAACCGCCTGTTTCAGCATGTTCTCCGCTAAAATGGCGTAGCCTCTTGTGGGATCGTTTACCAAAACGTGGGTCACTGCCCCCACCAGCCGTCCGTCCTGGAGGATGGGACTGCCGGACATGCCCTGGACGATTCCGCCGGTGGCGGCCAGCAGGTCCGGGTCTGTGACCTCCACCATCATGCTCCGGGTTCCGTCCCCCTCGGGGTAGATGTGGGTAATCCGGACGGCAAATTCCTCCACCTCATCCCCCCGGATGTTGGACAGGACGGTAGCCGGGCCCGTTTTCACCTGGTCCCGGGCGGCCACCTCCACCGGTTCCACCGCATTCCCCACCGTCTCCCTGGGCATCTGCCCAAAAATGCCCAGGTTGGTGTTGGCATACAGGGTCCCCAGGTCCCGGGTCAGATCAAACTGGCCGTGGAGCTCACCGGGGGCGCCGCTGGCCCCTTTTTTCACCTCAGACACACTGGCCGGCATGATGCTGCCCGACTCCAGGGGCATGAGCATGGCGGTATCCACATCGTTGATGCCGTGGCCCAGGGCCCCGAATACCCCGCTGGAGGGGTCGTAGAAGGTCATGGTGCCGATGCCGGCCATAGAATCCCGCAGCCACACCCCCAGCTGCCAGATTCCCTGGCTGTTTTCCACCGCCGCCGCCTTCAGCTGGAGCTGCCGCTGGCCCCGCACCGCCTGAATGGTGAGGGGCTCGCCCTCCTGCTGTGACACCAGGGCCTGGACCTCCTCGATGGTGTCCACCTCGCCGCCGTTGATGTGGGTAATCACGTCCCCCGCCTTCAGACCGCAGTCCCGGCCGGGGTAGGACGGGCCGCACTCCGTCTCCACCGGGGACAGGCCCACCACCAGCACGCCGTCAGAAAACAGCTTAATGCCCACCGCCTTGCCCAGCGGGATTACCCTGCGGCCGACCGCCGCCGGGGCGGGCTGAGCCGCAGTTTGCCGGGGGACCTCCACCGCCGCCGGGGCGGCTGCCGCCACAGCCCGGGCCCGGTCCCCCGTCAGAGACAGGGACAGGCAGATTACCACCGCCAGGGCGGCCAGTCCGAACACCCCCGGACCTTTTTTCTTTTGTTCCATATTATTCACCCCCTGCCGCAAATAAAAACTCCCAATTCGCGTTTGTGTTCCTCTCACTAAAAATACCCTTGTGATTCCCGCCCCCTGCGGGGGCGGAAACACGAACCGGAATTGGGACAAATAAAAAAAGAGCGGACGGACCGCTCATCCGTCCGCCCTCTCATTATGGCCGGAGTTTCTTCAATTCAACCGTGGGGAGAAATTACAGCTTTTCCTCCCATTCACCCTGACGAAAGCCGGTAAGCACAAAACCCTCTCCCACCAGGACGGGCCGCTTCACCAGCATTCCGTCGGAGGCCAGCAGCGCCAGCTGCTCCTCCTCATCCATGGCGGGCAGCTTGTCCTTCAGGCCCAGCTCCCGGTATTGCATGCCAGAGGTGTTAAAAAATTTTTTCAGCGGCAGGCCGCTGGCCTGCCACCAGGTCCGCAGCTCGTCCACGGTGGGATTTTCCTCCTTGATGTGCCGCAGGGTATAGACCGCGCCACGCCCGTCCAGGAATTTTTTGGCCCTCTGGCAGGTTGTACATTTGGGGTACCATAGAAACAGCATTGTGCCGTCCTCCTTTTTGTTTTGCCTATCCTACCACGATTTGGCAAAACATGCAACCTAATCCTGACAAAAGCGCTCCGCCAACATTTTCAGCTCCCCCAGGGTGGACACGGATATGCCGCTCTCCAGCAGGCGCAGCTGAGCCCTGGCCGGCATCCGGTCCCAGTAGGACAGCAGAGCGGCGTCGTGGCCCACCACGTCCTGGGGCAGGCGGTAGTACTGCTCATATTGCTCCATAAGCTCCCCTCCCGGACCCAGTTTGCCCGGGAGCGGACCGTTCCATGCGCGAAGCACAGAAGGAGGCCGCGCAAGAAGGCGGCCTCCTCTCAATACGATGCTCAGTCCTGCTAGTCTTCCTCAGCGCGGGCCTCTTCCACGCGCTCAGAGGGCTCGACC
>CATKXO010000058.1 GCA_949840775.1 uncultured bacterium | reverse complement strand
ATAGATGTCACCTCTTGCAACAGCTTATGAGAGAGGGGGGAGAAATAGACATACCTTGTGGAGCATGCCCTTTGGCAATTCTTACTATAGCTCTTTCTGCCTTTTTCCGCAAGGGGGTTTTACCATTTTCTCCATTTTCGCCAATTCTTTCAACTTGTTATGTTAATTGTATTATGTAAACTTAGCAACCAAAAAGGTGCCGAGGTCCGTCTGCGGAACCTCGGCACAGCTAAATCTGGTATTTTCGTATGTGAAACACCCTAAATATTGTTCAATCCCTTGGCAGGTCAGTGTTCGCGGCGATTACATTCCGCATTATTACAATCTGTATTTTCTTGTTCTCCCAGTCCCGCGGCGATCGCATTAAGGGCAATGGCGCATTCCAAACGTTTGCGCTCCATTGCACAAGCAACCTCATTTGAGCGCGTTATGTCGCCGTTGACAAGCATATTTGAGGCAGAACAGCCCCCACTACAGTAGAATCTGGCCCAGCACTCCCGACACGCCGGACGGGTATACACATTCTGTTGGGCAAATTGACCAGAGATATCCATATCAAAGGAGCCATCATAGACACTGCCCATTCGAAATTCCTCTTTTCCCACAAACTGATGGCAGGGGTAGATATCCCCGTCAGGGGTGATGGCCACATACTCGCAGCCTGCGCCGCAGCCCCGGAGCCGCTTGATGACGCAGGGGCCCTGGGCCAGGTCCACATTAAAGTGGAAAAAATTGATATCTTTTCGGTCCATCAATGCCAGGGCCAGCTTTTCATACTCCTCCTCCACCCTGTCCAGGTCTGCTTCCTGGATGGCGTAGGGATCGTCGGACGGGCCGCTGCATGGCTCCACCGCCACATGGCGGAAGCCCAGGTCCCCCATATGGAGGACATCACTGGAGAAATCCAGGTTCTCCCGGGTGAAGGTGCCCCGGACGTAGTAGTCCTTGGTCCCCCGCCCGGCCACCAGCTTCTGGAACTTGGGGACAATGATGTCATAGCTGCCCTTCCAGTTTACGGTGGGGCGCATCCGGTCGTTCACCTCTCCCCTGCCGTCCAGGGACAGAACCACGTTGGACATCTCCTGGTTGATGTAGCCGATGGTTTCGTCGTCCAGCAGGATGCCGTTGGTTGTGATCGTAAAGCGGAACACCTTGTCATGCTTTTCCTCCAGAGAACGGGCGTACTCCACTGTCCGCTTCACCGTATTCATCGCCATGAGGGGCTCGCCCCCGAAGAAGTCAATCTCGATGTTCCGCCGCTTGCCCGACTTGGCTACCACCCAGTCGATGGCTTTTTTTGCAGTCTCAAAGTCCATGGTCATCCGGTGGCCGGTGCCGAAGTCGCCGGTGGAGGCGAAACAGTATTTGCACCGCAGGTTGCAGTCGTGGGACACATGAAGGCACAGGGCCTTCACCACCGCCGCCTTGGGCAGGGCCATGGCGGCCTCCGGGTCCAGGTAGTCGTCGGCGGTGAAAAGCAGCCCGGCATTCTGGAGTTCAAGCAGCTCCTGCCAGCCCTCCTCCAGCTCGGTGCGGTCATACTGTGACAGCTTGTCCGCCAGCTCCTGGGGCAGCGCTTCCCCCAGGGGTCCCTCCCCTGCCCCGTTGAGCAGGTCATAGGTCAGCTTGTCCAATACATGGACCGCCCCGCTGTTTACGTCCGCCGCCAGGTACTGCCCCAGGGCGGTAAAGGTATGTACGGTTGTCATGTCATTTTCTCCTCTCGTTTATGTCGCCGTCTCGGTCCAGTGCAGCTCACACTGCCCAGTGGCACTTTGAAACTCCCAGCGCAGATAGTACCGGCTGTCTTCCTCCAGCTTGACTCTGCCGCAGGGGGACTGCCCATCCAGTTTTAAAAGCGCTTGCTCTTTCTTGTTCAGCAGAAGTACATTTGCGCTCCCTTTGGAGAGCTGGCACTGCAAGGTAAGGTCATAGGTCCGGCCCTTCTGAAACCGGCCTGCATGGCGGACCCAACCGGTACAGGTATCCAGACGCACCCGTTCTTTTTTTCGACCGGGACGGTACACAAATAAAATGGCGGCGAGCCGTTTTGTGACCATAAACCCCTGCCGGTACAGCAGATATATGACTACACCCAGAACGACTACAACAGGCCAAGAATACGGCAACATCATATACAGCACCCCTTTGGAAAGAACAGACAGCAAAAAGGCAGGCGCGAACGCGCCCGCCTTTTCAGGCTTTGTGATTTACTTGTTCTCGCACTTCTGGTTGGCGACGGTGCAGGAAGTCTTGCAGGCGGACTGGCAAGAGGTCTGGCACTCGCCGCAGCCGCCCTTGGCGGCGCTTTCCTTCAGAGTGGCCCCGTTCAAGGTTTGGATATGCTTCATTGGTATCTCCTCCTGTTTCATTGCTTACAGCAGATTCTGCCATAGTGACAGCTATTATAACACAGCTTCCCGGAGATTTCAATCATCTTCTGCGTTTTTTCTTGGGTTTTCTTGCCAAGAGCCCAGGGATGGCTCCGCCGCACAGACAGGCGCACAGAATCCCGGCTCCGCCGTTGGCAATGGAGGCCCCCTCGTAGACGATAAGCCCCGCCGTCATCAGCAGCAGGAACAATACGATGCCCACTCCCAGGCCGGCCAGCAGAGACCGGTTGCCCACCCGGCGGACAGCATAGGTCCCACCCACCAGGGCGCCCGCCACACAGACGGCCATCACGTCTCCATACATGGCTCCCACCGGCATCACCCCCACCGACACCAGCACCGAGCAGGCCAGCAGGGCCAGAATGGCGGTCACCCCAGCCAGCACACCACCCTTGAGCACCTCACACATGGCATTGAGCCACTCGCTCCCTCTGTCCTGGCCCTCCGGACGCCGCTCCTTCTTCTTCATAAAAACACCCTCTCCCACGGTTTAATAAAACCTATGCGGGGAGGGTGAAAGACATGCCTGTAACTTTTTAGTTGGTAGGCTGCTCCACAGACACATTTTTGCTGGACACGGCCCACTTTGTGAACTCGATACGCACCCGATCAGCGCTGGTCTCGATGACGATAGTGCTCTCATCCACCTTGCAGATGGTGCCAACGATGCCGCCGATGGTGGTAATCACATCACCCACCTTCAGGGAGTCCCGCAGGTTCTGGGCCTCCTTTTTCCGCTTGTTCTCCGGGCGGATCATGAAAAAGTACAGCATGGCGAACATCAAAACGAGCATTAAAATCACATTAGGGTCCATATATCTTTCCTCCAAAGTTTTGTAAAATCACTCTGTCAACCGAATATCACTTGACGCAGTGAAGAATATTATAGCGGATATTTCTCCGCTTGACAAGCCCTTTTGGCAAATTTTGCGGAATCATTTTGCAGGGCGGGACAACTCGGCCTGCCGTTTATGAGCGCATACAGAAACGGCACGCCGGGTTGCCGCGCCCTACGGGCAGGGCCGGTCCAGCAGGCCGGTGTACCTGGCCCGGAAATCTTCAAAGGTCCCGCTGTCGATGGCCTCCCGGATGCGGGCCATCAGCTCATTGTAGAAATGCAGATTGTGGAGCACCGCCAGCCGCATGGCCAGCATCTCCTGCGCCATTACCAGGTGCCGCAGGTAAGCCCGGCTGAACGACCGGCAGGCAGGGCAGTGACAGGTGGGGTCGATGGGCCGCCCGTCCAGCTTGTACTTCTCGTTTTTGATGTTGATCGTGCCATTCCAGGTGTACAGCTTGCCGTGGCGGGCATTTCGGGCGGGCATGACGCAGTCGAAGAAGTCCACCCCGCGGGCCACCCCCTCGATGATGTTGGAGGGGGTCCCCACTCCCATGAGGTATCGGGGCTTGTCCGTAGGCATGTGGGGCTCCACCGCGTCGATGATGTCATACATCACCTGGGTGGGCTCCCCCACCGCCAGGCCGCCGATGGCGTAGCCATCGCAGTTCAATTTGGCAATCTCCTCCATGTGCCAGACCCGCAGGTCAGGGAAGATTCCACCCTGATTGATACCGAAAAGCTGCTGCCGGGCGTTCACCGTATCCGGCAAGGCATTCAGCCTGTCATGCTCTGATACACAACGCTCTAACCACCGGGCCGTCCGTTCGCAGGACGCTTTTACATACTCGTAGGGAGATGGATTCTCCACGCACTCGTCAAAGGCCATGGCGATATCACTGCCCAGGTTGGACTGGATGCCCATCGACTCCTCCGGGCCCATGAAGATACGGCGGCCGTCGATGTGGGAGGCAAATGTGACCCCCTCCTCGGTAATTTTCCGCAGGCCGGACAGGGAGAAAACCTGGAATCCCCCGCTGTCAGTGAGCATGGGGCCGTCCCAGTCCATAAATTTGTGGAGCCCGCCCATCTGGCGGACCACCTCGTCTCCGGGCCGCAGGTGGAGGTGGTAGGTGTTGGACAGCTCCACCTGACAGCCGATCTCCTTCAGGTCGTGGGCGGACACCGCCCCCTTGATGGCCGCCTGGGTACCCACGTTCATAAACACCGGGGTCTGGACCACCCCGTGGGCGCAGGTGAATACCCCCCGCCGGGCCCTCCCCTCTTGTTTCAATACTTCAAACACGCAAAAACTCCTTTTTATTTTGTAATGCCGTTCTGACGCAAAAATTCTGTGACAAACCGCTCCAGCTCGTCTGTGTGCAGAACGGATATCAGTCGCGACGGGTCCGAAAACTCCTCCGTGTGCCAGCCCAGTTTAAACCCCCTGGCATCTCCGTTCGGATAATATTTTCCGTGATGAATGTGATACGGAAACTTGATTTTTTCCCGTAAATGCTTCCGGAGAGATAGCAATTCGCATCCGCTTGCGATATGCCCTCGTTTGTATTCCTCAATAAAGATACTGTCAATAAAGTCTTCGTCAATGACGGATGGGTCATCCGCAATATGGAGCTCGGCCAGAATGGTCTCAAATAGTGCGTGAGTCCGTTCCCAGTCGAAGCCACAGGCCGCTTCCAGCAGGGCCGGGCTGTTGTAATCCGCCTCCAGCATATCCAGTGCCCACAAGGTTAGCTTGTCATCCCACTTATTTTTCAAAATGCCACTCTGGCAATCATCATAATACTTTTCCAAAAGATGTCCTAAATAATAGTATTTCATCGAAAATCCTAAGCCCCTTTATCATTACTCTGGAATCCATTGAAAAAAGCCCACAGTTTAACTGATTTTATACCAGCTTTCTTTGCAGATAAATCATATCAATCAGCCGGATTCCGCCCTCAATGATAGGATGGTCATAGTGTTCGACGAAAAAGTTCTCCACCCGGTGGGAGCGGACAAACCCGCATTTTTCGTAAAACGGAACCGTCAAGGGGCTGTCCCCTGTCCCAACCTGTAAGACAGAGAATTGTCCCCGGTATTTGGTCGCCACGTACTCAATCAGCGCTTTTCCATATCCCATTCTGTGGCAGGCGGACTCCACCGCCAGGTTTTTGATCTCCAAAACGCCCTGTTTCTCGTCCGTGACCACGCACTCCCCCTTAACTTCGCCGTCAACCAGGACAAACATAGTCCCTCTGTCCAGATAGCGGTCAATCATGCTCTCCTGCTCGTCCGCCAGCAGCAGCAAGGGCAGGTAGCGCTTTTTGTCGCCTGTCACCTCTCTGACTTCCATGCCGCGCTTTTGGTCAATTCTTCGGCAGGCCGTCAAAG
>CATKXO010000057.1 GCA_949840775.1 uncultured bacterium | reverse complement strand
TAGAATCTGTCAAAACGCCATCCCGGCACATCTTTTTCCGCTGGGCCGCGTTGACTTGACTTGAAATACACAAAGTATTCCTGCGTCAAATCGCCTTGCCCAGCGAAAAAATACGCCCCTGTCTGGCATTCCGCCAGATTTTAAACAGGCTCTTGGGCGGGGCCAGCCCCTCCCCCACAGGTCATTTTCCGGCCTTCCGGGCCTCCAGGGACGCGGTGATGATCCGCTCGCACAGCTCGCCGTAGCCGATGCCCACCGCCGCCGCCTCCTGGGGCAGGAGGCGGGTGGGGGTCATCCCCGGCAGGGTGGTGATCTCCAGGAACCAGGGCGTGCCGTCCTCCTCCACGATGAAGTCCGCCCGGGCGTACACCGACAGGCCCAGGCCGCGGAACACCGTCAACGCCGCCTCCCCCAGCCGCTGCTCCCACTCCGCCGGAATGGGGGCGGGGCAGAACTCCTCCGCCGCCCCGGGCTGGTACTTGTTCTCGTAGTCGTAGAAGCCCTCCTTGGGCACGATCTCAATGGAGGGCAGGGCCTTGTCCTCCAAAATACCCACCTGGATCTCCCGGCCCGCCACGTACTGCTCAATGACGCACACGCCGCCGCAGGACAGGCCGTCCCGCAGGGCGGCGGGCAAATCCTCCCCCCTCCGGACAATGGACACCCCGATGGACGAGCCGGAGGCCACCGGCTTCACCACGCAGGGGGTGTCCAGCCGCTCCGCCAGGGCGGGTATCTCCTCCTCTGTGTACTTCACCAGCTCCCACTTGGGCGTGTGGACCCCCAGGGGGGCCGCCACCCGCTTGGTCAGGTCCTTGTCCATGGCGATGGCACTGCCCAGGTGGCCCGCCCCGGTGTAGGGGATGCCCAGCAGGTCCAGGGCGGCCTGCACCCGGCCGTCCTCCCCGCAGGCCCCGTGGAGGCCCAGGAACACCACGTCCGCCATGCCGCACAGATCCAGCACCCCGGGCCCAAACTGGCTGGCTCCGCCCTCTGTCCGGGACGCCTTCACCGACTCCAGATCCGGGGCCTGCCGCCCGATCCGGGTAAGCTCCTCCGGGATGGGGGCGGCGAACAGGGCGGCGGGCTCCTCCCCGGTGCCCAGGTACATATCGATCAGGGCCGTCTCGTGCCCCCGCTCCCGCAGGGCGGCGCACACCTTGCAGCCGCTGGAGAGGGACACATTGCGCTCCGGGCTGAGGCCCCCGGCCAAAACAACGATTTTCATAACGGTTCTCCTTATTCCACGAGGTATTCCACCTCTATTTTATGCTGGAAAGAAAATTATACCACAACCCCCCGGAGGAAACAAGTAGGGGACCTGATTTTGCCCCGAACGGCAAGTTGTAATATGAGGTTGGACAGTCGGACGAACCCGGTCCGGCTGTTATTTTTATGGAAAGGGGGACACAGAAATGGCAGTAGTGGCGAAGCTGGTAGGCAAGGAAGTAAGAGAGTACAAAGGCCAGGACGGGAAGCAGCATACATTTTGCGGGCTGCACCTGGTGCATCTGGAGGACAGCGTACGCGGAGTGAAGGGAAGCAAAGTGGAATCGGTGAGCTGTCCTCGCGATATCGACCCGGAAGGGCTGAGTATCGGCACAACGTACCAGCTGGATTATGAGGTCTACGACACCAAGAACGGAAAGGCCGCCCGCTTGGTGGATATGCTGGAGGTGGAGGCCTGATGGACAAGCCCTGGACGGACTTGACGGATGAAGAATTTGACGCCATAGAGGAACAGTGGGCGGAGCTTGCCGCCTATCTCTACGGCTGACCCATGGCTCCCGGAATGTCGTGAGATATGCTGAGTGCCAGCCATCAAAACAACAGGAGGCAGTACCATGACAGACGATTGGGGAAGGCTTCCAGGGACGGCTGACCCGTGCGAGACGTGCCAATATCCCCTGGACAGCGAACGCTGCGAAACCTGCGTTTTTAATTGGCTCTGACACGGAAAAGCAACGTAATCCCGGAGGCCGGAGACGGCCTCCGGGAACCCCCGGAAGTAATCACGGGGGTACTCATGACAGGAGGGAACCCGATGAAATGCCAAGTGCTGATCGACTGGCTGACATTCTCCATCAAAAACATCCAGGAACCCGCCCAAGTGATCCAGAAGTTCCTGGGCTTGGACCCCGCGCTGTTCCAGGAAGCCCCCTATGGCCTCATGGGCTATCAGCGCGTGCTGCGTTTCGGGGATATCCAGGTTCTGTATGAACCCCGTGAAAACGAATACTTCCGGGACATGGGCGTGTGCGTGAGTATGTCCGGCAACGGCTGCCGCGCCTTTGAAACCATGTCACGCCTGACTATAAAGGGCGCGAAGGACACCCAGGGCACCGCCAGCACCGCCTTTCCCACCCTGTTCCAGCTCCTGGCGGCGGAACCGTCCGCCAACATCTCCCGCGTGGATATCGCCTGTGACGACCGGGAGGGCCATCTGAGCATGGATGATATCGTGCGGAAGGTGCAGGACAACGAGATCAACAGCCGCATGAGCAAGCGCACCCTGTACCTGGGTTATGACGGCACCCGGCGCAGCGGCACCACCGTCTACATCGGCGCGGAATCCTCCGCCTTTCGCGTCCGTATCTACGACAAGGCCCTGGAACAGGGAGAATCCGGGCACTGGGTACGGGTGGAGCTGGTGATGCGGGGCGAGAATGCCCAGGCGTTCGGCCGGCAGCTCACCAACGCCGAAAACGTGGGCAAACTGGCCGCCCAGGTGATCAACGACAAGTTGTCCTTTATTGAACGGGACGATATCAACATCACCCGCTGTACCGTCTGCCCCTGGTGGCGGGCGTTCGTGGACGAGTTGGAATCGGTGCGGCTGGTGGCCCGGGAGACCGTCCAGCACGGTGTGGAGCACATCGCCAGCTGGGTGGAGGCCCAGGTGGGGCCGTCCCTGGCCATCCTGTTCCAGACTATGGGCTTCCCTAAGATTTTTGAACTGGCGGTGGAGGCCGGCTCCCGATTATCGGACAAACAACGGTTTCTCATCGCGGACTACAACGCGCTGTATCCCCTGCGGGCGTAGCGCGCCTATGTTTAGTCTGTAACACAACCGGGAGCGGCTGCGCTCGATGCGGCGTCCGGCAATGTGTTGCAAACGCCGCCAGGCTTTGTGACGGCGTGATAGTACCTATCCACCCTGGACATAACGAAAGGAGGTAGTTCTATGTTCTTCGCTCTGGCCGCTGGAGCCGACACATCCACCCTGGCCCCCATCGTCACCGCCATGGGGACGCTGGTGGAGGTGATGGGCGAGGTCTGGAAGGTCATGACGGCCAACCCGCTGCTGCTGGTGTTCCTGGCCGCCAGCCTGTTTGGCGTTGGCATCCGGATCTTCAAGAAGGTCAAAAGTGCCGCCAAGGGGTGAGCGGATGAAGAAGCTCACTCTTGCCCCGGCCGTGCTGCTGGCTCCGGTGCTGCTGTCCGTCCCGGCCTTTGCCGCCGACGCTGGGGACGGCGGTTTTGGCGAAGGTATCGGCGGTGGCCGTGACTTCGGACGGCTCCAGGCCGCCGTGGAGGATCTGGTGGGCGTGATGGAGCAGGTCTGGGCCGTGCTGGTGTCCAACCCGTTTTTCCTGGTGCTGCTGGCTGGCTCCCTGCTGGTCCTGGGTATCCGGATCTTCCGCAAGGTCAAGGGCGCGGCCAAATGACAAAGGGGCGGGGTGCGTCCCCGCCCCTGCCCCTTATGGAGGTAACTATGATTGCGATAGATAACTGGCTGTCCGCTGTGGTACAGCTTTTTGATAATGTTCTTCGGGCTTTGCTGGGGGAAGTGTTCTTTTCCGTCCTGCTCCATGTGCTGGTGCTGCTGGTGGCGTTCGGTTTGGCGCGCTCCCTGCTCCGGGCGGGGAGGAGGGTGTAGTCATGTGGTTTTCAGTATGGAAGTCTGACGGAGATCTGCTCTATGAAGGCTATAGCTGGCCTATGGCAAGGGCGGCATTGGATTTGGCTGTGAGCGTGGATGATGGGTGCCCGGTGTTGAATATCACGCCGCTCCCGGAATTGTAACACAACCCGCCGCCCATGGCCCGCTGGGCAGCTCTCGCTTTTGTGTTACATTATTCCTCCCAGGGCGGCGCGGCGGTCTTATCCCGCTTCGGTGCGGTCTTGCCGCAGGCCCGCCGCGCTTCGTCCTGGTAGTTTGGCCTGCTGGTGCTGTTGGTGCGGTCGATGATCTCAAAGGTGAATCGCTTGATGGCCCGCCAGATGGTGCGGATGATGAAGTAGAGGATCACAAAGAAACCGACAAGGAAAAGTAATCCACCCAATATACGAATTAGTGTAATCATTTGCCAACTCATTTTTCTCACCTCGCTTTGATTATAATCAGTTAGGAGTTGTTTGTAAATGCGTAAACGGATTTTTTCTTGTGCTTTATGTATTTTACTTATGATTTCTAATATTTTGGTTGTTCCAGTATCTGCGTCTTCAATTCCAATGGATGGTGGAACTGTTGATTTCTTCAGTTGGGTATTTGATGCTGGTGGTCATGCTATAAATAGCTTTCTTTCGTTTTTTGATCATAGTGTTTGCCCTCTTGCCCCTCCTGGTGTGGGCAGGCATAGTTTCGTGAAGCAGCATACTATGGTGGGCGACAAAACAGGTTATTTTTATATCTGCGAATATTGCGGTGTATCTGCTGGCGAAGTCGGCAAGGACACCTACCAGGAGCAGGTTGATTCCCTCCCCGCCCCCGGCTATAATTCAGATGGTTCTTTGCTGATTCCAACAGAAATTATATCTCATAAGTTTTTGCGCAATTCGGACTGGGGTTATATGAACTCTGTTTGTTCTAATCATTCTGTGCCTTTTGAGAAGTACGGTGCTTCAAAAGCTACGTTTTTATGTGATTCAAATAAAGTAGTAGCGTCACTTCTGTCTGGAAATACTTCTTTTCCTTCTGACGGTGTAGAGTATTATGGTAAATTGGTTGCTCCTTATGATGGCTTTTATCAACGGATTGAATCACTTAGTTATAATGCTCATTTGACTTTTATTGATGGTACATCAGAAGATAAACAAGTTAATTATATTGCTGCTTCATCTCCTGTTTATTATACTTCTGGTTCTCCTGTTTTTGATGGTCGTCTTTTTTGTAGTATTATTGGTAGAGATTTATTTTGTTATGAGTGCATTGGTTATCCTGCTTATTATAAGTTTATTCCAGCCCCATCCTCTGACCTCAATTTTGAGAACCAGTACAATATTAATTCCCGCCCCACGGCCATCACAGGCGGCAACTACGGCATCGTGGGCGACAACGGCCAGATCACCACCGTCACCAACCACAACCAGATCATCAACGAAACCAACAACACCTACTACAACCCCGCCACGGGCCAGACCCAGGCCATCACAGACTGGACCTACAACTACGATGGCCGCATCTACGACATCACCCTGGACACCGGGGACAAGGTAAGCGTGGAATACGGTGATCAGAATATCACCATCACCGAAAATAACGTGGTGGAGGGCGGCACCACCGTCAACAACTACACCATCTACTACATCATAAACGGCTCCGGGGACACCCCGTCCCCCACCCCCGGTCCCACAACCTGCCCTCACGCCTGGGCCGAGACCTCCCGCACAGACCCCACCTGCACCGCCCCTGGCAAGGCGGTTTCTGTCTGCTCCAAATGCGGCCAGACAAAAACCGACCCCCTCCCCGCCCTGGGCCACGATTGGGAGCTTGTCCGCACCGTCCCCACCGAGTACGACGAGGCGGGAACCCAGACCCAGGCGGGATATACCCTCTACGAGTGCACCCGCTGCAAGGAGCAGTACAAGGACACGGACAGCACCGGGCCGCCCGGGGACGATCCCCCGGAGGACGGCGGCCTGATTGACTTCTTAAACGGCATCATCCAAGCCCTGTCGGACAACCTCTCCGGGGCGGTGGAGCTGGTGCTCCGCTTCTTCCGGGAGATTCCCAAGCTCTTTGACGGCTTCACCGGGTTCCTGGCGGCGGTGTTCCCCTTCCTGCCGGACGAGATCATGCTGCTGCTCACCTTCGGCATGGCGGCCCTGGTCTTTGTCGGCGTGATCAAAGCAATAAGGCGGTGACAGTATGCTCTCTGATATCCCCCTGGTTTTCGGGAAGGTGGTGGAGCTGTTCTCCATTGAGTTTACGATTTACGGCTTCACCTTCTCCATGTGGCAGGTGTTCCTGTTCGACTTCGCCGCCGGAATCATCATCTGGATTATCTGTGAGGTGTTTTTGCGATGAATGAGGAGTTCACCCCCAGCGCGGCCCCGGAGGTTCCGCCGGACCCCGTCCCCACCCAGCCTCCTGCCCTGGAGCTGCCCCCGGATTATGAGCCGGACGCCCCGCCCGTGGAGGTTATTTCGGTGGAGGAGCTGTTGGAGCGTCTGGCCCAGGAGGGCACGGAGCCGGAGACCCCGCCCCAGGCAGACCCCAACGAGGCTTTGGCCGATATCCCCGTTGAACCTGATCCGCTCATGCTGATATTAGATCAGGTCATCGGCAAGCTGATAGACGTGGGGATAGACCTGGGCAACATTGAGGCGCACACCAGGAAAATTGAGAGGCACACGGACATCATCCAGGAGCAGATCACCGTGGTGGCCCAGGCGGTGAACCACCCGGCCCTCACCACGGGACTATACCGTAACAGAAGCCCTGCTCCTGTTCCTGCTGCTGGCGGCGTTCCTGTCCGCCTGCGCCCGTATGCTGAGAGGAGGCTTATTATGGCTGAGATCATAGCCGAGTTCTTCGGCGTCATTGGCGTGGACGCCGTCCCGCCGGACAATCTGGCGGAGCTGATCCCCTACCTGCTCACCGTCCTGATCGGCGTGGTGCTCGTCTCCACCGTGTTTCGGGTAATTGGCCGTCTGGCGGAAGCCGTCATTGACTTCCGCCGTTGGTGAGGGCTGGCCCATGGTTTACATCGTGCTGATCGCCCTGGCCTTTGCCCTGGCCATGACCCCAACCCTGCGCTGCGCCCTGGGCCATCCCTTTGCCCTGCTCTGGTATGGGGCCAGGGACTTCTTCCATTACCTCCAACGCCGGGAGTTCAACCTGTGCGGCACCGGGGAGCTGGTGGCCTATACCGGGCTGTTC
>CATKXO010000056.1 GCA_949840775.1 uncultured bacterium | reverse complement strand
GGTGTTCAACCGGTGGGGTTGACGCCCAAAGTGGGCTTGTCGGGGTGCGTCTGATGGCGGCGCAGAATCCGGTAAAAACAGAACGGCGCGCGGCCCGCGCGGGCCGCGCGCGCTTGTTCTATTCCTCCTCCTTGATGGTGCGGGGGTCCGGGGGGATGACAGGGCGGTCGCCCTCCAGCTGATCGAAGTAGTCCTCCTCCTGGAGCACCGGCTTGCGGTGCCGGGCGATGGCCATGATGGTGGGGTAGAGCACAATGGCGATGAGTCCCCCGGAAAAGCCGTTGTTGTACAGGTTCATCCCCGCCACGGGGGAGCCGGTGTACAGCACCACCGACGAGTGGAGAAAACCGGCCAGCACCCCGTAGCCCCAGCCGAAGTAGCCGGAGATGGGGGCCAGGGTGGTGCAGAACAGGCAGGCCAGCTGGACGGCGGAGTCGGTGAGGGACCAGTCCATGACCACGCTGCCCAGGGCCACCCCCGCCATCACCGGCAGGATGTTGAAGGCGTGCTTGCCAAAGGCGGAAAAGCCCATAATGGTGAGGATGCCCCCCACGGTGGGGCCGTTCAGGTCGCCGCCGGTCAGCAGGATATAGGCCATGCCGATGAGCCCGTTCACCCCCGCGTTGACCACCACCGGGGCGGGGCCGAACATACGCAGATAGTCGCTGGGGGCCCGGCCGCTGGTCTGGAGCAGGCGGCGGTAGCCCGCCCAGGCCGCCCACAGGGGCTTCTGGGCAAAAAACAGGCCGCCAATAATCAGCATGACGCACAGCACCCCCAGGATTATGGCGAAGTGGAGATTATAGCCCCTGGCCCAGCGGTAGTGGGTGGTGGGGTCCGC
This sequence comes from uncultured bacterium, assembly GCA_949840775.1. Classification (GTDB taxonomy): domain Bacteria; phylum Bacillota; class Clostridia; order Oscillospirales; family Oscillospiraceae; genus Lawsonibacter. The sequence continues at coordinate 6,819 of CATKXO010000056.1, read as the reverse complement.
CCCCAGGGAGGCCATCAGGGGCACGCAGATCAGGGCCACCAGCCCGCAGGCAAAGCCCACGTTGTACAGGTTCATGCCGTTCTGGATGCGGTATGTATAGGTGGCCAGAGGGGGCATGATAAAGCCGATGGCCAGCCCCACCAGAACCCCCTGAACGGGCCCGCCCCAGCCGTTATCCAGGGCGATGTAGCTGACAATGGGGGCCAGGGCAGTGGCCATCAGGCCGATGCCGATGTTGCCCGCCAGCCGCTCCCGCCGGACCCTGGTGTACAGCCAGGTCCCGGCCAGGATGGGCCAGATGTTGACAAAATTCTTGCCGAAGAGGGAAAAACCCGACATCAGCCCCATCTCCACCAGGGTCATGCCGTTGAGGGTGTCACGGGCGGCATAGAGCAGGCCGACGCTGACGGCGGTGACAATGGAGGAGTTCACCAGGGCCGCCCCCGGCCCCGCCACCAGGACATAGTCGGTAATCAGGGCATCTTCGGTGGTAATGATGGTGTACAGCCCCCGGAAAATATTGGCCGGGGGGTCCATCACAAAGCCGGCCAGGGCCAGCAGAATGGCGTAGGCCCACAGGTAGGGGAACATCTTGTCATACCGCGCCTGGTGTTCATGGTGCAAAAGATGGAATACGCCCCTGTTCATCGGCTGTCACGCTCCCTCAAAAAACTCCCGTGTCTGCTCCGCGTTGCGGCAAATCTCCTGGGCCAGGGCCTCCATGGAGGGGAACTTCCGCTCCCCCCGCAGGCGCTTGTGGAACTCCATACGCACCTGCTTGCCGTAGAGGTCGCCGTCGAAGTCCAGGATAAAGCCCTCCACCGTCACCCGGCCGTCGTTGTCCTTCACGGTGGGGCGCACCCCCACGTTGGTAACGGCGGGACGGCTCTGCCCGTCAAATCTCACCCTGGTGGCGTAGACGCCGAAGGCGGGGATGATGACCCCCTCGGGCACCCGCAGGTTTACCGTAGGAAACCCCAGGGCGGAGTGGCCGATGCCCTTGCCGTGGCTCACCTGCTGGGTCAAGATGTGGGGGTGGCCCAAAAACTGGACCGCCCGCTCCATCTCCCCCTGGGCCACCAGGGTGCGGATGTAGGTGGAGGAGATGGTGATGCCGTCCTGCTCCACCTTCCGGATGATGTCACAGCCGATTCCCAGCTCCCGGCACTTCTCCTTCAGGCGTGCCGGGTTGCCCTTGCCCATATAGCCGAAGTGGAAATCGTGGCCGGCCACCACATGGACCGCTCCCAGCTCCTCCGCCAGATACTTCTGGACAAAGTCCTCCCAGTCCATGCGCTGCATGGCGTCGAAGGGGGCCACCACTACCTCCTGAATCCCATAGCATTTCCGCATGAGGAGGATGCGGTCCTCCACCGTGGACAGCAGGGGGACATTCTGCCCGGTGATCACGGCGGTGGGGCTTTTGTCAAAGGTGAACGCTGTTGGAACGGCACCCAGCTCTGCGGCGGTCTCCTTTACTGTGCGCAGCAGAGCCCCGTGGCCCAGGTGCACCCCGTCGAAAAAGCCAAGGGCGATGACTCGTTTTGGGTTGGTCATATTTGTCTACACCTCGAAAAAACTCTTGACGGTATCCAGCTTACCGTTTCGACACCGACACAGAGCCAGAAACTCGCCGCTCATGGCGTAGGCCCGGTACTCCCCGGAGTCCAGATGGGGCAGTACCGCGGTCATGCCGTTGCGAATCTTTTTCTCTGTGGCCCGGTCCAGCACCAGCTTTTTCCGATCCTGAAACAGGCTGTCCACCGGCACAAGCAGGGACGCCGGGTCCGCCGCTGCCTGAACCTGTTCCATGGAAACGGCGTCCTCCAGGGAAAAGCCCGCCGCCATGGTCCGCCGCAGAGAATCCATGCACCCCCCGCAGCCCAGGGCCTGGCCGATGTCGTGGCAGAGGGTGCGGATGTAGGTGCCCTTAGTGCAGCGGACCCGGATGGTGTAAAGGTCCTCCCCCTGCTGTTCCAGCAGCTCCAATGCCTTTATCGTCACCGGCCTGGCAGGACGTTCCACTTCATGGCCCTTCCGGGCCAGCTCGTAGAGCTTTTTGCCGCCGATTTTGATGGCAGAGTACATGGGGGGGATCTGGAGGATGTCCCCCCGGAACTGCTCCAGGGCCGATTCCAGCGCCTCCCGGGTGACATGGACGGGCCGCTCCTCCAGCACTTCACCGGAGCTGTCCTGGGTATTGGTGATAACGCCCAGTTTTAAGCCCGCAATGTACTCCTTGTCGGATTTCTCCGCGAACTCCACCGCCCGGGTGGCCCGCCCGACAAAGACGGGCAGAATCCCGGTGGCCATGGGGTCCAGGGTCCCTCCGTGGCCCACCCGCTTCTCGTGAAAGACGCCCCGCAGCTTGGCGCACACGTCCATGGAGGTCCAGCCGGCGGGCTTGTCGATGACTAAAATGCCGCTAGCCATTGCGCACCTGCTTCATGGCGCCGATGACGGCCTGGCGGACATCCTCCATGGTCCCCTCCATCATAGCGCCCGCCGCCGCCGCGTGGCCGCCGCCCCCTAACAGCGCGCAGACCCTGCTGGCGTTCAGGTCGCCGGGGTCGGTGCGCAGGGAAATTTTCACGTGGCCGTCCCCCGTCTCCTTCAAGGTCACGCCGTTTTTGACCCCTTCGATCTGGCCCACAAAGGCGGAGATGTTGTCCATGTCCCCCTCGCCGGCCCCCACTTCCTCGATCATCTTCCGGGTCAGAAACACCAGAGCGGTAGCGCCTCCGTCCCGCAGCTCCATGCCGGCGGTGAGCATACTCTCCAGCTTGAGACGCTTGAAGGTCTTGGTACGGAAAAGCTTCCGGTTGACGGGGTAGGGATCAAATCCGCTCTCCATCAGCTCGGCCGCCGCCCGGTGGGCGGAGGCGTCGGTGTTGCTGTACTGAAAACAGCCGCAGTCGGTGGAAATTGCCACATAGAGGGCCTCCCCGATCTCCGGGGTTATGTCCGCAAATTGTTTCACAATTTCCAGCACCAGTTGACCGCAGGCCGCCCGCTTGCTGTCCAGGCAGGTGGCCTTTGCGAAGAACTCCTGAGAGGGGTGGTGGTCAATGGCCAGGTCTACCCGGTCCAAATAGGGCTGAGCCAGGTCCGTAAACAGGGACCGGGAGGCAATGTCAACTGATACAACTGTGCAGCCGACAGGTTCCGCCCTGATTGTTAACCCTTCGACATAGCCGGTATACAGGTCTGTGATCTCCGGATTTTCCAAAATATAGGCGGTTTTCCCAATCTGCCGCAGGGCGCGGCACAGCCCGGCCCCACATCCGATGGTGTCGCCGTCGGGCCGCACATGGGTCAGGATCAGATAGTTGTCGTGGGCCGTCAGAAAGGCGGCGGCTTCCTGGGGTGTCATGTCGTCAGTCCTCCTCATCTAAAATGATGTGGGCGTTGGCGGGGTTGGCCGGTTTGACCACCTCCGGGTTGCGGAGCATCTCCAGAATCTTGGCCCCCTTGGCCATGGAGTCGTCCCGGAAGAAGGTGAGCTCCGGGGTGTGGCGCAGGTTCAGCGCCCGGCCCAGCTCCCGGCGGAGATAGCCCGCCGCCGACTTCAAGCCCTTCAGCACCTGCTCGCTGTCGCTTTTGTCCAGCACTGAGATATAGACCTTGGCGAACTTCAGGTCGGGGGTGACATCCACCGCCGTCACTGAAATCATCCCCGTCACCCGGGGGTCCTTCACCGTGGGGATGAGGGCGGCCAGCTCCCGCTGGACCTCCTCGTTGATGCGTCCGATTCGATTGCTTGCCATAGTTTTCTCCTTTTAACAGAAATAGCTGATTTGTCCAAAATAGGCTGTCCACTTTTCTATGATCTCTTCGCTTCTGGCCTCAATGATTTTTATGATATTCCGAAGGGTCCGGTCGGGAATTTTTGAGTTGTTGTGGCATAAATAGCACTTTTTCGCCCGGGTAATCCAAATCTTTGTGGCCCCCGCGCTGGGCGCTCCCTGGCAGACATGGACATGCACCGGCTCCAGCGGGTCGTTTTCATTGGACCAGAAGTAAACCCAATAGGAACCGATTTTAAAAACCTGCGGCACTGTCAAATCCCCCTTCCTGGGAGAACTCCAGAATCAGGTGGGCTGTAGACTGAATTACCTCTTGAAAGTGCGCCATATCCTCAGCGGAGAACCCAACCACATCCTCCCAGACATAGTCAGGAAGCCAGCAGGAGGCATGGTGAAAGCCTGCCTTTGCGTCCGGCCGCTCCAAATATACTTTGACTCGTCCATCCTCCTTCATCTCGGAATGAACGATTTCCGTATTGTCGTCTAACGTCATGAAAGGATACATCATACCAGTTACCTCCATCTTGTACAGCCAAACTTAGACCGCAATCGTAAAACAAATTTCCTTTGCGCTCAAAAACTGCTCCAGTGCGTCCATGTCAAAGTCCGCCAGCCTGCCCTGAAACCGGGGCGGGCGCTTTTTATTCACGTCGCCGCTCAGCCAGACGCTCCACAGCTCTAAAACTTCCCCTGAAGAAAAGTTTTTCTCCAAATAACCCCGCAGATTCTCCAGATCCTTCTCAATCTTTTCCAGCGCAAGCTCGTACTGGAAGGGCTTCATGGGGTATCCCAGCTCCTCCACCGCCTGACGGTAGTAGTCCAGCGCCTCAATCCCTGTCAGCGGTTTGTCGGAAGCTAACACATAGACACGGCTCATAATTTTCCTCCACAAGCAAAGCGGGACGGGCGAAAGCGCCCGCCCCGTCGGCTGAAAACTTATACCTCGATCTGCTCCATGAGGAACGCCTCGATGATGTCCCCCTCCTTGATGTCCTGGAACTTCTCGAAGGTGATGCCGCACTCGTAGCCGGCGGCCACCTCCTTGACGGAGTCCTTGAACCGCTGGAGGGAGGCGATGGCCCCGTCGTAGATGACGATATTGTCCCGGAGCAGGCGCATCTGGGCGTTGCGCTGCATCTTGCCGTCCAGCACATAGCAGCCGGCCACCATGCCCACGCCGGTAATGCGGAACACGTTGCGCACCTCGGCCCGGCCCAGGTCCACCTCTTTGAACTTGGGGGCCAGCATGCCTTTCATGGCCGCCTCGATCTCATTGATGGCGTCGTAAATCACCCGGTACATCCGCATATCCACCCCCATGCGGGCGGCGGAGTCCTTGGCGTTGTTGTCCGGGCGGACGTTGAAGCCCACAATGATGGCCCCGGAGGTGCCGGCCAGCATCACGTCGCTCTCGCTGATGGCGCCCACGGCGCAATGGATGACCCGCACCCGGACCTCCTCGTTGGTCAGCTTCTCCAGAGACGCCTTCACCGCCTCGGCGGAGCCCTGAACGTCCGCCTTGACGATGACGTTCAGGTTCTTCATCTCCCCGGCCTGAATCTGGCTGAACAGGTCCTCCAGGGTGACCTTGCCCACATTGCTGGTAAGGGCGTCCTTCCGCTCGGCTTTGCGCTGCTCCACCAGCTCACGGGCCATGCGCTCGTCGGCCACGGCGTGGAAGTCGTCCCCCGCACCAGGGACCTCGCCCATGCCGATGATCTCCACCGGGACGGAGGGCCCAGCCTGGGTAAGCTTCTTTCCCCGGGCGTCGGTCATGGCCCGGACACGGCCCACGGCGGTGCCCGCGATGATCACGTCGCCCTGCTTCAGGGTGCCGTTCTGCACCAGCAGCGTCGCCACCGGGCCGCGGCCCTTGTCCAGCCGGGCCTCAATGACCGCGCCGTGGGCGGAGCGGTTGGGGTTGGCCTTCAGCTCCTGGACCTCGGCGGTGAGCACCACCATGTCCAGCAGATTGTCGATGCCCATGCCCGTCTTGGCGGAGATGGGGCACACGATGGTCTCACCGCCCCACTCCTCGGGGACCAGCTCATACTCGGTGAGCTGCTGCATGATCCGGTCCGGGTTGGCGGCGGGCTTATCCATCTTGTTGATGGCCACAATAATGGGAATATTGGCCGCCTTGGCGTGGTTGATGGACTCCACCGTCTGGGGCATGATGCCGTCGTCGGCGGCCACCACCAGAATGGCGATATCGGTAATCATGGCGCCCCGGGCCCGCATGGCGGTAAAGGCCTCGTGGCCGGGGGTGTCCAAGAAGGTGACGGTGTGGTCCTTCACGTTCACCTGGTAGGCGCCGATGTGCTGGGTGATGCCGCCGGCCTCGCCGGACACCACATTGGCGCTGCGGATATAGTCCAGCAGGGAGGTCTTGCCGTGGTCCACGTGGCCCATGACCACCACCACGGGGGCCCGGAGCTCCAGGTCCTCCTCCTTGTCCTCGGCGGTGTCGATGAGGCGCTCCTCAATGGTGACGATGACCTCCTTCTCCACCTTGCAGCCCATCTCCTCAGCGATAATGGCGGCGGTGTCGAAGTCGATGATGTCGCTGAGGGAGGCCATGACCCCGTTCTTGATGAGGCACTTCACCACCTCGGCCCCCGTCTTCTTCATCCGGGAGGCCAGCTCGCCCACACCGATCTCGTCGGGGATGAGCACCTTGGTGGGAGCCTTCTTGGCAATCTCCAGCTGGAGGCGGCGCATACGCTCCTGCTCCTCCTGGCGGCGCTTGCCCGAGGGGCCCCGGCCGCCCTGCTGGCGGCGCTGCTGACTCTTCTGCTGAATCTTCTGCTTGCCCCCCCGCACGTCCTGGCGGCGCTGGTCTGTGAAGGACTCCAGCCGCTCGTCGTACTTGGCCAGATTGATGTCGCCGCCGCCGCGGGTGTCCACCACCTTCTTGGCGGGGACCCGGGTGGCGGGCTGCCGGCCCGCAGGCTTGGCCTGCTGCTGGCCGCCCTGGGGAGCGGGCTTGGCCTGTCCCTGCTGCTGGCCCTGG
>CATKXO010000055.1 GCA_949840775.1 uncultured bacterium | reverse complement strand
GGTTTTTCAACGTTTTCGCCCGGCCACGCCCGTGTCACGATACTTACGCAGCTCTGAAGGCTACAAAAAGCGGAGGAAATCCAAAAAAATGCAGCTATAATGTGTCAAAAAGTTGCGGCGGTAGACGGATGATAGACGCCCAAAAATACAAATCCCCGACAGCTCCCTGTGGGACAGGGAACTGCCGGGGATTTTGGTAGACGTTTGGTAGACGCGGAACAATAAACTTGTCAAGGCTGCCGGAGTCCCGGATGCTGCCAATCACGCCAGTCGGTGAGGCAGATATTCAGGTCCACCCGGCCCTCAATGCCGTCCACCGCGCCATCACTGGAGTACTGCCACATATTGTAGTGATAGAGGAAGCTGGTGGGGGCGGTGTCAATGGTATAGTGGGCCAGCCAGAAGGGATAGTCCTGCAAATATTCCAGAGCCAGGTTGCCCTTATACACTTTCCGGGGGCTTCCGTAGGTCATGGGGATGTAGCCGGCGTCGGAGATCACCTTGCAGAAAGCCAGGGCGCAGGCGGTAATGGTGTTGCCGTCGGTTCCCTGGGTGCGGGAATCCTCTTTGTCCTGCTCCTCCCAGTCAAAAACCACCGGATAGGTGATATCGTAGCCCTGAATCCACTCCAGCAGCTGATAAGCCTCCTCCTCCGCTTCGGCAGGGGTGAGGGCCTGAGAGAAGAAATACACCCCAACCTCCATGCCATTGCTTAGCGCGCCCCTTATGTTGGCGTCGAAATACTCGTCCTTCTGGATGGCGCCCAGGGTGTAGCCCCGGTAGCCTGCCCGGACCATAGCAAACTGCATTCCAGTGGCCGCCACCCTGGACCAGTCGATCTCCTTCTGGTGGGCGGACACGTCGATCCCTTGGGTGTAAGGGCCGGCCAGGTAGGAGAGATAGCCGGTCTCCTCATCCAGGTGATAGAAGTCGTTATAGTAGGTATTGGCCCGCTTGGGCATGGGCTCCGGGAGGGGGTATCCGTAGGTCATGCCGTAGAAGGCCTTGGCATAGTTCATCACAATGGTGGCCCCCTCTGCCCGGGTGGTATTGTTGTGGGGAAGGAAGGTGCCGTCTGTATTGCCGGCCATCATTTTGGCCTCGTAGGCCCACTCCACTCCGGGGAGGGCCCAGTCGGAGATCTCCTCCCGGTCGGTATAGGGCGCCTGAGAGACCGGCTCCTGCTGCTCCTGGTTGGTCCAGAGGAGGACGGCAATCTCCTCCCGGGTGATGGAGTCCTCCGGGCGGAAGGTTCCATCCGGATAGCCGCTGACCACGCCGTTGGCCTTGGCCCAGCGGATGGCGGCAAAGCTGGGATGGCCGGCGTCCACATCGGTAAAGGGAGATACCTCCTCCTGTTCGTCCTCTTCCCCTGCGGCCTCCAACGGGGAGCCGGCCAGACGGTAGAGGGCCTCGGCCAGCACAGCCCGGGTCAGGGGCTCCTCCGGCTGAAAGGAGCTGCCGCTGACGCCGTCCATCAGCAGGTGCTGCTGGCAGAAGGCGATGGGGGTGGAGTACCAGATCTGGCGGTCCACATCCAGATAGGTGGTATTGGCGGCCCGGATGGGCGTCAGGCTCAGGGTCAGGGCCAGCGCGAGGCCGGCTGCCAGGGATCGTTTCTTCATTATGTTCCTCGCTCTCTAGATAATATGTCGGGAAAGCTCCCTATTTGTCGTACTCTGCCAGTATAGCATGGATGGGCCGGCCGGCTCAATAGTATTTTTTGGCAAAAAAGGACCGCCCCAAAGGGCGGTCCTGCATCATATATCCGCTTACTTCAAGTCCAGGGCCTCTTTCACCTTGTTGATGATGTGAGCGCCGATATCACGGGATGCGTCCACGGTCTGAGCGCCCAGGTGGGGAGAGACGATAAAGTTGTCGCACTCAAAGAGGGGGGAGTCGAAGCCGGCGTCCTCAGTGAGGCCGCCGCCGGCCAGCTCGTTCTCCATAACGTCGGAGGCGTAGCCGCCGATCTTACCGGCTTTCAGAGCCTCATACATGTCCTTCTCGTTGACGATGCCGCCCCGGGCCATGTTCAGCACAACGGCGTCGTCCTTCATCTCAGCGATGGACTTGGCGTTGAACAGGTTGCGGGTCTCGTCGTTGAGGGGCATATGGATGGTGACGAAATCGGAGACCTTCAGCACCTCGTCGATGGACATGCTCTTGGCGTGCTGCTGCTCAAAGACCTCGGCGGGGAGGTAGGGGTCGTAGGCCACCACGTCCATCAGGAAGGCCCGGGCCAGCTCGCCCACCCGCTGGCCGATGCGGCCGAAGCCCAGCACGCCCAGGGTCTTGCCCCGGAGCTCACGGCCCACAAACTTATACTTGTCCCAGTTCTTGTTGATCTTCACGTCGTTGCAGGCGGGGATGGTGTGCCGGGACATATCCAGCATCTTGGCAATGGTCAGCTCGGCCACGGCGTTGCCGTTGAGGCCGGGAGCGTTGAAGACCTGGATGCCGTTGGCCTTGGCGGTATCCATGTCGATGTGGTTCAGGCCCACGGAGCACACGCCGATGACCTTCAGCTTCTTGGCGGCGTCCAGAATGGTCTTATTGATGGCGGGGTCCACCCGCATGACCAGGACCTCATAGTCGCCGATCATGCCGGCCAGTTCTTCCTGGGTGGGGAGGATTTTGGTGTCTACCTCCATGTACTTGCCCAGTTCCTCAGCGATGGCGGGGGAGACAACGTCGATGATGAGACATTTCATAAGCCAACATTCCTTCCTGTTTATTATTTTTTGGGCCGCAGCCCGGATCATACCTTTCTCCGTTGACTATTATGCCATATTTTCACCGTTTTGGGAAGTATCTTTTTGTCGAGGGTTGCCACAATCAAACGGCTGTGGTATAATGGCTTATGTACCAAAAAAGGTGGGGTGTTTTTGTGAACTTTCAACATTTAAAGTACTTTCTCATGGTGGCGGAGGAGCTGAACATCACCCGGGCGGCGGAACGGCTGTACATCTCCCAGCAGTCGCTGTCCAACCATATCGGCAACCTGGAGCGGGAGCTGGACGTAAAGCTGTTCACCCGGTCCCCCAAGCTGTCGCTGACCTACGCGGGGGGGCTGCTGGTTGACACCGCCTCCCAGATTCTGGACCTGCACAGCCAGTACCTGTCCAAGGTGGGGGACATCAACAAGCAGTACCTGGGGGTGCTGCGGGTGGGCATCTCCCACACCTGCGGGCTGGCGCTGCTGCCCGAGGTCCTGCCCAAATTCCGGGCCGAGTTCCCCCAGGTGGAATTTTCCCTGTTTGAGGGCAACTCCACGCAGCTGGAGGACGAGCTGTCCCACGGGCGGGCCGACCTGATTATCTGCTTTCAGCCCATCATCATGGAGGGGGTGGCCGCCATCCCCCTCACCGAGCAGCGGCTGGCCATGGTGGTGCCCAGGTCCTTCACCGACCGGCTCTTCGGCCAGCAGGCGGAGGAGGTCCGCCTCCAGTTCACCCAGGGGGCGGACATCCGGGCCTTTGAGCACCTGCCCTTTGTGCTCATCAAGCGGGGCAACCGCACCCGGAACATCGTGGACCAGTATTTCAGCCGGTACTACTTCAAACCCCAGCTCATCCTGGAGACGGAAAACACCGTGACCACCCTGGCCATGGCCCAGGCCGGGGTGGGCATCACCATCTGCCCGGAGCTGTTCCTGCGGGCCATCCCCGCCCCCAGCCCCGACTCCGCCGGGGTGGACATCTTCCCCCTTACCGACCCCTCCACGTTCAGCAAACTGGTGGCCGGCTACCGGAAAAGCCGCTACCTCTCCCACTTCGGCCAGCGGTTCATCGAGATCGCCCAGGATGTCCTGGCAACATAAAAAAGGGCGCGTTTTGTACCCGGCCTTCCGGCCCCGGCGAAGCCGGGGCTATGAAAAAAGGGCGCACTGCGCCCCCATTTCCACTAAATGTATGCAAACGTCCCACTTTGGGGCGTTTGCTTCTGTTTTACAGAGGGGCAAAAAGCCTCCCTTGAAAAGGGAGGGGGACCGCCGCCGAAGGCGGTGGTGGAGGGTTTCTTTTGGAAAACCCCCCGCCCCCTGCGGGGGCACCCCCCTTTGCGAAGGGGGGCTTTTCGCGCTCAAAAACGTATTAAGGAGGAACACACATGCCAAGCAATCAAACACCCAACTACCAGCTCTCCCAGTGGGAGCGCACTGACCAGGTGCGGATGGAGGACTTCAACGCTGACAACGCCAAGATCGACGGGGCTATCAAGGCCCAGGCCGACGCTCTGAGCACCGAAACCGCCGCCCGGCTCGCCCTGGCCGCCCAGGTGGCCAAATGCGGCAACTGCAAAATCTACTTCGCCCCCTACAGCTCAAACACCTATGACGACGGCTTTATCCCCCTGCCAGGAAAACCGGAACTGCTATTCCTGTTCAATGAGAACTGCCACATCTTTATCGCCAGCCCCCACGCAAAAAGAGCCATCTACTATTCCTCCGGCGGCAACGGTAGCAAAATTGTTACCCCTACCTGGTCCAATTCCGGGATGACCCTGGGGTCCGGAACCCATACCTACCCCAATAGCGGGATGTTCGTAATTGCGCTCTTCGCGATGGATTAAGCAAAGAGGACCCGCCCCCGAAGGGGCGGGTCTTGTCATGCTTGAGAACTGAGAAACAGTGGCGGTCACTAATTAAGCGGCAGTGAACGTGTACTTGTGGCCCAGGTTCTCAGTCTTCACCTGGAAGGTAGCGGTAGCGACAACAGTGGTGTCATCAGCGGCGGCAGTGTTCGCGGAAGTAGTTGTACCCGCCGCATCAGCCGCAGCACCAGCATCAACAGCCACCTTGATCTTATGGCCGTCGGCCGCAGTCTGCTCTGTGACAGTCAGGGTGGTGCCAACCTTGACAAGGATGTCATCACTGGCGGCCACAGCAACGTTAGAAGCGGGGCTCCCGAAGGAGTAGCTGGCCTTCGCGGAGGTGCCCATCACTACGTTGACCACAGGAATCAGATCAATCACGCCATTGACAGCGTCGGCGTCATCAACGGTGTAGGTGTAATTGCCGAAACCTTCAGTCACAGTAGCTGCATCGCCAATGACCCAGTGATCGGAACTAGCGACCTTGGCAGTCTGGGCAAGGACGAACTTCACACCAGCCACGTTAATGGTGTCAATCGTCACGTCCTCACCGTCAGCCGCAGTGCCCACAGTAGCGCCGTTCACCTTAACCACATAGCCAGCAGTCTCGGTGATGGTGGCATCCTGGGTTACTTTGTAGTTAGCGGTGTTCTTGTTGGGGTTAGCAACCTGAACAGGAGTGCTGGACCAGCTGTGGTCATCAGCAAAGCTGCGGTAGGTGCCGTCGCCAGTCGCGCCGGTCAGGGCGATGGTGGCGTTCTTAACGACCAGGCTGGCATTGGTGGTGTCACTGAGGATATTGGCGCTGCCGACAGTGCCGGTAATGCCGTCCAGCTTGATTTCATAGGCAGTCACCAGGTTGATGTCCTTGCTGGAACGCAGGTCGGCACTAACGCTGACATTCTTGGAAGCGTTAGAGGTGTAGTCAGCAGTCACGGCGGAACCAGCGGCAGCTATAACATTCTTACCAACCAGGTAGTTGGCAGAAGCCTGGGAAACGCCGACGGTGGTGGCAGCGCCGCTGTAGTCTTTGGCATCGATATATGCCCTCTTAGTGCCGTCCTCGCTGATCTTCAGCACGCGCTGAGTATACACGGTGACAGCCTCACCCAGCAGAGTGCCGTTGTCCAGGAACACGGTGCCGCTGTTGCTCACGGAGTTCCAGGCGACGTTCTTCACAGAGACGCCGAAGTAGTTGGCGATCTGCTGAGCAGCGAAGTCACGAATCTGGGCGGGGGTCATAGCGTTGGTGGTGCCGTAGTTGGCATCGTAGTAGCGGACGGTGAAGGTGTTGCCCACGCGGGTAATCACGTCATAGTCGCCGCTGGGCGTCACAACGTTGTCGCCCTGGTCGATGGAGTAAGCGGACTTATCGTAGATGATGATGGAGGTGGCGCGGCCATTCTCCAGAACAGCACCGATGAAGCCCACAAAGACGTGGTTCTTCTCCAGGCGGTCCACGGCCCGCTTGGCGCCGTCATTGCCGCCGGTGAAGTACTGGATCTCGTCCATGTACTTGGGATTGTTGATGGTGGGCTCGCCGTCCTGAATCAGAACGGTCTTGCAGTCGGAGGCGATACGGAAGCCGTCCTTGTCGCCGGTGGCGGTGCGCACCTGGAGGGTGTTGCCCTCGACGGAGACGTACTTGCCCTCGGTCACCAGGTTATCCCACAGCAGAACGGTGTTCTTCTCGTCGGTAGCGGCCTCCACGTCGGCGATGCTGTCGATGTACTTGTCACCGACCCAAACATTGTTGGTGATGGTGTCGTTGTAAACGCCGTCGAAGTCAGCGGTGGGCATGCTATAGGTGATGTTGTGGGTGCTCAGGTTGGTGACGCTGCGGACGTTGCCGTTGGCGTCGTACTTCACCTCAGCCCAGTTGCCCTGTTTCATATTGCCCCGAGGCATGTTGGCAATCTCAGGATCGCCGTCGGTCTTCTCGGTCAGGATGGTTTCCTCGCCGTTGATGATGACCTTGCGGCTCCAGGTGTAGATGTCGTCGGCCTTGTTGTAGGCCTCCTGCTCCATGTTGCCGCTGGTGACATAGGCGAAGCTGGTGGTGGTTCCGTCGTCCTCGCCCACCACAACAGCGGCGATGACGTAGCCGTCGTCGTCAAACAGGGTGTACACGCCGTTGGAGGTGTACTTGGCATCGGCGCCGGCGTAGTCGGGCTCCTCAGCAATGACCTTCTTGGCGTTCCAAGCCTTCAGGTTGACGTTGTCCGCGCCGGTGGCGATGGCGTCCACGCCGTTGATGATGATGGTCTCGGCGGCGTCGTTCGCCACTCTATGACCTGCGCCGTCCCAGGCGTTGGTCTGCTTGATGCGGTCGGTCTCGGCGGTGATGAACACGGTGTCGTCGTTGGTGTAGACACGGGTGAAGCCGCCGATCTCACTGTTCAGGTAGATGTGGCTCTTGTCCAGGGTGAGAATCTCAGCAGCAGCGTCGGTCTCGCTGTGGTTGCGGCCCTGGGCGGCCTTGCCCTTGCTGTTGTTGGCCTTCTGGGCAGCCGCATCAGCGCCCCAGGTGGCGTTGGTGTTGGGCACCTCATACAGGGTGTAGGTGCCGTCGGAGGCCACGGTGAAGCGGCACCAGGTGTTCATCAGGGAGCCCACGCCGGTACCCTTGTTGCCATCGACGGCCCCAGTCCACTCAGTGCCATACTGGTTGTTGCCGGCGCTGAACTTCCTGCCCTCGGCGTTCTTGCTCTTGTCCATGTTGATCTTCACGGTGGCCTCGGTGCCGTCAGTGCGGATGATGAAGCCATCGGCGGTCTTGTTGGACAGGTTGCTGGTATCCAGGTCGATGCCGGTGAGGAAGACGTACTCGTTGGCATCCTCCAGAATCTCAATACCGATCATGTAGCCGTACTCGTCCAGGAAGAGACGGTAGGTGGTGTCCTTCATGTTGGAGTCGTCATACTCATCCAGCACGTCGACATCATACTGCACAGAGTCGGAGTAGTCGTACTGGGTGCCGTCGGCGTTGACCCAGTCGGTGCGCTTAAAGGCGCTGATCTCGGTCTCGTCGATGACCTCGGGGTCGATGATCTCCTTGATCTCGCCCTCGGCCACGTGGACCAGAACGATGTCGTCCTTCTTCACGTCCTCGATGGCAAAGTCCTCGCCCTTGACATCCAGGTCGTAGGTCAGTCTGTTGTCCTTCACCAGACCCACGCGGCCGGTGGTGTCGCCGTCGGTCAGGCTCCACACCTTGTAGGTGGCCTCGTCCTTCTTCTCGTTGTAGTCGTCCACGGCCTTGGCCAGGTAGGTGTTGATGATGGCGATGTAAACGGTGCCGTCGCCCTCATCGGGGTCCACAAAGACCTGGGTCAGCACGCCGTCGCCGGTGGCGCCCACAGGCTCGGTGTTGGTGCGCACCAGGTTGCCCTTGGTGAACCAGGCGCCGGTGTTCTTGCTGTTGGGGGCGACGCTGTTCTTCAGAACGGCCTCGGTGGTCTCGCCGTCCACGGCGATGGTGAAGTCGTAGTCAGCGATGGTGTTCTTGGTCAGCAGGTCATACAGCATCTTGCCGGTGACCTTCTGGGTGTACTCCTGACGCAGCAGCTCCTTCTTCATGTAGGTGCCGATGTCCTTGCCGTCGAACTCCCAGTGACGGGCGGGACGCTGGAAGGCGTCAGTGGCGTACTCGTCCAGCTTCAGCTTGCCGTCATACAGCCGCTCGCCCAGCTCCACGATGGAGCCGTCGTTGGTGGAGCCCACGGAGGTGGCGCCCACCTTACTGATGGCCCGGGCATAAGGCTTGTTGCTGGTCACGTAAACATAGTTCACGCGGCCGGTGTAGACGGAGCCGTCGGGGGTGGTCAGGTTGATGGTGTTGCCGTCGGGCTCCACCACGCCGCTGCGCAGGGCGTTCAGCACCATCTGAGCCACCTGATTACGGGTCATGGGCTCGGTAGCGCTGGAACCGACATCGTTGAAGATGCCGATCTTGGTGCCCTGGGTGACGGTGGACAGCTCAAAGCCGTCGGCCACGTCGTTGGCGTACTTGAAGTAGCCCAGAGCCCGCATCAGCATGGAGGCGGCCTCCACGGCGGTCACAGTGGCGCCGGGATCGTACACGCCCTCGCCGCGGCCGGAGACGATCTTGTTGGCGTAGCAGGCGCCAACCCAGCCT
>CATKXO010000054.1 GCA_949840775.1 uncultured bacterium | reverse complement strand
TAACAGTGTTTTTGAGCAAGGAAACGGTTAGTTTTGTTACCCCCCCCCCGCCGAAAAACTACAAAATTTCTTCGGCGTTTTCTTACAATTTCAAATTGGCGTTGACAGTCCGCGCTGTTCACTTCGGACAACGGGGCGGTGTAGGACAGATCGTAGTTGCTCCGCTGAACAGTGAACCCCTGCATCAATATGGTATTCAGCGGTTCATAACGCAGGCGAAGGGTTTCCGCCTCAAATCGCAGCTGATAGATGGCAAAGCAGTCCCCGCCGTGTTCCAGGAAAGCCCGTTCCCGTTCTTCCTGGTGGTTCATCCGGTCTGCCACAGCCTGCCGGAAGTCCTGGCTGGCCTCCCATTCCTCGCGGGGGATGGCGAACATCACGCCCTCCGGCTGCTCCATCAGGTCCTCCCGGTCAAAGACCATCTCCGGGTTCTCGCCGGTCCGCACCATGTAGACGGTCATATCCCGGTCCACCAGCTCCGCGCCCCGCTCCCTGGACAGGGGCAGGAGGTCCGTTTCCTCATAGCCCAGCGCCGCCAGATCGTCCAGCGTCATGGAGCTGTCCGGCATGGGGTACTCGTCCAGAGAGGTGTCCGGCAGGGCCGCTCCCTCCTGCTCCGGGGGAGCGGGGACATCCGGGGCCGTCTGCTCCGGTTCGCCCTCCGCATGGAGCGGAAGGGCGGCAAAGTTCTCCAATTCCTCCTGGGTGAAATACCCCGTCGCTTGGAGTTCTTCCTGGGTGCGGGGCCGGTCCACACCGGAGATGACGTTGAATACCCTGTCATTGTCGGAAATGTGCATCAGGGAGTGATCGTTATTGAGGTAATGGCCGCGATTGTCGTAGTGGTCGCGCCTGCCCAGGTACACCTTATCGTCCGGTCCCACCAGGGCATCCAGCTCCGCGCCGTCCTGCAAGGTATAAGGGCTGATCCGCGCCGCCACAACGGTAAAGAAGTCGTCCCGCTGCAACGTGCCGCCGTTCAGCTGGTCCAGCAGACCGGCGCACACATCATCTGTGCCGCAGAAAAGGGGCTTCCCCGGCAGCAGCGTTCCCTGTTCCGTCCGCTCCTGAACTTCGATGAAAGACTGTCCTGCAATGCCGGTTGCTTTCAGCTCATACACATATTTCTGTTCCGGCAGGCTGGGCGGTTCAAAGTCCGGCTGACGCACATCCCGCATGGTGATGGTCCCGGCCTCCAGCCCGTCCACCACCCGCTGGCACTCGGCCATAGTCCCTACAAAAACCACATTGAAGGGGTATAACTGGCCGTTCCGCCTATGGTAAGTTTGGACCGCCATACGGTCAACGGAGCTGTCAACGCCAAAAAGAGGCTGAATTTTACAGATGAGGGCCGCGTCCCACTGGTCGCTCAATTTCTCCAGCCGGTCACGGAGGACGGCGGTAGCGGGCCGGTCGGTATGTTGGTCAACATCGTTCAAGATACTGCGAAAGCCGATAAAAGAACCGTTCAGCATGGAGGGCAGCAGGGCATCCTCCAGTTTTGCCGGATCACAAAAGTCGGCGTTGTTGGGCGCGGGAATCAGGCCAGCATCCTGCAACTCCACCAGATAGCCGCACAGGTCGGAGACAAACTTCTCCGGGGTGTCGGACTGCTCCGCCACCGTCACAGCCTGTTTCTGAATCAGCCCATCCAGCCGGTCCAGCATGGTTTGGGCGGTTATCAGGCTGTTATGCTCAACGAGGTAGGCCAGAGGACCCCGAACACCTTCAAAATAGCCGGTCTGCATCTCCGTCACAAAGTCAGCGATTGACTGCTCCCTGGGGTCCAGGGTAAAGGGATGCTCCAGAATCCCCGTCTGATGGAGCTGGTCCATATAGTCGTACAGATCGGCGGCGAACTGCTCCAGCGAATCGGGTCCGGCCTGTTCCGGCTGCTCCGGCTGGGCGGTGAGGTCAATGCCCCGCTCCTTACAAATCTCGGCAAAGTGCCGGTCAATGGTGCTGATAAGGCCGCTGACGGTCTTGGTGATGGTCTCCAGGCTGGCTTTCAGCTCCGGCAGGGATTTGTCCCTGCTCCACCCGGCGATGTAACCCATGGAGTTGGCGCTGGTGTCGATGCCGTAATACTGGCAGACGGCGAAGGACACGCTCTCGGCCTCCACCTCCATGGTGTTCTCGTCCTTGGCCTTGGGAGGCTCCTTGTCCGTATTCCCGGCAGCGGCGGAGAGGCGGTCCTTCTCCCGGTCATGGAGGACCGCGTGGCCGATCTCATGGACGGTGGCGCACACCGTCTGCACCTGGCTCATGCCCTCCCGGATGGAGATGGTCTGCTTGGTGAAGCTGCACACGCCGTCTGTATCGGGGGACAGGGGCGCAAAGGAGATGGGCATGGGAGACGTGCGCCGCAGGGCCTCCATGAACGCCTCATACTGCTGCACATCGCCGGTCAGGTCGGCGGAGAGGCTGGGGAGGGGCTTGCCCTCCGTCTGGTCGGAGGTAAAGACCTTCACCGGCTTGAACAGGGGGATTTCCACGGTCTTTTCATCCATGATGATGTTGCCGTCCGGGTCCCGCACCGGGGCCTTGGTGTCCGGGTCCAGCCGCATCTCCTCAATCTTC
Organism: uncultured bacterium; assembly: GCA_949840775.1. Taxonomy (GTDB): domain Bacteria; phylum Bacillota; class Clostridia; order Oscillospirales; family Oscillospiraceae; genus Lawsonibacter. The sequence continues at coordinate 6,238 of CATKXO010000054.1, read as the reverse complement.
TTTTTCAGCGGCGTGGGGGCAATGATGGTCAGCCCCTTCTCACCCTTTTTCACATGCCGCCCGAACTGCTTCCACTTGTTGAACCCGGCGGCGGGCATGGAGGCGTGGGGCCGCTGCATGTGAATGAGGATGGTGTTATTGACGGAATAGCTGTGGAACCGGGACATGGTGCGGAGGTAGTCAAAATACCGCTCGCTCTGAAACAGGTCCTGGATATTCTGCTCAATACTCGCAACGATTTCCTTGACCCGCTCCCGGTTGCTGGGCTTCTGGTCTGCCACGGCAAAAATCTCCTTTCAAAGTAGTAATTCCGCAAATAGAACGCAATTTCAGCCCCCCAAGGGTAAAGTTATGCCCCTGACCGTTTTTACGTTTTCAAGCCCTTGCGCCGCAAGGCTTTCCAAGTCTCTATTTGCGGAAGTCCGGGGCCGCTTTCGCCTTGCGTTCCCGGTCCCTCCGGCGGCGCTCCCGGACGGCGCAGGCGGGGCAGTATTTGACCGAATTGGACCGGGGGAAAATCTGTTTGCCGCAGATGCGGCAGTTCTTGATAGACCTCTCCTGCATGATCTCCGCGCACAGCTCCCGGTCAGCGGGGAGGACGGCGGCGCGGAAGTATTTGCAGATCAGGGTGGGAGAAATGAGCTGGGGACAGGGGCAGGGGTCGCCGTCGTCCAGCGGCAGGCAGTTTCCCCCGTCATAATTGGCGCACAGGCGGCGGATGAGCTTCCTGGCCCGCCGGAATTGGTCCTCGTTCATGCGGCGCAGTTCACTCATGGCCGAACACCAGCTTATAGTTCGTCCGCTCCCCGTCGTCCTCCAGAATGACCGTGGCATCATAGGTCTTTCCGGTTTTCTCCGACCAGCAGCCGGTGAGCTTCACCCGTCCCGTTTTCAGCAGCGAGGCGGCGACGGATTTTGTCAGCTGCTTCTTCTTGGCGGAGAAGAATTTGCTGTCTTTCCAGAGGACGAAGCGGCACTCCCGATCCTCGCAGAAAAAGCCCTTCTTGCTCTCGGTGACAGCGCCGCCGCACCGGGGGCAGGGGCCGACGGTCTCCCGGTCAGAGGGAAACAGGACCTCCCAGCCGGAGACCGGCTGATAGTCCCGGACCAGATCGCGGACCAGGGCGGCGATACCGTCCATGAAGTCCTCCGGGGCCAGCGTCCCCCGCTCCACCTCGCCCAGCCGCTGCTCCCATTCGGCGGTCAGCAGGGGGGATTGCAGGGCCTCCGGCAGAACGGTGACGAGGGAGCTGCCCGCCTGGGTGGGCAGAAGGCTGGTAATCTTCTTTGCCTTTTTCCGTTCCACCAGCCCGGAGGCCACCAGCTTCTCCAGAATGGCGGCGCGGGTGGCGGGAGTACCAATACCGCGCCGTTCCGCGTCCTCCGGCATGTCCCCGGCCCCGGCGGTCTCCATGCTGGCAAGGATGGAATCCTCTGTGAAGTGCTTGGGCGGGGCCGTCTTGCCAGTCTTGACCCGGACCGCCTCCACCGGCAGCGCCGCACCCTCCGCCAGTCCGTCCGGGAGGGCCGCGTCCTGGGGCAGCTCGGCATAGGCCCGCCAGCCCGCGTCCAGCAGGACCTTCCCCTTGGCGGAGAAGGTGTGACCGGCGCACTCCACCACCACGGCGGTCTCCGCGTACCGATAGGGCGGGCAGACCGCCCGGAGCAGGGCCAGCGACACCAGCCGCAGGACCTCCCGCTCCCCCAGGGGCAGGGCGGAGAGGTCGGCGGCAACGGCGCTTTTGGTGGGGACGACGGCGTGGTGGTCCGTGACCTTCCCACTGTTGCAGACCTGGGAGGCCAGCACCTCCCCCGGCGCGTCCAAGCCGCAGACGGCAGCAGCGGCGGAGACCAGGGCGGGGACGGCGCTTTCCATATCGTCCGTCAGAAACCGGCTGTCCGTCCGGGGGTAGGTACACAGCTTCTTCTCATAGAGGGCCTGGAGGTAGTCCAGGGTCTGCTGGGCGGTGTAGCCCAGGGCGCGGTTGGCCTCCCGCTGGAGGGTGGTCAGGTCGTAGAGGGCCGGGGACTTCTCGGACCGCTCCCGGCGTTCCGCCGTCTGGACGGAGGCGGCGCTGCCCTCGCAGGCGGCGGCGAGGGCGGAAGCGTCCTTCTTAACGCTGATCCGGTCCCCCGTGGCGGTCATGCCGCCGCAGTCCAGCTCCACGGTGTAGAACGGCTCCGGGGTAAAGGCGGCGATCTCCGCCTCCCGCTGGACAATGAGGGCCAGCGTGGGGGACATCACCCGCCCGATGTTCAGCGTCCGGTTATACAGCAGGGAGAACAGGCGGGTGGCGTTGATGCCCACCAGCCAATCGGCCTTTTGGCGGCACAGGGCCGCTTGGTGGAGGCCGTCATAGTCCCTGCCGGGGCGGAGGTTGGCAAAGCCCTCCCGAATGGCGCTGTCCTCCATGCTGGAGATCCACAGCCGCTTGATGGGCTTGGTGCATCCGGCCAGATGGTAGGCGGTGTGGAAGATCAGCTCCCCCTCCCGGCCAGCGTCGCAGGCGTTCACCACCTCGGACACATCCTCCCGGCGCAGCAGGGTCCGCAGGGTGTCGAACTGTCCCCGCTTGTCCTGGCCGACGGTAAAGCGCCAGTTTTCCGGCAGGATGGGCAAGTCCTCCCGCCGCCACTTGCCGTAGCGGGGGTCGTACACCGCAGGCTCGGCCAGCTCCGCCAGATGCCCCACGCACCAGCTCACCAGCCAGCCGCCGCCCTCCATGTGGCCCTCCTTCCGGGCCGTGGCTCCCAGCACCTTGGCAATGCTCATGGCAACCGACGGTTTTTCCGCAATTACCAGCTGATACAAAAGAATCACTCCCTTCAAAACAGGGAGCGGCCCCGATTCCTGTCGAAGCCGCTCGAAAATTATGGATTGTTTTGGATAAACAGATGGAGTAAAATAGAAGGACAAACATACTGTGAGGTGTCTTATGAAAAAATTTGTGCTGTACCGCTCATTAAAAGGCGGAAAAATTGACCGTGATTTAAGCAAGCATGAGCTGGTCGGCGTTGAGTACGGCGAGGACATTGACGCTGTGACCGATACATTGATTGACGTGGTATGTGATGACCTCGCCGGACTTCCAGAGTATGAACATTGCGAAACCTGGGCCTATGCCCCGGAAGAAATGGAAGATTTCCGCCGTACAAAACGGTATCAATACTATATGGGCGGCGTTGTCTCCCCTCCCAATGCAAAGGAAAATATCCTCTATGAGTACGGCATTATTGAGACGGAGAGTGACAGATAACCGTCACACCGGCTGATCTCTCACGCCCCGGTAGCAGGGCAGGACGCAGCCCTCGCCGTACCGCCTGCACCCGTGGCAGGGGTGGCCCTCCGGGGGCTGGGGCGGGGGCTGGTCGCGCTGGGCGCGGGGAAGCTGCATCATCACCCGCTCCATGGGGCGGTCCGTGAAGTATTTCATACGTCCTCCTCCGGGTCCAGGTCGGCGTCCTCCTCCAGCTCGTCCTCGTCCGCCCCGTAGTCGTAGTCGTCCAGGTCGGTGCTGCCCTTGGTCTCCGGCTTTTTCTTCATAAATTTCAGATAGTACACCGCGCCGCCGCCCGCCAGGGCCAGCACCAGGACGATCACCAACAGGCCGGTACTGCCGCCCTTTTTCTGCGGTTCCGGCTTCTCCGGTTCCGGGTCGGGGTCCGGTTCCGGCGCTTTCCCGGCGCACTCGGACATATTGACGGAACAGACCGCGCAGGAGGTATTCACCGCCCCCGCCGCGCACTTGGCAGAGCAGGAACAGACCGCCGGGGCCTGTTCTCCGTCCTCCATCAGCGAGAGCAGATCGGCCTCGTCCACCTGATTCAAAAAGTGGACGGTGTTCTCCCCGTCCTCCGCCCGGTCAATGATGATGTAAAAATAGTTGCCGCTTTTGGTGACGACAGTGATAAACTGTTTCTCCTCCGGGGCGTTCCCGTTCAGATCGTCCACCAGCGTCAGGTTGCCCTCCGGGGTGAGTGCGCCGGGGTTCCCCTCTGCGCCGGTCATGCCCTGCATCATCAGGGCCAGGAACATCATCAAAAGCTGTTCGTCCAGATGGCCGGGGTCCCCGGTCCCTGCCGGGGGGACCTCCTCCACATTCAGATACTTGCCGCAGACATAGCCCCGTTTTTCCGTGATAAGGACCTCGTACCAGCCATTTTTCTCCCCAAGCACCTGGACCTGATCGCCGGGGGCCAGCTGCCCGATCACGGCATAGTCCGTACTGCCGCCGGAGCGGAGATTCAGCCGGGACCCGCCTGTGACCACTGTGCCGATTCTCTCCGGCGCTGTGGCCGGGTCGGTGGTGTCGGCGGCGCTGTCCACCTCCAGGCTGGCGAAGGCACGCTCTACGTCCTCCAGCGTCCACTCCCTGCCGCCATAGGAAAAGGCCGTATCTGCCTCCCCGGAGAACAGCATGGCAAAGAGGCTGTTCAGGTCGATGGTGAAGCTGCCGCCCGCCGTGGTCTGTCCCGCTTCCTGGCCGGTCTCTCCGCTGGCGGCAAAGGCCGGGACGGAGAGGGCGGTGCAGCACAGCGCCACGCAGAGCAGAACGGACAGGATGTGCTTTGTGAATTTACTCATAGTCGGTCTCCTCCTTCTTCTCGTTGGGCTTCGCGCCCTGGATGAGCGCCGCCAGCTGGTCGGGGGTCAGGCCCATGTTCCGCACGATGCCGATGATGTCCAGATTCTCCAGCTCCAGGCGCTGCTTCTCCAGCTCCCGCTGACGCTCTTGCAGCTCGGTGATCTTGGCGGCGTTCTTCTCATACTCGCTGTCGATTTTCTTGATTTTCGGATTCATATTGCATCGCTCCTCTCAAGGCAGTCTGCCGTAGCAGTAAAAATGATTTTGCCAGTAACTGCTGTTCAAATTGGCGTAAGAAATGGGATTTCCACAGTGAATCATCATGTGATTGCCCACATAAATCCCGCAATGGGTGGGTGCGTTGGGGTCCGGCGCGTCGTAGGTGTTGATGAAAAACACCAGATCGCCGGGGCGGGCGTTGGCGGGTGAGACCGGGGTGCAGAGATTGCACAGGGCCTTGGCCCCCAGCCGCCCCACGTTCCAGCCGCTGTGATTGATGACCCAGGAGACGAAGCCGGAGCAATCGAAGGAAGTGGAGGGATTGGAGCCGCCCCAAACGTAGGGGTAGCCCAGGTACTTCTCCGCCTCGGCCAGCATCGCGGCAAAGGTCTCGTCCTCCAATGCCTCCGGGGGTACGTCGTAGTCCAGATAGTCCTCCCGCTGGGAGGCATTGGGGTATTGGCTGGTGGGGAACAGGTCCGGCCTGTTGCCCAAGGTTGCCATGTAGGTAGCGTACATGCTGACCTGATCCTCGCCCATGATGTAGACCGGAAGATGGGACAGGTCGAAATTCTCCAGGGTCACGTTGCAGATGTAATAATTGTAGGGGACCTGGACGGTGTAGCTGTTGCCCTCGCTGTCCGTCCGGGTCTCGGTCCGGTAGCGCACCTCCACCACTACCTCCTCGGTGAGAATGTACTGCCGGTCAAAGAGCATTTCCAACGTGCCTTGCACCTCCGCCAGCGTCCACTCCCCCCGGTGGTAGGCGGTGAGGATGGAGATCAGCACATAGGGGTCGTGGCTGATCTCGTCCAGGTCGAAGTTGTACTCGTCATAGCCGGGGTGCAGGCTGGCATAGTTGTCCAGCTCGTTCTGGAGCGCCGCCTCCATCCCGGCGTATGCGGCCTCGGCCCCCAGCATGTCCTCGTCCCGGCAGGGATAGGTGGAGCCGCCCAGGGCGGACAGCCCTCCCTCCAGCAGAACAGAACAGGAGGCCATGCAGTTGAGCAGCAGGCTGACGCAGGCCAGCAGGCCGATGATGATGCCGATGCCCTTCTTGTGCCTCCAGATAAAATTGCCGGTGTCCCTGGACTTCTCCGCCGCCTTTTTCGCGGCCTTGGCGGTGTTCTCCATGGTGGCGGCGGCAGTCTGACCGGACTTCACCGAGGCGGCGTACTGCTTTTGAATGGCCCGCTTTTGCTGCCAGCGGGAGAGGGGGTTGCTGGCAAGCTGGGGGTTATCGTGGAGATGCTTCTGATACAGCGCGTTCACATTGGCCTTTTCCAGCTGCCGCTCCGCCCTTGCCGCCTCCCGGTAGGGCCGCAGCTTTTGGGCGCGGTAGGAATAGGCCGCGAGGCGGACCCCGCCCTCCGCCGCCTCCTCCAGCCGGTGGGCGCTCTCCAAGCCCGTGTTGTCCTGTTCCGCCTCCCGGA
>CATKXO010000053.1 GCA_949840775.1 uncultured bacterium | reverse complement strand
AGGCTGAGGGCCCGCTTCAGGTTTCTCATTCGGATTTCCTCCTTCAAATTTTTTCGGCCTGAGAGGGGCCGGGTTTGGTAAAGGGACGCTTCTTTTTCAGAGCTCCGGTAGACCCCGTAAGTCCGCCGGTTCGTTCCAAAAATTCTGCGTTTTTACCAAAAAATCAGAGGTTTTTCAACATTTTTGCCCGGCCACGCCCGTGTCACGATACTTACGCGGCTCCAGACGCTGCAAAAAGCGGAGGAAATCCGGAAAAATACGGCGGTTGTGTGTCAAAAAGTTACGGCGGTAGACGGATGGTAGACCACCCGAAAAGAAGACCTCCCCGGACCACCTGTGGTGCAGGTAATCCGGGGAGGTTTCGGTAGACTTTTGGTAGACGTTTATGATTTAGCCCAAATATTTTCCCAAAATATTTAAAAACAGCTCAATATCCAAGGGCTTGGCGATATGGGCATTCATACCGTTTTTCAGGGCAGTCTCTTTGTCTTCCTCCATGGCGTTGGCGGTCATGGCGATAATGGGGAGTTCTCTGACATCCTTCCGGGGCAGGGCCCGGATGGTACGGGTAGCCTCGTAGCCGTCCATGACAGGCATCTGCACGTCCATCAGGACGGCGTCGTACCAGCCTTCCTCCGCTTGGCGGACCATATCCACCGCGTCGGTGCCGTCCGGGGCGGTCTCTACAGCAAAGCCAGTCTCCTCCAGAATAGCCTGGGCGATTTCCCGGTTGAGTTCGTTGTCCTCTACCAGCAGCACACGCTTGCCGGAAAAATCCGCCTGGGTCCAGGAGATGCTCTCCTCCCGCTTCTCCATCAGGTTATTGGCGGCCAGCAGGGCAGATTTCAGATCGGACATGAACAGGGGCTTTGCACAGAATGCGGTGACCCCCGCCGCCTTGGCCTCCTCCTCAATATCCGTCCAGTCGTAGGCGGTGAGGATGATGATGGGGACATCCCCTCCAATGGCGGCGCGGATGCGCCGGCAGGTCTCAATGCCGCTCATCTCCGGCATCTGCCAGTCGATGATGTAGGTGTGGTAGGAGTCCCCCTCGTTGTGGGCGCTCCGGGCCCGGTAGACTGCCTCTTTACCGGAGGTGGTCCATTCCGCCCGCATCCCGATCTGCTTGAGCATCCGGGTCACGCTCTCGCAGCTGTCGCAGTCGTCGTCCACCACGATAGCCCGGAGGCCCTCCAATTCTCTGATCTGAGCCGCATTTTTTTCCACGTCCTGAAGCTTCAAGCTCAGCTCCACCCGAAATTCGCTGCCCTGTCCTTTCTCGCTCTGGACCGTTATGGTCCCGCCCATCATCTCCACAATGTTCTTGGTGATGGCCATACCCAGACCGGTGCCCTGGATTCCGGTTTTGGTTGTGCTGGCCTCCCGCTCGAAGGGTTCAAAGATGTGCTCCACGAAATCCGGGGCCATGCCAATGCCGTTGTCCTTGACAATGAACGTATAGTCCCCATAGCCCCGGTGGAAGGTGGTCTCCTGCCGGATGCGGAAAGACACCGTCCCCCCCGCCGGGGTATACTTTACGGCGTTGCTCAGCAGATTAATAAACACCTGGTTCAGCTTCAGGGGGTCGGCTATGACATCCTCGTTGTTCACATTAAAGGTGTCGATGAACAGCTCCAGCCGCTTGGCCTTCACCTGGGGCTGGATGATGTTCACCAGGTTGTGGGTCAGCTCGGAGATGTTGCACTCCTGCTCCTTGATCTGGACCTTGCCGCTCTCGATGCGGCTCATATCCAGAATGTCGTTGATCAGGCTGAGCAGGTGGTTGCTGGAGGAGAGGACCTTCTGCAGGCAGTCCTTCACATGGTCCTTGTTGTCAATATGGCTTACCGCGATGGTGGCAAAGCCGATAATGGCATTCATGGGGGTGCGGATATCGTGGGACATGTTGGACAGGAAGGTGGTCTTAGCCTGGTTGGCCCGCTGGGCCTGCATCAGCGCGTCCTGGAGGGCCTGGGTCTGCTCCCGCTGCTTCTGGACCTGGGCGGTAATGTCCTTCGACACCACCATGACCATGATGTCCCCAGTGTCGTCGTCCCGTGTCATGATGAAGGACTGGCGCACACACATGGGCTGGTCGGCCTCGGCCCGGCCCCAGTAGTCCACATTGATCTCCATTTCGCCCTGCTCAAAGCGCGCCCGAAGCTGCTCCGGGCTGACGGCCGCACTGTACTCCTCCAAAGATTCCTCCATGACGAAAGCCTTCCACTTTTCCAGGCATTCCGAGGCGGAACAGGGGGCGGTCAGTCCGATCCGCTCCAGCAGGGAGACCTGATGCCCGTCTATGGTGCGGATAATGTCGTGCTCGATCAGGTCCTTTGTCAGGTTAAACTCAAAGGTGCAGAACGCGGTGGAGGTGATGGCGATGCGGTACTGCCGCTCCTTGCGGTTCATGACCGCCATTGCTTTCTGGTTCTGGAGTTCCCGCAGCTTCAGCTCGGTAATATTCTGCCGCACGTACAGGGTACGGACGGCCCGGCCGTTCTCGCGCTGGAGGCACACCGCAATCAGATGCTCCCAGTCCTCCTTTCCGTTCCGGGAGACATGGCACTCGTAAGTAAAGGTCTCCTGTTCCGAAAGAATCTTTGTGATGGAGCCAATGCTGAAGGTCTGGCGGAAGCGCTCCTGCTCCTCCTCCCCGATGATGTCCTGGGCGTGGATGCGGATGATGTCGTCATAGGGGCCCTCCATAGCTAGGCTGCTGCTCAGGGGGCGGATACCGGCCATGTAGGAGTAGGAGCTGCCTTCCAGGTCCACCGTGAGGTATCGGGAGGAAAAGAGCGTGTTCAGTCCGTCCAGCACATAGCCGAACTGGGTGTTCTGCTTCTCCAGCACCTTCCGCCGCGCCTGCCCCCGGATGACCAGGATCACGATATAGACGGCGAACAGCCCGATCAGAATCATCTGCAAAACCATGCCGGTGTGGTTGGCCTCCCGGAGCATGGACCGGGTCACGCTTGGAGGGAATGCCTGGACCAGGGTATATTCGCTGTCCGGGATGCGGACCATGCACAGATTGTCCACAAAGCTGTCCGGGCAGATAAATCCCCTGCTCTCGGCGCCCTCTTCAAAGGCCGCCTGGAGGACGCCGGCGGTCTCGCCGCCAATCATCCCGCCGCCGAGCAGCAGGTCGGGGAGCAGCACATCGTTGCCGCTGCCGCTGGAGCTGGCAATGACCCGGCCGTCGGCGGAACACAGATAGGAGTCCGCCGGCTCGCCGAAATAGCTGACGGTGAGCATATCCCGGAGGTAGTCCTCCGCAAAATACAGCCCCAGCAGCATACCGATGATCTCGCCGTTGTGCTCGACGGGGGCGTAAAATACCGTCATGATCTGGCCGGTCTGTCTGGACCGGAGCACCTCCAGGCCGCTCTCCCCCCGCATCCCGGCGGCAAAATAGCCCCGGTCTGAGCTGTCGTTGGTTTTGCCGTCGGAGGCCAGGTTGAGGCCATCGGCGTTGGTGAAGCGGATGGCGTCGAAGGAGGCGTGCTCTTCCATCCCTTTCAGCAGCTCAGGGGTGATTTCCGGACGGATCTGATTGACGCCCAGCAGATAGGCGTAGTTGCGCAGCCGCAGCAGGGCGTTGTCAAACTCGCTCTCAATCTGCTGGGCAGTCTGATGGGTGGAATCCATCGCATAATTCAGGTTCTGCCGTTCAATCCGCTGGCTGTTGGCGGTGGAATACCACTGGAACAGCAGGATGATCGCTGCCAGCAGGATACAAATGTACAGCACATTGTGCCAGTTTTTTTTCGTTGTGCCCATAGAAATCCCCTCTGTCCGCAGTCAGTTTTTTTGTACCGTCCTACATTATACCAGAAATCAGCGAAAGCGCAAGAGCGTTCAGATAGCGTGAGTGCCCTAACGCGCATTTTATTCAGAGATCATCTGTAGGGGCCGCCCCCTTGGGCGGCCCGAAACCAGGGGTGGTATTGCATTTTGGCGGGCCGCCGAGGGCGGCGGCCCCTACATTAAAATCTGCGAAAAGGACACTCCCTATCGAACAGCAAAAAAGGGCGCACTGCGCCCTCATTTCCATTAAGTGTATGCAAACGTCCCACTTTGGGGCGGTTTCTTCTGTTTTATAGAGAGGCACGAAAGCCTCCCTTGAAAAGGGAGGGGGACCGCCGCCGAAGGCGGTGGTGGAGGGTTTCTTTCGGACCCCCCCGCCCCCTGCGGGGGCACCCCCTTTGCGAAGGGGGGCTTTCGCGCTCAATAACGTTAAAGGAGGAACACACATGCCAAGCAATCAAACACCCAACTACCGGCTCTCCCAGTGGGAGCGCACCGACCGGGTCCTGATGGAGGACTTCAACGCTGACAACGCGAAAATCGACGCGGCCCTGGCCGCACTGAAAGCCCAGTCGGACAGCCAGCAGTCCGCAGTGGCCCAGCATGGCAGCTCCATCGCCCGGCTGGGCAACTGCGCCGTCAGCCTCACCACCTACAGGGGGAACGGGGCAAACACCAGGACCCTGTCCTTCTCCGGATACCCGATGGCCGTGTGGATTCAGGAGGCCGACAGCCCGGTAAATGAGTTGCATATGATCCGGGGCGCGGCTTATGTCGCGGGAATCATGGGCGCGGCTACCGTGAGCCTCGCATGGACTTCACGGGGCGTCACCTGGACCTACAGCAAACCCGACACCGTCAAGATGAACGACAGCAACCGGCAGTATACCGTCGTGGCGCTGCTGGACATGAGCAAATGAAAAAAAGCCCCCAGACCGAAGTCTGAGGGACCCTCTGATTGACGGGCCTTGTCGAATATGATATAATACAGGCAAGGAGACGCCGCCCAGGTTGGAGGGGCGCTCAACTGCACCACCCGGAAGGGGGTGAGGCGATGCCGATTACGATCACGTTACATATCTTCGGATACACTGTAACGATCAAGATCAAAAGGTGAAACCGTCACCCTGGCCGGTGACGGTTTCTAGTCTTTTCTAGAGATTGACGGTTCCAGTTGACGCCCTATGGCGTCTCCTTGCATTTACTATATCATGGTCCTGCTTGTTTGTCAAGGTTGAAAAAGGGGCCCCGGGCTTACGCCCGGGGTCCTTATGTTGGGATCGTCTTACGTGTTTTCGACAGTCCAGGTGGAGCTGTCGGCAATCTCAGGCAGGGTGATGATAGCAGCCTTCACCTGCTTGCCGCTGGCATTCAGGACAGGCGCGTCAATCTTGATAGTAGCGCCATCAGTCAGGGCGGTGGACACTGTCACATCAACAGTACCATCAGCCTTGGGCACAGCACTAGAGGCAGTTGCATTGTTAGTACCGTCGTAGGTGATATAGATGCAGTTGCCGCTGTTGGTATAGCCGATATCGCTCGAGACCGCAATCGCTTTCTCAGTGAAGGAGATGGTAACGGTCTTCTTATCAGCGGAGAGAGTCACGCCGGTGACCAGGAAGGACATGACCTCAGCCTCAACGGCGTCAATGGTCAGGTCCACGTTGCCCTCAACTGCGGGAACATAGACGATCGCGGAACCGGTGCCGGACACGAGCTGATCAATCGTCACAGTGCCGGTGGAAGTGGTGGAACCATTGGTCAGAGTGTAGGACACATGATACTTGGTCACGACGCCGTCGGCGTGGTCGGCCAGAGCGATGGTGTAGGTCTTGCCGGTAACACCTGCGGCCAGAGCGCCCACGGGAGCGGTAATGGCCAGGGTGGCATTCCAGTCGTCAGAGCCGGTGGGTACACCGTCCACGGTGACGCCAGCGGTCTTGAGCTGGGTCATGGTCTTAGCGGCCATGTTGCCGGCAGCGCCCTGAGCACCAGCGGTGTAGTTCTGAACAACAGTGCCGTCAACGAAAATCTTGACGACCTGGCCGCCCACGGCTTTGACACTGGCCAGAGACTGAGCCGCACTCATGTTGGAGATCGCCTGCTCGGCGATAGCAGTGTCGTCGGTATTCACAGCGCCGGTAACAGTCCACTTGCCGCCACCAGAGCTGGCAGTGTCCAGCTTAAACTTGATGGTGTCGTTGGTGACCTTCAGGAACTTCACGGTGTCGCTGTCACTGGTAACAGCCAGCTTGGCGGTGCCGTCCTTGTTCCAGACTTCCACATTCGCGGCGGGCCAATCAACGCCGGTGATCTTCATGCTGAGGGTGTGGCCCTTGGACTCATTGATGTTGTCAAAGATCTTGTCCGTACCGGCAGCCATCAGGTTGCTGTTGAAGACGATAGTCTTATAATCACTGCTGTTGATGGTCTTGTAGCCGCTGCCATAAGCGTCAGCCTCGCCATCCATGAAGACATCGAAGTAGACGGTCACAGCCTTGTTGCTGGCATCCATATAGGCCCACTCAGGCTTGGTCAGGGTGAACTTAGCATTAACCTTACCGTTGGGCTGGACGGTCACGGTGTCGTTGCTGATAGCGCCGTCAACAGCGGTAGTCAGGCCGCTGGCATAGGTCACGTTGCCGTTGCTGCCGGGGGTCTTGTCGTCGCCGGGACGGGTGTAGTTGTTGTAGGAGTCGTAGATGACGATGGAGGTGGCGTAGCCGCCCTCGATCAGAGCGCTGACGAAGTAGGCGCTGTCACGGGTAGCGTTGTTCTGGTTGACGATATCAACCATGTTCTTCAGGTCGTTGACGCCCTCGCCGGCCCAAACGTCCTTCTCCTGCTTGTTGCGGTTCCAGTACTGGAGGACCACATTCACGTCAGGCTTGAAGTGGATACCGGAGCCCTGCTGGTCGGTGACAGCCAGGGTGTTGTTGCCCTTGATCTCCAGGTCAGTCTTGAAACCGTTGCCGGCAACGGTCTTGCCGTTGGCGTTGAAGACGGGACCGTCGTCGGTCAGGTACAGTACGGTGTCCACACCGGACTTCTCAACCGCCAGGTTGATATCCTGGTAGCGGGTGACGTACTGGGAGGCGCCGGTGCGGGTGCCGTTGTACACGGTCAGAGCCTGGGGAGCCTCAACAGCGTCGATGACGTTGCCGTCAGCGTTGGTGCGGATCTGATACCAGTGATACTGCTTCATCTGGCGCAGGTGGTTGTCTTCCAGGGAGTTGTCGCCCACCTCATAGAGGGTGACTTCCTCGCCGTTGCGGACCACCACGCGGCTCCAGGTCCACAGGCCGTCGCCGGCGGCGCGGGTGGTGCTGTCGCCGTTGTCGGCCTCCAGGTCCATGCTGCTGCTGGTGACATAGACCAGGTCCTTGGCGGTGCCGGCGTCCTCACCCACGACCATAACGGCGATGATGATGCCGTCCTTGTTGTACAGGGTGTACACGCCGCTGGAGGCGCGGTCAGGATTGACGGTGCCGACAACCTTGCTCTCGTTGGCCTTAGTCACGGCGTCGGCGTGCTTCCAAACGGTCAGGTTGGCGTTCTCGATGCCGGTGGCAACAGAGGTCACGTCCTTGATGATGCCGTCGTTGGTGCCGGTGCCGCTGCCCACGCGCAGCTCGCCCAGCTTGGCGGTCAGGTACACGGTGTCGCTGTCACCGTAGACGCTGTAGTAGTCAGCGCCGGCGGTCAGGTTGCCCGCGCCCCGCAGGCGGTAGTTCTTGGCGTCGATCTTGAAATCGCTGGTGCTGGTCTGGTGATACTGGGCCAGCTTGGTGTTGTTCTTCTTCGTGGCGTCGTACTGGAGAGTATAGCCGGGACGGCCGTCGCCGTTGGCGTCCACCGGGGAGACCTCTTTCAGGGTGTACACGTCGCCGTTCTTGGTGTAGGTGCACCAGGTGTTCAGCAGGGACTCACCGTCGCCGGTGGGCTCGTTCTGCCACTCGCTGCGGGTCATGTTGACCTTGATGGAGTCCAGGGTGCCGTCCAGGAAGATGGCGGAGGCGTCGGCAGTCTGGTTCACGCGGTTGCTGCCGTTCAGGTCAATGCCGGTGATGAACACGTAGTTCTTCTTGGCCTCGACCTCTTCCACACCGATCAGGTTGCCGTACACGTCCAGATAGACGTTATAGGTGCGGTCCTTCAGGTTGGTGGTGCTCAGGTCGGTCCACACGGCCAGGTCGCTGTTCTTGTAAGCGGCGGTGGTGGTGTAGTTGTAGGTGGTGCCGTCCACAACAACCTTGCTGTCGGGCTTGAAGGCGGAGATGGTCACGGCGGACAGGACCTCGGCGGGCTTGAAGCTCTGGACCTCGCCGTCAGCCACAGTGATCAGCAGGGGATCGTCCTTCTTGATGCTCTCGGCAGCGGGGAAGTCCTCAATGGCCAGCTTGAAGTTCCGGAAGGCGTCGGTGGGCTGAGTAACCTTGATGTACTCATTGATCCCGGCGTCCAGGCGGATGGAGTAAGCGGTGATGGGGGCCTCTTCCTTCTTGGCGTCGTAGTCCTTGTCGGCGATGGCCAGGTAGGTGTTGATGACAACCACGAAGACCTCGTCGGTGTCATGGTCCACATAGACCTGGGTCACGGAACCGGTGCCGGTGCCGCCCACCTTGGCCTTGTTGTTCTTGTTCATGTCGGCGGCGTTGAAGTAGTACTTGGCCCGGTTGGCAGTCGCCGCGTTGTTGTCCAGAGCGGCCTTGGCGCCGGCGCCGTCGGTGTACACGCCGTCGATGAAGCAGTAGACATCGTAGTCCTTCAGGGTGGTGGTGCCCAGCAGGTCGAACAGATCCTTGCCGGTGACCTCACCCACATACTCCTTGTCCATCAGCTCCTTCTTGGCGTAGGTGCCGATGCCCTTGCCGTCAAACTCCCACTTGCGGGAGGGGCGGCCGAAGACATCGATATCCTCGGTCAGCTGCAGCTTGCCGTCGTACAGCCGCTCGCCCAGCTCCACGATCCAGCCGTCGTTCTGAGAGCCAACGGAAGTGGCCTGAGTCCAGCTGATGGCGTGAGCAAAGGGCTTGGCGCTGGTCACGCTGACGTAGTTGACCTTGCCGGTGAGCACAGTGCCGTCGGGAGTGGTCAGGTTGACGGTGCGGCCGTCGGGCTCGACCACGGCGGACTGGAGGGCGTTCAGCACCATCTGAGCCACCTGATTACGGGTCATGGGCTCGGTAGCGCTGGAACCAACGCCGTCGAAGATGCCGATGATGGTGCCCTGGCGGACAGTGGCCAGCTCAAAGCCGTCGGCCACGTCGTTGGCGTACTGGAAGTAGCCCAGAGCCCGCATCAGCATGGAGGCGGCCTCCACGGCGGTCACAGTGGCGCCGGGATCGTACACGCCCTCGCCGCGGCCGGAGACGATCTTGTTGGCGTAGCAGGCGCCAACCCAGCCT
>CATKXO010000052.1 GCA_949840775.1 uncultured bacterium | reverse complement strand
CCCGGATTACGGACCGGGCGGTGCCCAGCCCCTTCATACGTTCAGAAACCATGAAAAAACCTCCTGAATCAAACTGGGCTTATTATAGCACAACGGTTTAAAGGAGTAAAGCGGGAATTGATCAAGAAGGAGAAAGAAGACCGGAAAAATGCTAAATACTGTCAATTATTATAAAGCTGACGAAGAAACCCTTAACAAATCTACCAAATTTGGAAAATTCTGACCTTTACAAAGGGGACAGGCAGAGCTATAATTTAAAAAATCAGCACAATGGCAGTTGGCGGAAGGGGGCGTCAAAATGCAGGTTTTAACGGGGAAAGCTATCATGGAGCAGATCGTGGCCGGGCGGCTTTGCTTCTACCGCAGGCCCGCGCCCCAGATTCAGCTCTATACCCACGACTGGCGGCAGGAGATCAACCGCTTCCACCGGGCTCAGCAGACCGCCATCCTGGAGCTGACCACCCTCTATCACCGGGCGCTGAACCAGGTGGGGGAGGGAGTGGCGTCCATTTTCCTCATCCACGGGATGCTGCTGGAGGATCACGACTATGTGGAGACCGTCCGGGGCTTAATCAACGGCCAGGGGGCCACAGCAGAGTACGCCGTTCAGATGGCGGAAATCAGCTTTGCCGCCGCGTTCACCGCCATGGACAGCCCCTATATGCGGGCCCGGGCGGCGGATATCCGGGACATCTCTCAGCGGGTGCTCCGGGCTCTGATGGGTGGGCGGCAGATTCTGCTGATGGACGAACCCGCTATCTTGGTGTCCGACGACTACCTGCCCAGTGAGGTGATGGACTTTGACCAGCGCCGGCTGCTGGGGCTCATTACCCGGAAGGGCAGCCTGGACAGCCACACCGCTATGCTGGTGCGGGCCTACCACATCCCCGCTATTGTAGAGGTGCCCCTAACCCCCAGGTGTGAGGGGCGGCCGGCCCTGATGGACGGCTACACCGGCAATGTGTACATCGACCCGGAGCAGGAGCAGCTGGACCAGCTGCGGGAGCTCTACCAAGCGAACGGACGGCCCAAAGGGCTGGCTTTGAGTGTGAGATGAAGTTACCCCCTATGTAGGTCTGTTTTCCTACATAGGGGGCTTTTTGTCTGTTGTCCGTTTTTGCTGGAGCGGTTTACGTTATATTGGCTTCTGCAAAAGTCTTTCCAGGTCTCCGGACTGGATTGCGTCGATGTGAGCGGCAATTTTCTCCGTGGGCCAGTCCCACCACCTCAGCTCCAGCAGCCGGGAGATGTCCGAATCGGAGAACCGCTTGCGGATAGGCTTGGCGGGCACGCCGCCCACGATGGTGTAGGGTGGAACGTCTTTGGTGACCACTGCCCGGGCGCCGATGATGGCGCCGTCTCCGATGGTGACGCCGGCCAGAATGACCGCCTCATAGCCGATCCACACATCGTTTCCAATCACAATGTCACCCCGGTTGTCCCAAGCATCCGGGATGCGTTCCACATCAAGCCCCCACTCCTCAAAGAGGACGGGGAAGATGTAGGTGGACAGGGAACGCTGGGTATGGTTGGCGCTGTTGAACAGGAACTTGGCGCCGCAGGCGATGGAACAAAACTTTCCGATTACAAGCCGTTCGTGGTTGATGGGGTAGTGGTAGAGCACATTATTGCGCTGAAAATCCCTGGGGTCGTTGACAAAGTCGTCGTAGATGGTGTAGTCTCCCACCGAGATAGAGGGGTCGGTCACCACGTTTTGCAGGTAGACGGTGCTGTGCCCCTGGGAGCGGGGATAAATTTTCCATTGCGGGATCATTTTATAACCTCCTGAATATTTCGTCCTCCATGATCCCGCTGAGGACAATGCATCGCTTCACGCATACCACCCCTTTCACATCCGGGTACCCTTGTAGTTGCCCCGCCGGGCGGCGGCCCCCGCCTTGGGGCGCTTTTTCCTGCGGAAGACAGTGAGCTTGAGAATCACAATGGCCGCCAGGAACATGACCACGGCCAGAATGATGCGGACGCCTTCGTTCTGGAAAAACTCAATAAACTGTTGTTTCTTATACAACAGCTCCGACCGCTCCACCGAGGTAATCGCCACCACGTCCAGGGTGCCGTAGACTTCGTCCTCGTAGTACAGCGTCATGGTGCCCATCACCTGGCCCGCCTCCACCGGAGCCTCCACGGTGTCTTCAAAGAGGGTGACCCTGGTCTCAATGTCGTCCACGTCCATGGACTTGGGCAGGGTGCGGGTGATGGAGCCCTGGGCCTTCACGTTCACCTCGTCGGCCTGACGGGACATGGTGACGGCCACCTTGCCCACCGGCTCGCTGTCCTTGGTGATGGTCACCCGATGGAAGTTGTTGAAGCCGTACTCCAGCAGCCGCTTGCTCTCCCGGAACTGGCCCTGGCGCAGCTCGGTATCGCCGGGGACCTCCATGGGCCCGGAGCCCAAAATCACGGAGATGAGCACCTCGTCTCCGTCCTCTGCGGCGGCGGCCAGGCAGCGGCCCGCCTCGTCGGTGTTGCCCGTCTTGCCGGCGATGCACTTGTCATAGATGTATCCGCTGTACCGCCATGTGGAGACCAGGGCGTTGGTGTTGTACATCTCCCGGGGACCGGACAGGTCGGTGGCGTGGAGGGTGTATTTGGGGACCTTGGCAATCTCCAGATAGGTGTCGTACTCCAGACAGGCTTTCAGGATGAGGGCCAGGTCGTAGGCGGTGGAGTAGTGGTTCTCATTGTGCATCCCCACCGGATTGGTGAAATGGGTGTTCTGGCAGCCCAACTCGGAGGCTTTCCGGTTCATGTGATCCACAAAGTCCTCGATGGTACCGTCCACCGCCACGGCCAGCACATTGCAGGCGTCGGCGTAGGAGGGCAAAATCACCAGGTACAGCAGCTCCTCCACGGTAAGTACCTCGCCCAGCTTGAGCTCGGCGTTGACGTAGGAGTATGTGACATCCTGCATCCGGGTCTCCCCGGCGGCCACGGGGGTGGACAGGGAGAGCTGGCCGTACTCGATGGCCTCCAGCACCAGCAGGACGGTCATAAGCTTGGTGATGGAGGCGGGGTAGGCCCGCTCGTTGGCCTTCATGTCGTACAAAATCTCCCCATGGTTGGCGTCCAACAGGACGGCGTGGGTGCAGAACAGGTCCAAGTCCTCCTGGTTTGGAACAGCTGGGGCGGCTGAGGAGGGAACCAGAGACAGTGCCAGAGTGAACAAAAGGATTAGCGAAAGAAACCGATATTTTTTCATAGGAAATTCTCCATATGTATGTTATAATGAGAGATGTACAGACAGTGTACCCCAGGGAACGGGAAAAGGCAATTAAGAACTTCTTAAATTTACGGTATGTTGCCCTGGATACCATTATAACAAAAGACGGCGGAAACCGCAAGGGGGAGTGGACAATGAAGGGCAGTTCCAGATTTGCAGCGGCGGTGCTGGCCCTGTTTGCGGCCTTTGTCCTGGTGTGCGGCACCTGGTATCTGGCCCGGACCAGTTCCCCGGAGCCCTACCGGGTGAGCACCACCCGGTATCCCACAGGGGAGGACGTATCTTCTGCCCAGGAGGCGGAGGCCGGTCAGGACGGGCGTCCGGACAGCCTCCTGCCCGATGAGGTTATTGATGTGAACGCGGCCGGCGCCTACGACCTCCAGCGCCTGCCCGGCATTGGGGAGAAGCGGGCTCTGGACATCATCGCCTGGCGGGAGGAGCATGGCCCCTTCCAGAATGTGGACGAGCTGACCAACGTGCCGGGCATCGGGCCGGGAATTTTAGAGGGTCTGAGAGAATATGTGACAGTCGGGTAAATCTTATGTAGGGCCCGCCGAGGGCGGCGGGCCATTTTAAAAGCGGGATGACCCGCCCAGGGGGGCGGGTCCCACAAAACAGGGCAAGGAGTTTAGTAATGGCAAAAATATTAGTGGTAGACGATGAGCAGGTGCTGGTGAAGGGCATCAAGTTCAATCTGGAGCACGAGGGCTACCAGGTTGAGGTGGGCTATGACGGCGAGCAGGCGGTGGAGCTGGCCCGGGAGGGGAGCTTCGATCTGATTCTGCTGGACCTGATGATGCCTAAAATCGACGGGCTCCAGGCCTGTATGCGCATCCGGGAGTTTTCCAACGTCCCCATAATTATGCTAACGGCCAAGGGGGAGGACGCCGACAAAATCATGGGCTTTGAGTGCGGAGCCGATGACTATATCACCAAGCCTTTCAATCTGCTGGAGCTGAAGGCCCGGGTGCGGGCCCTGCTGCGGCGGAGCGGAGCGGCAGAGCACAAGCGTAGCGACGGAATCCTGTCGGCGGGACACATCAGGCTGGACTCCGGGGGCCGGGCCGCCTGGCGGGATGGTGTCCCCGTGGAGCTTACCGCCAAGGAGTTCGACCTGATGGAGCTGCTCCTGCGCAACCCCGGCCGGGTGTACAGCCGGGAGAACCTGCTTAACGTGGTGTGGGGCTATGAGTATATCGGCGACTACCGCACAGTGGATGTCCACGTCCGCCGCCTGCGGGAGAAGCTGGAGCTGGACCCCGCCAACCCGGAGTATATCCGCACCAAATGGGGTGTGGGGTACTATTTGGCGAAGGTGTAGTAAAAATTATGTGTAGGGCGGCGATCAGCCGCCCGCCCCATAAAGCCCCATTCCCAATCTGCGGGCGGATAATATCCGCCCCTACAGGAGGTGCCAACCACGAGCAAGAAGAACAAAGTCCCCTTTTTTGCCTCCCTCCAGGTGAAATATGCCCTGAGCTATCTGGTGATTTTTGCAGTGGTGCTGGTGCTTTTGAACACCTATCCGGTGGTGGCCTCCCAGGACCTGCTCTTTGCATCCAAGCGGGACTCCCTGAAAAGCCAGGCGGCGGTGATGGCCTCGGCTCTGATGGAGTTGGAATCCCTGTCCGCCGAGCAGGTGGCCCGGGTGATGAACATGCTGGACAGCATGGGGCTGAAGCGTATCCTGGTCACTGATCCGGCGGGGCTTATCCTCTACGACAGCACAAAACAGCCCCAGGAGGATGGAGAGCCGCCTCCAGAGGGGGATAAGGCCCCTCCTGAGTACCGTTATGCCCTGTATCAGGAGGTGGTGTCCGCCCTGCGGGGCAGCGATGTGTTCTACTCCCGGTACGGGGACCGGGTATTTACCTCCACCGCCGCCATGCCCATCGTCTACCGGGGCATGGTCATTGGGTCCATCTACATCCTGGAGGTGGATCAGGCCCAGGGGGAGCTGCTGTACAGCCTACAGCAGAACCTGCGCACCATTTCCCTGGTCATCGCCCTGGTGACATTGATTATGTCAACCTTTTTCTCCAAGATGCTCACCGCACGCATTGCGGCTCTGCTGAAGGCCATCCGCATCGTGGGGGAGGGGGAGTACGGCCACCGCCTCCAGCCCGTGGGCCGGGACGAGATGGCCCAGCTGGCCGGAGAGTTCAACCAGCTTACCGACCGCCTCCAGACCACCGAGGAGGTCCGCCGGCGCTTTGTCTCCGATGCCAGCCACGAGCTGAAGACGCCTCTGGCCTCCATCCGCCTGCTGGCCGACTCCATTTTGCAGACCGATGAGATGGACCCGGCCATGGTGCGGGATTTTGTGGGGGATATCGGTTCCGAGGCCGAGCGGCTCACCCGCATCACCGAGCATCTGCTGGCCCTCACGCGGCTGGACAGCCTGCCGGTTGGAACAGAGCATGTGGTGGATGTCTCCCAGGTGATGGAGCGGACGGCGGCCCGGCTCCAGCCAGTGGCCGACGCCGCCGGGGTGACGGTGGAGAAAAATTTGAAGCCGGGCTGCATGGTCCTGTGTACCGAGGATGACCTGTCCCAAATCTGCTTTAATTTGGTGGAAAACGCAATCAAATATAACTATAGCGGTGGAAAGGTCTTTGTCGCGGTGTATCGGGACAGAGATCAGATTCTTCTGGAGGTGGGAGACACCGGGGTGGGGATTCCGGAGGAGGACCTGCCCAAGGTATTCAATCGCTTCTACCGGGTGGACAAGGCCCGGTCCCGGGCCGCTGGAGGCACCGGACTGGGGCTGTCCATCGTCCGGGATACGGTGCGCCGCCACGGGGGCTGGGTCACTGCCCGGCCCCGGAACCCGGAGGGCAGTCTGTTTACCGTGGGATTTCTCCGGTACGTCCCAGAGCAGGGGGAGAAGGGGGCGGAGCAATGAGAAAAAGCCGATGTGCAGCTGTCCTGCTGGCCCTCCTTCTCCTGCTGGTCGCCTGCGGCGGAGGGGGGAAGGAGCCGGAGGAGGGCCCGGTCCTCTGGTTCTGCACCGATGGGGAGGCGGACCACGGTCCCGCTCTGTCTCCCCAGCCCTATGAGGGGGAGCTGTCCCCCGAGGCACTGCTGGCTGCTCTGCTTGCCGGGCCCGCACAGGAGGGGCTGCACTCCCCTTTTCCAAGGGGAGTGACCCTGCGTCAGTGCAGCTGGAAGGAGGAACAGCCCGGCGTGCTGGTGGTGGACCTGTCCGAGCAGTACGGAGCCCTGGCCGATGTCTCCCTGAGTCTGGCCGACTACTCTATTGTCCTTACCCTGTTCCAGGTGGAGGGGGTAGAGGGGGTGGAGATCACCGCCGGAGGACGCAGCGTCAGCTACCGCAGCCACCAGCAGCTGGCTGCCTTCGAGGCGGTGCTGTGGGACGAGCTGGCAGATATGGAGCCCGGCGTACCGTATTCGGGATGACTTGGCCGGGGCCGGGTCCCACATGCCCCTACAAAATACTTGACAATTTTTTCATTTCCCATTAGTCTTATTACCTGAAAGAGCTCGTGCCCCCGCCCTGCGGGCGGGGGCGCTTCAAACAAAAGGAAAGAAGGCATTCTCCATGAGCGATTACAAAATCAGCACCAAGTGCGTCCAGAGCGGCTATACCCCCGGCAACGGGGAGCCCCGGCAAATCCCCATTGTCCAGTCCACCACGTTTAAGTATGCCACCAGCGAGGACATGGGCAAGCTCTTCGACTTGGAGGCCAGCGGTTATTTCTATACCCGCCTGCAAAATCCCACCAATGATATGGTGGCCGCCAAGATCTGCGATATGGAGGGCGGAACCGCCGCTATGCTCACCTCCTCCGGCCAGGCGGCCAACTTCTATGCGATCTTCAACATTGCCAATTGCGGCGACCACGTGGTTGCCTCCTCCACCATCTACGGCGGCACCTACAACCTCTTCCATGTCACGATGCGGAAGATGGGGGTCGACTTCACCTTCGTCTCCCCGGACTGCACCGAGGAGGAGCTGAATGCCGCGTTCAAGCCCAACACGAAGGCTGTCTTTGGCGAGACTATCGCCAACCCAGCCCTGACGGTGCTGGACATTGAGAAATTTGCCAAGGCTGCCCACGCTCACGGCGTGCCCCTGGTTATCGACAACACCTTTGCCACCCCGGTGAACTGCCGGCCCTTTGAGTGGGGCTGCGACATCGTTACCCACTCCACCACCAAGTATATGGATGGCCACGGGGCTGGTGTTGGCGGCTGTATCGTAGACAGCGGCAACTTCAACTGGATGGCACATGCGGAAAAGTTCCCCGGCCTTTGTACCCCCGATGACAGCTACCACGGCATCACCTACGCCGAGAAGTTTGGCCAGGGCGGGGCGTTCATCACCAAGTGTACCGCCCAGCGCATGCGGGACTTCGGCTCCATCCAGTCCCCCCAGAACGCGTTTCTGCTGAATCTGGGGCTGGAGAGCCTTCACGTCCGGATGCCCCGCCACTGTGAGAACGCCCTGGCAGTGGCCAGGTACCTGAAAAACCACCCCAAGATCAGCTTTGTCACCTATCCCGGCCTGGAGGGGGACAAGTATTACGACTTGGCCCGGAAGTATATGCCCAACGGCACCTGCGGGGTAGTGTCCTTTGGCTTCAAGGGGGGCCGGTCCGCCGCTGAGACCTTTATGAAGCACCTGCGCCTGGCCGCCATTGAGACCCACGTGGCCGATGCCCGCACCTGCACCCTCCATCCTGCCTCCGCTACCCACCGACAGATGAATGACCAGGAGCTGGCGGCCGCAGGCATCACCCCTGATCTGGTCCGTTTCTCCTGTGGAATTGAGGACGCTGCCGACCTGATTGCCGACATCGAGCAGGCTCTGGCCCAGGTATAAACAAGATTCTATGTGGGGCCTGGCTCCCTGGCCAGGCCATTCCAAGGTAAATGTCCCGTCCAAGGGGCGGGGCCCACAGCATTATGGTTTGAGAGGTAAAAGAATGAAAAATGCTGGCACTGTTTTGATGTATAACTGCTCCGGGGAGAGCTTCGCCAAGCTACGGCAGATTTTCGCCATGCTCCGTCTGCGGATGCGGGTGGTGGAGCCTGACCGCTACCATATCCCTCTGGAGGAGCTGGCAGCAGGGAAGGGGGAGCCCGGCGAGACGGTTGAGGCCCTGCCAGAGCCCATGCTGGTGTTCTGTTACCTGCCCCCGGCCCTGTTTCACCAGGTGTTGGAGGTCATCCGGGTGGCCAAGCTGCCCCCGATCCCCCTGAGGGCGGTACTCACCGATACCAACCGGACCTGGGATACCATGCAGCTCCACGAGGAGCTGGTGAGGGAGCGGGAGGCCATCGAGGCGCAAAAAGAGGAGCAGGGATAAAAACTTGAAAAAACCGTTGACAAATCCTCCCGGGGAAAGTATAATAAGCAAGCGGTCTGGAAATGACCGCACTTTGCGGCTGTGCTGGAATTGGTAGACTGGCAAGCTTGAGGTGCTTGTGTCCGGATGGGCGTACGGGTTCGACTCCCGTCAGCCGCACCAGAGAAACCCCTTGGATTTGTTGAGAATCCAAGGGGTTTTGACTTGCTATTGGATGAAAGCGGTCAAAAAAGTTTGACCACAGTTTTACCCGTCAGCCGATGACCCCAAATTTGACCCCTTGGCTGCCGAAATCTGTTCCTGGAGATAGCGGCTCAAATCCTCCGCCTCGGCCCTCTTTCCGAAGTCCTGATCGGAGACATAGGTGTCCATCGTGAACGCGGCGGAGTAGTGCCCCATGTTTGCCTGCACCGTCTTGACGTTGTTTTTCGCCTGGATGGCGAACGTGGCGTAAGAGTGCCCTTATGGCATAATAAGGACAAATCGGAAAACCCTTGCGTTGCAAGGAGTTGACGGTTTGTCCTTGTTCTTTTTCCATTAAAAAACGGCCCCTAAACAGGGTCTGCGGGAGGGGGTGATAACCGAGGGCTGCACTTAAAGGACAAATTTTTTCAGACTAAGAAGGAGGCAAAAATGGGAGCTTGGGGCATTACAGAACGTCAAAGCGACTACGGTCTGGACCTGCTGGACACTATTACCGCTACACAACTGAAAGCGGTGGACTTTGCCACGTTCAACGTGGCGGACGCCCTCGAAGTAATCAAGGCGGACATTATGGAGGAAATCAGAAAGGCCAATCGTGGCTGTTCTGCGGAAAAGCTGGTTTTCTATTTCAGCGAGAACTTTCCACGGAATTTTACCCATGGGGCACTCCTGATCGCGGAGTGTCTGGCCGACTATTACCGCACCGGGGAACTGATTGTCACCGAGTATGTTGGTAAAAACTGCGACCCGGTTGACCATCCTGTCAAAGAGTTTGTTGTAGCCCCGGCTGATCTCAAGATTCTGCTGGACGAGCTGCAAAGCGTTCAGAAACCGGAGCATTACGCAGTTTCTCAAATTTTCCACCTACACGGACTATGACGATTTGAGCGGGCTTGACATTGACCGTACCGATAGCGAACAGCTTCTTCTTTGGGAGGACCTGCGGCGCATCC
>CATKXO010000051.1 GCA_949840775.1 uncultured bacterium | reverse complement strand
TCGCCCGCTATTTCTGTGTGATAAAACGGGGCGTTGCACTAAGATTCCGGCGTGATTCCCTCCGCACTAACCGAATCATTGTTAAAGAAAAAGTCACTTTGCGCTGGGGCAAACATTTCTATTTTGCCATCATCAGCTTTAATCTGCCCCTCATTGAGCCATTTGAAGTCCATATTAGTATCTCCTTTGAAAATAGGCGCATAATTGCGCTTTTCATTTTACTAAATCATTGTAATTCTGCGAAGATCGTACGTCAAGTACGCACATATAGGTTAGATACTTACCAAAAGCAAAGTGTAGTACAAACGGACGATATATCTACAAATATGCCTTAAAGGTATAAGATTCAGCAATAAATCAGTTTATTGAAAATGATTTCTTCCACCCTGGCCCGGCAATTATTCACCAGCCCCACCCACGCCAACTGGTCACGGGCCTTCAATTCCTCGGTCACGCCAGCGGCCTCCATCATCTGCGGGAGCATCCTGTCCATCCACTCCTGGGCGGTATCGTCAATTTCCAGCAGGTGGGCGGTGAGCTTTCCGCTGCCCGCCAGCTCCCGCCACAGGTCGTGCTTGTGCTGCTTCAAGTAGGTGCGCCGCAGACTGCCGTACTTACCCACCGTCCTGACCGGCTCCGGTTCGGGGTCAAGTACCAGATCGGGGATATAATAATCGCCAACTTTCGTATAGGTCAATTCCATTGTGATAATCTCCTTTCGCACTCTCAAACTGCTACACTGGCCTGTGCCGCCCTCTGCGGCTCTTTCGGGGGCAGCTTGCCCACGGGGGTGTAGATGCCCTTTGCCATATCCTCGGCCCGAATAGCGCCCTTTTTAGCGTCCATTTCAGCCTTTTTCCGGGCCTTGATTTTGTCCTCATACCGCTTCTGCGCTCCGCTGGCCTTGCGCTGAAGGTAGGCCCGGTGCGCCCGCTCCCGGCGCTCGTTTTTCTTCCGAATTTCTTCCAATTCCTCCGGGGTCGGCTCCGCCTCCTTTAAGGTGGGCGGGATGTACTTTCCAACGAAATTAAAGTAGATTTCTACCTCCTGCCCGGTGTCCTGACGGCCCCTCTGGTCACGCTCATGGACAAGGATTTTCTCGACAAATTCATTGAGCATGGTGGTGGTCATGGTGTCAAAATCCTGGTATTTGTCAATCATGGCAATGAATTTCTCGGCTGACCGCTTGCCCTGGTCGTAGCCCTTGACGGACTTCTCCAACTCGGTGATCTCCTTGGAAAGCGCCTCCTGCTCCTTGGCGTACTGCGCATCCAGGGCGGCATACCGGGCATCCGGCAGACGGCCCAAGGCGTTGTCCTCATAAATCTTGCACATGAGACGTTCTAACTCCCCGGCCCGCTTCTGTGCTGCCGCCAGCCTGCGCCGTTTCTTCTTGATGTCGCTGTCCTGCTGGTTGACCTGGGCCTCCTGGACGGTGCGGATGAACGCCGCCCGGTCAGTCTTGGCGTAGTCTGCAATGGCGTGGAGTGTGTCGGAGACAAGGGAGAGGACAACCTTCTCCGCTATACGGTGCTGGGTGGGGCAGAGGGTTCCCACGGGGACTTTGCTGTACTGTGAGCAAGTGTACTGCGAAACCCGCTTGCCGTTGTTGACCCGGTGAACGTACATTTTGCCGCCGCAATCGGCGCAGTAGAGAAGCCCGGTCAGCGGCGCGGCCTCGCCCCAGCCGTCCGGGTAGCGGCGGACGTTGGCGCGGATGCGCTGGACGTTATCATACATTTCCTGCGTGATGATCGGCTCGTGAGTGTTCTCAAAAATCGTCCACTCGCTCTCATCAACATAGTGACTTTTCTTGTCCTTAAAATGCTTCTGCGTCTTGAAATTGACCGTATGACCTAAGTATTCCCGCTTTTTGAGGATATTGACGATGGTGGACGAACCCCAGCCGTAAATGTCCTTGATGGCCCGGTTCTGGTTCACGCCCTCGCCGTACCGGGCAAGGTGGACGGAGGGGATTTCGATTTTCTCCTGGGACAGCCGGGAGGAAATCTGATAGGGGCCGTACCCTTCCAGCGTCATGGCGAAGATGCGCCGGACGATGGCGGCAGCTTCCTCGTCCACAATCCAGTTTTCCCGCTTCTCGTCCCACAGATAAGGTAAGGCCGCAAATCCAGGATGAAGGTTCCGCCCGTCCCATGACCCACCACGGCCTGCGCCACAGCTACGCCGCCCGGACCTATCAGGAATTGATTGACAGTGGCATGAACCCCCTCAGCGCCAGCCTGCGGGTCTCCCAGCTTCTGGGGCACGAGCGGCCCGACGTAACCAAGGGCTACCTGGCTTCCATCCCAAAGGACGGTGCGGATGGGAAATAGTGGGATAAACCGCCCTGTTCCAGTGCAAACTAGTCCCGGAGGCGATGCAATGGAACAGCAGACCATCACCATGGGTCAGGTTACCTACGAGCTGCGGCGGGTCTTTCAGGGCACGCGGCCCCTCTCCGAACTGATGGCGGAGCGGCTTGCCCAAAATATTCCAACCGCACGGCCCGTTGACGGAGGCGGCGGCCATGGGGTATAATCAACTCAGTGGGCCGGTTCACCGGAGGAGGCGAGCATGAAAACCGGCAGATTCACACTGGGCTTTGCCTACCTGCGGCTGTCCAACGAGGAGGCCCAGGGCGGGGAATCGTCCAGTATCACCAATCAGCGCATGATCGTGCAGAACTACTGCAAGCAGAACAACATCACCCTCGTCCGGGAATTTGTGGACGATGGCTACTCCGGCGGCAACTTCAACCGCCCCGGCTTCAAGGAGATGCTGAAGCAGCTGGAGCAGGGCAAGGCCAACCTGGTCATCACCAAGGACCTGTCCCGGCTGGGCCGCGACATGCGGGAGGCCAGCTATTACGCCGAGCAGTTTTTCCCGGAGCATGGCATCCAGTATATTGCCATTGCGGACAACTTCGACACCGAGCATGACAACATCATGGCGCCGTTCCTGTTCGCCATGAACGAGGTTTACCTCCGAGACGGCTCCCGCAAGGTGAAAGATGTGTTGCGGAACAAGCGGGAGAGCGGCCAATACTGTGCCTGCCCGCCCTACGGCTACCGGAAGGATCAGGAGAACCGGCACCGCCTGGCTCCGGATGAGGCCACCGCCCCGGTGGTGGAGCGCATCTTCAAGCGGGCGGCGGCGGGGGACTCCTCCCGGAAGATCGCCCTGGACCTGAACGCCGACGGGGTGATCCCGCCGCTGAAATACCGGGTACTGTATCGGGACGAGTTCAGCGAGGAGGGAGCGGCCCGAGCCTCTGATGTGTGGAACTACACCACAGTGAAGCGCATCCTGAAAAATCCGGTGTACCTGGGGCACACCCTGTTGGGCCGGAGCAAGAAAGTCAGCGTCAAGTCCAAGAAGAAAGTAGCCGTCCCCCGGGACAACTGGGCAGTGACCGAGGACACCCACCCGCCGCTGGTGGACAAGGCGCTGTTCCAGCGGGCTCAGGAAAATCTGGGCCGGGGTACCCGGAACTACCGGGCCTACGACCATGTACGGAAAAGCATCTTCGGCGGTATTGCGGTCTGTGCCCGGTGTGGTTACTCGCTGTGTTCCTGCGGCACGGTGTACAAGGGGGAGCGGGAGAAGTACTGGTATCTCTCCTGTACCCACCAGCGCCAGGATATCCCGGAACCTTGCGAGGGGGTACGCATCCGCTACGCCGACCTGGTGGAGCTGGTGCGGCAGGATCTGAACAGCCTGCTGGCCCTCAGTGTCCGGGAGATCGAGGCGTTGGCACAGGAGGCCGCTCGTCGGGTTGGGAGCGTGGAAAATCTTAAGGCCCGGAAGATGAAACGCGAGCAGGCGGAGGCCCGGGTGGCCACCATCGACAAGATCGTCACCAAGCTGTATACCGACAACGCGGCGGGTAAGCTGGATGACGACAGGCTGAACCGTATGGTGGGCGACCTGGAGCGGGAATCCGCTGGGCTGAAAGCCACCTTGGAAGAACTGAGCGCCCCCAGCCCTGCCCAGCAGATGGCGGACCGCTACACGCAATTCTTCGAGCTAGCCCGGTCCTACACCCATCTGGACGAACTGGACCGGGACACGCTGGTCACCTTTGTGGACCGCATCGAGATTGGGCCCAAGGTCTACGAGGACGGCAGACACAGGATACCGGCTCGGGCCAATCAGCCCTACCGCCAGAGCGTGCGTATTTTCTACAAATTTATCGGCGAAATTGAGCCGGAAACCCAAGAGGAACAGGTTGATGTACCCGCTTCATAAAAAACAGGTATGTCTCCATCTTAAAAGGGTTTTGCTTATGGAAATCGCACAAAAAAACGCCGATAAAATTGGCGGTATGCCGAAACGACTTAAAGAAAATGGTAAAAACCAGCCTTTTAAGTTGGGGTGGGCACACCAAGGGAGGTGGGCGTCAACCTGAAGCAGGGCTACAACGGCGACCTGACCAGCAAGCAGGCCGGTTCTGTGGGCGGCCAGATGGTCAAGAAGATGATTGAGTCCTACGAGAACGGCCTGAAGTAATCTGACCCGTTCCTGGACAATCTATCTCGGTGATAAAATCAGGGCCCCCGAAATATCGGGGACCCTGATTCTTTATAGTCCGTTGACAATGAAATTGGGCCGCTGCCCCTCCAGAAGGAGCCGGGCGGAGTTCCACATATTCCGGTGAGCCCGGCGGAAGACGCCGCTGGTGATGCCGCCCAGATGGGGGGAGTAGACCGCCCGCCCGGCAATCTCGGGGGGCAGGTCCACCAGAGGGTGATCCGCCGGGGTGGGCTCGGGGTCCAGGGTATCCATAGCGATGCCCCCCAGCCTGCCCCCGATGAGGGCCTGACGCACCGCCAGATTGTCCACCAGCTGGCCCCGGGCGGTGTTCACCAGGATCGTCCCCGGTTTGACATGGGCCAGGAAATCCTCATTGACCATGTGGGTGGTCTGCTCGTTGACGGCGCAGTGAAGAGAAAGAATGCTGCACGTCCCGGCCAGCTCCTCCAGAGGCAGATAGGTGACGCCCAGTTCCTCCTCCGCGTGGGGGGGACGGCGGTGCGCGGTGTAGTAGTACAGCTTACAGCCGAAGGGGCGCAGCAGCCGGGCGGTGGCCGTCCCAATATCTCCCAGACCGATGATGCCCACACTCTGTTCCCCCAGCTCGGGGGCGTTGGACACCATAAACTGCTCCTTGAATCTGATCTGCTGCCCGGCTTTGACGGCGGCATGGCCGGTGATTCCCCGGCGCAGGGCCATAAGCATCAGCATAACGGTGTGCTCCGCCACGCTGCCGGCGTTGCAGCCCTTGTTGTTGCAGACAAAAATCCCCCGCGCCCGGGCGGCCTCCGTGTCGATGGCGTTGAAAGCCACGCCCTCGGAGTGAATCATCCTCAGCCGGGGGAGGAGGTCCATCATTTCCCGGCTGATGGGGGTGATGGCGTCGGCAAAAATTACCTCTGCATCCGGGTGATCCGCCGCCGCCTGGAGAGACGGGGCGGGAGCGCCGCAGAAGACGGGCTCCACGGGTATGTCCCTGACAAATTCCGGGAGGTACAGGTCGTACCGGGCCTTGGGCCCGAAAATCAGAATTTTCATAAAGTTGCCTCCAGTGCCACCCAGCCGTTTTTCTCCCGCCTTTTGGTGAGGGTGAGCCCGGCCTGTTTCAGGGCAGCCTCCACCTCGTGGGACCGGGTGTCGATGATGCCGGAGCAGAGGAAGACGCCGTCCTCCTCCAGCAGGCCGGGCACCTGGGGGGCCAGGGGGATGATGACATCGGCCACAATGTTGGCCAGCACCAGGTGGTATTTTTTCTGCGCCAGCTCTGCCGCCAGGGCTCGGTCGGACAGCACGTTGCCCGCCCGGACGGTATAGCGGTCCCTTCCAATACCGTTGAGGGCGGCGTTCTCATAGGCCACGTCCACCGCCTTGGGGTCGATATCCACTGCGACAGCGTTCTCTGCCCCCAGGCACAGGGCGGCGATGGACAGGATGCCGCTGCCGCAGCCCAGGTCCAGCACGTCCCGGCCGGGGAGGGTGTGCTCCTCCACACCCTCCAGGCACAGCTGAGTGGAGGCGTGGGAGCCGGTGCCGAAGGTGAGGCCGGGGTTGAGATAGAAGGGCACCCGCCCGGCGGGGACGGGCTCCTCCCGCAGCCACTCCGGGACCACGTAGAGCCGCCGGCCGATTTCCAGGGGCTTATAATATTTCTGCCAGCTGTAGGCCCAGTCGTTGTCAGTGAGCGGGGTGGCGGTGTACTCCTCCTCCAGCCCCCGGACGTACTGCTGTAGCTGGGCCCGGCCGTCCCCGTCGTCGGTGACGTAGAATTTCACACGGGTGACGCCCTTCATCCGGTCCAGCAGCTCCTGGTCCACATAGTCCCAGTACTGCCGGTTCTGTTCCAGAAAGCTGAGAAAGTCCTGCTCGTCCTCGATGACCAGGCTGTCCATCCCGGCGGCGGCCAGCTGGGCGCACACCCGGTCCAGCCTGTCCGGGGTGGTGTTGACGGCAATTTCCAGCCATGTGATCTCGTCCATATTACCGCTCCGTCCCCATATAGAATAGCGCCACTGTTCCCGGACCGGAGTGGGCGCCGATGACGGGGCCCACGTAATTGATATAGATGTCCTGAACGCCGAAGCGCTTTTTTACCATGCCGGCCACCGTCTCGGCATCCTCCAGGCAGTCGCCGTGGCTGATAAACACGGTGAGGCTGCCCGAGTCGATGGCGGTCTCCTCCATCCGGTCCACCAGGGCCTTTAAAGAGGCATGGCGGCCCCGGACCTTGCCGATGTTGATGAGGTGGCCCTCGTTGTCCACATGCAGAACGGGCTTGATTTGGAGCATGGAGCCCACCACGGCGGTGGCGGCGGAGATGCGTCCGCCCCGCTTGAGGAAGTGGAGGTCGTCCACCGTAAACTGGTGGCACAGGTTCAGCTTCCGCTCCTCGATCCAATCCCGGACTTCTGCAATCGAGTGGCCCTTGTCCCGCTCTCGGGCGGCGTACCACACCAGCAGGCCCTGTCCCAGAGAGGCGCACAGGGTGTCTACGGTGTACAGCTTCCGGTCCGGGTATTTGGTGCTCAGCTCCTCCACAGCCAGCCGGGAGGAGTTATAGGTGGTGGACAGCCCGGAGGAAAAGGCAAGGATGAGCACATCCTTGCCCGCCTGGAGCAGGGGCTCCAGGGCCTCGGTGTACTGGGCCACGTTGACGGCGTTGGTGGTGGCCAGCTTGCCCCCGCGCAGGCGTTCATAGAAGCGGTGGGGGTCCATCTCCCGGTTGTCCGGGTAGTTGTAGTAGGTGTGGTCGTCCATAATGAAGGAGAGGGGGAGGACTTGGACGCCGATTTGAGCGGCAAGCTCCGCGGACAGGTCGGCGGAGGAATCGGTGAGGATGACGAAGTCAGACAAGGGAAACACTCCTTTATTCTTTTTTGCGTTTTTTCTCCTCCTGGGGCTGGAGGATATGGAGGATGCGCTGGCAGGCCAGTTGATTGGCATAGCTGCGTACGGCAAAGTCCAGGGCCATTTTAGCCAGGTCGGATTCCTCGGCCTCCGGGTTGATGGCCTGGGCGGTGCCGGTAAGGGCGTGGTCCAGAGCATCCAGGAAGTAGGCGTACTGCTCCGGGATGGTCTTCTCCAGCGCCCGCCCCGCCCCCATCAGGGCGCCGATGTCCCGTACGGTGAGCACCTGCTTCAGCGCCACCACAGCGGTGAGGTAGCCCAGATGGGCGGGGCCGTACCGCTTGCCTTCCGCCCGGGGGACCAGGCCGTCCTTGATGTAGTTGTTTACCATGGCGGGGGTGAGGGCGGGGCCGTCGCCAAATCGGATGAGCTGCCGGGACATGTAGGAAATCAGCTGGTCCATATATAAGGCGATGTCAGGCAGGTCCTCCCAGGGGGTGGGCCGCTCCTGTTCCATGCGGTCTTTCAGGTTTTGCAGTTCGTCCATGGGGCGGACCTTCTCTCTTAATGTAGTATCCATCATTATATCATGGAGTATTGGCTGTTGTAAAGAGCGGTGGGAATTAAGACTTCCTCAATCTCTCGGCCCGGCGGCGTAGGCGCTCCAGGGTGTCCCGGTGGTCGATGGACCGCAGGCGGGGGAAGGCGGCCAGCAGGCGGCGGCGGCCGAAAAACTCCCCGTCGTGGAGTTCCTGCATGGCGGTCCGCCACTCCTCCAGCTGCCGGCGGGCCTGGGCCAGCCGCTCCTCCCGGCGCTGCTCCCAGTCCTCCCGCTCGTCAGCCAGCTCGGCCCGGCGCTCTGCCAGCTTGAAGGACAGCTCGTCCATCTCCTCCTTCCAGTCGGCCCCCCGCTCGGCGGCGTCCAGCACCTTGCCGGCCAGATTCTCCCCGAACTCGTTGGAGGCCTCCTTGATTTTGGCGGCCAGCTCGTCGATTTGCTCCAGCCGGCGGTTCAGCTTGACGATGGTGGCCACGGTGGCGGCCAGGTCGACGGCCATCACCGCCCCCAGCAGCACCAGGAGCACCGTTCCCAGCAGGCGGGGGCACAGGCGGATGAGGAGCAGCACCGTGGGGTGGAGCAGCTTGACCACAAACAGGCAGGCAAAGCCCCAGGCGATGGAGAAGCGCAGGCAGATGTAGCCGCTGAGGTTAAAGGGCTGGTCGGAGTAGTCCCACCAGCGCTGGTGGAACAGCTTTTCCAGCACGAAGCCGGTGAGCCACTCCAGAATGGAGGTGAGCACCACTGAGCCCACAAACAGGACGGGCAGGTTGTCCGCCAGAGGGGTGAGACAGCCCAGCACGATAACCACGCCGAAGCCGTAGACAGGGCACCAGGGGCCGTTGAGAAAGCCCCGGTTGACAAACTTGCCGGTGACCAGGGCGGCGTAGCTCACTTCGGTGCACCAGCCCAGAAAGGCATAGATAAAGAAAATCCAGAGAAAACGGTACAGCATAGCAGGAAAGTCCTTTCAAAAAGTATGCTCCATATTATAGCTGCTTTTCATAAAAATGTCCAGTGGGACAGGTGGCCAGGGAGTGCCCTAACGCGCATTTTATCCGGAGATCAGATGTAGGGGCCGCCCCCCCTGGGCGGCCCGAGACTTGGGGAGGCGTTGCATTTTAATAGTTTGCACATTAGCACTTATGGCATCTTTAACTGCGTGTGATTCAAAATTTGATGGTAGCCGTACTGGAAACGACAGTGAGTTTATCATGGAGTATCATGTCTTAAATAAAACAGACACGCAAGACTTGATTGCTGAATCTGGAGATACCATTCGTGGAAAAATTATAGTAAATAAGGGGAATTTATCAGTAAAAATTCAGAAGGATGATGGAGATTCTATCTATGAGAACAACGGAATTTCTGTATCTAGTGAGTTTGATGTTGAAGTTAATGAAGGCGGAACGTATACAGTTTCAGTAACTGGTGAAAAGGCGAAGGGAAGTGTCAGTTTTACAGTAGTTACTAATCAATAGGCAGCTTCCAGTTTATCGGGCAGTGAGCCATCCCGGCTCACTGCCCGCGCCGTCATTTTAACGAGAGTGAAGTTATAAGAGCGTTTCACAACACGAAAGAGAAAAGGGAGAGAAAATGGGTGCTGTTCAGAACGGACAGCACCCGTTTGCTTTCTGCTTTGATTTAAGCATATTGATATTCTTTTACAAAATCCCACGGAATTTTGAAACCTACAACCTGTCTTTATTGTAAAAATCATGACTGATTTGAGCGGCATAGTACCAACGGGCAGAAGCTGCTTGCCCAGATCCCGGATATCATAGCACAGGATATCCTCGGTGCAGAACACCCAGTTCCGGCCGCCTCTGCGGTGCCAGTAGTTGGTAGAAACCCACCGCTGCCCCTTATGGGGATGGCGGCGCTTCGCCCATCGCCACAGCAATTCGTAGAGGATGTA
>CATKXO010000050.1 GCA_949840775.1 uncultured bacterium | reverse complement strand
CCCACGCCTTACAGAAGGCTGTTTTCAGAGCTGGATACGGCAGCCGAAGACGCAAGAGAGGAATATCCGGATGACAGCAAAACCATAGACGATTTTGTTGGAGCTTTGAAGGAGTTCTGCAAGGGCCGGCGCAAAAAGTCATCTGAACCCGTCAGCGCGGAGGCGCGGTTTATCCTGTCGGAGGACCGTATGCGCGCCTACGCCTGCCTGCTTCCGCCGGAGAACAACGGAGACGGGATTACCCTGGAAGAATTTCTGGAGGATATGCACTACGAGGGGATTCAGTATGGTATTTTGCAGGAGAGCATCCCGCAGGAGTTTGCCCGTGGGTACTTCCGTATCTTTCCAGTGGCAAAGGGAACGCCGCCCCAGGCGGGAGAAGACGGCAAGGTGACAGAGCTCTTCCAGCGCCACGGAATTTTTCATCTTGAAACACAGGATGAAGCACAGTTGGACTTCAAGCAAAGCGTTCAGCTCCAGCCGGTTCGGAAAGGGGCGGTCATTTGCCTGATCTGCCCCCCGAAACCGGGGGCAGACGGTATGGATGTGGCGGGTCAAGCGCTTCCCAGCCCGCAAATCGGCAGGATTGACATCCCTCAGGGGGTGAACACCGCTGTCAGCAGGGATGGTCAGGCGCTCATAGCCAGCGTGGACGGAATCTTATACATCGACAACGACCGTTTCTGTATTCACGAGCAAAAAATCATCGACGGCGACCTGACACAATGCCAGGGGACGCTGCAAATTTCGGGCAGCCTCTATGTGGGTGGAAATGTAGACGGCGGGACAGACATCGAGGCCTCCGGCGACATTGTAATCAACGGAAGAATCGGGCAGGCCAGGGTGAGGTCCCTGGGCGGGACCATCCGGGTCCAGCAGGGCATACACGGCAGCGAACGCAAAACCGTTTTAAGCGAGGCCCCTCAGCTCCACTCCCCCGAGGAGGAATGGGCGGTAATCAACGCCGGGGGCAGCGTGATTGCAGAGATGATCTCAAACAGCACCATTTGCTGCGGCGGAACGGTTTATGCCACGACGGGGCGGGGAATGATCGCAGGCAGCCTCATCCATGCAGAGGACAGCATCCTGTGCATACGGATCGGAAATCTGGCCGGAGACCGAAGCCGCTTTTCCGTCGGCTATCCCCCGCACAGCCCGGATGAGTGGAACCGGGTCAGGACGGAATTGGCAGCGGTACAGTCTACCATCAGCAAGCTATGGGCAACCATCTCCAACCTGCGCAAAAAGGGGTCCCGGATGTCAGACTCGGAGCGGTCTATCCTGGACCAGCTTGTGGTACAGCGGGAGCTCTATAACGAGAGGCGGGAGTCGCTGACCGCTGAGCTGAATGGGCTGAACGAAGTAATGTCCAAGCGGAGCAAGGGGAAAATACAGTGCGAGAAGCTCTACCCTGTTCTGGACATCCAAATCGGCAGATTGGCCGAGGAGATTACAGCCCCGGCGGAAAATTGCAATATTCACGCGGTGGAGAACCGAATATTCTTAAAATAGCGGACACAAAAACCGCCCGGCGGGCGGAGCCTCCACACACACAATATCACAGGACCGCCGCCCGGCCGGGCGGCGGTCCTGTTACCTTACTCCGTGGTATAGTTGTCGAAATAGCCCTGGATGAAGACCACCGGGGTGCCCTTGTCACCGGAACCGGAGGTCAGGTCGCACAGGGAGCCGATCAGGTCGGTGAGGCGGCGGGGGGTGGTGCCCTCTGACACCATCTGGCCCACCAGATTCCCGTCCTTTTTGTGGATACGGTCCTTGATGGCCTCCTTCAGGGCCTCGCCGGACAGGCCGGCGAAGTCGTTGTCCGCCAGATATTTCAGCTTCAGCTCGTTAGGGGTTCCCTCCAGGCCGGCGGTGTAGGCCGGGGAGACCACCGGGTCGGCCAGCTCCCAAATCTTGCCCACCGGGTCCTTAAAGGCGCCGTCGCCGTAGACCATGACCTCCACATGCTTGCCGGTAGCCTCCAGCAGCTTCTTCTGGATGGCCTCCACCAGCCCCTGGCAGTCCCGGGGGAAAAGCTTGACCTGGTCCTCGGTGGACTTGTTGGACCCCAGCAGGCCGTATTTCTCGTTGCAGCCGCTGCCGTTGACGGGGGCGTTGAGAATCTCATCCAGGCCGAAGACCTTCTCCGCCCCGGCGGCCTTGAGCAGGCGCTTGGTGCGGGCGCGGGTGTGGATGTCACAGCACAGCACGTTTTTGGTGTAGGGCAGGATGGCCCGGGGGTCGTTGGCAAAGACAATCTCCACCTGGGCCCCACAGCCCTCAATCAGCTCCTGATAGTAGGCCACATAGTCCACGCCGGTGAAGGGGTGCTTCTCATAGCCGAAGAGGGAGCGGTACTGCTCCAGGGTGAGGACATCCTTGTAGGGGTCCACTCCCTTTTCGTCCACCGCGTCCAGGCTGATGAGGTGGTTGCCCACCTCGTCGGAGGGGTAGCTGAGCATGAGGACAACCTTCCTGCACCCCTTGGCGATGCCCCGCAGGCAGATGGCAAAGCGGTTGCGGCTGAGGATGGGGAAGATTACCCCCACCGTCCCGCCTCCCAGCTTGGCGCGGACATCGGCGGCGATGTCGTCCACGGTGGCGTAGTTGCCCTGGGCCCGGGCCACGATGGCCTCGGTCATGGCCACGATGTCCCGGTCACGGAAGGCAAAGCCGTCCTCCCTGGCGGCCTCCAGCAGGGAGGAGGTGACAATCTCCACCAAGTCATCCCCGCTGCGGATGATGGGGGTGCGGATGCCCCGGGATACGGTACCGACCATACGGCTCATAAAGGAACACTCCTCGTTTTCATATCGTTTGCGGGAAATCCTCCCACAATTTTATATGATAGCACGATTTTGGGCGGTTGTAAATATGATTTTATTCTACGGGAGTGCCCTAACGCGCGTTTTATTCGGAGATTATCTGTAGGGGCCGCCCCCCTGGGCGGCCCGAAACCAGGGGAGGTGCTGCACTTTGATGGGCCGCCGAGGGCGGCGGCCCCTACATTAAAATCTGCGAAAAGGACACTTCCTTATTCTACTCCAAAAGACGCAATGGCGTCCCGCATGACCCGCCATTGGTCCCGCAGCTCCTCCAGCCGGGCCTGCCCGGCGGGGGTGAGCTTGTAGTACTTCCGGTCGGGGCCTCCGCCCCCGGGGGCCATGTACCAGGAGGTACAGCCCGCCTTGCCCAGACCCCGGAGCAGGGCGTAGATGGCGCTCTCCTGGGTGTCCGGGAAGGCGGCGCGCAGAGGGGTAAGCACCTCGTAGCCGTACTTGTCCCCCCCGGCCAGCAGCTGGAGCAGGCACAGCTCCAGCAGGTCCTTCTTCAGCACAGGGCCACCCCCGTTCCGAGCAGGCCCAACGCCCCGATGGGGATGAGACGGGCGGTCAACTCTGAGAGCATTTCCGCCCCGGAATAATCCAGATTCATATATTTCAGGTGAAATATAATAAAGCCGAGCATCGCCGCCACCGTGACTCCCAAGATATACAGGGCCAGCCACCGCCGGTCGTAGCACTTGGCCAGCACCAGTCCCGCCAGGGCGGTCAGGGCACAGATAACACCGGCATACATTTCCGCCGTGAGCCATAAGTGCACCTGATCCGACAACTGCTGCGCACCGTCCGGCAGCTGCTCCCACAAAACGATCCCGGTCAAACGCTCAAACCAGAGTAAAATACCAACGCCGGCAGCCAAAAGGACCGCTAAGGACACAAGCAACCGCTTGGACAACGGCCCGTTCTTCTGTCCGTACCGCCGGAACCAGTATAGAGACAACGGCAAACCCACTGCCATCACCCACACGGGGTACCACCACTCTTCGGCAAAGCTTAAATAGACGCTGCTACGGGCCATCCAGGCCCACTTGGCCAGCAGGAACAGCCCGACGGCCAGCACCGCGAAAATTTTCAGCCACCGGCGGTAGGTTTTCACGTCGGTGAGCAGGTGGGCCGCCTGGACAGGCTCCCCCAGCTCCTCCACCAGCTTGGCCTCGTCCCGCTCCTCCTGAAAAATCAGCTCCCGGTAGTCGGAAATGGCGTCCTCCGACTCCTGGGGCGGCAGCCGCCACCGCACCGCCCGGCTGAATTTTTTCAGGTACTGTTCCTTAGTCAGGGGCTTTGCTTGTTTCATAACGCATTCCTCCGTTCCTCTAGTATCAAAAATACAGTACTATTAAAAATATAATACTAGCTCCTGCGAACCATGTCAAGAGAAATTTTTGACGGCGGGGAATTTTTGTGGTATGCTGGAAGAAATTGTAGGGGCGGCCTTTGGCCGCCCGTCCCAAAAGAATATGCGCCAATACGGGCGGCCAAAGGCCGCCCCTACTCAAGAGGGGAGAGACCCATGGACATCCAAGCTCTGATAGCGGCCCAGCGGGACCACTTCAACACCGGAGCCACCCTGCCCCTGTCCGCCCGGCGGGGGGCGCTGCGGCGGCTGCGGGAGGCCATCAAGTCCCGTGAGGGGGATATCTGCGCCGCCCTCAAGGCCGATCTGAACAAGTCCCCCACTGAGAGCTGGATGTGCGAGGTGGGGCTCACCCTGTCGGAGCTGTCCTTTGTAGAAAAGCGGCTGGGGCGCTGGACGGGGGACCGGGACCACCTCACCCCCCTGGCCCAGTTCCCCGCCCGGAGCTTCACCGTCCGGGAGCCCTACGGGGTGGTCCTCATCATGTCCCCCTGGAACTACCCCTTTCTGCTCACCCTGGAGCCCCTCATCGGGGCCATTGCCGCCGGCAACTGCTGCGTGGTAAAGCCCTCGGCCTACTCTCCCGCCTCGTCAGCGGTGATGCGGGACATTCTTGCGGAGTGCTTCCCGCCGGAGCTTGTGGCCGTGGTGGAGGGGGGCCGGGCAGAGAACCGGGCCCTGCTGGACCAGAAATTCGACTACATCTTCTTCACCGGCGGGGTGGAGGTGGGCAGAGAGGTCATGGCAAAGGCGGCAAAACACCTCACCCCCGTCACCCTGGAGCTGGGGGGCAAGAGCCCCTGCATCGTAGATAAAACCGCCCGGCTGGACCTGGCCGCCAGGCGGATCATCTTCGGCAAGCTGCTCAACTGCGGCCAGACCTGCGTGGCCCCGGACTACCTGCTGGTGGACCGGCAGGTGAAGGACCGGCTGCTGGCCTGTCTCAAGCGGTGGATTACTGTGATGTACGGGCGGGACGCCCTGGACAACAGGGGCTATGTCCGCATGGTCAACGAGAAGCACTTTTGCCGGGTGATGGCCCTCATCGACCGGGACAAGGTGGTCTTTGGCGGAAAGGGGGACCCTGACACCCTGAAAATCCAGCCCACCATTTTGGACAACGTCTCCCCGGAGGACGCCGTGATGCAGGAGGAGATTTTTGGCCCGGTGCTGCCTGTTCTCACCTTCGACCAAGTGGAGGAGGCGCTGGACTTTGTCAAGGCCCGCCCCCGGCCGCTGGCCCTCTACCTGTTCTCCCAGGACAGGCGCGTGCAGGAGCTGTTCCTCCGCCGGGCCTCCTTTGGAGGCGGGTGCATCAACGACACGGTCATCCACCTGGCCACCAGCCGTATGCCCTTCGGCGGCGTGGGGACCAGCGGCATGGGAGGGTATCACGGAAAGGACAGCTTCAACACCTTCTCCCGGCAAAAGAGCATTGTGAAAAAGTCCGCCCGCGTGGACCTGCCTGTCCGGTACGCCCCCTATACTCCGGCCAAAAACACTCTGCTGCGGCTGTTTCTGCGGTAAAAAAATCCGCCCCGCTGCGGGGCGGAGCGAATCCTGTCTTATTCCCGTCCGTGGCGGGGGGTCTTGGCCACCATAACGGCCGCCTCGCTGATGGCCGCCACCACATCGGCCCGGGATTGCAGCTCATAGCTCTGCAGTTTGACCATCAAACGGCCCTGGCGGGTGGCCACATAGTGGGGCGTCAGGTGGTTCAGGGTATAGGCCACCACGTCCGACTTGCAGGCGTCGCAGGTGCAGCCCCCCTCCGCCGCCATGACGGTATCCAGATTTTGCAGGACAATGTCCTCCATCAAGTTTTTGTATTCAATCGCCATCTCCATATCCTCCTTTTGTTTGTGACTATGCTTCTCCCTTATTATATTTCTTTCTCACCCAAATTACAATCCTTATTTTTGCGGGACCCGTCTCTATTAAAATCATTCAGAGTGTGTAAAGATTCCGTAAAAGCCCTATGAAGTCCCCGCCGCCTCAGCTATAATGGAAGCACCTGCCTGAAAGGAGGGGAGGCCCTTGCGTCTCAATAAGAAGCTGGTTGAAAAAATCCAGGAATCCATGGCCTCTGTACTGCCAATCACCGCCATTGTCTTTCTGCTGTCCATCACCGTCGCCCCTCTGGACCCGGGCACTCTGGTGCTGTTCCTCTTTGGGGCCATTCTGCTGGTGGGCGGCATGGGGCTGTTCACCCTGGGGGTGGACATGTCCATGATCCCCATGGGGGAGGGCGTGGGCTCCACGCTCAGCAAAAACAGGCATCTGATTATCCCCGTTGTAGTCTACTTCCTGCTGGGCGTACTCACCACCATGGCGGAGCCCGACCTCCAGGTGCTGTCCAAGCAGGTGCCCGCCATCAACAGCACAGTGCTCATCGTCACCGTGGCGGTGGGCGTGGGCCTGTTCCTGGTGGCGGCTACCCTGCGCATCCGGTGGGGCGTCCCCCTGCGCCGGCTGCTGCTGGTGCTCTATTTCATCGCCTTTGCCCTGGCCTTTGTTGCCCCGGGGAATTTTATCCCGGTGTCCTTCGACTCCGGAGGTGTCACCACCGGACCCATCACCGTCCCCTTTATCATGTCCCTGGGCCTGGGCATCGCCTCCACCCGCAGCGACAAGAACTCTGCCAGCGACAGCTTCGGCCTCATCTCCCTGTGCTCCATCGGTCCCATCCTCTGCGTGCTGCTGCTGGGCATCATATACCGGCCCAGTGAGGCCAACCCCGCTGTGGGCGTTGTCCCGGAGGTGTCTACCACCGCCCAGGCCGCCCAGCACTTCATCCGCTCCTTCCCCACCTATCTGGAGGAGGTGGCTGCCGCCCTTCTCCCCGTGGCCGGGCTGTTTCTGGTGTTCCAGCTCCTCACCCGCCGGTTTAAGCGGGGCCAGCTGATCCGGATTGTTACCGGTCTGCTCTATACATACCTGGGGCTGGTCCTCTTCCTGTGCGGCGTCAACGTGGGCTTTATGCCCGCCGGCCAGTTTATCGGCGCCGCCATCGCCGGGAGCGGAACCAAGTGGCTGCTGGTGCCCATCGGTATGCTCATCGGCTACTACATCGTCAAGGCGGAGCCCGCCGTCACTGTGCTCACCAAGCAGGTGGAGGAGGTATCCAGCGGCTCCATCTCCCAGCGGGCCATGGGGCTGGCCATGTCTATCG
This sequence comes from uncultured bacterium, assembly GCA_949840775.1. Taxonomy (GTDB): domain Bacteria; phylum Bacillota; class Clostridia; order Oscillospirales; family Oscillospiraceae; genus Lawsonibacter. The sequence goes on along the minus strand of CATKXO010000050.1, from coordinate 3,277 downwards.
GCGTGTGCGTGTCGGTGGGACTGGCTATGGTGCGGGTGCTCACCGGACTGAACATCTTCTGGCTGCTCATCCCCGGCTACGCCATCTCCCTGGGGCTCACCTTTGTGGTGCCCAGCATCTTCACCGGCATCGCCTTCGACTCCGGCGGCGTGGCCAGCGGTCCTATGACCGCCACCTTCCTGCTCCCCTTCGCTCAGGGGGCCTGTCAGGCCCTGGGGGGCAATATGATGACCGACGCCTTCGGCATTGTGGCCATGGTGGCCATGACGCCCCTGGTCACCATCCAGGTAATGGGCCTGTCCAGCATCATCCACCACAAGCTGGCCCGCCGTCGCCTGCGCTCCCGCATGGAGCGGGTGGAGGACGTGGTCCTCTACTTTGACTGAGAGGAGAGGGAACTATGGAATCTATGAAGCTGATCCTCTCCATTGTGGAGCGGGGCCAGGGGGCGGCCATGCTGCGGCTGTACCGCAAGCGGTATGTGCCGATTCACATCCAATGCGCCGGCAAAGGGACCGCAACCTCAGAGATTATGGATATTCTGGGCCTGGGCTCCACCGAAAAGGACGTACTGATCAGCTTTGCCGCCGCTTCCGCCGCGAAAAAGCTGTTTCATGACCTGGACAACGAGCTTCGGGGACACACCGGCGGGGCCGGGATTGTGGTCTCTGTCCCCGTGTCCGGACTAAACAGCCTGGTGGCAAATCTGGCCGCCTATCATGCCGAGGGGCTGAAAGAAAAGGGGGAAGAAAAAGTGGAACGTACCGAAAACAGCCTGATTTTGGTGGTGTGCGCCCGTGGGTGCACCGATGATGTCATGTCCACCGCCAAGGCCCACGGTGCCCGTGGGGGCACCGTAATCAAGGGGCGTCTGTCTGGCCGGAAGGAGCTGGAACAGGCCTATGAGGTGGAGCTGAAATCCGAGCGGGAGATCGTGGCCATTGTGGTGCCCACCGACCTCCGGGTCCCCATCATGGAGGCCATCAATACCGAGCATGGCCTGCGCAGTGAGGCCCAGGCGGCGCTGTGCTCCCTGCCTATTGAACAAATTGTCCGGTTGGGATAAAATCGTGGACGGCTCACCGCCGTCCATTTCTTTTGGGAGGTAAATTTTATGGGAGCGACGCGCCTTGTAGACGCCTGTCAGGAAAAACACTTCCGGGATATGTCCCTCCTCCACGCCCTGGGCTGGCGGGCCGCCTACCGGGACAGTATCCCTGCCGGCTATATTGCCCGGGAAATCACCGACCACCGCTGGACCGCCGTTTTTCGGAAGAACTATGAAGAGGGCGTCTACCGCGGTCTTCTGCTGTATGACGGCGACCGCCCTCTCTGCTGTGCCACCTACGGCCCCGCCCGGGTCACCCCCTCGGGCACCATCTGCCAATTCAGCTCCCCTGATCTGGCCGGATGGGGGGAGTTGGTCTCCCTCTACGCCCACCCGGACCACTGGCGGGAGGGTTATGGCTCTATCATCATGGAGGAGGTTCTCCTCCGTCTGAGCGAGGCGGGGTATCCCGGCTGTTTTCTCTATGTCCTCCGAGAGAACGATCGAGCCCGGCAATTCTATGAAAAACACGGCTTTGCCTGGGACGGTCACAGCCTGGAGGTCACCCTGACACCGGATACGATACTCACTGATTTGCGGTATTGCAAAGCGTTTCCGACTGTGCTATAATACGTTCCGTTGTGGCTGGCACAATAAAAATTGAAATGAGGAAGATGTTATGAAATACTACTTTGATTCGGAGCTTGCGGGTTAAGCCGGGAGGTATGCACCCACAAGCGGCCTCCCAAAAGCATCAAAACTTTTAGGAGGAAATTCCCATGAATCGGGAGAACAAACGAAAATCATTTGAAAAAGGCTATTATAAGACACATCCCTGCCATGAAAGCTTCACCTGCAAGGTGTGCGGGCGCCCTGTCGTCCCCGAGGCGGCAGGCAGCGCCCACCGGAACCACTGTCCCAACTGCCTGAGCAGCCTGCATGTGGACGAGGAACCGGGGGACCGGGCCGCCGACTGCGGCGGCATCATGGAGCCCATCGGCGTATGGGTCCGCAAGGGCGGCGAGTGGGCTGTCATCCACCGGTGCCGCCGGTGCGGCAAGCTGGATTCCAACCGCATCGCCGCAGACGACAACCCCATGAAGCTCATGTCCATCGCCTTGAAACCCCTCACCCTGCCCCCCTTCCCGCTGGAGCACATTGAAAGGCTTACCGCGCTCATGGGCGGATCAGGAAGCTTGTCTGAATAGGTCAATGTCCGTTCAGGTATTCTGAACGGACATTTTTATTTCATAAGTATATAAAAGCAGGACAGCCAAACGACTGCCCTGCTTTGTGTAGGCACTACCTATCTTCCCGGTCCGTCTCCAGACAAGTATTTTCGGCAGAAGCGAGCTTAACTTCCGTGTTCGGAATGGGAACGGGTGGACCCTCGCCCTAATCAGCACCTACTATTTTAATCGCCGTAGCGACTAAAACCAATATGAAGTTTTAATTGGTGACCCGTACGGGAATCGAACCCATGTTTGCGGCGTGAGAGGCCGCCGTCTTAACCGCTTGACCAACGGGCCGTCGTCGGAGCGGACTGCATATCGTTCGTTTCGCCCTGCCGGGCAAAACTCACTCATTTCGTCGCTCCTCCTCTTCCTCGCGGACCCGCTTCGCTGGGCTCCGCTCGGAGTTACGGGGGAACTGTTCTCATAAGGCCCCGCCGGGGACGCTCCTGCGTCCCCAGTGGGACTCTGGTGCGCCTTCAGGGATTCGAACCCGGGACCCACTGATTAAGAGTCAGTTGCTCTACCAACTGAGCTAAAGGCGCTCATAGTAGTGGGATGCGCTTTACCTGCACCCTGAAAACCGAACAGTGAAGCTTACCTTTCCTCGCTTGCAAGCGCCTGCATTCCTCTTGCCTTGAACCATCTTCTTGTAGGTCAAGCCCTCGGCTTATTAGTATCGGTCAGCTGCACGCATTACTGCGCTTCCACCTCCGACCTATCAACGACATAGTCTACGTCGAGCCTTACTCCTTTAAGGATGAGAGATCTTATCTTAGGGGGAGTTTCACGCTTAGATGCTTTCAGCGTTTATCTCGTCCAGACGTAGCTACCCAGCTGTGCCCTTGGCAGGACAACTGATGCACCAGAGGTCTGTCCATCCCGGTCCTCTCGTACTAAGGACAGCTCCCTTCAAATCTCTTACGCCCGCAACAGATAGGGACCGAACTGTCTCACGACGTTCTGAACCCAGCTCGCGTGCCACTTTAATCGGCGA
>CATKXO010000049.1 GCA_949840775.1 uncultured bacterium | reverse complement strand
TCAACTACGTCAGCGTGACCAGCAACAAGGACTTTGCCTATGCCATCAGCAACATCGGCGCCACCTCCATCGGCTCTCAGAACACCGGCGCCATCGTGGAGCTGGGCGAGCGGCTGTACAACGGCGATCTGAAGCTCCATGGCTATGAGATCGACGCCTTTGGCCGTCCCTCCCGCAACTGGGAGTACAAGGGCAACGACATCGGCACCTATGAGAAGAAGGAGCTGCTGAAGCAGGAGTGGACCGTCAAGGTCACCGGCAAGGACCTGTATGACCTGCTGACCAAGAACACCATTGAGACCTACGACTTCCGCATCGCCATCGACGGCGAGACCGAGAAGGCCGTTCTCAACTCCGTGGCCTCCAAGGCCGGCGAGGAGTACTTCTTCACCGAGGAGAACATGATCCGCACCAACACCAAGGCTGTGGGCGGCACCGGCAAGGGCGTGCTGACTCAGGTCTTTGTGGACCCCAACGAGGGTGCCAACGGCAAGGTCTACATTGCCATCATCAACACCTACCTGGCCATTGCCGACAAGGACTATGACGCCAAGAAGGATGAGGTCTCCTACACCGTTTGGGACCTGACCGAGTACAACAAGACCGGCAAGCTGCTGAAGGCCAAGGGCAACGACACCACGCCCCTGACCGTGAAGGGCGACGAGTTCGACATCGAAGAGGTGAAGGAAGACGACGTGGTCCTGGTCAACGTGGCCGAGGGCGAGATCAAGGTGATCTCCGACCCCGAGATCATTGACGACACCACCATCTCCGCCTTCAAGACCAAGGACTATGTCGAGGCCGCCAGCGCCAAGTACGACTACGCCAACACCGCCATGTATGACACTGAGGTGCTGGACAAGTACGACAAGTTCAACATGAAGGACACCACCTATCGCGTGTTCCTGGATAAGTACGGCTACGCCATCGGCGTGGAGATTATCGAGGAGCCCGACCAGTACGTGTTCCTGACCGGCATCGACGGCAACACCAGCAACCTGCGCAACAAGACTGCCAACGGCTACGTGATCCACGTTGACGGCACCTCTGAAGAGGTCAAGATCAACATGGAGAAGAGCAAGCACGTGCTGGGCGACGGCAGCTGGGGTGTGTGGAACCGGAGCGACCTGAACGCCCTGATGAACACCTGGTGCACCTACACCGTGGACAGCACCGGCGTTTACACCCTGACCGAGATCGCCAACACCAAGGCCAGCTTTGAGACCGCCGGCAACACCACCGGCCAGGGCCGCAATACCAGCTACGGCAAGACCAATGCCGACGCCGACAAGGCCGCTACTGACCACTGGCTCGTCACCGACAAGCAGGGCGAGCTCGTGACCATCGACAAGAAGCGGGTCTCCCTCAACGGTATCACCGGCACCGACTTCACCCGTGTGTACGGCAACGACAACACCGTGTATCTGTCCGCTGAGACCGCTCTGATTCAGGCCACTGATGTTATCACCAATAACACCGGCGCTACTCCCACCAAGCAGGCCGTCATCATCAACGGCGTGGACGGCATCACCACCGGCGTGCAGAACGCCAACCTGAAGGCCTGGGACGCCACCACCGTAGTGGCCGGCGACACCGACTACAAGAACGCCTCCGGCGCAGGCACCTCCGACCTGAAGCTGGGCAACGTCTCCAACGGCGTTTACACCCTGTTCAAGGACAACGGCTTTGTGGTCGCCGCCGTCGTGGTGGGCGAGGACGAGGGCAACTCCACCTCCTATGCCTACATCACCAGCGGCAACATGAACCGTGAGGCCTATGACGCCTCCAAGGACGAGTACACCTGGAGCCGCAACGTCGTCATCAACGGTGAGGAGACCACCATCACCGAGAAGGGCGACCAGGACCCCTACATCTCCGCCAAGACCGGCCACATGCAGCGCGGCGAGTGGTGGGAGGTCAAGTTCAACGCCGAGGGCAACGTGCGCAAGGCGACCAAGGTCACCTTCCAGCCCGCTGACGGCGTGGCTACCCCCGCTACCACCGGCAGCAAGTATGTCAGCGAGATCGTTGACGTGGAGCCCGCCGTTATCCTCCACGACACCGTGGTTCTGTGCCAGGACCTGACTGCCCGCCTGTACCCCATCAGCGTGAAGGGCAACACCCTCCAGATTAACAACGACGTGACCACCAGCTGGGGCTTTGCTGTGGCCTCCAACGCCAAGATCATCCTGGTTCAGGACGCTGAGATCTACCGCAACGGCGTGAAGACCGGCGACAAGGACCTGATGGCCGACATCACCCCCTACGACAACGGCGTGAAGGGCCTGGAGAAGATGGTCAAGGACCTGAACGACCAGTTCCAGGGCTACCTGAGCGCAGTCTTTGAGGGCGGCGTGGCTACCTCCGTGGTCGTCTACGACACCAAGGAGAGCGATATCGAGATCGGCGGCGGCGCGAGCAAGGCCGAAGGCATCATCAACGTTGACACCACCAACCCCGCCGCTGTCATTGTTGAGTACGTCTCCGATACCCACACCGCTCCCGGCCTGGACGCTTGCATCGACGCCATCGTCGCCAAGCTGCAGGCCCTGGGCCACACTGTGACCAGAATCACTGAGAGCAGCGGCGTCTACTCCTTCGAGACCACCAGCGGCCGCTATCCCATGACCTTCAAGTGGGCCACCGGCGGCAAGCAGGAGCAGGTCTACCTGAACGTGGACGGCGAGAGCGTTGCCTATGACGTGGCCCCTACCACTGGCAATGCCATTGCTGCCGCTCTGAACATCACCGACACCAAGAAGGGCGCTTATGTGAAGGTTAACGGCGTTGCTCAGCTGACCAGCGCTGCCATCACTCCCGCCAAGGACATGAAGCTGGAGTACGGCTTCTACCAGGTCACCCTGACCACCACCGACCTTGCGAATGCTGGTTCCAACAAGGGCGGTTCTACCGTGACTGCGCCCGCTGATATGACTGCTGCCACTGGCACCGCTGTGAAGTATGTCAAGAATGGCGCTCTGAACCTCGATGTGGTTCTGACCATCAAGACTGGCGAGAAGACCCTTGGAGTTGTAAATGTCAGCACCAATGCCGGTACTATCACTGCTGGTGGGTCTATTCCCACAAACACGGATGTTGGCGCTAAGCACACTGTGACCGTTGCCCTCACTGCGGCTCAGGTCCAGGCTAATCCCACTATTACTCTGTCTCTTGCTGACCGGACTGACCTGAGTGTTACTGTTGGTGGCGTGACTAAGACTTTCGCCGCTGGTTCCAAGATCACCGATGCTTTGACTGAGTTTGGTATTACTTATGGTACCGAGGGAACTTACGCAAAGAAGACTGTTGGTGGAACAAGCAACTATGTGGCCGTCAGTAGTTCCACTGCTCTGGTCGACAACGCTACCTATGAGTTTGGTTACTACAAGGTAACTGCCGCAAACAGTGTCCACATTTCTGGCACCGTGAACGCTGCTGGTGCCGTCATTGGTTCGACTACCGCTAAGTTTAGCACTGTCGTTGCAATCGACGCTGCTAGCAAGGGTGAGTACGTGGTAGCTGATACTGCTTGGTACGTCAAGAAAGATGCCAGCCTTGCTGTGACTGTCACCAACGTCGATGCAGGTGCGACCGCTACCGCTCTGGGCAGCGTGGCTATTACCGTTACCAATGCGACTGCGGACAAGACCGCAACTAGCCCGGCTACCGATGCGAACAAGGTCACTCTGGCAGATGGGGATGCCGCTGGTGCCAAGACTCTGACTGTGAACATCACGAGCTTCACCGATGACGCTGTGATTACTTTCACTGGTACCGCTACCTAAATCTCTGTCACTGCTGATTGCATTGGGAGAATTTTTAAGACCCGCCCCTTCGGGGGCGGGTCTTCCCTGTGCGTTAAGCGTCAGCGGGGATAAAGGCGAACACGTGATACTGGGTGCCCGACTGGTTGAACTGCTGTTCAGCGGTGCCGCTGTTGACGTACCAGAACACGGTATTCCCGGACCAGGAGACGTATATGTAAACGCCGCTGGAGTGCAGACCCAGTACAGAGCAGCCGGTGCATCCGGGGGTCAGCCACATGACAGGCCCACCGGAGCAGGCGACGATGGCCAGCGCGGGCGGGCCGGGGAAGGTGATCCGCCTGGCGCCGGAAGCGCCGACGGACCCGTTCCCGGTGTAGGTGGTGGACCAGATCCGGCAGTTGCCTTTCTGGTCCAGGGCGGCGGCGTGACCGCTCACCGTCCGGGCCAGGGCGGCCCGGGCGTCGGCCTCGGCCTTGAGGGCCCCGTCGATTTTCGCGTTGTCAGCGTTGAAGTCCTCCATCAGGACCCGGTCGGTGCGCTCCCACTGGGAGAGCTGGTAGTTGGGTGTTTGATTGCTTGGCATGTTCATGCCTCCTTTCACCCTTGGCGGGCGGAGGCGAAAAGTGGTACGTTTGCATACACTTAATGGAAAAAAGGGCGCAGTGCGCCCTTTTTTGCTGCAAATTTGAGGAACGTCAGATGTGCGCCCCGGCGTTGTAGCCCTCCCGCCGGGCATTGAAGATTTTCCGCACCTGGAAGCAGTCGCCGATTTTCCAGAAGTCGTCGGCCAGCTCGCGGAACTGTTCCGCCTCGCTGTCCAGGGGCTCCGCGCCCACGGCAGAAACGGCCGTGTCCGCCGGGAGGAGCTCCGTCCCGCCCTCCGGGAGGCGGACGCAGACGCCGCCCGCCTCAACAGACAGGCAGCCGGTTCCGCTGCGAATGGCCACGCCGGCCTTCTCCAGCTCCATGAGCAGGCCCTCCCGGTAGAGGAAGGAGGCGTCCCGGCACACCTCCGCCTTCCGGTCCACCACCGTGACCTGCCTGCCCGTCTGGCTGAGCTGGAGGGCCAGCTCACAGCCCACCAGGCCGCCGCCCACAATCACCACCCGCTGCCCCAGCCGCTCCGGGTCCCGGAGGGCCTCCAGGGCGGGAACCAGGGTATCGCCGCCCGGAATATCGGGGCGCTTGGGCCGGGAGCCCAGGGCGGCCACAATCACGTCGGGCCCCAGCTCCCGGGCCAGCTCGGGGGTGGCCCGGGTGTTCAGCCGTATCTCCGCGCCGCTGCACTCCAGGCGGCGGACCATCACGCCCAACAGCTGTTCCACCTTTTTCTTGAAGGGGACGTACCGGGCGAAGCGCAGGGCGCCTCCCAGCCCGGCCTCCTGTTCGCACAGGGTTACAGCATGTCCCCGTTCGGCCAGGACGGAGGCCGCCTCCATCCCGGCGGGCCCCCCGCCGATGACCAGCACCCGCTTGGGAGTCCGGGCCGCGGTGACCCGGCTGGCAGGGACTTCCTTATAAGCGGTGGGGTTGGAGGGACAGCGGCGAATGCGGGAGGGGTACTTTACATAGGGCACAAAGGACTCGCTGATGCAGGCCATGCACCGCAGGCAGGGGTAGATTTCGTCCTCCCGCCCGGCCTTCAGCTTGTTGGGCAGGTCCGGGTCGGCCAGCAGCGGGCGGCCCAGGGCCACCATGTCCGCCTTCCCCTGGGCCAGGATGTCCTCCATCAGCTCCGGATTGCCCAGAGCGCCCACCGTGACCACCGGCGTGTGCTTCATGGCCTTCTTTACCGCCTCGGCCAGATAGACGTTGCAGCCCTCGGGCAGGAAGCCGTTGGGAATCATGTGCTGGTTGGTGGAGGGCACGTGGAAGGTTCCGGAAGTGACGTGGATCAGGTCCACTTTGCCGTCCAGCAGCTTGGCAAATTCCACCTGGTCCTCGATGGTCAGCCCGCCCGGAACGATTTCCGTCCCGCTCATCCGGATTTCAATGGGGAAGTCCGGACCGCACTTCTGCCGGATATTTTCGATGACCTCCAGGGTAATCCGGGCCCGGTTCTCCAGACAGCCGCCATACTCGTCCGACCGGCGGTTGTTCAACGGAGAGAGGAACTGGTGGAGCAGCCAGCCGTGGCCGGCGTGGACCATCACCATGTCCACGCCCCCCAGCTTGGCCATCTCCGCAGCGTCTCCAAAGCACTCCACGATGTAACGGATGGTGGCGTGGTCCAGGGCCTCGTAGTCCTTGCCCAGGTGGCCCGGCCCGGCGCTGGGCCCCCAGATGGGGCCGTCATAGTACTCCGGGTTGGAGCGGGTCCCCGGGTGAATCAGCTCCACGGCGGAGAAGGCGTTGTACTTCTTGATGGCGTCGGAGGCGGCATGGAGATAGGGCAGCACCTCCGGGTCGTCCAGGGGGATGCACAGCTTGTGGGAAATGCCGGTCTTCAGGTCGATGCGGCACTCGCCCATATTGACAATGGCCGCCCCGCCCCGGGCCTTGCCCTCGAAGATGGCGATGTTTTCCGGGGTCAGATAGCCGTCCTGGGTCAGATTGGAGATATTCACCGGCGCGGCCTCAATGCGGTTTTTCAGGGTGTAGGGACCTACCTTGATGGGGCTGAACAGCAGCGGATATTTTTTCATGGCAAAGCCTCCTGTTGTGATGTGAGGATAAGGGGGCGGGCCGGCCAGTGGCCGGCCCGCAGGGAAGAGGGAACATAGAGGGATATGTTCAGGAATTTGCCGTCTTTTTCTGGGTGGCCAGACTGACCGCCACGTAGGCGATAATGGCCGGGATCAGCGAGGTGAAGCCGATGTAAGGGATGTTCACGCCCACCTTGGTGAGCAGGATCATGGCCATGCCGCAAAAAGCGCTGGCAATGGCGCCCTGCTTGGTGCCCTTCTTCCAGAGAACGCCTCCAACCACCATGACCAGGCCGCCGGCGTTCATCAGGGCGTAGGTCTGGGACAGCAGGGACAGGATGCTGGAGGAGGTCAGGGCCAGGACCAGGGCGATGATGCCGGAGCCCATTGTGACCATAGCGGACAGCCGGCCCAGGGCCTTTTGGCTGGCGTTGGGGTTGAGGGTCTTGTAATAGATGTCGTTCACGGTGTTGGCAGTCACGTTCAGCAGGCCGATGTCCATGGTGGACATGACGGCGGACAGGACGGCGGCCACCATCAGGCCGGCAATAATGGGATTCATCTTCAGAACAACCTCAAACAGGATGGAAGCGGTGGGGGCGTCGGGGAACATGGCCTTGCCGTACATGCCAATGACGACGGGCATGACCACAAAGGGAATCAGGGCAAAGGCGGCGATGATGGGGGCGAGGAAAGCCACCTTTTCGTCCTTGCAGGAGGCGGTGCGCTGGAAAGCCGCACCGGAGATCAGGCCGTTCAGGGCGCCGGGCACCAGCATCATCACCAGCTGCTCCCCGCTGAAGGGGACAAACTCGAAGGACGTTTCAGGCAGGGCGGCGGACATTGCGTCAAAGCCGCCGTTCATAGCGATAAAGACGATGCAGGCGATGGTGCTGAAGAAAATCACGATGGTCTGAACCGAGTCGGTCATCATCACGCCCCACATGCCGGAGATGGAGCAGTAGATAAACACCACGATGGCCAGCACCACCGCGCCCAAGGTGGGATTCAGGCCCAGAGCGGAGAACAGGGCCGCACCAGCCATGATCTGGGCGGCCATGATGCCCAGCGTGGCGCAGATGTTCAGGACGGCCATAAGCACAGAGGCAAATTTGCTCTGATAGCGGTCCCGGATCAGGTCGGGGATGGTCAGATAGCCGTTGCGGTACAGCAGCCGGGACATGACAGTGGCAAACAGGATGTAGGACAGACAGGCACCCAGTCCGTACCAGATGCCGCCAATGCCGTAGTCCGCGCCGTACTGGGCGCCGCCCACCACAATGCCGTTGCCTACGTGGGCGCCAATGTAGGTGCAGACCATGACAAACATGCCGCCGGAGCGGCCGGCAGTGAGGAACTCATTCATGGACTCGCTGCTCTTTTTGCCCATGAAGCCGATTGCCAGCATGCCAACGATATAAATGACTAAAACTGCAATAATAATCGCCATAATGTACCTCCTAATTTTACAACATAACAATCTATATAAACCAGTCCTCCGCTCCGGACCGGCTTATAACTCAGTCCTGTACGGCGCAGCTCTCGTCGCACACCCAGGTCTGCTTGGTGTAGTAGCGCAGCCGGTCCTCGTCCACCTCCACCCCAAAGCCGGGGCCGTCCGGTACGATAAAGCTTCCGTTGACAATCCGGCCCGCGCTGTCGGCAATGTCCTCGATCTCATATACACCGCTGGCCTCACAGGCGAAGGGCATATCCTTCAGGGTGGCGGCAAACTGCATGGAGGCGAAGGTGCTGACGCTCAGCTCCACCGAGGACATGACCACACAGGGGATGTTGTACAGCTCCGCCAGATCCCTGGTGATGCGGGCCTTGGTCAGGCCGCCGGGCCGGTCGGTTTTCAGGCTGAACAGGCTGACGGCCTTGTGGCTGATCAGCGCCTTTACATCCTGAATGCTGGACATAGATTCGTGGGGCATAACGGGGATATGGGTGGCGGCGTTGATCCGGGCCAGCCCCTCCAGGTCGTCCCAGGCCACAGGCTGCTCGTAAATCTCGATGTCGTTCTCCTCCAGCACCGGGATCATTTTCAGCGCTTCCTTCACGCTGTAGGCCTGATTGGGGTCCACCCGGATTTTAATACCGTCCCCCACCGCCTTGCGAATCTCCCGCACCAACCGGCAGTCCTTGTTCAGGTCTCCCAGGCCCAGCTTGATCCGGATGGTGCCAAAGCCCCTGTCCACCCATTCCAGGCTGGCCTGCTTCATATTGTCCAGAGTATCAATGGTGACGATGGCCTGGAGCGGAATCTCCCGGCGGACCAGGCCGCCCAGAAAGTTGTAGGCGGGCATCCCGGTCTTCTTCCCCATGATGTCATACAGGGCCATGTCGATGGCGCCCTTGGCCTGGGCCGCATAGGGGGTGGCCCGGTCCATGGCCCGCCAGACGGCCTCCAGCTGGAAGGGGTCCAGGCCGATAACCGCCGGGGCCAGGTAGTCGGTGAGCACATCCACAATGGGTTTCTGTCCCAGCTGGGACAGCCGGGCAAAGGGGGCAGACTCCCCGTGGCCCACAATCCCCTCATCGGTGTGGACTTTGACCACCACAAACCGGCAGCACCGCCATTTTCCCAGGGCGATTTCGCCTACGTTCTCCTGATGCCCCTTGAAGGGGACATCGGTGGCCATGATCTCTACCTTGGTGATTTTCACAGCAGTCTCCTCCTCTGGTTTGTTTAAATGTGGTTGGCCACCTCAAAGGCGTCCCAGACGGCGTACATGATGTTGGCCACCTTCCGGGCATCCCCCAGCAGATAGAGCTCGGGCACCAACGGCTCCAGCGCGCGGTAGAGGCTGTCCTCCTCCCGGAATCCCACGGACAGGATGACCGTATCACAGGGCAGCTCCTGCGGACCGCCGGCAGCCTCCACCCGGAGGCCCCCGCCGGCCCAGGACTTGACCAAGGCGCCGGTGAGAACCCTGATCCCATGGAAGGGGATCAGCCGCTCCAGCATTTCGCTGTTGGCGTGGCACAGGGGGCGGTTCACCGCCATCAGCCGGTCCAGGGCCTCCACAATGGTGACCTGTTTTCCGCTTTGCGCCAGCCACAGGGCGGTCTCACAGCCCACTAGGCCGCCGCCTACGACCACGGCCCGGTACCCGCAGGGGACCTGTCCTGTCAGGACCTGGGAGGCAGTACAGACCGGGGTCCCCTCTCCCAGTGAAAAGGTCTTGGCGGTGGACCCGGTGGCCACTACCACCGCGTCGTAGCCCGAAGCGGCCAGCTCCACGTCCACAGGGGTGTTGAGGCGGATGGGAACCTCCAGCCGCGCCAGTTCATTCTCGTACCAGCGGACCAGCGCCAGCTCGTCCTCCTTAAAGTGCGGCGCGCCGGCGGCCAACAGATTGCCGCCCAGACAGCTGCTGCGCTCGAAGAGCTCGGGCCGGTGTCCCCGCTCGGCCAGTACCCGGGCCGCCTCGCAGCCGGCAGGGCCGCCGCCCGCAATCAGCACCCGCTTAGGACGGAGCACCGGATTGTAGGCGGTGACCCGCTCCCGCCCGGCCTGGGGGTTGACGGCGCAGTTGATCAAAGAATACTCCTGGATTCGGCCCATGCAGCCCTCCTGACAGGAGATACAGGGGCGGATGCAGGCTGTGCGTCCGGCCCGCAGTTTGTTGACGTACTCCGGGTCGGCCAGCAGGGGCCGTCCCAGGCTGATGATGTCGCACACGCCCTCCTCCAGAGCGGATAGGGCCCGGTCCGGGTCATCCATGCGCCCGGCGCAGAGGACGGGGATGTTCACTGCCTCCTTTACCAGCTTCGCGTAGGGCATGTACAGCCCCTTCTCCTGATACATGGGGGGATGGCTCCACCACCAGGCGTCGTAGGAACCCACGTCTACATCCAGGGCGTCATAGCCGTAGGCGGCCAGCAGCCTGGCTGCCTCCAGCCCTTCGTCCAAGTCCCGGCCCTTCTCCTCAAATTTCTCACCGGGCAGCGCCCCCTCCCGCAGGGCTTTGATGAAGCTTTTCGGGCTGTACCGCAGGACCACAGGGAAGTCCTGCCCACAGCGGGCCTTAATCTCCTCCACGATTTCCCTGGCAAAGCGCAGCCGGTTTTCCAGGCTTCCGCCGTACTCGTCGGTGCGGTGATTGAACAGGGAGATGGAAAACTGGTCAATGAGGTAGCCCTCGTGGACGGCATGAATCTGTACGCCGTCAAACCCCGCCCGCTGGGCATTGTAAGCGCCCTCTCCAAAGCGACGGACCAGGGTGTGAATCTCATCCACCGTCAGCGCCCGGCAGGTCTTGTCCAACCAGCGGTGCTGGATGGGAGAGGGGGCCACCGGGGGGAACTCCCCCAGATTGGTGGGGATCGTCACCCGTCCAAAGCCGCCGGACATCTGGAGAAAAATTTTTGCGTGATAGGCGTGGACCCGCTCCGTCATCTCTCGAGATGTGCGCACAAACTGGACCGGGTTATAGGTGGAGTTGGGACAGTTGGGCATACCGTGTTCCTCAATCTCGTTGTCTACAAAGGTGACTCCCGTAAAGATCAGTCCCACGCCTCCTCTGGCCCGGGCGGTGTAATAGTCGATCCCTCTCTGATTAAAGCCTCCTTGGGCGTCTCCCAGACCCAAAGGGCCCATGGGCGCCATAGCAAACCGGTTTTTCAATACGGCGTTTCCGATTTTGACTTGGGAGAAAAGCAGATTATGCTGTGTCATTATTTTTCTCCTTTAATGTGATAAACGAATTATACTATGTAAATGTTTACATGTCAATCGCTATATGCATAAAAAATCGGAGACCTGATTTGGGTGTTTTGACTGCTTCTTTGGATGAACCGACAAAGAATGCCTGTTTTTTTATACAAATTGTCCAGAGGAAAGATTTCAAAATCTGTGCTATATTTATACTGGAGGATGATAAACCATGCGGACATTAAAATACGCAATCCTTGGACTGATGATGCAGGCCCCTATTACCGGCTATGATATCTCAAAAGCCTTTGGGCCTGGACTGGGCTCGTTTTGGAGCGCCAAGCACAGCCAAATTTATCCGGAGCTCAAGCGGCTGACACAGGAGGGGCTGATTCAGTACAGTGTGGTGACCCAGGGAGAGCGGATGGAGAAAAAGCTCTACGAGATCACGGAGGCGGGGCAGGAGGATTTTATGCAGTGGCTCCTCCAGGACCCCCCGCTGGAGCCCACACCGAAAGATGTCTTCCGTCTGCGCTCCTACTACTCCCAGTGGCTGGCCGAAAAGGATTATCTCCAACTGCTTGAAAAGCAGATTGAAAAGCGGATGCACAAATATAATTACTTAAAAGACCGCTTGGACCGAAATTATAAAAATGTTGACCCAGTTGCCCTTACAGGCGCGGCCCGCGGGGATTACATGGTCCTGTCCGGCGCCGTGATGCGGGAACAAAACTATCTGGACTGGCTCTACCAGTGCCGCGACCTGGTTTCTGTCTGGGCTGAACAAAATACGGCACTGTAATAGATGGTTTTTTCTTTTCTTGAAAAATCCTTGGCAAAAAATTGATTGCAGCGACAATCCACCAAAGCGCTTTTGGCTCCTGTTCGTCCTTCCCCTAAGGGGAAAGGACGAATGGACAGCATCCACGTCTACCAAAAGTCTACCGAAACCTCCCCGGATTACCTGCATCGCAGGTGGTCCGGGGAGGTTTTCTTTTCGGGTAGTCTACCATCCGTCTACCGCCGCAACTTTTTGACATATAATATCCGTATTTTCCCGGATTTCCTCCGCTTTTTGCAGCGTCCAGAGCCGCGTAAGTATCGTGACACGGGCGTGGCCGGGCGAAAACGTTGAAAAACCTCTAATTTTTTGGTAAAAACGCAGAATTTTCGGAACGAACCGGCAGACTTACGGGGTCTACCGGAGTGCTGAAAAAGAAGCGTCCCTTTACCAAACCCGGCCCCTCTCAGGCCGAAAAAATTTGAAGGAGGAAATCCGAATGAGAAACCTGAAGCGGGCCCTCAGCCTGACTCTGGCCTCCGTTATGCTCCTGGG
>CATKXO010000048.1 GCA_949840775.1 uncultured bacterium | reverse complement strand
GTTGTTATTTTTGATGACAAAGTTCAGGGCGATGAAGGGTCCGATAAAGCAGAGCAGAGAACCGAACAATACCCACATCACATAGGTCGTCCCGTTTTCCTGGATCGGGACATTGTAGCGATGCCCGTTCGCCTGCAGACGGTTCGCCAGCTTATACCACCAGATGATCCTGTAAATACCGCAGGTGATGAAGCCGAGGAAAATGAACGCAAGAATACCGCTCGTGCTCTCCCCGTCGCCCTCGCAGAGATCGTTCACATCATTTGCCAGGCTATGTATAAAGAAATACGGATAGATGCCGCAGGTGACAAGGGAGAGCAGAATGTATATCCAGATACTTCTGTCCGTCTTCTTTGCCACTCTTCCCTGAGGCGGGGTCGTGGGCATCCCGTAGCCCATTCCTCCCATCGGAGGCACGCCGTATCCCGGCGCTGTACCACCCGCAGGCGGCGCCTGATAGCCCGCCTGGCCTCCCGTCGGGGGTGCCTGATAACCTGTCTGGCCTCCTGCCGGCGGCGCCTGGTAAGCTGCCGCTGCCTGCTGCTGTTTCGCCGCGCTTTTTTCCGCCTGCTTCGCCTGCAGATCCTTTGCCGCGCCCGAAAGATCAGCGAATCCCTCCGACATGCTTGCCATAAAGGAATCCTTCGTCTCTCCCACAACCGGAGCACTTCCCGCCGCATACATAAGGCCGAAAAGCACGGCCGCCACAAACACATAGCCAAGCCAGTAGGCAAAGACGGATCCGCCGACAAACACGCCAAACATGATCCGGCTCGCGATCAGCTGAACGATCGCCGCGATCAGCTTCAGCGCCACACTCAAAACCGCTCCGCCAAAAACCAGATTTCGCAGCCTGCGGCTCCACTTCCACGCCGCGGCCCCTGTGCTGAGCGCCATGATAAGCGCCGCCAGAAAACCAAATACCGACGCGATCAGATAGCCGAACCTGACGCCGAACAGAGAGCTGAAGATGCCGGGGATTCTGGCGAGAGCCGAGATCAGAAAGATCACTGCAAGCACACCGCAAACCGCCCGCATTACCGTATCCAGATTGCCGTTTTTCACACCATCTCCGGCACCGCCCGTCTCCGGTCCGTCACCTTCGACAGGTGTGCCGCATTTGGGGCAGAACTTCTGGTCATCGTTTAAGGGATTTCCACATTCGGGACAAAACATATTTTCTCCTCCTCGTAATTTGTCAATAATTTTTCACTTTTCATGAATTTTATTGTACGATATATTAACTGTTCCTGTCAAGGAACTTATTTTTTATTGCATGTATACGCATTTGATTTGGGTTCTGATTGAATAAATATACCGTTTTCCCATATATTTACGCATAAATTATCAGCGTTCCGGATGCTGCTTTTATTGACAAACTCTGCGTATTTTTGTATGATAATAGGCAGTATTTATAAATTTACGGGAGGAGATAATTATTATGATAACATGTCCCAAATGCCATGCCCAGCTGGAGGATGGCTCCAGATTCTGTGACCTGTGCGGCGCCCCGATTCCGGAAGCTGCCTCGAATATACCGCCAAAGGTAAAAATGCCCACGATAAGTCCCGCTATTTTTCAGCTGAAGCAGGACATCAGCCCGCTTGCACCTTACAAAGGCGATCAGCCCTACATATTTATCAGCTATGCCCACGCTGACGCCAAAAAAGTATACCCGATCATCAAAAAGCTCCAGGAGGACGGATTCCGCATCTGGTACGACGACGGTATAGATCCCGGCACGGAGTGGGATCAGTCCATCGCCGATTCCATTCAGAGATGCCGCTATTTCTTCGCGTTCTTAAGCCGCAGTTACCTGCAGTCCGAAAACTGCAAGGACGAGATGAACTACGCCAGGGATTTAAATCCCGCCCCCAAACGTCTTCTGCTCTATCTGGAGGATGTCAGCCTGAACGGCGGCATGGAGCTGCGCCAGAGCCGGATCCAGGCGATCCAGTGTTACAAATATCAGTCGCTGACCCAGATGTATTCCCGCATCTATGAGGCGCCGGAACTGGAAAAATGCCATGATAAGGGGAAGAAACCTCTTGTCTCCATCCTGACGGGGAAGGATTCCTCTCCCCTGTACAAGCCCGGAGCCAAAATAAAACGTTCCAGACCGGATCACCGCAAGGGCGGAGTAAACCCCAAACTGATCCTGGGAGGAGCCGGGGCAGTGATCGTCCTGATTCTCGCACTGGTCTTCATCCCGAAGATAGCCGGATTCTTTTCGGGGGATAAGGAGGAGGACGCGGAAGTCCTCGCACAGACCGAACAGGAGCAGGAGAACGGAGAAATGCAGGCTGCTGAGGAGAGCGTGGAGACCGACGCCGAAGAGACTGCGCCCACGGAAGATTTGAAGCTCATCTCCATCCAGGAGCCGGTGGAATATCAGAATTTCAGCATCGCGGAGGATGTCGCAAACACCATGGGCACCACCTATCCGAAGGCGGTCCTCCTCTACAACTGGAACTCCGCCTACGTCCGCTATAACGTCAGCGATTACAGCCGCCTCACCGCGACCTACAGCGTTCCCACGGAAGGGATGGAATCCGGTTCGGAGTTCACCCTCTGGATCTACCTCGACGAGAACGAGGATGAGCCCTGGTTAAAAGAAAAGCTGAGCCGCTCCACCGTGGAGACCGAACTTGACATTGATGTCAGCGACGCCCACTTTATCACCTTCAAGGTGGAGGGAAACCGCAGCTGCGGACTGCTGTTGTCGGACGCAGTTTTGACACAGTAACAGCAAACCATACATATTAAGGAGAACTTTATGAAAAAATTCAACAAACTGTTTCGACTCACCAAAACGATTCTTGCGCTGTCGCTTGTCGCCGCGCTCTCTCTTTCCTCCACCGCTGTCGTGAACGCGGCGTCTCTGGGGATCGATGTGTCCAAGTACCAGGGCGGCATCAACTGGGGGGCAGTTCCCTCCTCCGGCGTCACCTACGCCTTCATCAAGGCCGGCAGCACCAAGAGCGGCGTGGACCCCGCTTTTGCCGCCAACGTGGCGGGCGCCCAGGCGGCGGGTATCCGGACCGGCGTCTATATCTACTCCTACGCGACCAGCGTGGAGGCCGCCGTCAACGAGGCTAATCTGCTCTTACAGTGGATCGAGGGCTACAACATCAACTTCCCCGTGGCTTTCGATATCGAGGACAAAGTGCAGAAAGGACTGGACGCAAACACCGTCACCGCGATGTGCAACGCCTTCTGCGATGTGATCGCTGCGGCGGGATACCATCCCATCGTCTACACCGGGGCAAACTTTTACCGCGCCCACATGACGCCCGCGCTGCGCTACGATATCTGGATCGCGCAGTACGGCAAAGCCTGTGAGATCCCGGGACACTCGATCTGGCAGTCCACCTACCAGGGTTCCGTCGCCGGCATAGCGGGCAACGTGGATATCAACTATATGTACAAGGATTACCACAACATGATCATCCCCGTGGGCTTCGCCCAGCGCGACGGTTTCACTTACTTCTACAACAATTACCGCATCCAGTTCGGCTGGGTGGATTTCAACGGCGCCCGCTATCACATGGACGCCCAGGGTCACATGAACACCGACTGGTTCACGGATGAATCCGGCACATACTACCTCGCCGCGGACGGACATGCCCTCGTGGGACAAAACCAGGTGGGTCCCGACCGCTACTACTTTGACGAGGCGGGCCGCATTCAGAGCGGCTGGATCACAGTCGCGGACAATCAGTATTTCTACGATGGAAACAACGGCTGCCGCATGGTGACAGGCTGGTACAACGACGAGACCGGAAGACATTATCTCTTCCCGGCCGACGGACATCTTGTGAAAGGCAGTATCAACATTGACAACAGAGATTACCTGTTCAGCGCTGAGGGCAGCATGCTGACCGACTGGCAGACTGTCAACGGCCTGAAATTCTACTACAACCCCGCCGACGGCGACCCTGAGACCTGGGTGAACGGCCAGCCCGGCACCGCCACCGCGCCGGAAAATCCGGGGACTGCCGTCCCTGAAAATCCGGGGACCACCGCCCCTGAGAATCCCGGCGCCACCACCCCGAACGACCCTGGGACCACCGTCCCTGAAAATCCAGGGACCACCACCCCGACAACCCCGGAGACCCCGCCCCCTTCCGACACCGGAATCACCCCCATTGACCCCGGCCAGGCGGCGGGGTAGGAGGAGCTGCCATGTTTCAAGGCTATACCCAGGGCGCCATCGACTTTTTGTGGGGCCTGAAGCTGAACAATGAGCGCGCTTGGTTTCAGGAGCACAAAGAGGAGTTTACCGCCCTGGTGGACCGTCCCACCCGGGAGCTGGCCGGGCAGCTCCTGGATGAGATGACGGACCTGTACCCCAGGCTGGGCCTGGAACTGAAGGTGAGCCGTATCTACCGGGACGCCCGCCGGCTCTTCGGCCGGGGCCCCTACAAGGATCACCTGTGGTTTTCCCTGCGCAGGCCGGGAGAGCACGACGGGCAGATTCCCTGCTTCTGGTTTGAGATTGCCGCCGACCGCTACGGCTACGGCATGGGCTGCTGGGAGATGCCTCCCGTCACCATGGCCAAGCTCCGGGCCCGCATCGACCGGGACCCCAAGCCGGTGGAGAAGCTGGCCAGGGCAGTGGAGAAGCGGGGGGAGTTTGTGATGGAGGGCCAGGAGTACAAGCGCCCCAAGGGGGACCCCGGCCCCCTGCTCTACCCCTGGTACAACCGGAAGGGCATCGGTTTTTCCTGCGAGCGCAACTGCGAAGGGGGGTTTTTCACCCCGGAGCTGGCCGGCCAGGTGCTGGAGGGGTGGAAATCCCTGGTGCCCCAGTACAAATTTCTCTGCTCGTTGCCCGGCGACCCCGAGCCGGTAAATATGTGATTGGACGGCCCCGGAGGATGGCTCCTCCGGGGCTGTTTTTGCAGGAAATCGCTGAGGATTATTCAAAACGTCAAAAACGAAGGGCTATCTTTGTTGAATAAAACGAACAAAAATCCTTGACAGGAGCGTGCTAGTGTGGTAAAGTATAACCAGAACAAGGAAGGGTGAGTCCAATGTACAGGTAAACTCCCCAGCAACTGAAACCGGATGCCTGGTCAGACTATTCTGTATTAAAACACAGCATCGGCCATGAGAGGGAGCCAAGGAGAGACAAAGTAAAAGCTTCAGGATTCTGATTCAAGTGTATCTCCAGGAAGTGACCGGAGGGCAGGCGGTTTTCAGTCAGCGCAAGGCGGCAGACCCAACAGGCAAACAGGAAGGTGATCCGACCAAGGGCCTCACATATGAGGAGTTAGGCCGTAATAACGGCAACAAAAAGTCGGTCGTGGAAGAGCTGGAGGATTGCCGGAGGGAATGCAGCGGAGCGTATCCAATAGAAACGGAGGTAGCCATATGATGTTAGATAATAAGACAGAACAGGAATGACCCTTGACTGTAACGGATTACGAAACGGACAGTCAAGGGTCATTTCTTTTGTTTTTTGACGGCCGAGGGGCCGTTTTTTTGTGCCCTTAGGAGGGAGTGCCCTCATGCGCATTTTATCCGGAGATCATCTGTAGGGGCCGCCCCCTGGGCGGCCTGAAACCAGGGGAAGCGTTGCACTTTGGTGGGCCGCCGAGGGCGGCGGCCCCTACATTTCAATCTGCGAAGAGGACACTCCGCCCTCAGGACAGAAAAATTTGGATTAGCACTCTGGTGACAAGAGTGCTAAAAATTCACACTCTGTTCATGAAATTTTCTGCGGACCGGCCTATACTAGGACCATACCGCAGGCTGTTCCATGAAAGGAGTGCTAATTATGAACATGAATCAGTTTACCCAGAAGTCCCTGGCCGCCATCCAGGGAGCCCAGGACATCGCCCTGGAACACGGCAACCAGCAGATCGAGCAGCCCCATCTGCTGCTGGCCCTGGTGGGGGACGGTGAGGGCTTTATCCCTCAGCTCCTCACCGCCATGGACATGACCGTCCCCAGTTTTGAGGCGGCGGTGAGGGCAGAGGTGGATAAGCTGCCCAAGGTGTCCGGCTCCGGCCGGGAGAGCGGAAAGGTGTATGTCTCCCAGGACGTGGACCGGGCCCTCCAGGGGGCCGAACAGGAGGCCCAGGCCATGAGGGACGAGTATATCTCGGTGGAACACATCCTCCTGGGCCTGCTGGCCCACCCCAACGCCGCCCTGAAAGAGCTGTTCCGCACCTACCGCCTGGACAAGGAGAAGGTGATGCAGGCCCTGGCCCAAGTGCGGGGGAGCCAGCGGGTGACCTCCGACAACCCGGAGGAGACCTATAACGCCCTGAAAAAGTACGGCTCCGACCTGGTGGAGCGGGCCCGGCAGAACAAGCTGGACCCGGTCATCGGCCGGGACGACGAGATCCGCAACGTCATCCGCATCCTGTCCCGGAAGACCAAGAACAATCCCGTCCTTATTGGTGAGCCAGGCGTGGGCAAGACGGCCATTGCCGAGGGGCTGGCCCAGCGGATTGTCAAGGGGGACGTACCCGCCTCCCTGCGGGACAAGACCATCTTTGCCCTGGACATGGGCGCCCTTATCGCCGGGGCCAAGTACCGGGGGGAGTTTGAGGAGCGGCTGAAGGCCGTCCTCAACGAGGTAAAGAAGTCGGAGGGCCGGATTATCCTCTTCATCGACGAGCTCCACACCATCGTGGGGGCCGGCAAGACCGAGGGCTCCATGGACGCGGGCAACCTCCTGAAACCCCTGCTGGCCCGGGGGGAGCTGCACTGCATCGGGGCCACCACCCTCAACGAGTACCGGCAGTATATCGAGAAGGACGCCGCCCTGGAGCGGCGGTTCCAGCCCGTCATGGTGAACGAGCCCTCCGTGGAGGACGCCATCGCCATTTTGCGCGGCCTCAAGGAGCGGTATGAGGTGTACCACGGGGTGAAGATCACCGACGGGGCCATTATCGCCGCCGCCACCCTGTCCAACCGCTATATCTCCGACCGCTTCCTCCCGGACAAGGCCATCGACCTGGTGGATGAGGCCTGCGCCATGATCCGCACCGAGATGGACTCCATGCCTACCGAGCTGGACATCATCCAGCGGAAGATTATCCAGCACGAGATTGAGGAGGCGGCGCTGAAAAAGGAGACCGACAAGCTGTCTCAGGAGCACCTGGCCGAGATTCAGCGGGAGCTGTCCGACATGAGGGACGACTTCAACGCCAAGAAGGCCCAGTGGGACAACGAGAAGGGGGCCATCGGCAAGGTCCAGAAGCTGCGGGAGGACCTGGAGGCGGCCAACGCCGCCCTGGAGAAGGCCCAGCGGGAGTACGACCTGGAGAAGGCGGCGGAATTGCAGTACGGCCGCATCCCCGAGCTGCGCCGCGCCCTGGAGGCGGAGGAGTCTATTGCCAACGAGGGCAAGGCCCGGTCCCTCCTCCGGGACAAGGTGACCGAGGAGGAGATTGCCCGGATTATCGAGCGGTGGACGGGCATCCCCGTGGCCCGGCTGATGGAGGGGGAGCGGGAGAAGCTGCTCCATCTGGAGGACATCCTCCACAAGCGGGTGGTGGGCCAGGATGAGGCCGTCCGGCTGGTGAGCGAGGCCATCCTCCGCTCCCGGGCGGGCATCGCAGACCCGGATAAGCCCATCGGCTCCTTCCTCTTCCTGGGACCCACCGGCGTGGGCAAGACTGAGCTGGCCAAGACCCTGGCCCAGGCCCTGTTCGACAGCGAGAAGAACCTGGTGCGCATCGACATGAGCGAGTATATGGAGAAGTTCTCCGTCTCCCGGCTCATCGGTGCCCCTCCGGGGTACGTGGGCTACGAGGAGGGTGGCCAGCTCACCGAGGCGGTGCGGCGCAAGCCCTATTCCGTCGTCCTCTTCGACGAGGTGGAGAAGGCCCACCCGGACGTGTTCAACGTCCTGCTCCAGGTGCTGGACGACGGACGGATTACCGACAGCCAGGGCCGGACGGTGGATTTTAAGAATACCATCCTGATTTTGACCTCCAATTTGGGCAGTCAGGCCCTGCTGGACGGCATCGGCCCCGACGGGGACATCAGCGAGACCGCCCGGAATCAGGTGAATGAGCTGCTCAAGCGGTCCTTCCGCCCCGAGTTCCTCAACCGTCTGGACGAGATTGTCTTCTACAGGCCGCTGACCAAAGAGAACATCACCCACATCATCGACCTGCTGGTGGAGGGGCTGAACCGGCGGCTCAGTGACAAGCAGCTCACCGTCACCCTCACCCCCGCCGCCAAGTCGAAGGTCATCGAGGCCGCCTACGACCCCGTCTACGGGGCCCGGCCCCTGCGCCGCTACCTCCAGCACACGGTGGAGACCCTCATCGGCCGGAAGATCATCGCCGGTCAGGTGGAGCCGGGCGCAAATTTGACCGTGGATGTGCAGGATGGGGAATTGACGGTTCTCTAAAGAATGGAGCTTGACTTTTCCTCCGCCCGGTGATATGATGTCACCGATAAAATGGCTTTGACGGAGAAGAGGCTGGTAAGAGCCGCGCAGAGAGGGGCGCCCTGTGCTGAAAGCGCCCTGCGGGTCGGCCGGCCGGTACCACTCCGGAGCCGTCCGGGATGACCGGGCCGGGGCCTCCCGTTACAGAGGACACAAGCGGCGGTCTGTGGACCGCAAGCAGGGTGGAACCGTGGAGCTTAACCGCTTCACCCCTGAACTTCATCAGGGGTGGAGCGTTTTTGTTTTGCCCCGAAACTGGGCGGTATGTATGTAGGGGCGGCCTGTGGCCGCCCGCATTGACCCGTCCAAATCCTAAATTGCGGGCGGCCACAGGCCGCCCCTACAGCACGTAAGGAGGTTATCACAATGTCCGAAGAAAATCTGTTCACCTTTGAAAACCCGGAATACCGCGCCACCTATTGGCACACCTGCTCTCATGTCATGGCCCAGGCGGTGAAGCGCCTGTGGCCCGAGGTGAAGCTGGCCATCGGCCCCTCCATCGATGAGGGCTGGTACTATGACATGGACGCGCCCTTCGCCTTCACCCCCGAGCACCTGGAGCAGATTGAGGGGGAGATGCGGAAAATCTGCAAGGAGAAGCTGAAGCTGGAGCGGTTCGAGCTGCCCAGGGACGAGGCCCTCAAGTTCATGGAGGAGCGGGAGGAGAAGTACAAGGTGGAGCTCATCAACGACCTGCCCGAGGGGGAGACCATTTCCTTCTACAGGCAGGGGGAGTTCACCGACCTGTGCGCCGGCCCCCACCTGGACTCCACCGGACGCATCAAGGGCAACGCCTTAAAACTCACCGCCTGCAACGCCGCTTACTGGCGGGGGGACTCCAGCCGGGAGACCCTCCAGCGCATCTACGGCGTGGCCTTCCCCAAGAAGGACGAGCTGGACGAGTACCTGGCCCGGATTGAGGAGGCAAAGAAGCGGGACCACCGCCGGCTGGGCAAGGAGCTGGGGCTGTTCATGCTCCGGGACGAGGGGCCCGGCTTCCCCTTCTTCCTGCCCAAGGGCATGACCCTGAAAAACACCCTTCTGGACTATTGGCGGAAGGTCCACAAGAAGTATGGCTATGTGGAGATTTCCACCCCCATCATGCTCAACCGGCAGCTTTGGGAGCGGTCGGGTCACTGGGACCACTACAAGAACAACATGTACACCACCGTCATCGACGAGGTGGACTTCGCCGTCAAGCCCATGAACTGCCCTGGCGGTATGCTGGTCTACGCCAGTGAGCCCCACTCCTACCGGGAGCTGCCCCTGCGGGTGGGGGAGATCGGCCTGGTCCACCGCCATGAGCTGTCCGGAGCCCTCCACGGTCTGTTCCGGGTGCGCTGCTTCAACCAGGACGACGCCCACGTATTCATGACCCGAGACCAGATGCAGGCCGTGATTCAGGAGACCGTCCGCCTCTTTGACGAGGTCTACTCCGTTTTCGGCCTGAGCTACACCATCGAGCTTTCCACCATGCCCGAGGACCACATCGGCACCGAGGAGGAGTGGGAGCGCAACCAGGATATCCTCAAGGCCGCCATTACCGCCATGGGCAAGGATTTTGTCATCAACGAGGGGGACGGAGCCTTCTACGGCCCCAAGCTGGACTTCCATCTGGCCGACTCCCTGGGCCGGACCTGGCAGTGCGGCACCATCCAGCTGGACTCCCAGCTGCCCGAGCGCTTCGAGCTGGAGTACACCGGCGAGGACGGGGAGAAGCACCGCCCCGTGATGATCCACCGGGTGGTGCTGGGCTCCATCGAGCGGTTCATCGGCGTGATTACCGAGCACTTCGCCGGGGCCTTCCCCGCCTGGCTGGCCCCCGTCCAGGTGAAGGTCCTCC
This sequence comes from uncultured bacterium, assembly GCA_949840775.1. Classification (GTDB taxonomy): domain Bacteria; phylum Bacillota; class Clostridia; order Oscillospirales; family Oscillospiraceae; genus Lawsonibacter. The sequence goes on along the minus strand of CATKXO010000048.1, from coordinate 2,160 downwards.
CCGTCACCGACCGGGCGGAGGAGTACGCCGAAAAAATTTCCGCCCGGCTGGACGGCCAGGGCTTCCGGGTGGAGGTGGACGGCCGCAACGAGAAGATCGGCAAAAAAATCCGGGAGGCCACCCTGGAGAAGGTCCCCTTCATGCTGGTGGTGGGCGACCGGGACATGGAGAACGGCACCGTCTCCGTCCGCCGCCGCTCCGGAGAGGACCTGGGGGCCATGTCCCTGGAGGACTTCGCCGCCCTGCTGGGGGACGAGGTCAAGACCATGGCCATCCGGTAAACGGATGATTTCCATTCTCTGAACAGCGGTCCCGCCGTGGCGGGACCGCTGTTTTCCGTCTGTCCCGCCTTGACAAGGGGGGAGAGACTGGATATAATGTTTTCAGGAAACGCGTTTTCTTTTTATGGGACGCAAAACCTGTGGTCTAGACGGGCAGAAAGCGTTTCAAGCTGTTAAGGGGGGTTACTGATGAAATTCAATCTTTTTTCCCGTTTCAGCCGGTCCAGTGAGGAACCGGAAGTCCAGGAGATACCGGCCGCAGTTGATCCGGGGGAGTATATAGGCGCAGCTACCCTCCCGGCCTTCAGCAAGAATGTACCCCTTGACCTGCTCTTGGAGGACAACACCTTGCAGCTTTCCGGAAAGCTGACCGCATTTAGCCAGCAGGAGCTGACCATTCAGCGGATTCCCGGTACCATTGATTTTCCCATTCTGGAGCTGGGGAGCCGCGTGAAGGTGCGGGGCTACAACGAACAGCTGGAGCCCTACAATGTCCGCGCCACCGTAACCTTGTCCAACATGATCGAGTGCAGGGTGCGGGACCTGGAGCTGATTCCCTACGACAACCACCGGAGCAGCTTCCGCCAGGTCCTCAATGTGCCCGCGGCCTTCTATACCATAGAGGATACCTATCTGAATATGCCCCAGGAGTGCCGGATTCTGGACATCAGCACCGGCGGCGCGCGGGTGGCTTCCTCCTACCGGTACGGCGAAGGGGATGTGCTCCGCCTCAGGGGGGAACTGGTAAAGGGCAGCGGCTACATGTCGTTTACCTGTAAGGTGGTGCGGGTTGCGCCCGCCGGGAGCGGCGGCTTTGAGTATGGCGTGCTCTTCGCCCAGCTGAAACAGCGGCAGATTAGCGACCTGACAAACGATATCCGGCAAATCCAGAAGGAAACCCAGCGCAAGCTGTCTGATTGAGTGGAAAAGGACTGCTCCGGCCAATTGCCGGGGCAGTCCTTTTGCGGTCAGATTTGCGTGATGTCGTAAGGCGTGGTCTGGTACACATAGTAATTGAGCCAGTTGGTATAAAACAGCTGAGCGGCGGAACGCCAGCGGACGATGGGCGCCTGGGCGGGGTCATCGTTGGGAAAATAGTGCCTGGGCACGTCGATGGGCAGGCCCTTGTCTTTGTCCCGGAAATACTCCCGAGCCAGGGTATCCGGGTCGTATTCCGGGTGTCCGGTGATGAAAAAACGGCGGTTGTCCTCACTCTTTACGGCGAATACCCCGGCCTCGTCGGAGACGGCCAGCAGCTCCAGCTCGGGAATTTTGCGGATGTCCTCCTCGTGATTCTCTGTGTGCCGGGAGTGGGGAACATAGAATACATCGTCAAACCCCCGGAACAGGGGGGACTGCTTTTTCAGGGCGGTGTGGGGGAATACGCCGAAGAGCTTTTTGTCCAGGGAGTACTTGGGGATGCCGTAGTGGTAGAACAGCCCCGCCTGGGCCCCCCAGCACACGTGGAGGGTGGAGTGGACGTGGGTGCGGGTCCAGTCCATGATCCTGCACAGCTCCGGCCAGTAGTCCACGTCGGTAAAGTCGTAGTTCTCCACCGGCGCGCCGGTGATAATCATGCCGTCGTACTTCCGGTCCTTAATCTGATCGAAGGTGGTGTAGAAGGAGGACAGGTGGCCGGCGTCGGTGTTCTGAGAGGTGTGGCTGGCCATCTGAAGCAGCTCCACCTCCACCTGGAGAGGGGAGTTGGACAGCTTGCGCAGCAGCTGGGTCTCGGTGACGATCTTGGTGGGCATCAGGTTCAGCAGCAGCAGGTTCAGCGGCCGCATGTCCTGATGGATGGCCCGGTACTCGGTCATAACAAAGATGTTTTCACCCTCCAGCGTAGCTCTGGCGGGCAGAGAATCGGGAATTTTAATGG
>CATKXO010000047.1 GCA_949840775.1 uncultured bacterium | reverse complement strand
GTTCCCCATCGTGCTCCACGGCTCCTCCAGCGTACCTCAGGAGTATGTGAAGATGGTCAACACTCACGGCGGCAAGATGCCCGACGCTGTGGGCATTCCCGAGGAGCAGCTGCGCAAGGCTGCTGAGAGCGCCGTCTGCAAGATCAACATCGACTCCGACCTGCGCCTGACCATGACCGGCACCATCCGCCAGTTCTTCGACGAGCACCCCGACAAATTCGATCCCCGCGAGTACCTCAAGCCCGCCCGCGCCAATATCAAGGAGACCGTCCGTCACAAGCTGGTGGACGTGCTGGGCTGCGCTGGCAAGGCCTAAGCATCTGTTTTTCAGAAGGGAGCGCCAAAGCGCTCCCTTTTTTTGCACCTGAAAAGCGAGGATGAAACAGGGGAGAGAGGCTATACTGAAGGACAAGGAGTGGATATTGATGGATTGGTTAAAAAATTGGAATCAGGCGCTGGACTATCTGGAGGAAAATCTCAGCGGGGAAATCAGGCTGGAGGAGCTGGGACGGCTGGCTGGATGCTCTGCCTATCACTTCCAGCGGATGTTTTCCTATCTGGCCGGGGTGCCCCTGAAGGAATATATCCGCCGGCGGCGCATGACCCGGGCGGCGGCCGACCTGCGGGCAGGGGAGCGGGTGCTGGACGTGGCCCTGCGCTACGGCTACGAGTCACCTACAGCTTTTAACCGGGCCTTTCAGTCGATCCATGGAGTGGCTCCATCCCTTGCAAAACAGGATGGGGTAAAGTTAAAAACCTTTCCACGCATCCGCTTCAAATTTGTACTCAAGGGAGATACTGAGATGGAATATCAGATTGTGAAAAAGGATGCCTTTCGTATTGTGGGATTCCGTACCTCTCTGCCGGTGGATGCGGAGGAGAGCTTTCGGATTGTGCCACAGTTCTGGGGAGAGGCAGGTCCGCATCTGGGAGACCTGATACCTTTGATGGACCTTGCAATGCCCGGAGTGTTAGGGGTAAGTACTTGTCACCGGGATGAGGAAAACTATTATTACATCGCAGTGGCTTCCAGCGCTCCGGTGCCCAAGGAGGCATATGAGTGGACCGTCCCCGCCGCTACCTGGGCGATCTTCTCCGGGCAGGGCTCCGCACCCATGGCAGTTCAGGAGCTTCAAAGACGAATTGTATCGGAGTGGCTGCCTGATTCCGGCTATGAATGGGCCCAGGCCCCGGACATGGAGGTCTACCTGAATGCCCCCGGCACAGAGGAGGCAGCATTCCAGATTTGGCTCCCGATCCGGGAGGCATCCGCACAATAGAGACAGGTTTACCAACCCGGAGAGCGTTTGCCGCTCTCCGGGTTTTTGATTGGGATATCAGTTTTGTTGACCGAACCGGGAAAATGTGGTATACTGTTCAAAGATTGTGAGGTGTTTTCTATGGATTGCCTGATACGGAAGTGGAGGCTGGAGGATAAAGACGCCCTGGCCGAGAATTTGAATAACCTCAAGGTTTTGAACAACCTGAGGGACGGTCTGCCATATCCCTATACCCCCGCAGACGCAGAGGACTACATCCTGTCTATACTGTCGGCGGACCCGGAAAATACGTTTGCCTTTGCCATTACAGCAGAGGAGCGGGTAATTGGCAGCATCGGTGTGTTCCGCTGTAACAATATCCATTTCAGAACTGCCGAGCTGGGCTATTACATTGGAGAGCCATACTGGGGCAAGGGGTATATGACCAGCGCGGTAAAGCAGATATGCAGACACGTGTTTGAGACCACGAATATCGTCCGAATTTTCGCTGAGCCCTTTGCTCAAAATACTGCGTCCTGCCGGGTGCTGGAAAAGGCGGGGTTTCAGCTGGAAGGAACACTGCGGAGCAACGCCGTGAAAAATGGGACCATGCTGGACATGAAGCTGTACGCCCTGGTCAAAGACTGAGCGCCCCGGCAATTCAGAAACGAGGTATGGAAAGGAGGGACGGTCCGGCCCTGATTTGACGCGCGCACTCAGGTCAACAAAATAAAAACTTTGTTGACCTGAGTGGAGGGTAACGATGTCATTTTCAGGAATGGACCCTGCCTGTGGACTACCGCACCGAAGCGCCGCCCATTTTGCGGGACTTCCTGGTCTACCATGAAACCATCCAGGGACATTCCCGCCGGACGGTGGACGAATACTATTTGGATCTGCGGAATTTTTTTCGCTTTCTAAAGCAAAACAAAAATCTGGTACCCAAGGGTATCTCGCTGGACGATATCTCCATTGCCGATGCGGACCTGTCCCTGGTCCGGGATGTCACGCTGACAGACATCTATTCCTATATGAACTATCTGTCCCGTGAACGTGGCCTGAACAACACATCCCGAGCCCGCAAAGTGGCCACCATTCGGTCCTTTTACAAGTACCTCACCAACAAGGCCAAGCTTTTGGAGAGCAACCCGGTTCAGGACCTGGATTCACCCAGGCTGAAGAAAACCCTGCCTAAATACCTGAATCTCGAGGAAAGCCTGGACCTGTTAAACAGCGTGGACGGCAAAAATTCCAGCCGGGACTACTGTATCCTGACACTGTTCCTGAATTGCGGCCTTCGTATTTCGGAGCTGGTCGGGCTGAACAAAACGGACGTTCGCGGCGATCAGCTCCGGGTATTGGGCAAGGGCAACAAGGAGCGAATGCTCTACCTGAACGACGCCTGTCAGCGGGCGCTGGAAGACTGGATCACCGAGCGGGATTCCTTGACGCTGGTGGACCAGAACGCCCTGTTCGTTACCCTCCAGAACCGGCGGCGCATCTCTACTGCTGCCGTCCATAAGCTGGTCAAAAAGCATCTGGCCGCTGCGGGGTTGGACAGCACACAGTATTCTTCCCACAAGCTGCGCCATACTGCCGCAACCCTAATGCTGCAAAACGGTGTGGACGTGAGAACCCTCCAGGAGGTGCTGGGCCACGACCATCTGAACACCACCCAAATCTACACCCATGTGGACAACGATGACCTGCGCACCGCCGCCAAAGCAAATCCGCTGGGAGGTGTAAGGCAGCAAAAACGGCCTAAAAAAGAGGAAAATAAAGAATAAGAGAGGTTTTTTCATGTACGAATTGTATTTTTTGATCGTCATGCTGTCCCCGGCCGCCATGCTTGCAGTGGGAGTGTTGTGGAAAATTTCCCCTCCTCCCTACCAGTCCAAGGGCCTGGCCTACAGCACAGAGCTGACCCGTAAGAATCCTGAGGCCTGGACTGCGGCCCACGGTCACTGTGCCAAACTGTGGACCCGCATCGGGGTTGTCAGCGGCGCGGCCAGCGCAATTTTGATGGTACTGTTCAAGGAGAACTATGCCGCCTTCTGGATGTGGCTTATAGTGGGACAAATGGTTCTGTTCTGCATATCGGTATTTATGATCGACTTGCTGCTGAAAAACACCTTTTCCGACCATAACGGTGATGAACACTCGTGATTTAATCACAACTCCGAACTTTTCGGAGCTGGTTCTCCTTAGAAAAAAGTGAAAGGACCTGCTTTCGAGCAGGTCCTTTTACGTTATATCTCAATCAGCTCATACTCTCGGGAGCCCAGCCCAATCTTCTCGGCGTGGGCCAGACAGCTGCGCCACTCCGACTCCGGAGTGGAGTTGGTAAAGTGGTCGTGGTGGTCATGGAACTCCGGGTCGGCCAGGTGCCTGGCCAGCTGGCTGCCCGGCATGGGCTCAGCAGCAAGACAGGCATCCACGCAGGCCTGGTCCAGGGCCAGAGGGTCGACGGAAGCAAACATGCCCAGGTTTGGGAGAATGGGGATATCGTTCTCCCCATGGCAGTCACAGTTGGGGGACACATCCACGATCAAAGAGATGTGGAATTGAGGCCGGCCAGCCACCACCGCCTTGGTGTATTCCGCCATACGGCAGTTCAGCGCGGCCTGGGCGTTGTCGTTGGTAAAGTAGATGGCGTCAAAATTACAGGCGCCCAGACAGCGGCCGCAGCCCACGCAGCGGGCAGGGTCCACCGACATCCGCATGGCCTGCTCGTCAAAAACCAGGCCGTTGTTGGCACATTCCCGCTGACAGCGGCGGCAGCCCCGGCAGGCAGAGGTATCAATCTGGGGCTTACCGCTGGCGTGCTGCTCTTTTTTACCGGCCCGGGAACCGCAGCCCATACCGATGTTCTTGATGGTGCCGCCAAAGCCGGTCATCTCGTGGCCCTTGAAGTGAGTCAGACTGATGAACACGTCAGCGTCCATGATGGCCCGGCCGATCTTGGCCTCCGTGACATACTCGCCGCCCTCCACCGGGACCGCCACATCGTCCGTCCCCTTCAGGCCGTCCCCGATGATGATGGGGCACCCAACTGTCAGCGGAGTAAAGCCGTTCTGCCAGGCGCACTCCAGATGCTCCAGGGCGTTCTTCCGGCTGCCGGGGTACATGGTGTTGCAGTCGGTGAGGAATGGCTTACCCCCCAGCTCCTTGACCACGTCTACCACTGCCCGGGCGTAGTTAGGCCGCAGAAAGCTCATGTTGCCCAGCTCGCCGAAGTGCATCTTGATTGCAACAAATTTGCCATCCAGTTCTAGGCTCTGGATACCCGCCCGCATGATGAGCTTTTTCAGCTTGGTGGGCAGACCGTCGCCATAGGCCTGTGTGTGGAAATCGGTGAAATAAACCGTTGCTTTTTCCATGATCCTGTCTCCTTCTATGTAAATTTATCAGAACTATACCACATAAAGTATACTTTAAGTCAAGAGAAATTTAAGTCTTTGCCTGTTTTGCCTCTATGATTCCCGGAATGATGGAGAACAGAGACCCTACAACAATCAGCACCACACCGATAAACATATTCTGGGTAATCTCCTCCCCATGGACCATCCAGGCCAGGAGGGGCGACAGGGCAGGCTTGAAAAAGTATACCAGAGACACCACACTGGCCGGCTGGTACTCCATGGCCAGGAAGTAGGCACAGAAACCAATACCTGCTACCCCCACAGACACAAAGAGCACATAGGGCAGGTTGTGCAGGGTATAGCCCGCAAAAACCGGGATGTTGGCAAAGCTGTCCAGCCCCGCACTCTGAAACATCTGGGCCACCACCGGGACATGGCTTAACAGAATGAACAACAGTACGATCAGGCTGCCAAACAGGAAGCTGAAGCAGGTGACCACCGCGCCGCCGTATTCCGCCACCTTCTGTTTGCCCATCACACCATAGATGGAAAACAGCAGAGTGGAAAGGAGGGCCAGCAGCACCCCGGTCATATTCAGCCTCACGTTCCAGGGACTGATAATGACTACGGTTCCTAAAATCTCCAGGGTCAGAGCCAGAATATGCCGGGGCTTGATGGGCTCCTTCAGTAGAAAATAGGCCAAAAATGTGACGAATACCGGGTTGCAGCTGAACATTACCGCTGACACGGAGGAGCCGGTATAGCTCACCGCCATCTGAAGGATGGGCATACACAGGGCAATACCAATCAGGCCCAGCAGGGCGAAGTAGGCCATGCTCTTGCCGTTCAGCTGCTTTTCCCGCTTTTTCAGGTTGTGGAGGGCAACTGGTAATAAAAACACAAAGCCGATGGCAAAGCGGCACAGGGTCAGCTGCACCGGATTGATCTGCCCGGCAATAAATTTCAGTACCACCTCAAAGGAGGTAAACATTACCACCGCTACGGCGATATAGAAATAGCCCTTTTTCATGGATGGCCTCTCCCCTTTTCTTTTTCCGCCCGGAGGGCGGGAAAAATCAGTTTATTTAAGATAAAAGCTCCAAAAACTTGTCCTCGGTCAGGACCGGGATGCCCAGTTCCTGGGCTTTGCGCAGCTTGGAGCCAGCCGCTTCCCCCGCCACGACATAGGTGGTCTTTTTTGACACGGAGCCAGCCGACTTGCCGCCGCGGGCCTCGATCATTCCGCTGGCCTCATCCCGGGTAAACTTCTCCAGGGCACCAGTGAGGACAAAGGTCATCCCGGCAAACCGCTGGTCACTCCCCTGCTCCTCCGCCGTCATGTTGACTCCGGCCTCCTTCAGGCGCTGAATCAGGTGCTGGCTCTGCAGACTGGACATCCACTCCAGAACGTTCCGGGCGGTAATCTCCCCTATGTCATCCACAGCGGTGAGCTCCTCCAGCGTAGCGTTTTGCAGGGCCTCCAGAGTTTGGAACCGGGCTGACAGAATTTTTCCCGCTTTCTGCCCCACGTGGCGGATACCAAAGGCGTAAATCAGCCGGGACAGGTCCTGGCGCTTGGACTTTTCCAGGGCAGCCAGCAGCTTCTTTGCAGACCGTTTGCCCATCCGATCCAGCTTGGCCACGTCCTCCTCCTGTAAAAAGTAGAGGTCGCCCGGGGTTTTTACCAGATTCGCCCTCACCAGGTTCTCCACTACAGCGATACCCAGCCCCTCGATGTCCATAGCGTCCCGGCTGGCGAAGTGGGCCAGGTTGCGCAGAAGCTGGGCGGGACACTCTGCCCCGGTGCAGCGGGTATGGGCCCCCTCCTCATCCCGTTCCACAGGAGCCCCACACACGGGGCAGATTTTGGGCAGGAACCAGGGTTGTGTCCCTTGGGGGCGCTGCTCCGCCACTACGGACAGCACCTCCGGGATGATCTCCCCAGCCTTGCGCACCAGAACGGTGTCCCCAATGCGGATGTCCTTCTCGCTGATAAAATCCTGATTATGGAGGGTGGCGTTGGTAACGGTAGTGCCTGCCAGCCGGACGGGCGTCAGCACTGCCTTGGGAGTAAGCACTCCAGTGCGGCCCACCTGGACCACGATATCCACCACTTGGGCAGGTTTGACCTCCGGAGGATACTTATAGGCAGCGGCCCAGCGGGGAAATTTGGCCGTGGACCCAAGAACCCCACGCTGTGACAGGTCATTTACCTTTACAACTGCGCCGTCAATGTCAAAGGGGAAGTCCTCCCGGTGTTCTCCAATCTCTGTAATCCGTTCCGTAACCTGGGATACCCGGCTGCAACCGTAATGCGGAATCACTTTAAACCCTGTGTCCCGCATATAGTTCAACGTTTCATCGTGGGTGGAGAAGGTTTTCCCCTCTGCAAATTGGATATTGAATACCGCAATGTCCAGTTTTCTGGAGGCGGCAATCTTGGGGTCCAGCTGCCGCAGAGAGCCGGCGGCGGCATTCCGGGGATTGGCGAACAGGGCCTCTCCCCTGCGTTCGCGCTCCTCATTCAGAGTGTGGAACACCTTTTTGGGCATATAGACCTCCCCCCGTACAATGAGCCGAGAGGGTGCGTTGGAGATTTTCAGGGGGATGGACCGGACAGTACGCAGGTTTTCAGTGACATCCTCCCCCACCCGCCCGTCTCCCCGGGTGGCGCCCCGGACAAAGAGGCCGTCCACATATTCCAGAGCCACCGACAAACCGTCTACCTTGGGCTCCACCACATACTCCGCCTCAGGGACAACCCCCTTGACACGCTGGTCGAAAGCCTCCAGCTCTTCAAAATCGAAGACATCCTGGAGAGACTCCAGCGGCACCTGATGGGTCACCTGAGTGAAGAACTCCAGGGGCTGGCCTCCCACCCGCTGGGTAGGAGAATCGGGGGTGACAGCTTCCGGATGGGCCGTCTCCAGCTCCTCCAGCCGGCGAAGCTTGTGGTCGTAGTCGTAGTCGGACATGGTGGGCTTGTCCAGCACATAGTATTCATAGCCCGCCTGGGCCAGCTCCCGGCGCAGGGCTTCAATTTCTGCAAAATCATCCACGGTAATACCCTCCTCTGGGCTGACATTGGAATATTTTAGCGAAGCTGGGGAAAATGACGCACAGCAACCGGAACACCCAAAAGCCCGCCAGCGCCCCGGCAGTATTCAGTATCACATCGTCAACATCGGTGCTGCGGCCGATGAAGAATTGAATGAACTCAATGGAGACGGAGGAGCAGAAACCTGCCAGCAGCGATTTCCACCATCTCCATTTCCGCCACAGCAGGGCGGGAAAAAAACCGATGGGTACAAACATAATGATGTTGCCCAGAAGCATAAACAGCAGCCAATAGCTCCTTCGGTTCAATGCCCGGGTAATCTCCTCAAAGGGCGTGAGCATGTTGGACAGATAGGCAAACTGTGACACCGTCTCCTCCCAGCTGGGGTAAAAGCCGGCCAGGGTTTTGCCCCGCCATGCCAGGTTCCAATAACTCCGGCGGAAAATCCAGTCGAATACATAACCCCAAAAATTGGCGGGAAACAGGGTCAGAGCGGCCAAACCGGCGCAAAACACCACAAAAAGTGCCAACGCCGTTTCTCGCCAGACCGAACTGACCAGTCCCAGCCTTTTCAGCCTGCTCCTTCGCATCGGGCGCAGGAACAGCAAAACCACCAGGGCAACCAGCCCCAGAGGAACCATCTGCCTCACATAACCTAAAATGTCCAATATCACAGCCAAAATACTCCTGTCTTTTGTCTACGTCCGGTCCAACTGCAAATAGGTGTTTGGCACCCGGCCCACGATCACGGTCTCTGCCACACACAGCCGGGTATGGAGGCCGGTCTCCACCTCCCCACCAGGGAGCAGCAGCTTCATGGGGACATCTACCTCCAGCCAGATGCGGTGAAGGGTCTGGTTCACTCCGGCAGAGGTAAGCTGGCTGTCAAACTCTGCCTGCACTGTTCCTATTGTTATGGCGCGGGTTTTCAGTGTGGGACCCTTTGCCCACAGAGGCTCCAAATCAAAGAGGGTACCTAAGGGCACCTGGATGTCGGACACGTCCACACGCTCCAAGGTCTCCAGGATGGCGGCGGCGAGCTCCGTACGGAGCAGGTTCATCCGGGCCATATCGGTGGTCAGGGCGGTGATCGTCCCCTCTTCGTCCCGTTGAATGGTGACGAAGTCGCTGTAGCTCACATTGCGGGCGGCCAAATCGGCGGTGACAGCGCTCTCTACCACAGCGGTCATGGCATTCTGCGCCTGTGCGGAGGCGATTTCCGCTACCACCGGGCGCAGCTTGGCCTCCAGCAGGGCAATTACCGACAATGCTACCGCCAACGCCACGGCCAGGGTAAGGACAAAGGGCGGGATTTTCGGCGCCGGGCCAGTCCACACAGGCCGGCGGGTTCTCATTGGGCGCCGCATATATCTGACAAATTCCCTCCGCCATGGGCCCATACCCTCACCCCCTATGGGTCAGGATATTCCAAAGTGGGCTTGGACTAATCCCCCAGCAGCTCCAGAACGGCCAGCACGAGCACCAGCTTACCTGATTCATAGGTCAGCCCGCCCTGGAGGTAGACGGTGTAGGGCTCCCGCATGGGGGCGTCGGCGGACAGTTCGATGGACGCCCCCTGAATGAAGGCCCCCGCCGCCATAATGACCTGACAGTCGTACCCCGGCATATCCCAGGGCTCCGGGGTAACATAGGAGTCCACCGGCGCGCCGAACTGGATGCCCTTGCAGAACTTTTTCAGGGCCTCCGGCTCACGCATATGGATCATCTGAATGATGTCGCGGCGGACCGCCGAGGAATGGGGCTCTGTCTCATAGCCCAGCAGCTCCATCACCTTGGCCGCAAAGACGGCAGTCTTCACCGCCTGGGCCACCGTGTGAGGAGCCAGGAACAGTCCCTGATAGAGCAGGCGGTTCTGGCCCAGGGTGCAGCCGCACTCCCCGCCGATGCCGGGGACGGTGAGCCGCATGGCAGCTCCCTCTACCAGGTCCCGCCGCCCGGCGATGTAGCCACCGGTGGGGGCCAAACCTCCCCCAGGGTTCTTAATCAGGGAGCCCACCACCAGGTCGGCCCCCACGTGGGTAGGCTCCAGAATTTCCACAAACTCGCCGTAGCAATTATCCACCAGAATGGCTGCGCCTGGGTTGACACCCTTGATGATTCGGCACATCTCCCCAATCTCCGCCACAGACAGAGATGACCGGGTGGAGTAACCTCTGGACCGCTGGATGAGCACCGCTTTGACGCGGGGGTCTGCGGCAGCCCTGGTCATTCCCTCCAGGTCTGGCTTGTTGTCAAGGAGTTCTACTTGTCTATACTCCACGCCGTAGTCCTTTAGCGAGCCGGGACCCTTATCCACCGCTCCCACCACACCCAGCAGGGTATCGTAGGGTGCGCCCACGGCGGACAGCAGTACATCTCCACTTTTCAGTGCCCCAAACAGGGCACAGGCAATGGCGTGGGTGCCGTTGACGAACTGGATGCGCACCAGAGCGGCCTCCGTACCAAAGAGGTCGGCATAAATTTCATCTAATTTATCCCGGCCCAAGTCATCGTAGCCATAACCGGTGGTCCCGGCAAAATAGCCGTCAGCCACCCGGTGCTTCTGAAAAGCCGCCAGCACTCGGGCGGTATTTTCCTGGGCAATGGCATCAATCCGGGCAAATTCCTCCGTCAGCTGCCCTTGGGCCTGGTTGCCCAGGACTCTAACCTTGTCGTTTATCTGTAAAGTCATTTTACTTGTCAGTCCTATCTGTTTGATCTATAAGTCGTTCACAAGCTGTTTAAACACCTTGCCGCGCTCCATAAAATTTTTGAAGCGGTCAAATGCGGCGCAGGCCGGAGATAGTACCACCACGTCTCCCTTCCGGGCAATGTTGTGAGCGGTGGTTACAGCGGCGGCCAGGTCCTCTGTCTCAATAAGCTCCAGGCCGCTGTCAGCATAGCCCTCGGCTTTCTCCACTGCCTCCCTGATGGCGGGGGCAGTGTCGCCAGTGAGGATCAGGGCCTTGACCTGCCGGACAATTTCCGTCCCAAGCTGGGTAAAGGGAACACCCTTGTCATACCCCCCGGCAATGAGGATGAGCTTCTGCTGGAAAGAATCCAGACAGGCCATGGTCCGGGTGGGGCTGGTACCGATGGAGTCGTTGTAATACTTTACCCCGTCCAGCTCCCTCACCAGCTCGATGCGGTGCTCTACCCCGGTGAACCGCTGGGCCACTGCCCGGACGCACTTGTCAGGGACAATGCCGTCCACCGCAGCAATGGCGGCCATGTAGTTTTCAATGTTGTGTACGCCGGGGATGTGGATGTCAGCCAGCGGCAGGACCTCCCGGCTGCCCATGTCGTTGGTCAGCCAGATCGCGTTATCCCGGAGGTATACCCCCTCCTCCAGCCGCTGTTTGCGGCTGAACAGCATGGTCCGCCCCACGGCGGCCTTGGCCAGGGACCGGGTGATATCGTTATCGTAGTTGAAGATGGCCCGGTCCTGGGGACTCTGATGGCAGAAGATGTTCAGCTTAGCCTCGGTATACTCCTCCATGGTGTGGTGGTAGTCCAGATGGTTGGGAGACAGGTTGGTGAACACCGCCACATTGGGACTGCGGTCCATGCTCATCAGTTGGAAGGAGGACAGCTCCACCACTGCCACGTCGTCTGGAGTCATACCGTCCACATCGGGCAGCAGGGGACGGCCGATGTTGCCCCCCAGGTAGACATTTAGGCCGGCCTCCTTTAAAAACTCGCTGATCAGGGTGGTGGTGGTGGTCTTGCCGTCGCTTCCGGTCACGCCGACGATACGGCAGGGGCACAGCCGGAAGAATAGCTCCATCTCAGAGGTGAGCATACTTCCCCCCTCCACTGCTTTTTGCAGCTCCGGAGTGTTTGGGCTGAGACATGGAGTGCGAAAAATAATGTCGGCCTTATGGATTTTAGACAGGTAATCGGGTCCCAGCCGCAGCTTAGCCCCCAAGCTCTCCAGCTCAGAGGCCAGCTCCTCCACTCGTTCCCGAGGGGACTTGTCGCAGACAGTGACCTTCAGGTCTGCCCGCAAGAGGGTGCGAATGAGAGGGGTATTACTCACCCCCATCCCGATTATGGCCACAGACTTGCCCCGCAGGGTCTCTAAATATTCAGACATGGTGGACATAGAACGTCCTCCTTCCACTATTTTCTTCTCTTTACTATATTACCATATTCCCCCGGATAATTCAATCATAACCCCACCAAAAAGCCCGCGCGGCAGATTCCCGCGCGGGCCGTTCTTTGGTTGATTCAGACCAACTGCAGCTGCCTGATTTCCTGGCTATGACGCTTCACAGTGTACTCCAAAACCTCTGTCCTGTCCTCCAGCGGCCCAAACTCCTCCCTGGGAAGGAAACGGTCCCACAGCGCCTGTTGACCCTCCAGAAGCAAATTCAGCGTCCGGTTCAGCTCTGTGTCCATATATACATGGATGCCGTGTACGTCCTCCTCCAGCCGGTCCATCCTGGCCTCAAGTTGTCCGCCCCTAATCTCCAACTGATCGACCTTGGCCTCCAGCCGGTCAACCCGGTTCTCCAATCTTTGAACGCTGTCCTTTAAGTCATGGATATCCTGACGCAGGGGATCTATTTTAGATTCTACTACCTGGCCAATCGCTTGAAGCAGTTCCTGATCTGTCATGGTTCTCTCTCCTTTATCCGTCACGCCCTAGGATGGGCCTTTTTGTATACGTCTTTGATCTTTTGGTTTATCAGCTTGGAGTAGATCTGCGTGGAGGAAATATCCGCATGGCCCAGCATTTCCTGGATGGAACGCAGGTCAGCGCCGTTTTCCAGCAGGTGGGCAGCAAAGGAGTGGCGCAGCGTGTGGGGAGTAATATCCTTTTGGATGCCTGCCTTCTCCTGGTAGTACTTGATTAGCTTCCAGAATCCCTGCCGGCTCATGCGCTCGCCGCTCATGTTGACAAAGAGGGCGGTTTCATCCGGTGATTCCACCAGCTGGGGCCTCACATTGTTTATGTACTCGCCCAAAGCCCTGATCGCCGCAGGATACAGGGGGATGATCCGTTCCTTCCCCTTGCTGAAGCACTTGAGCACCCCGCCAGGCAGGTTCAGGTCGTCCACGTCCAGCTCAATGAGCTCACTAACCCGGATGCCGGTGGCATAGAGCAGCTCCAGCATGGCCCGGTCCCGGTATCCCTTCAGGTCGGTGCATTCAGGCTGCTCCAGGAACAGCTCTACCTCTTTGCTGGTGAGTACCTGCGGCAGCTTGCGCTCTACCTTTGCCGGAGATACACCCTTGGCTGGATTGTGAGCCACATAGCCCTTTCCGGTCAGACAAGAATAAAAGGATTTGATAGAAGCCACTGAGCGGGTGACGGTCGCGGGGGATTTGCCCCGCTTGATGAGAGAGTTGGCATAATCCTCCACATCCCGAGTCACTACCTGGGTCAGGTCTACACCCCGGCCGTCCATAGCCGCAGCGAACTGGTTGACATCCCGAAGATAGGAGCTGACCGTGTTGGCCGAGGCCTGCTTTTCAATTTTTAAGAAGTCCTCATAGGCCGACAGCAATTCAGACACGTTTACAGCTCCTCCACAAAAAGGTTACAGGACAACCCTGGCTGCCGCCCGAAGCAGTACCGGGACCACCCAGTATTCCAACAGTCCGGCGGCCAGCACCAGGCACACGCACAGCCCGGCCCGGCACCAGTAAGCGCCGTTAAGGGGAACGCCGCCCCGGCCCTCTCCCAAGGATCGCCGCATCAGCTCCTGAGCAGAGAGAAATCCGGGGACACCAACCAGAAACAACGCGGGTGCCCACAACAGGGCAGGCAGTCCAAACAGGACAAAGGCAGGAAACAGCCCTCTGCCTCCGAACACACGGCAGAAACAGGCCGCCGGGAAGGAGAGGAAAAAACCGCGTACACCAAAGAGTATCGGAAGCCCCACTATCCCTAAAGCGGTCACCCCCAGAATCAGGGCGGCCAGCAGATACTTGACCTGATCCCACACCAGCAGCCACAGACCCCGAGGCAATTCGCCGCCCTGAGCCAGTGCCAAATAGTCAGCCAAGTAGCGGCTCAGTTCATCTGCACTGGCTTTGCCGGACAGGACAGCCAGCAGACAGCCGGCAGTCCCACCAATCAGGAAAGCAATGGAAAGCAGAGCCAGTGTCGTCCTCTGCTCCGACGGCAAGTCCAATTTTTTACC
>CATKXO010000046.1 GCA_949840775.1 uncultured bacterium | reverse complement strand
GGTCAGCTCCATAGCACACACTCCTTACGAAATAAACATGGCGTCGCCGAAGGAGAAAAAGCGGTATCGCTCCCGCACCGCCTCCTCATAGGCGGCCAGGACATGTTCCCGCCCCGCCAGGGCGGACACCAGCATAATCAGGGTAGACTGGGGCAGATGGAAGTTGGTGATAAGGGCGTCCAGCACCTTAAACTGATAGCCGGGATAGATAAAGATGTTGGTCCACCCGGAGCGCTCTGACATGGTGCCGTCCTCCGCCGCAAAGCTCTCGATGGTGCGGCAGGAGGTGGTGCCCACACAGATCACCCGTCCCCCGTTTTTCTTCGTCTTGTTGATGGTATCAGCAGTTTCCTGGGAAGTCATGCAGAACTCAGAGTGCATCTCGTGGTCCTGGATGTCCTCCGCCTTCACAGGGCGGAAAGTTCCAAGTCCCACATGGAGTGTAATGTAGCACACCTTTACGCCCATTTTCCGTACCTGCTCCAGCAGCTCGGGCGTAAAATGCAGCCCGGCGGTGGGGGCAGCGGCGGAACCCACCACCTTAGAGTAGACGGTTTGATACCGCTCCTGGTCCTGAAGCTCCGCCTTGATGTAGGGCGGCAGGGGCATTCTGCCCAAGTGCTCCAGAATTTCCAGAAAAATGCCCTGATAGTGAAACCGGACAGCCCGCTTGCCGTCCTCCAGCTCGGCCTCGATGGCGGCAGTGAGCTGGCCGTCACCGAAAATTACCCGGGCTCCCGGTTTCAGCTTCCGCCCGGGGCGGACCAGACACTCCCACAGGTCGCCGCCCTTATCGACAAGCAAAAGTACTTCACAGACGCCTCCAGTAGGGCGATGGCCGATAAGCCGGGCAGGCAGCACCCTGGAGTTGTTGAGCACCAGACAGTCCCCTGGTTTTAAAAACCGGGGCAGATCGTAAAAGTGGTGATGTTCCACGCTCCCGGTGGCCTTGTCCAGAGTCAGTAGGCGGGAAGCATCCCGCCGCTCCAAAGGGGTTTGTGCAATGAGTTCTTCCGGGAGCTGAAAATCAAAATCAGAAGTTTTCAAGGGCGTACATCCTTACTTTTAATGGTTAATAATGTGTGACCTGGACACCAGGGAAATAGAACATGATGATCTCACTGGCCGAATAGCCCCGGCGGGCCATGGCGTTGGCGCCATACTGGCTCATACCCACCTGGTGGCCCCAGCCCCCGCCGCTAAAGGTGTAGCTGTTGCCGGAGACGGTTACTGTCCCGCTCCCTGGCTGGGTGACAGCGGAGCTCTCACCGTCAGCCCTGCCTTGGCCGAGCTCCGTTACAGAGCCAGTTCCTGAGATGACATAGGTGCTCCCTCCCAGAGCGGACACTGAGCCGCTGTCAGTAATGACGTATTTGCCCTCCAGGCTGTCCACAGAAGTGGAACCGTTCATGGAGATACCCTCACCGGCGGGGGGCTGGCTGGGTACAGAGGGGACATCCCCCGTCCCCATGCCGTTCACGGTGAACCGGATAGACCTTACGTCAAACCGGCTGCGGATGTTGCTGGCACTGATGGTGGTGCTCTGACCGTTGGCCCAGCGGACCACCGCCCGGATCACGTTGCCCAGCTGGGAGTAGGTCAGCTCAAGGCTTTTGACCGAAGTACCAATCCCCAGCCCATGCTTCTGGAG
The DNA here is from genome assembly GCA_949840775.1 of uncultured bacterium. GTDB lineage: Bacteria > Bacillota > Clostridia > Oscillospirales > Oscillospiraceae > Lawsonibacter. The sequence continues at coordinate 12,943 of CATKXO010000046.1, read as the reverse complement.
CTGCTGGGTGAGCTGGGCGGCAGTATAGGTCTTGGTCCAGGGAGACATATCGTTGCGGTCGTTCAGGTCGGCCTCATAGGGGTCCTCCACTCCGCACAGGTAGGGGTATTCACTGACGGTGTCCGTCCCCCACACGTTTTTGGCGTCTTCGCTGGCTCCACCGAAGCTGGAGGAGTAGAAGACCTCGGCCAGTCGGCCGTTGTATTTGATGACCTGCCCCGCCGTCTCATCCACTGCACGCATACTGACCTCACTGGGGCCGTAGTCAACCCGTTTGGTGCCCATGCCGTAGTAGACCTGACAGTTGGCGGTGGTGCAGATGTCAAAGCCGTAGCTGTCGTGCTTGTTCAGATTCTTCATCACATAGGTCCGGGCGCAGATGGCCTGGGCTTTCAGTGCCTCCAGGGGCCACTCCCGCCCCATCTCATAACAGGCCACGCCGTTGATATAGTCCTCCAGCTCTACCACATTGACCACGGTAAGATTACCGCCGTCGCGCCGGTGATACTGGAAGCCGCCCCGGTATTTAAAGCCGTCAAACCAGGTGCGTGTCTCCTCTGCTCCGGTAACATCGGGCTGGATTCCCAGCTTTCCGGAGGCCCCCTCATCGTACTGGAAAAGAATCCGGTTGGTTCCCGTCTTCACCACGCTCATACCGTAGGAACTGGTGCCCACCACAGTGCCGCCGGGCACAGCGGCCTGGGCCGCTTCTTTGTTGGCGTAAGCGCCGGTGCGGACCTGGTACGCCCCGTCAATCCAAGCCACAAAGCCGTCCTCATAGCCGGCTGCTGCCTGGGCGGCCTCCTCATAGCTGTGGAAGGAGCCGGGGACCTGAATGTGGTAGCAGCCCACCAGAGTACCGCCTCCGTCGGAGGAATAGCGGCTGCCGTCAAAGCGCAGATTTTGGGTCTTCAGAACCGAAACAGCAATTGTATTCCGGTCTGTGCGTGCCAGCTCCACAAAGTTGAGGTTCCCGTCGTAATACCCGAAGCGGTAACCCCAGCCGAAGCCCTGGCTGTTGTTGTTTTCCAAATTGGCAGATTCCAGCTCCCCGGTAAGTACATGGCTGCTGGAGGATGCCAGTCCCACCCGGATCATCACGTCCCCGTTCCAGTTGGTGGTCACCGCCCCGGCAGAAGGGACCGCAAGACACACCGCAAGGACGGCGGCTGCAAGCTGCATGAATTTTTTGCCCATAATGTACTCCATTTCTCAATGTACTTTGTATTTTTCTCTATTGACAACCAGTCAAAAGACATGGTAGGATATTTGCAATATGGAGGGTTGCGGCATGCGTTAAGCAAAATTGCCCTCCCCGACATTATAGTACAAAATCAGCCGCTTGAAAAGCCGCTGATTTATTTTTTTCATCTGCCCAATTTTGGCAGCAAAATTCATCTATTTTTGTATCAGATCATAGAATGATCTGGACTGATATGGAGGTAATGAGACATGGAAAAATATAAGGTAGGTATCATTGGCGCCACTGGCATGGTAGGCCAGCGCTTTGTTACCTTGATGGAAAACCACCCCTGGTTCCAGCTTACCGTCCTGGCGGCCAGCCCCCGCTCTGCGGGCAAGCCCTATGAGCAGGCCGTAGCTGGCCGCTGGGCCATGAAGTCCCCTATCCCGGAGGAGGCCAGGAGCCTGGTGGTCATGGACGCTCAGGCCGATGTGGACAAAATTGCCGGTATGGTGGACTTCGTCTTCTGTGCCGTGGACATGAAGAAGGAGGAAATCAAGGCCCTGGAGGAGCAGTATGCCAGGGCTGAGTGCCCGGTGGTATCCAACAACTCTGCCAACCGCTGGACCGACGACGTGCCTATGGTGGTCCCCGAGCTCAACGCCGGGCATATCAAGATCATTGACACCCAGCGCAAACGCCTAGGCACCAAACGGGGCTTTATCGCCGTCAAGTCCAACTGCTCCATCCAGAGCTATGCCCCCCTCCTCACCCCCCTGATGCAGGCGGGCTACGACATCGACAAGGTGTTGGTGTGTACCTACCAGGCCATCTCCGGTGCGGGCAAAACCTTTGAGCGCTGGCCTGAGATGGTGGACAATCTGATCCCCTACATCGGCGGCGAGGAGGAGAAGAGCGAACAGGAGCCCCTGAAGGTCTGGGGCCATATCGAGGGCGATAAGATTGTCAAGGCCGACGGCCCCGCCATCACCGCCCAGTGCCTGCGGGTCCCTGTCTCTGACGGCCACACCGCCGCCGTCTTCGTCACCTTCAAGGAAGGCAAAAAGCCTGCCATGGAGCAGATTAAGGAGATTTGGAAGAGCTTTAAGGGCCGGGCCCAGGAGCTGGACCTCCCCTCTGCCCCCAAGCAGTTCATCCACTACTTTGAGGAGCCCGACCGTCCCCAGGCCCACACCGAGCGGGAGCTGGAGGGCGGCATGGCCATCTCCGCCGGACGCCTCCGCCCCGATACCCAGTACGATTACAAGTTTGTTGGCCTGAGCCACAACACCCTTCGGGGCGCCGCCGGCGGCGGGGTCCTGCTGGCCGAGCTGCTGTGCGCCGAGGGGTATATCGACCACAAATGATCTGTAGGGCGCGACGACCACGGCGCGCCGCGTCTTGTCCAACTGCGGGCCCGGTGGTCTCGCCCTACACACGGGCGGCCACAGGCCGCCCGTACAAAATTCATTCTGAAAGGGTGCATTTGATATGAGAACTCCAGTATTTACCGGCTCCTGCCCCGCCTTAGTAACCCCTTTTGACGAGCATGGCACCATCAACTACGACGTTTTCGGCAAGCAGATTGACGCGCAAATTGAGGCCGGTGTGGACGCCGTCTGCGTCTGCGGCACCACCGGCGAGTCGGCCACCATGACCATCCGGGAACACATCGCTGCTGTGGAGTTCTGCGTCAAGCGGGTGGACCACCGGGTGAAGGTCATCGCCGGGGCGGGGAGCAACGACACCTCCGCTGCCGTCTACCTCTCCCAGCACGCCCAGGACTCCGGGGCCGACGCCCTGCTCCATGTCACCCCCTACTACAACAAGGCCAGCCAGACCGGCCTCATCAAGCACTACGAGTACATCGCTGACCGCACCGAGCTGCCCATCATCCTCTACAACGTGCCTGGGCGCACCGGCGTGTCCTTCACCGCCGACACCTACAAGGTGCTCTCCGCCAACCCCAAAATCAACGGCGTAAAGGAGGCCAGCGGCAATTTCTCCCTGCTGGCCCACACCCGCTACCTCTGCCCCGATGATTTCTACATCTGGTCGGGCAACGACGACCAGGTGGTGCCCATGATGGCCCTGGGAGCCAAGGGCGTTATCTCTGTGGCCTCCAACATCATCCCCGAGGTTATGATCAAGATGAGCCATCTGTGCCTGGAAAATGATTTTGAGGCCGCCTCCCAGCTCCAGATCAAGTATATGGACCTGATTGACGCCCTGTTCTGCGAGGTCAATCCCATTCCCATTAAAACAGCGATGAACCTGATGGGCATGGAAGCCGGTCCCCTGCGCCTGCCCCTGTGCGACATGTCCGAAAAGAATCTGGCTATCCTTCGTGCCTCTATGGAGCGGATAGGATTGCTTTAACTGCCGTTTCCACCCCGTCGGTGGGGTAGAAGCTGATATTCCTGTGAAATGAGGAAGAAATTATGCTGAAGATAATCATTTCCGGCTGCAACGGACATATGGGCCGGGTGGTGGAGTCCCTGTGCGCCAGCGACCCCGCAGTGGAGGTGTGCGCCGGATTCGACGTGCTTGGCTCCTCTGACCGGGAGTTTCCTGTGTACACCTCCCCCGCCCAGTTCACCGGCCAGGCGGACGCGGTGATCGACTTCTCCTCCCCCGCCGCCCTGGACGGCCTGCTGGAGTTTGCCAGGGCCCGGAAGGTCCCTTTGGTGCTGGCTACCACCGGCTACACCCCGGAGCAGGAGGCCCAGGTGGGGGCCGCCGCCCTGGAGGTGCCCATTTTCCGCTCCGCCAACATGTCCCTTGGCATCAATGTGCTGCTGGAGCTGGTGAAGAAGGCCGCCTCCGTCCTGGGGAACAGCTACGACATCGAGATTGTGGAGCGCCACCACCGCCGCAAGGTAGACGCCCCCTCGGGCACCGCCCTGATGATTGCCGACGCGGCGGCCCAGTCCTGCGGCCATGAGACAGAGTACGTTTTTGAGCGTCACAGTGTCCGCCAGTCCCGGGACAAGAAGGAAATTGGCATTTCCGCCATCCGGGGCGGCACCATCGTGGGTGAGCACGAGATTATTTTTGCCGGTCACGACGAGATTATGGAGATCAAGCACACCGCCCTCTCCCGGGAAATTTTCGCTCAGGGAGCGGTGGAGGCCGCCAAGTTTATCGCCGGGGTGGATAAGCCCGGGCTGTATGATATGAGCTATTTGGTGAAATAAGCAAAACCGCCTCTGTTAGAGTTGGCAGAGGCGGTCTTTTTAAGGAGTTTGTCACTATGACAGCCTGTCCTTTTTGCGGGGAAGGCCCCATATATCAAGCAGTTGTGAAAGATAATCTGGAAACTATTTATATTTGCGCTGAGTGTGATACTGTATGGAAGCGTTCAGGAGAAAACACCGAACTTACCAATTATACAGACTATATGCGCAGACTTGGAAAAGATCCGCTATGGGATGATTTGGAATTGATTTCTGTGGAGTGAAATGAAAAATCTATATTTAATTGGCGGTACGATGGGGGTAGGAAAAACCACCGTCTGCCAGCAGTTGAAAAAAGAGCTGCCTAAAAGCGTGTTTCTGGACGGCGATTGGTGCTGGGACGCCAGCCCCTTTCAGGTGACGGAAGAGACAAAGGCCATGGTATTGGACAACATTGCTCACACGCTCAACAATTTTATCCGCTGCTCCGCTTACGACAACATCATCTTTTGCTGGGTCATGGACGCACAGGATATCATCGACACGATTCTTGACCGATTGGAGACGGAAAACTGCCGTATCCGGTGTATTTCCCTGACTGCCGGCGAGACAGTTCTCAGAGAACGGTTAGCGCAGGACATATCCAGAGGCATCCGAACGCCCGACTCGATCAAAAGAAGCCTCGCCAGACTTCCCATGTATCAAAACCTGAATACGGTAAAAATTGATACAACCGGAAAGTCAATTTCAGAAATTGCCAACGAAATACATCTGCTGTAAAAACTCTACGGAGCGGCGATTGCTTTTCCCCCAAAAAACTGTTACCCTGTTTTTCGGAGGTGGGACACATGGACCAGGTAAAGACCGGAAAGCTCATCCGGGCCCTGCGCGCCCAAAAGGGACTGACACAGAAGGCGCTGGCCGAGGCTGTGGGCGTAGGCGACAAGGCTGTCAGCAAATGGGAGCGGGGCCTGGGGTGTCCCGACGTGTCCCTCCTTCCGGAACTATCAAGGGTTTTGGGCGTCGGGCTGGAGGCCCTGCTCTCCGGAACGCTGGACGCCAACGACCAGGAAAGAGGAAATATGAAAAAGCTGAAATGTTATGTCTGCCCCACCTGCGGAAACCTCATCACTTCCGCGTCTGAGGCGGGCGTGTCCTGCTGCGGCAGGACGCTGCTCCCTCTGGAGCCCCAAAAGCCGGAGGAACCGCTGTCTGTGGAGAAAATCGACGACAGCTGGTTTGTCTCCTCCCCCCACCCCATGACCAAGGACCACCACGTCTCCTTCGTGGCCCTGCTCACCGGAGATGCCCTGTTTCTCCGCCGCCTCTACCCCGAGTGGGACCTGCAAACCCGCATTCCCTGTATCGGCCACGGGATTTTGCTGTGGTACTGCACGCAACACGGGCTGTTTCGGCAGCTGATCTGAAAGGCAAGGTGACAGCATTGGCTCCTATTCTGGCTCTTGCGGCCTGTGCACTGGCCGGTCTCTTATTCTGGAAGCTCCACAATTTGCAGGACAATATCGAAGACGAGCCCGTGTTGACCGAGCACGCCAAGGTACATGCCAAGTCGGAACATGGAAGGCTAAATGGAAGGCTAGGAGGTATTCCAGCCGCAAAGTACATCCACTTCTACGTTCCGGAGCGGGATACCGTGGTTGTCTGCCAGGTCACCGACGGTATTTGGCACTATCTTCCCAAAAACGATTGGGGGATGCTGCACCACCAGGGCGGGAAATATTTTTCCTTCCAGCGGGACTGCGACGGCGAGCTGGTGGAGCCGAGAGACTACAGTACCATCCATGATATATACCGGGGAGGGAAATAACTGCCATGTCCGATCCATTCATCCGCACCCGCCTGCTGATTGGGGACAAGCCATTGGAGCGGCTTCAAAACGCGAAGGTGGCCGTCTTTGGTGTGGGTGGCGTAGGGGGTTATGCCGTTGAGGCTCTGGCTCGGTCAGGTGTAGGTACTTTACACCTGTATGACGATGATACCGTCTCCGAAAGCAACCTGAACCGGCAGATTGCCGCCCTCCACTCCACCATTGGTCAGTCCAAGGCGGAGGTGATGGCCCGGCGGGTGCGGGACATCAACCCAGAGTGCCAGGTGGAGGCCATCCGTATATTTTACCTCCCGCAAAACGCCGATGAGGTCGATTTAACCCAATATAACTACGTGGTGGACTGTATTGACACTGTAACCGCTAAGCTGGAGCTAATAGCAAGGTGTACCGCTTTACAGGTAAAAATCATTTCCGCCATGGGTACCGGCAATAAATTTGACCCCTCTGCACTTGTGGTCACTGACATCTCCAAGACCCAGGGCTGTCCACTGGCCCGCACCGTACGCAAGGAACTGCGGAAACGGGGGATCGCCCGCCTGAAGGTAGTCTATTCTACCGAGCTGCCCACCTCCCCCCTGCGCCCGGCAGAACAGGAGCTCCCGGAGACCTCTGATACCCGCCCTGGTTCCACTGCCCGGCGGGATACGCCGGGATCCATGCCCTTTGTCCCCGCCGCTGCCGGTCTGCTGCTGGCCTCGGTAGTAGTCCGGGAATTGGGGGATTTTTGAGCAATCAGAAAAAGTGCCGGCCTATGGCCGGCACTTTTCGTATATGTTTTACCGTTTGAGATATACTACCTCTGTTTTGCGGAGGAGGAATGTGTCATGAGCCTCATCACCTGCACAGACCCCTGTGTCTACCAAAAGGACGGTTACTGTTCTCTGTCCCGGGCGGCCTCCACCGGGGAGCCGGGACAGTCTCAGTGTGTCAACTTCGTGCCTGTTCAGGTCTCAAAGCAGAGCAGCCATAGCCTCCCGGATGTTGGACACCCGGATCAACTCCAGCCCTTCAGGGACTGACAGCTTTCCCTGTACCCGCTTGGGAATCAGGCACTTGGTAAAGCCCAGCCGCCGGACCTCCGACAGCCGCTGGCCCAGAGCGCTGGCTGCCCGGAGCTCGCCGGTAAGTCCCACCTCTCCAATGGCGGCCAAATCGTTGGGGACAGGCTTGTCCCGGAAACTGGAGGCCAAGGCCAGAATTGCGGCCAGGTCGGCGGCGGGCTCCTCCAGGTACAGCCCGCCAATGACGTTGAGGTAGGCATCACAATTTCCCACCATCAGGCCGCCCCGCTTCTCCAGTACCGCCAGTAGCAGCATGGACCGGCTGTAGTCAAACCCGTTGCTCACCCGCCGGGGATTGCCCAGGCTGGAGGGGACTACCAGAGCCTGAATCTCCGCCAGTACCGGCCTGACACCCTCCATCACGCAGGTGACGCAGGTGCCGGGGGCCCCGGTGGGCCGGCCGGCCAGCATGGCTTCAGAGGGGTTGGGCACCTCAGTGAGCCCTCCGTCCTCCATCTCAAAGACCCCGATCTCATTGGTGGCGCCAAAGCGGTTCTTGGCCGCCCGGAGAATGCGGTAGGCCATGTGCCGCTCTCCCTCGAAGTAGAGGACGCAGTCCACCATATGCTCCAGCACCTTGGGGCCGGCGATGGAGCCCTCTTTATTCACATGGCCAATCACAAAGGTGGTGATCCCCTCCCCCTTTGCCAGCTGCATCAGTGTCAAGGTACATTCCTTTACCTGGCTTACGCTGCCAGGGGCAGAGGTCACATCTCCGTGGTAGAGGGTCTGGATGGAATCCACGATTAGGATATCAGGCTGGAGCTGGTGGACAGCGTCCACCAAGTTCTCCAGGTTGGTCTCGGCCAGCAGGTAGAGCCCTTCTCCCCGCACCTTTAAGCGCTCCGCCCGCAGCTTAATCTGCCGCTCCGACTCCTCTCCCGATACATACAGCACCTGGGCAAAGCGGCACAGATTGTCGCAGATTTGGAGCATGAGGGTGGACTTGCCGATGCCCGGTGCGCCCCCCACCAGCACCAGGGAGCCCTTCACCGCGCCCCCGCCCAGCACCCGGTCCAGCTCTCCCATGCCGGTGGCAAAGCGCAGTTCGTCGGTGGTCTCCACCTCGGCCATGGGCCGGGGGCGGTTGACGGCCACCTCCGTCACGGAGCCCCCCCTCACCGGCGCGGACCGCTTGGCTGGCTTTTCCGACGGCTGCTCCACGATGGTGTTCCACGCCTTGCAGGCCGGGCACTGCCCCGCCCACTTGGGCAGCTCGTTGCCGCACTCGGTGCAGTAGAATAAGGTTTTTGATTTCATAGCTCCGTCTCCTTTGTGTGCCGGTATCACATTTTAGATTCTCTTTTTCATCACATCATAGCATAAAAAGTCATGATGGCCTGTGGTGATTATATGGTAGCTGACCACCTCGTATCCTCGTTTCATATACAGCTTTTTTGCCGGCATAGATGCGGCTAAAACAATCTCGGAAGACTGACTTGCAATCACCTTTTCCGCATAATCAAGCAGTTCCGTACCGTATCCCTTTCCTTGATGGGCAGGCAGAACAAATAACCGGCAGATTTCATTGCCTGCTATTGTGACAGTACCCACAACCGTTCCCTTTATGTCCTGACAGAGGAACACTTGCTCCAGTTCAATATCATGAATAATACTGGCTTCATTATGGTGTTCCAGAAAAAATTCGACTGCGCCTTTGGGATAATAATGCGGATATACTTCCGATATTGTGACAGCTACAACACGTTTGACTGTATCTAAATCCGACAGAGCAGCTTGCTTTAGGCTCATTTTCTTTCACCGCCACCATTTTATCCTCTGCCTGATTCTACCACGAACCGCCCCCGGATTCAAGGGGCAGTCAGCCAGGCGGCGGCGATGACGGCGGAGAGCTTGCGCTGGTAGTCCTCGTCCCGGAGCAGGGCCTCCTCCTCCGGATTGGTGAGAAAGCCGCACTCGATGAGGACGGCGGGACAGGTGACGTGGTTCATGATGTATACTGTATCGGGAATTTGCTTCACCGCCCGCTGGTTGTCCGGCTGGAGGGCGGCTTTTATGCTGTTCTGAAAACGTTCCGCCAGAGCCTGGGAACCCTCCGTAGGAGCATAGAACACGTGGGTCCCGTGATACCGGCTGCTGGGGTAGGTGTTCTGGTGAACGCTGAGCAGGATGCCCCCCTCCACCTCCTCAACGGCCGCCACCCGGTTTTTCAGGTCAGACCGTTTTTTCTCCCGCAGGGTGCCGGCATCGCCGTCGTGGAGGGAGACATCCGTCTCCCGGAGCAGGATGGGGTCCACTCCATACAGCCCCAGCACATCCCGAAGCTTGAGCACAATGGCCAGGTTGATCTGGCTCTCCGGGACTCCGGTCAGGGAGACCGCACCCCCATCTTCCCCGCCGTGGCCGGCGTCCAGCACCAGCGGGCCGGTCCTCTGCACTACAGACGGCTCCATGGCTGGCTTTGCCAGGCTGTTCAACCTCCCAAGAGCCAGCGCCAGCAGGACCGCCGTCCCAACAAGCGCCCCAGCCAGCAGGATACCCTTTTTCAATATGACCACCTCCCTCCTATCCTATGGAAACCGCAGTCCCGGTATGCGTGTACCCATCGGAGGCTGGTCTCATAGAATGGATTGAGGGGGACGCTGTGCGCTCCCCGCACCCGTCCCCCTTGTATTGAATAAAGGAGGGACTATCCCTTGTTGATCGAAAATAACGGCGCCCGACCTGGCGCTGCCAACACCAGCGGAACCGCCGTGAATGGGACCCAGACGGCGCAAACCAGCTGTCCGGACGCCAACGGCACCCTGCCGTCCTGCGCCGGGCTGGCAGTGCCCTATGTACCTTTCCAGCAGGACAATCCCCAAAAGTACACCCAGAGCGAGGCGCTGAGCAACGGTACCCTGTTCCCTGGACTGAATCTGCCCTTCCATCTGGCTGTGGAGGGTTCCACCCTGCCCGCTACTCCTTTGGCGGAGCTCCAGGCGCTGGAGTTCGTGGTGCTGGAGCTGAAGCTCTACCTGGACACCCATAAGGATGACACCGAGGCTTTCAACCTGTTCAAGCAGTTCTCCGCCATGGAGAAGGCTGCAAAGTCGGCCTATGAGTCCAAATACGGCCCCGTCACTGCACAGGCTACCGCCACCTGCGGAAGCTATCAGTGGCTGTCTGATCCCTGGCCCTGGAATTACGGGCAGAATGAGGTGAAATAAATGTTTCATTATGAAAAAAAGTTGCAGTTCCCGGTAAAAATTGCTACGCCCAACCCCAAGCTGGCCGCTTTCATCATCAGTCAGTACGGCGGACCATACTCCATCAGACTGCAAAAAAGCCGGAGCGATTGGCTCCGGCTTTCTCTATTCTACACCGTGGCGGCACTCTTTGCAATCCCCTTCCCCGCTGCTCTCGAAGAACTCAGCTTTCCCTTGGAATAGCGTGTTTAGGTAGGTGGTCTTCAGCCATGTCGCCAGCCTGCGGCGCTGGTCGTCGTCCAGGTCGTCGGTGTTCACTAGCTTATCTCCGATATGTACGAAGGATGCCGTCCGTATCTCCTGCTTCTTCGCCACATGGCCCCACCTCCCTCTCACAGAGTATTCAGCAGGAGCTACTTCTTATGACCATACCGGATTTCCGGCAGCCAGTCGTACCGCTGCTCAAACGGGATAAAGTCTCCGCTATCGCCGCAAATGCGCTTCAGGGCCTCATCCATCTTCGCCCTGGCGTAGTCTGCCTCCGGCCCCAGCGTCAGGGCATCGAAGAATTTGTCATAGTACCGGCCCCAGGCATCCAGTACCTTCTTCAGCCGAGCATGGCCGAATACGTCCTTGCCCATGACCTCCGGGTCATTCAGGGTGAATATGAGGGTGTCTGTCATGTACTGCACGAAGGTCTGCCTGGTGGCATCTTGGAGCGTCCGCTTCTTTACCTCCTGGCGGGCCAGGTAGTTATTCTTCTTCCCCATCATTATTCTCCTATCAGCGGTCCTTCCAATCCTCATATCTGTCGATGACATCATCGACATCACCCCTGCCGGTGTCATCCCATTCCTTCAGGAACTGGATGAGCGCCGTTCTTCCCTCCAGGGTCGGCTCCGTTCCCATGCGTTTCTCTGCCCGCAGAATTTGCTCATCTGAGAACCGGGACTCGACGCCCGCTGGCATAGCATAGAAAATCACGCCGTTCTTTCCGGCAGCATGAGCTACCATCCTGAACTGCCACGACATGAACCAGCCGTGAGGCTGTGTCTTGTCGTTCCAAAAGACCACCTCTTGTCTGACCAGTTCATCGAGGGAAAGAATTTTCGGGCCTCGGCGCCATTTGCGCTTGCTCATCGTCTTCACCTTCCTCTCCGTTCTCCACCGGCATATCGCAGGTGTTGCAGTAGCCGTCATAGAACATGGCGGCCCAGCCCTTGTTGGGGCGCAATACCTCACCGCATACGGGGCAGGTCATTCTACCTCACCTCCAGGCTTCCAGTGTTGAAGCTCACACCAGCGAAGTCCTCAGCGGTCAGGACGTGCTCGCCGTTCTTCCATGCCTGCTCTACCTTGGACTTGGCCTCTTCCCAGCTCGCAGCTTCCACGGGGACCACGCGCTTCAGATACTCCAGGATGATGATGTCGTACCGGCGGATCACCGGCGGGATGACCGAGGCCGCCCTTTCCATGAGCCCACTCAGGATGAGGTCATCTTTCCGCAGGTCGAGGATGCGATTCTCATCGCGGGGGTCTTCGCCGGAGGCATCCAGTAGCAACTCCTCGTTCATCTCCTGGCAGAACTCGACCGCCTCCCGGATGGTGTAGGGCTGGTCCCTGCTGTATCCGTACTTCTCCTCCTCTTCGGTATCGTGCAGAGCTATCTGGAACTTCTCATCGGACATCAGGGCAAAGCCGTGTCCCTCCATGTAGCCCAGCACGATGTCAGCTTCCACCAGGTTCATCTGGAGTCCCTGTCGGACCGAGACGGCCACCAAGTCCTCAGCTTTCTTAATTTCAGTCATCGCCCTCACCTCCGGTCAGGAAAAAACCAACATTGTCCTCAAAGTTGTCTACGGCCTCCGGCAGATACCGGCGGTAGGCCGGTCCGTTGCTCTTAAGCCAGACGTGCGTGGCAAGGAAGTTGAAGTGTCCCTGTATATCATCGTCCGGGTGCAGGCCTCGCAGGGCTTCAAGCTCTTCAGCCTCCTCTGGCTCCAGTTTCCCATGGATACCCTGAGCCGCTTCCAGTAGGAACGTCCTTTCGCTGATAGCCTCTTTTATGTTGATGATGCCGACGCTGACGGCCGCTCTCAAAACATCGTTGAAGTCGAGGCCCTCACGGGGCCAATCCATCTGGTCAAGAATCTCATCCCACCCGTAACCAATACGGTCGAGAATCTCCAGGTCTGCGCTGCCGCAGGACAGCATCTCGCAGAGGAGACTTTGCGCACCAGTCATCTGTTTCCCTCCAATCTTATACTTTGGTAAATATTTCTCTGGACCCTGCATAGGACCGCCTGAGAGCCTCTTGGAGCGTCCTTTTCTATCCGCGAATGGTGTAAGTAGTCTGCGGGCGGACCCATCTTGTGGAGGCTTAGACGGGCTTATTAGGTGTCAGCGCCAGTGATAAAATGTAAAAAAACGCCGAGGAAAAAATGTAGTTTTGTGGCGGAGGAGGCGAAAAAAAGATAGACTCCCAATAGGGCGAAAAAGAGCCCGGAAAGGGAGTCAGAAAATGA
>CATKXO010000045.1 GCA_949840775.1 uncultured bacterium | reverse complement strand
TGTACGACTGGGCCAGAGGCTGGGTTGGCGCCTGCTATGCCAACAAGATCGTCTCCGGCCGCGGCGAGGGCGTGTACGATCCCGGCGCCACTGTGACCGCCGTGGAGGCCGCCTCCATGCTGATGCGCGCTCTGGGCTACTTCCAGTACGCCAACGACGTGGCCGACGGCTTTGAGCTGGCCACTGTCCGCCAGGGCACCATCATCGGCATTTTCGACGGCGTTGGTTCCAGCGCTACCGAGCCCATGACCCGTAATCAGGTGGCTCAGATGGTGCTGAACGCCCTCCAGTCCGCCGTGGTTGAGCCCGACGGCCGCACCGTCAACCTGACCACTCCCGACGGCACTGTGCTGACCGGCAAGGTCAACTACGTCAGCGTGACCAGCGCCAAGCCCTTCGCTCACGCCATCAGCTGGACTCAGGCCACTTCCGTTGGCTCTCAGAACGACGGTTGGATCGTGGAGCTGGGCGAGCGGCTGTACGACGGCAAGCTGCAGCTGACCGAGGATATCGATGTCTTCGGCCGCCCCTCCCGCAAGTGGGAGTTTGACGGCAAGGGCATCGGCACCTACGCCAAGAAGGAGCTCATGGACAAGGAGTACGTGGGCAAGGTGACCGGCAAGGACCTGCACGACCTGCTGGGCTCCACCACCATCAAGGACTACGATGTCTACTGCTTCGTTGACGGCCTGTACACCGACGAAGCCGGCGCTAAGGCCGACCTGGGCTGGACCTCTAACTCCAGCATGGGCGCCTACTTCAACGCCGCCGACATGAACAAGAACAACAAGGCGGCCGTGGGCGGCACCGGTACCGGCACCCTGACCCAGGTCTTTGTGGACCATGACAGCGACGAGGTCTTTGTGGTGGTCATCAACACCTACCTGGCCATTGCCAAGAAGGACTACGACGCCAAGAAGGAAGAGGCCGGCATCACCGCCTACGCCATCGAGAAGGGCGTTAACACCAAGGAGTATGTCAAGAACGCCAGCCGTACCGCCAACAAGAGCGTCTCCTTTGAGCTGGCTGTGGAGGACTTCCCCTCCGTCGTTGACATCAAGAAGGACGATCCCCTGCTGATCACCGTGGCCGACGGCGAGGTCCAGAGCTACAAGATCGCTGAGACCCTGTCCGGCGTGACCATCTCCGCCTTCAAGCTGCGGGACAAGGTGGTTGTGGACGGCGCTGACTACAACTACACCACCACCGCCCTGTACAACAACACCGACGACATCAACAAGGATTGGACCAACAGCACCATCTCCAATCTGAAGGACCGCACCTACAATATCTATCTGGATACCTACGGCAACCTGATCGGTATTGAGGAGGTCGAGGCCAAGAAGAACTACGTGTTTATCACCGGCATCGACCTGAATGGCAGCTACCGCGCCAATCAGACCGCCGATGTCTCCGCCATCTTCCTGGACGGCACCATGGACTCCATCAAGGTGAACATGACCCGCAGCGAGTGGAAGAACACCCCCGCCGGCAAGCACCCCGACTCCATCCTGAACACCTGGTGCACCTACACCAAGAGCGGCGACGTGTACACCCTGAAGGAAGTTGTCCCCGTCAATGCCGACGGCACCGGCCGCCCCGGCACCAACTACGTTGATGCTGACGGCACGACCGTGAAGAACGAGACTGGCCTGGCCCAGTACAACCACATCTGGTACAATGCTGAGCCCGCCTTTGCCAAGATCGACGCCAAGAACTACCGTATGCGCGGCGCTAATGTTGGCACCAACAATGATTACTACAGCGTCTACGGCGACAGCAGCACCGTGTACCTGACCGCCAAGCTGGGCGAGCTGGTCACTGACGGCCCCAACTACGGCATCATCAAGGATGTGGCCTCTGTCACCACCGGCATCGAGAACGCCAACCTGACTGTGTGGGATACCGCCACCGCCGTGGGTAAGGCCGACGATCCCAAGGTCAAGGGCGTTGCCCCCATTGCCCGTGACACCTCCCGCGGCGTGTATACCCTGTACAACGACGACGGCATCATCATCGCCGCCGTGGTGGTGGGCGAGGACGCCGGCACCGCCAAGGACCTGGTCTATGTCAGCAGCTCCACCATGAGCCTGGAGGCCGACAACGGCGGCAGCGCCAAGGCGGCTGGCGACGGCCTGTGGACCTGGAGCCGTGAGGTCATCCGCAACGGCGAGAAGGTCACCCTCTACGAGGTGGGCGACGACTCCAGCCAGCCCAAGCACCTGAACCAGATGAAGCAGTACCACTGGTATCAGATTCGCACCAACGGCGACGGCAACGTCATCGAGGCCACCGAGGCCGGCTCTGCGCTGACCGTGTACGACGGTATCCGCACTGGTGCTTCCCAGTATGTCACCGCGTACGAGAATATCAACGACGCCGTTGAGAAAGAGGGCGTGGACACCGTTGTGTACCTCACCAACGGCGGACCCAGCGCCGCCGGCTTCGAGAACCAGGAGCTGAAGGTCAAGGGCGACAACACCCTGGCTGTCACCGACCTGGAGGGCTCCGGCATCCACTTCAGGCCCAACGACGTGAACGTGGTGCTGGTGTACTACAACCGCAACATCAAGGAGATGGACGTGTGGGCCGGCGAGGGCGTCGACGATCTGAAGGATATGGTCGACGAGGTCAACGCCAATAACGGCTACCGCACCGCTGAAAAGGGCCAGTACTACTACGTCAGCGCCCTGATCGAGGGCGGCTTCGCCACCACCATCGTCATCTACGACTCCTTCAACGACTACAACCGTCCCGGCGACAAGGTGCCTGTCAGCACTGGCAACGTAGTCAACAGCGAGGCTTTCAAGAACAACGCCAAGGCTCTGAGCACCATCGACGGCGAGGCCTACATCAGCGCGATTGGCCAGCCCGTCGTAAGCTTCACCGCTAAGGCTCCCGCCTGGGCCGCCGGTACTGTTACCTTCAATTACAACCTGTATGTGAATGACCGGCTGACTAAGGCTTATACCGGCATCTCTGCCGGCAGCATTGGCGTCAACCAGGCCGTGAGCTATCCCATGACGGTGGACAACAGCTTCGGAATTGGCATCCTGAAGGATACTGACACCGTCCGCGTGGAGATCACCGACGTGACCTACGGCAAGGTCAAGGTCCAGTATGTGGACGCCGCTGATACCACTAAGACTGTTGCTGTTACCAACAGCTCCACCAAGGAGATTGCCGTTGGTAATATGACGAACGTGAATCAGCTGGTGGTCAAGGTCGACGAGAGCAAGGCCACCTATACCGCTGCGAAAGTGGCCGGTGTGGACGGTGTGACCCTTACCGGTGGTGCGGCGATTGACACATCCACCTCTATGAAGAGTTCTTCTGAGGAAGAGGTCTTTAGCAACATCACTACGGCCACCGTCAATGGCAATGGCTATGTCACCGTCAAGCTGACTCTCACTGGTGCTGTGGCTGTGATTCCTGACTATGCCGTGAAGGTTGCTGGTACCGCAGCTGCTAAGAATTATAACCTGGAGAGCATCACCAGTGGTGTGCCCGCCGCGTATACCGATGGTTCTGGCAACATCAAGCTGACTGTTGCACCCGAAACTGCCAGTGTTAAGGAGGGTTCTCCTGTCCGCTACATCTTCACCCTGGATCACTTCGCCACCAAGGGCGATGGTCTGACTTATGCGTATGTCGTGGACTACAAGATCGATGGTGTGGCTCAGTCGAGCATTACTCTCGATCCTAAGGGCGGAGCCACTGCGACCGTGACCAAGTATGTCGGTCTCGCCTCTGCTGACGTTGACCTGACTGACATTAAGGTTACTGAGATCAAGGCTGGCTTCTATGCCGAGTCTGCCAAGGTGCTGAAGGATGCCGCTGGCGACGCTAAGATCGTGGAGATCACCTTTACCGATAACCTGGATGTGGACACGATCAAGCTGGATGCGGGCCACTTCACTACGATTACCAGCAACGCTGTAGTCGCGAACGAGAGTTATGCCAACGGTAAGGTCCTGCATCTGGTGTTCACCAATGCGGTTGCAGATGGCAACAGCTTCACCCTGGACGGCGTTGTGTATGCCGCCGGGACAACCAGCCATGAGAAAGCCTGCACAGTGAGCATTGCAACCGATGCCACAAACACCGATGTCGGTCTTAAGGCAACTATCGCCATGATTCCCTAAGCAGACATTTGTTTACGCAACTGTCGCTTATAGAGAGGCCCCGGGCGAAAGCCCGGGGTCCCTTTTTCATCTGCTCTTATCCAACAGCGCAACAACGGCATAGACATTGCCGTTTCTGTTCAATACTGAGGAATTTGTGTCCGTCTGCCAGCTGAGGCCCCGAGAGGACCAGTTGGGCAAGGCTTTGATGTTGCCGTAGTCCCCGGCGGCGCAGACAGTGCCGCGGACAAAGAATGCGCGGTCCATGCCGTTCACCAGCTGGACGTACACGAACACGGGGTACGCCGGGAAAGACAGGCTTTTGCTGATCGAGCCGTCGCCGGTGTAGGTGGTGGCGTAGACCTGACAGCTGCCCAGCCGGGCGATGGAGCTGCCATGCTGGGCCACTGCGGACTGCTGGCCGTCCGCCTGGGCTTTCAGTGCGGCCAGCGCCGCGTCGATTTTCGCGTTGTCCCCGTTGAAGTCCTCCATCAGGACCTTGTCGGTGCGCTCCCACTGGGAGAGCTGGTAGTTGGGTGTTTGATTACTTGGCATGTGTGTTCCTCCTTTAACGTTTTTGAGCGCGAAAGCCCCCCTTCGCAAAGGGGGGTGCCCCCGCAGGGGGCGGGGGGTTTTCCAAAAGAAACCCTCCACCACCGCCTTCGGCGGCGGTCCCCCTCCCTTTTCAAGGGAGGCTTTCGTGCCCCTCTATAAAACAAAAGAAAACGCCCCAAAGTGGGACGTTTGCATACACTTAATGGAAATGAGGGCGCAGTGCGCCCTTTTTGTCTTGTGGAGCAGGGCGGCTTTGTGTATAATAGAGGCACAGCACCCGTCCCGGCGGTGGAGGAGGTAAGGGTATGCCCCTGAGGATCATTCGGCAGGACATCACGAAAATGGAGGTTGACGCCATTGTCAACGCGGCCAACACGGCGCTCCAGATGGGGGGCGGCGTCTGCGGCGCCATCTTCCGGGCGGCCGGGGCGGACCGGCTCCAGGCGGCCTGTGACCGGCTCGCCCCCATTCCCACCGGCGGGGCGGCCATCACGCCGGGGTTTTCCCTGCCGGCAAAGTACGTCATCCACGCGGCCGGGCCGGTGTACAGCCGCTGGAAGAAGCAGCAGTGCCGGGCGCTGCTGCGCTCCGCCTATCTGGAATCCCTGAAGCTGGCCAGGGCCAACGGCTGTGAGAGCGTCGCTTTCCCGCTGATTTCCAGCGGCATATACGGCTACCCCAAGGACGAGGCCCTGGAGGTGGCCCGCCTTTCCATCACGGAGTTTTTGGCGGACAGCGACATGGAGGTCTTTCTTGTTGTCTTCGACCGGGCCTCCTTTGTCCTCAGCAGCGCTCTTTTAGGCGGCGTTGAGAGCTATATCAGCGAGCACTACGCCGCCGGCCAATCCCCGGAGCGGAGCTTCCTGCCTGTGGAGAAGCACGCTTTCCGGGCGGCCGCGCCGGGCGCTGCCGCCGCCATGCCCATGATGGCCCCCCGCCAGGGGATTGAGGAGATGCTCCAAAATCTGGACGCACCCTTTTCCGACACCCTTTTGAAGCTGATCGACGCCAAGGGCAAAACCGACGCGGAGGTCTACAAGGGGGCCAACCTGGACCGCAAGCTCTTTTCCAAGATCAGGACGGTGAAGGGCTATACCCCCAAAAAGCCCACCATCCTGGCCCTTGCCGTCTCCCTGGAGCTTACCCTCTCCGAGACGGACAGCCTGCTGGAGCGGGCCGGCTACGCCCTGTCCCACGCCAGCAAATTCGATGTGATTGTGGAGTATTTTATCGTCCGCCAGCGGTATGACATCTTCGAGATCAACGAGGTGTTGTTCCAATATGACCAGCCCCTTCTGGGCTCGTGAAAATGTCGCTTCGCAGGCGACCGGAAAACCTCCTGTTTTTGGTATCCTGAAGCTACCAAATAAACAGGAGGTTTTTCCCATGAAAAAAGGTCTGACAGAGCTGGTATTTATCCTGGATCAGAGCGGTTCCATGAGCGGGCTGGAGAAGGACACCATCGGCGGCTTCAATTCCATGCTGCAAAAGCAGAAGGAGCTGGACGGGGAGTGCAGAATCACCACCGTCCTCTTTGACAACCGCTATCAGCTGCTCCACGACCGTATCGACATCCGGGCCGTCTCCCCCATGACGGCGGAGGACTACTGCGCCGGCGGGTGTACGGCGCTTCTGGACGCCATCGGCCGGACGGTGAGCAAGCTGGCCGGCGTCCAGCGGAACACGGCGGAGGAGTACCGGGCCGAAAAGGTGATGTTCGTCATCATCACAGACGGCGAAGAGAACGCCAGCCGGGAGTACTCCTCCCAGAAGGTGAAAGCCATGATCCGGCGGGAACAGGAGCAGTACGGCTGGGAGTTCATTTTCCTGGGCGCGAACATCGACGCCGTGGAGACGGCGGCGCAGTTTGGCATCTCTGCGGACCGGGCAGTGGACTACGTCCCCGACGGGGCGGGAACAGCCCTGAATTTCCAGGCAATCAGCGAGACGGCGGCCCTCTTCCGAAGCGCGGCGCCTATGCCGCAGGCGCCCTTGGCGGCGATCCGCCGGGACATGAAGCGGCGGGGCCGCCGCCGGTAAGGCCGCTGCCTACCCCTCCGTCCGGATGGCGGTCCGAAAAAGCGGGCACAGGCCCCTGGGGCCGCCGCTGCCGGCCGGGGCTTGGATGAATTGGCCGTATTTTTCCTGCTTGTCCAACAGCGCTTCAAAGGCCTGCTGGTCCCGGCTTGCGGGGAGCGCGGCCAGCACCCGCCGCAGCCTGGGAAAATCCTCCCCGGCCCCCTGGGGCTGTGGGAGATACCATGCCGGGAACAGGCCCGAATCCGCCAGCTCCCGCAGGCCGGCCGGGAAGACCCTGCCGCATATTTTCAGGGCGGTGTCCCTCCGGAGCAGTGCGGCTGGGGTGACCGGCTCTGTGAGGCCGAGGTCCCGGGGCGTCAGGCCGGACTGCTCGTACAGCCAGACCGCCTGCCGGCGGATGGCCAGCGATTTGTGCCGGTCCACCCGGCCGTCCTCCTGGACCATGGAGTTCAGGGTGGTGGGCGCAGACCAGTGGAACAGGGTCTGACAGTAGCTGTGCAGGTCCACCCCCTCCTGAGCGGATTCCGACGCGGCCAGGATAAAGGGGTAAAAGGGGGACAAGAACCGGTTCCGGATGCAGCTCAGACGTTTGGAGGTGTGCCGGACCGGGCTCTTTTTTGCCCCCGTATCGTGGGCGCCCTTGTCGGAGTAGTCCGCCGTGTAGCGCTCGCCGAAGGTGCAGGGGTAGCCGTCTCCGCTGCTCCAGTCTGGAAGCACCAGCACGCGGGTGCGGTCGCCGTCCGACCAGTTCAGCACCTCCCGCAGCTTGGCGCACTGCTGCCGGGCCGGCTCCTCCTCCAGGTATTCCCTGAGCGCGTCAAACCAGCCAAAGTCGGCGCAGTATTGCTTGACGACACATGCGACGCCCCGGTCCAGGAGCTGGGGGCAAAAGCGCTTTCCGTATGCGGTGAGCACCCGCAGGGCGTGGGTGGTGGTAAAAAAGGTCTGGATTGCCTGCCGCACCTCGCACGAAGCGCAGCCTGAAATACACAGGGCTTTGCAGTCCAGCGGTCCCGCCTCCAGGATGGGAGTGCTGCCGATGCACTCCAGCAGGCGGCGCTGGGCCTCCATGGAGGACAGCGCCGCCACAGAGCGGGTGGACATGCGGTAATGGGTAAAGACCAGCGTTTTTGCAAAGTCCCGCAGCTCAGGATGCTTCCGGAAGAAGGGCAGTGTATTCCGGGCTGCCGTGGGGGGGACCCACAGAAGCAGCTCACAGCCCTCCGGCATGGCGTGCTCCAGAAGGAGGGAGAATTTGTAGTGTGCCCTGATGTCCCGGCAGAAGCCGGGGCAGGGCTCGCCGTTATCCCCCCGCCGGAGGCGGTATCCGTTCTGCTTTCTCAGCAGCTCACAGAAGCGCGTCCGGATTGCCTCCTCTTTTTTGCCCTCCGCGGCGCTGTCCCCGGCGGCCTCTGCCTTCCCGCCCTGGATGCTCGCGTATCCGTCGCAGAATTGCAGGAACTCCGGTGCCTCGTCCAGGAAGGTGTTGATGCTGGAGTAGCCGGTCAGGGCGCCGCCCAGGCCCAGAACCTCCGCCAGTGTGTCAGACTGCTCCTGATTGGATGGTGCGGCGCACAGTCCGGGCAGCCCGCCCAGGGCCTCCTGCTGGTACGTCAGCCGGTAGGCCAGATGGGGGCGCGCCAGTCTTTTGACAGGTGTCATGTCCAGCTTTATGGCACCATTGCCCTTCTGGGGCCTGGCAGCCAGGTCCTGAAAGCCGGCCGGCGGAAAGCTGCCCAGCAGCCAGCTCCGCTCTGTGCGGCACAGGACGTTCTGATAGAGTGCGTCGTAGTCCTTTTCCGGTGGGGACGGGGCGGCCGTCCCTCCGCTCAGCAGGTCCAGCTCGAGCATACACTGCCGCAGCTGGCTGAAATCCTGAAAGGAGTTTTCCCCCTCGTCGGTGTAGGGCTCCTCTTCGCGGGTGATAACCGGGTCGGCCAGCAGCGGCATTTTGTAGGGAGTGGCCGAAAGCAGCAGCAGCTTTGCCGGTTTTTTGTCCCTTGCGGCGGGGAGCGTGCTGAGCATGTGGCGGAGGGGATAGTGCTGGCCGGCCGTATCAAATATTTGATGAAAACGGTGAAACTCATCCAGGATTATCAGGTCGGGAGCAAATTGTTTGGCCGCCATGTCGTTGAAAAAGGCCCGAATCACAGGGAAGAGATACGGGCCCCTGCTGCTCTCCTGCCTTAATACCAGCAGGGGTTCATATTCATCTTTGAAGTTGACATTTTGCGTTTTCAGCGTCTCCAACATCACAGATAACAGCCGGGAAGGCGCCGGAGCCCTGCCGCCATAGAGGCATTGGATGTAGTACGCCCGCTCCTCCAGGTCCCCCATTTTAGAGCCCGCTCCGGTAAAGGTCGTGGCGGGGGAGAGCGGAAGAATCCATCGGAAGGACGCCCAATTTGAGTTTTCCGGACGCTCCATCCACCGCAAAAGCATGGACAGACGGTCCACATCCGTTACCTGCCGGTAGCCGTCTCCCGCCAGCTTTTCCACATTCTGCCCGGCAATTTGGGGGTTGGAGGCGATATACAGCACTCTGTTTGCGTCCAGCGCCCGAATCAGCGACCGGGCGACAAAGGTCTTGCCCAGCCCCACCTCGTCGGCCACCAGGTAGACGCTGCGGCGTTGGTAGACCTCCTCCAGATGGCGGACCGTGGCCCTCTGATAGGGAGACAGGCCGGCGTAGATTTTTTCTTTATCCATTCCCTTCTCCGCCTCCCTCCGCTCCGGTCAACAGCGCCGTAAGCTCCTCCAGCTGTTCCAGCTGGGCCCGGCAGTCCCTGAGACGGGACAGGTTCTGTCCAATTTTTCTGGCCTGCGCGTCCGCTTTGGCGGAAGGGCCGGCCTGGACCTTTTGCTCCCGCGTCTCCCACTTGGCCAGCTCCTGGCTGAGGCAGGACCTTACACGGCCGATGCGCAGAATCAGATTGCGGATGCCCTCTGGAGAGCCGTTGGTCCCGGCCAGATAGGCCTCCAGCCGTTCCAAAAGGCAACCGGAGGCCGGGCGGAAGGGGCCGGGCGGAAAGAGGTGGTACAGGGTGACGCCGCCCTCCAGTTCGACCGGCTCCGGTTCCGGGGCGGTGAGCTCCGGGGGGATGCCGCCCCGGTAGGCCAGTGGAATCGTCCCTGAGAATGTCCGGTTGCGGAAAAGCAGCTCCGCCCGCAGCTGCCCGTAGGGCGGGAGCTCCCGGACCGTTACAGATACAGGGTCGGAGGGTGACGACAATGTGAGCAGAGCGGCTGTTTTGTTCAGAGGGTATACCGTCAGGGCGGCGCCCTGGGGCAGAGGACCGCCCGTCAGGGTCAGCTGAAAGCCGCCGGCGCGGGGGGAGGCCTCGCCCTGGAAGGAGGCCATCCATGCCCGGGCCTGCGGCAGGTCCCCTTCGGGGGGGTGGCACTGGGTGTCATTGCAGCCGGACAGAGGCAGGAATTGGACCAGCGTACCGTCCCTGCGCAGCAGGGCGGGGCTTGCGTCCTCGGAGCGGACGCTATCCTGGGCACAGCCGGCGGCCGGCGCTTCCAGGGTGAAGCCCACCATCAGCTCCACGTTGCGCTCCATGCCGCCCGCCGAGGCGTTGGCGCTGCCCAGCCAGACGCGGCGGGTCTGGCCCTCCCGCTCCTGACAGTACAGCTTTGCGTGGAGGAAGGGGTTCTCGCTGGTGGAGCAAAAGATTCTTCCTGCGGCGGGCGTATGTTGGGCAGAGAGCAGCGCCTGGGTCAGGTTGGTGTAGTACGCGGCATTTTTCAGTATGCCGTCCAGATAAAACGCTCCGTTTTTGTCCGGGCTGAGGAAGGGGGAGTAGATTTGGACAGGACCGCTGCCAAAGTCTTCCACCAGAGCTTGCAGACAGCCTCTATGCCGCTTGTCCGGAAGGTTGCAGGCAAAGCGGATGTCCTCCGGGCTGATGTTCCGAAGGATATGGCGGTAACGCTTTGAGGGTCTGCATGGAAGAAAGGACAGGGAGGCCAGCGCCTCCAGCTCAGGGATGTCCTGCCGGAAGAGCTGCCGTATAAAGGGGGCCAGCTGGGCGCCGTTGGGCGGACCGTTTCCCCCGGCCTCAGCGCTCTCCAGCTGAACGGCCAGGTCCAGCCCGCCGCTTTTTGTAAGGTTTCCGCTGCCAATCTGAAGGCGGTATGACCAGGAGCCCTCCTCTCCGCCCCGGAAGCAGGCCAGCAGCAGCTTGGGGTGGAACAGCCCCCCGTTTTCGGGCCGAATCACAGTGCCGCAGGTCTGAAACAGCGCGGCGGCATTGCACCCGACGGCGGCGGGCAGCCGGCTGGAGGCAAGCAGACCGGCCCCCGTGAAGACCCGCAGCCTGTCCCCTGCGGTCCGGAGAATCTGGGGCAGGTCGAGACACAGGTCGTCGCAGTCGTATCCGCCGGTATTGTGAACGCTGTAATGGAGGGCGGCGGCCAGCTCCAGCAGCACTGTGGGAGAGAGGGTGTAGGTTGCGGCAATCAGCAGCTTCAGCTGTGCCCCGGGCGGGGGTGCGAGCAGATGGCGGAGCGCAGCGCCGGGCGGTAAGGCGCTGGAACAGATCATAAGGTTTCTCCCTCCTCATCGGGCGTCCGGGAGACTGCTATGTCGCTGTCCCGTTTGCACCCCTCAACATTGATTACATACCGCGTCCGCCCGTTTTTGCGGCAGGTCCTGATCCAGTTCAGCCAGCTTGCATTTTCGCCCTGGGATTTTTTTGCGTGCTTACGAAAGGAGCAGACCTGGAAGACCTCTGCGCCGCTGTTCCGCTGGCCCTGAGAAAGGGAGCGGAACAGAATGATCCGCTCCACCTCCTCCAGGTCCCGGTCCTCCTCCAGGGAGGCCAGAGAAAAGCCAAACAAACCGGTGCCGTCCCGCTGGCATTGAAAGCGAATGACCTCCTGTCTGCCGTCCCGGTGGAACACGGTGGCGCGCATCACCCGCCCGCCGTGAAAAGTCCGTCTTCCGTCCAGCTCGGACTGTGCATCGACCCACGCATTCATCACCCGTTTGGCCCGCTCACGGTCAGCGATGCGGAACAGCGGCGCAGGCCCGGCAGGTTGGGTCAAGCCGGCATAGATCAGGCCGTTGGACATATCAAACGCTCCTTTCGGTATTTATAAGCGCTCCAGTATCTCGTCCACGCCGGAGCACACGGAGAATCTTTGCTTCAGCTGGGGATGGGCGGTGTCCATGATATAGGGGCGCCCCGCCAGGGAGAGCATCGTAACATCGTTGAAGTTGTCCCCAAAGGCCATGACCTGGCCGGGACTGATCCCCAGAATCTCACACAGACGGGCCAGTCCGCTGCCCTTGTCCGCAAGGGTGAAGTCCAGCCATGCCACCCCCGCCACAGCGGCGTGGAAATGCTGCTCCCATTTGGGGCACAGGGCCTCCTGTACCTCTTCCAGGGCGCCGGGGCAGTAGGCGGACACCTTGACCATATCCTCAGGCACCTCCTCCGGAGCCAGTACCCGGCAGATGTTGTTGCCGGTAAACCAGCGGATATGGGCCTCAAAATCCGCCCCCTTGGGGCACAGATAGCTGGTGTTGGCCCCGGATATGAGCACCTCAGCGCCGGGCAGGGCCATGATATCCCGGCTCAGCGCCTCTGCCAGGGGGCGGTCCATCACGGTTTTGCTCCAAACCGGACCGGGGCTGCCGGGACCGTAGACCACAGCCCCGTTTTCACACAAAAAGGGGAGCCGGTCCGCCACGGGGGCGAAGAGCTTCCGCAGGCTTTGGTACTGCCGCCCGCTGGCAGGGCAGAAGAGGATCCCCTTCCGCTCCAGCCGGCGGATGTGTTCAAAAATTTCCGGAGCAATTTCCAGCGCCCCGTCCCGCAGCAGCGTGCCGTCGATATCGCTGGCAATGAGCCGAATCTCACTGCGCATAAGACACTTCCTTTCACAGCCAAACGCCCCCCAACCGTGGACAATGATCCACCCTGGGAGGCGTTTCTTTGCCAAACTCAAAAATCACCCTCGTCGCCGATTAGAAGGTGGAACGCCGCGACCCGGGCATTTTCCAGATGTCTGGTCATGGCCTGGGCGGCCTCATCCCAATCCTCACGGAGGCAGGCGTCTATAATGGCGGCGTGCTCCTGAAAGGTGTCGTCCAGCCGGTTCTCCACCTGATTGCCCGACAGTACCCGGATGCGAAGGTTCAGATTCTTGATGTTTTCGTAGGTATCTATTAAATAACGGTTGTTTGTCGCCTCCATAATCATGCCGTGAAAGGCGTCATCCAGGTTATAATCGTGCTGGCCAAAGCGGTCTGCGCCTGTAATCTGCTCCTCCATCCGGGTCCGCAGGCTCTCAAGCTCCCCCCGGTCCAGCTTGTGCCCGTAGCGGCGGAGGGCGTATGGCTCCAGCAGCAGGCGGACCTCGTAGATGCGATTGACATCCCCCAGCTTCATTGCGGTGACCACAAAGCCCTTCTTGGGCAGGATGCTCACCAGCCCCTCCTGCTCCAGCCGGCTGAGGGCGTCGCGGACGGGGGTGCGGCTGAGCACAAGCTCATCGCAGAGGGACTGCTCATTCATCATCGCCCCGGGCTCATATTCGCAGGAGAGGATTTTCTCCTTGACGTATTCATAGGCGGTCTGCTTCCGTGACAGTTTTGCCTGTACCGGCGTCCTCTGCTGTTCCATTTCCGCTCTGTCCTTCCGTCTCATACTCCGGTTCGCGCAGAATACCCCTGGCTTCCGTATCTATATTTCTTTCAATTATAAGTTATTTTGTGAAGCAACGCAAGGTTTTTTCTTCCGAGGGAGTGCCCTACCGCGCATTTTAACCAGAGATCATCTGTAGGGGCCGCCCAGGGGGGCGGCCCGAAACCAGGGGAGGCGCTGCATTTCGGCGGGCCGCCGAGGGCGGCGGCCCCTACATGAAAATCTGTGAAAAGGACACTCCCTCTTCCGGCGCCTTCTATCCCAGGGGATTGTGCACAAAAAACTTCTTTCAAATTGTGCATCCATCCAAAACTGGATGGATTGGAGAAAAAGTTATTGACGAATCTGTGTGGCGATGGTATTTTATATCCATCAGTTGTATACAACACAGAATCCAATAAGAAATCCAACTTAAATGATCGAGGTGTGCCATGAAAGCAATTTATATCACTGAGCCAGGAAATGTGGAGATTCGGGACATCCCCAAGCCCCAACGCAAGCCTGGCGAGGCCCTGCTGAAGGTGCTCTACGGCGGCATCTGCGGCAGCGACCTGGGCTCCTACCGCGGGACCTTCGCCTACTTCAGCTACCCCCGTATCCCAGGTCATGAGTTTGCCGCCGAAATCGTGGAGATCGACAGCAACGACCAGGGCCTCAAGCCCGGCATGGTGGTCACCTGCAATCCCTACTTCAACTGCGGCCACTGCTACAGCTGTGAGCGGGGCATCGTCAACGCCTGCATGGACAACCAGACCATGGGCTGCCAGCGGGACGGCGCTTTCTGCGAGTACATCACCATGCCCATTGAACGCATCTACGACGGCAAGGGCCTGTCCCCCAAGGTGCTGGCCGCCATTGAGCCCTTCTGCATCAGCTACCACGGCGTGCAGCGGGCGGGGATCAACCCCGGCGACAAGGTGCTGGTTGTCGGCGGCGGCACCATCGGCGTGCTGGCGGCCAACGCGGCCAAGGCTCTGGGCGGCCAGGTCTACCTGTGCGACGTGCCCCAGGCCAAGGAGAAGCTGGAGCGCAGCCAGGCCACCTTCGGCTTTGCCGGCACCATTCTCAACGAGGGACCGGAGGCCCTGGAGCAGGCAGTGAGGGACATCACCGGCTCGGTGGAGCTGAACGGCGCCGAAACCGGCTACGGCTTCGACGTGTGCATCGAGGCGGTGGGCCTGCCCGCCACCTTCCAGTCCTGCATCGACTGCGCCGCCTTCGGCGGCAAGGTGGTCCTCATCGGCGTGGGTAAGCAGAATCTGGACTTCAACTTCACACTGCTCCAGAAGAAGGAGCTGAACGTCTACGGCAGCCGCAACGCCCTGAAAAAGGATTTCCTGGAGCTCATTGATTTGGTGAAAGCGGGCAAAGTAGACCTGGAGAAGATCATCACCAACGTCTACCCCTTCCAGCAGGCGGCCCAGGCCTTTGAGGATTTCAGCACCAAGGGCGGCGGAATGCTGAAGGTGGGCATCGACTTTACCGGCATCCACAGCTGAATACGTTTTATCCCGCCCCAGGGCGGATAAAAGGGGCCCTCTGGCCCGCAACATAAAAAAGGAGTGTATTTAAAATGAAAAAGCTGCTTTCCCTGACCCTTGCTTTGGCTATGTCTCTCTCCCTCGCCGCCTGCGGCGGCGGAAACACCAGCACCCCCGCTGCCAGCAAGCCCGCCGGCTCCAGCACCCCCGCCGCCTCCACCCCCAGCACCCCCGCCGCCGCCGTCACCATCAACGTGGGCTATGAGAACGCCGTCACCGAGCCTGCGGCCCAGGCCTGCGAGAAGTGGAAGGAGAGGCGCGGGCGTGGTGATGCCTCCCGCATAGCCGAATGCGAAGAAGATGTATTCGGTGTCGGCCAGCAGGGCGTTGGTGCGGTCGATGAGCTGCGTTCCTTCGAGCAGTGTCACGTTGCCGTTGGCC
>CATKXO010000044.1 GCA_949840775.1 uncultured bacterium | reverse complement strand
CCCAGGAGCATAACGGAGGCCAGAGTCAGGCTGAGGGCCCGCTTCAGGTTTCTCATTCGGATTTCCTCCTTCAAATTTTTTCGGCCTGAGAGGGGCCGGGTTTGGTAAAGGGACGCTTCTTTTTCAGAGCTCCGGTAGACCCCGTAAGTCCGCCTGTTCGTTCCAAAAATTCTGCGTTTTTACCAAAAAATCAGAGGTTTTTCAACGTTTTCGCCCGGCCACGCCCGTGTCACGATACTTACGCGGCTCCGGACGCTGCAAAAAGCGGAGAAAATCCGGAAAAACACGGCGGTTATGTGTCAAAAAGTTACGGCGGTAGACGGATGGTAGACCGTCTGAAAAGAAAACCTCCCCGGACCACCTGCGGTGCAGGTAATCCGGGGAGGTTTCGGTAGACTTTTGGTAGACGCGGACAGTCTCTATACCCTGCCCCAATTCAGCATCCAGCTGCTTTGCCATGAGTTTACCCCATCTATATCTGAACGGCTTGACATTACAGTAAAAATATACTATTGTTACAATGGCAGAGATAACAATGCGCCTTTGCTGCGGCATGAATACAGGATGCAGGTGGGTGGACGGCAGGGATGGTAAATTTTGTAACATTATTGGAGTGTTTTGGCATCTGTCTGACCTTTGTGGCCTTGATTTTGCTGCTCAATGGAGACGGGGCTCGGGAACAGAAGCTGCTTATTTTCATTATGTGCGGTACACTGGTACAGAATGTGGGATACCTGCTGGAGCTGACCGCCCCCACTGTGGAGGCCGCTGTGACGGCAGTGACTGTGGAAAATGTGGGCTCTACCTTTGTCCCGCTGTGTTACTGCTGGTTTACTTATACCTACTGCTACGCCCGCCCGCCCCAAAAGCTGCTGCGCGCCTTGGGTATTATCAACTTTTTCGTGCTGCCTACGGTGTTTTTCAACTGGAACGGCCTGTTCTACCAGGAATTTCAGTGGCTGTCCACCGCGGACGGGTTCCATTATGTCAGCATTACCTACGGCCCGCTGTATACCTTCTTTATGGTCACCCGCATCATCATCCCCTACGTGCTCTCCATCCACACCCTGATCCGGGCAGTCCGCCTCCGCTCGGACCATCAGGTCAGCCGGCAGTACTGGACAATTCTCTGCATCTCCTCCCTGCCCATCATCGTGCTTGTTGCCTATGTGTTCAAACTTGTCCAGGTGTTTGACCTCACCCCGGTAACGCTGGCCATCGCCATGTCCATGGTTGTCATCGTGGTATGGAGCCGCCGCAACTACGATTTCCGCCACCTGGCAGCGGAGAAGGTGCTGGAGAGCCTGGGGGACGGAGTGATCGCCCTGGACGACCACGACAGGTTGATCAGCTACAACCGGGCCGCCGCCCACATCTTTACCAGCCTGCCTTCCCATAAGCTGGGGGAAAATGTCCGGGTGCTGGAGGACTTCCGTGAGGAGATGCTCAACGAGAATATCCCCTGGAGCTTTTCCATCAACGGGCAGCACTATGAGAGCCACAGCAAGCAGATCATGGACGAGAACGGCCGGAAGCAGGGCTGTGTCATTCTGGTTTTGGATATGACCGATGTCAAAGCTTACATCAACGAGATCAAGCGGGTGCGGCAGCAGGCGGAGAAAGCGAACATCGCCAAGAGCGAATTTTTGGCCAATATGTCCCATGAGATACGCACTCCCATGAACGCCATCATCGGCCTGAATGATATTATCATGGAGGAGTGCTCCGACCCTCAGATTTACACCCATGCCAAGGATGTGCAGTCTGCGGCCAAGAACCTGCTGGCCATTATCAACGACATTCTGGACCTGTCCAAGGTAGAGGCGGGCAAGATGGAGCTGGTGTATACCGACTACCACCTGAAGACCCTGGTGGGCGAGGTGGTGGGCATGATGGACATGGCCGCCTCCAAGCGCGGGCTGATTCTGAAATACGAGTGTGACGAGACTCTTCCCTCCCGCTATAACGGCGACGAGGGGCGGCTCAAGCAGATTCTGATCAACATTCTCAACAACGCCATCAAGTTTACCAAAGAGGGCTATGTGCGGGTCAGCGTCACCGGCGGCTCCGGTGAACAGGAGGATGAGGAGGTCCTGAGCTTTCGGGTGGAGGACACGGGCTGCGGCATCCGGCAGGAGGACCTGGGCAAAATCTTCGAGGACTTCCGCCAGGTGGACTCCAAGCGCAACCGGAGCGTGGAGGGCACCGGCCTGGGGCTGGCCATTGTCAGGCACCTGGTGGAGCTGATGGGCGGGACCATCCATGTGGAGAGCGTCTACGGCCAGGGAACCGTGGTCACCGTCACCGTCCCCCAGAAGATCGTGGACCGGCGTTCCATCGCGGAGCTTCCCGAGCTTCCCGAGACGGAGCAGAGCTTTGCCGGGGCCTTCACCGCCCCCAGTGTAAAAGTGCTCATCGTGGACGACAACCTGATTAACCGCAAGGTGGCAAAAGGTCTTTTGAAGAGCTACGCGTTCGACCTTGCCGAGGCCGAAAGCGGGCCGGAGGCGATTGAGCTGGCCCGGGAAAACCGGTATGATATCATATTTATGGATCATATGATGCCTGTGATGGACGGCATTGAGGCGGCGGAGATTATCCGCAGGGACTGCGGGGAAAACGGGGCCGCGCCGGCTATCATCGCCCTCACCGCCAACGCTATGGAGGGGATGCGGGAGCAGTTCCTCAGCCATGGCTTTCAGGACTTTATCGCCAAGCCCCTGGACAGGAAGGAGCTGGGCCAGCTGCTGGCCCGCTGGATTCCGGAGGAGCGCCGCCAGGCGCCCGGGGGCGCGGAGGAGGTACGGGCCGTCCTGGACCCGGAGGCCTTTCCCATCGAGGGAATCGACATAGAGGCCGCCTCCCGCTATTATGCGGGCGACGCAGACGGCTATGCCAATCTGCTGGAGCTGTATCACATGGATGGCCAGCGCAAGGCCAAGCTGCTGTATGAGCTGTCCCGCTCCGATGTTGAACGCTACTGCGTGGAGGTACATGGGCTGAAAAGCGCGTCCGCCAATATCGGGGCGATGGCGGTCTCCGACATGGCCCGCGCCCAGGAGAATGCCGCCTCCCGGGGCGACAGGGAGTTTATTGCCCGGCAGCTCCCCGCGCTGCTGGAGGCCTATGAGGCGCTGCTGATGAATATCGGGCTGTTTTTGGACCGGCGGCGCCAAAACGAACCGCAGGAAAAAAAGGCCCCCTCCCTGCCTGACAGTGAGCTGAGGGAGCGGGTAGAGACGGCCTTGGGCGAGCTGAAAAATTTCCGGTCGCAGGTATGTGCCGGCATGGTAGGGGACCTTTTGAGCCACGCGCTGCCCCGGGACGTGGAGGACAGCCTGAGAGAGATTCAGGGACAGCTGAAGCTGTTTGAGGACGACAACGCGGAGCTGCTGCTGGGCCAGCTTTTGAGCAAACTTGATAAGGAGGAAGGCGCAAATGAATAAGTCGGGAAGAATATCCGATAAAAAGCGAATTTTAGCGATCGATGACGCGGCGATCGTTTTAAAGCGGATCGCAGACGCCTTAGAGGAACATTACGACGTTGTCACGGTGAATACCGGCTCCCGGGCTCTGCGGTATCTGGAGACAGAAAAACCCGATCTGATCCTTCTGGATATCCGCATGATGCCCAAGGACGGCTTTGAGACTTTGAAGGAAATCCGGGAGATGGAGGACCGGGCCGACATTCCGGTGATTATGCTCACCGGAGTGGAGGACAAAAATGCTGTTGTGGAGAGCATCAAGCTGGGGATTTGCGACTACATCCTAAAGCCCTTTTTCCCCGACGACCTGCTTGAGCGCATCCAGCGGGCCCTGGAGCTCAGCGAAGAGGGCCGCACACAGCCTTAGAGGCGGAGGAGTCTTAACTATGAACACTGCTATAACCAAAGAGGAGCTTGCGCAGATATTGGACCAGGCCCTACAGGAGGTGACAGAGTACACCGCCGGTGTGCGCCTCCGCCAGGGGGAGCAGCCGCCGGGCGAGGACCTGTGCACCGTCCATATCACCTTTGACAAGGGCTTCAGCACCAGTCTGACCCTCTGTGCCGACAAAAGCCTTTTGGCCCGCATGGCCCGCAACTCCTTTCACGAGGACGAGGTGACCCCGGAGGACCTGGAGGAGTTCAGCAAGGAGTATCTCAATGTGCTCTGCGGCAAGGTGACAGGGGCGATGTACCGGGCGACCCAGATTCCCGCCCATTTCGGCCAGCCTGTGTTTTACCAGGGGCGCTATGAGCCCGAGGGGCAGGAGGTCCAGTTTATCCTCACCTACTCCGACGAGCACAGCGAGGGCGCTCAGCTGATTCACCACGTGCCCAGTTCCCAGGAGGACGGGACCGTTCCAAACGAGGCCTGACGGAAGGGAGTATATCAAATGAGTAAACGAATTATGGTCGTAGACGATTCCCGGCTGGTCAGGGTCCAGCTGGAGGACACCCTGAAAGGGACGGATTACGAGGTGGCGGCATACTGCCGTAGCGGCGAGGAGGCCATCGAGCAGTATGCCGCAGTGAAACCCGACCTGGTGACCATGGACATCATCATGCAGGGGATGGACGGGCTGGACGCCGCAGAGATTATCTTAAAAAACCACCCCGACGCCAGGATTGTGATGGTCTCCTCCCTGGCATATGACGACACCTTTGAGCGGGCCAAGGCGATTGGCGCTAAAGGCTTTATTGACAAGCCGTTTCACCAGGAGCAGCTGCTGAAAGCGTTTGAACAGGCACTGATATAAGCCCCGCTTTAAAAACGTCCCAATTTTTTCATGCTCCCGCACAGGCAGAGGCCGGGAACACGAAAAAATTGGGACTAAATATTTAGCCGCCGGCGCAATTCCTTCACCCGGTCCCGGCCGATGGGCAGCGGACTGGACGATCCCCGCACCCGGAGGGCAAAGCTGTTGTTGTTCCAGGGGAAGATATCCTGGATATAGCTCAGCCGGACCAGGCAGGTCTTGTGGATACGGTAAAAGCCCCGGCCATCCAGCCGGCTCTCATACTCGGACATGGGGGAGCTGCCGGCATACTCCTCCCCGGACAGGGTATGGAGGCGGCAGCCCCGTCCGGAGCCGTCGGTCTCGATATAGGCAATCTCGTCCACATCCAGAAGGATGGTGTGCCGGTTGCTGCTGATGGCCAGGCGCCCCTCGCTCCGGGCGGGGGCGGGCTGGGTGGACTGGCCGCACTGCTCCAGCACCTGGCGGATGCGGGCGGGGTCGAAGGGCTTGAGGATGTAGTTGTCCACCCCCAGCTCAAAGGCGGTCACCGCGTACTCGGAGTATGCGGTGGCGAAAATAATCTTCGCCGCCGGCATGAGCCGTCGGGCCAGGGAGGCCACGGTGGTGCCCTCCATGTCCCCCAGGTGGATGTCGATAAACAGGATGTCGAAGCTGTTTTTCTCCAGCAGGGCCATGGCCTGGACCCCGTTGCCCGCCTCCATGATCTCCGCTTTGGGCAAATGCTGCCGGATCTGGTGGATCAGCTCTACCCTGGAATATTTTTCGTCGTCAATAACCGCAATGCGCACAAATTACCCTCCTTCAGGCGGAAGCCGCTCCCTGGACCGGGGGCGTGAGTGGGATGGAAAACGCGACGGTGGAGCCGCCGGGGGAGCTGTTGATGGTAAAGGGGCACTGGTCCCCGTAGATGGTCCGCAGCCGCTTCCGGACGTTGAACAGGCCGGAATAGGCGGGGTCGTCCGGGTCCTGGAGCCGGGCCAGTACCTCAGGAGGAAACCCCCTGCCCTGGTCGGACACCTGAATATAGGCCCGCTCGCTGTCCTGACAAATCTGGATATGGACCCGCCGGTCGTCCACCGCCACAAAGCCGTGGCGCACCGCGTTCTCCACAATGGGCTGGAGAATCAGCGGGGGCAGGCGCAGCCGGGTCAGGTCGCCGGGCAGCTCCTTGGTGACGTGGATGGCGTCCTCAAACCGGGCCTCGGTGAGAAAGAGGTAATTATCCACATTGGACAGCTCCTGCTCCAGGGTGACAAAGGGCTCGTTAATGGTCAGGGTCTGGCGGAAGTAGTTGGCCAGCACCAGAATGGTCTCCCTGGCCCGGTTGGGGTCGGTGAGGCACAGGGCGGAGATGGTGTTCAGGGCGTTGAACAGAAAGTGGGGGTTGATCTGGGACTGGAGGGCCCGCAGCTCGGCCTGCTGGCGCAGCTCCGCCTGGCGCTGGGCCTCCAGCTGCTCCAGCAACAGACTGCGGTTCATTCGGTCCATCACGGCGCTGAACACCACCAGCCCCAGGGAGTTCACTGCAATTTTGGGGATGAGGATGGCCTTCTCCAGGGCCACGGCCTCAGAGAAAGGCCGGGCCACGACCAGGATGATGACGCACTGAATCAGCTCCGCCGCCACCGTCAGCCCCACCAGGAACAGGGGCCGGCGGGCCCTCAGCCTGGAGAACCACCGGTGGCACACCGCCCCCAGCACGCCGAAGGAGGCGGTGCCCAGCCCGCAGGCCAGGGAGGTAAAGCCGCCCGGGTCGTAGCAAAACCGGTGCAGGCCGCTGATTACCCCGGCGGACACCCCGGTCAGCGGGCCGCACATCAGCCCGGCGGCCAGGGTACTGATGGTGCGGGTATTGACAATGGCCCCCTGAAAGCTCAGCCCTGTGTAGGTGCTGGCGATGGACAGCAGCCCGAAGACCAGTCCCAGCAGCAGCTGATTGGGGATGGAGCGGTTCTGCTGCTTCATAATGGCCCGCAGGGGCCGCATCTCCGTGAGGACGGTGGCGGCCACCAGAAGCAGGCCGGCGTTGGTCAGCAGATAGACAGGCAGATTGTCCTGAATCACGGCGGACACCTCCCGGCGGATTTCTTATATGTAGTAGTGTATCACGGCTTTCCCCCCATTGCAAGACGGCGGTGCCGTTCTCCCCGGATTTTTAACCGTTCTCCCCTCTATTTCTACCGTACCCCCCAATTTTGTTGACTTCTTCCCGAAAAAGGGATAAACTGTCAGCCGCAGAGGAAAAAGTATGTCCTCTGGCCTTGCAATTTCCACAAGAAATCAGGCAAACCATGCAAACTATTTGTAAAGAAAGGACGAACGAGAATGAAAAAGATTCTTGCACTGACCCTTGCCCTCGCCATGTCCCTGTCCCTGGTGGCCTGCGGCGGCGGCAACGCCCCCGCAGCCAGCAGCAAGCCCGCCGGCAGCAATCCTCCCGCCGCCGCCTCCCAGCCCGCCGGCTCCAACGGCGGCGAGGTGAAGGGCCTCACCGACGCCGAGCGCTCCAAGGAGTTCATCACCGTGGGCACCGGTCCCACCTCCGGCATCTACTTCCCCATCGGCGGCGCCTTTGCCGAGGCCCTGAAGGCCTACGGCTACCAGACCTCCGCCGAGGCCACCAACGCCACCGGCGCCAACATTCAGCTGATGCTGGACGGCGACGCTGAGATTGCCGTTGCCATGCAGGACGCCGTGATGCAGGCCTACACCGCCACCGGCGCCTACGAGGGCCAGGAGCCCGCCTCCGGCCTGCGGGCCCTGATGCGCCTGTGGCCCAACTACGTCCAGCTGGTCACCACCGCCAACACCGGCATCAAGTCCGTGGAGGACCTGAAGGGCAAGCGCGTGGGCGTGGGCGCCCCCAACTCCGGTGTGGAGATCAACGCCCGCATGGTGCTCAACGCCTACGGCATCACCTATGACGACATCACCCCCGACTACCTGGCCTACGGTGAGGCCATCGACAACATGAAGAACGGCCAGTGCGACGCCGTGTTCGTCACCTCCGGTCTGCCCAACGCCACCGTGATGGAGCTGGGCACCCAGTACGACATGGTGGTGGTGCCCATCGACGGCGCCGGCCGCGACAAGCTGGTCAGCGACTACCCCTACTACGCCAAGTCCGTCATCCCCGCCAACACCTACAACAACACCGAGGATGTGGAGGGCGTCTTCGTCTACAACATTATGCTGGTCCGGGAAGACCTGTCCGACGCCATGGTCTATGACATGCTGGAGGGCATCTTCGCCAACATCAGCACCATCAAGGCCTCCCACAACACCGCCGACAAGAACATCGACATCTCCTTCGGCGTGGACGACGTTCAGCTGCCCCTGCACCCCGGCGCCGAGGCCTTCTGGAAGGATAACGGCTACATCAAGTAAACAGCTTCCCACTGTATCCGCAAGGGCGGCGCGGCGGCGGATAACCGCCGCTGCGCCGCCGTGTGTGTTTTGGAGCGAGAAATGAAGCGTAAACGTCTGCTGCTGGGGGCCGCAGCCCTGGCAGCCCTTGGTATTTTCCTCTGGTGGGGGGTCCTGGCCCCCGCCGGAACGGTTTTCCAGCTCTACGACCGCCGAAATGAACGGGTGGTTCTGGAGGTCCCGGCCGGGCTGGGCGACCAGTTCAAGCTGGAGATCGAACATTCCTTTGAGCACATCCCCTGGCTTGAGTTCTACACCGTTCTGCCTGACGGCAGCTTCAACCTGGACAAGATTGCAGTGGCCGGCTACGGCGCGGGCATTCCCGCCGAGATGGACGTGCCCACCCGCATCGAGGGGGGTATGGTGTGGATGGAGGAGATCAACAGCGTATTCCCGGAGCTGAAATGGCTCACCTCCGACACCTATATGAAAGGTCTTGAACTCAACGGGGAGGAGATATTTGACTTCCGGACCCTGCCCAACGCCAGCCTGATCCGGGGGTCCATCATTGAGAGAAGGGGGCATTTCTTCTATGGCTGATACCCAACGCGACCTCAACGCCGAAACCGCCGGCGAAGCCGCCATCGACGCGTCCAAGAGTGCGGAGATTATGGAAAAGTATGAAAAAGAGTCCCGCACCCGCAATTTCGCCGCAAAACCTCTGGTGAAGGCCGGCTACATCCTGTGCCTGTTCTTCACCCTGTACCACCTGGGCTTCGCCTCCGGTATCCGGCTGCTCCAGATGGTCAACCTGAAGCACCACGCCATCCACGTGGGCCTGGTACTGGTGCTGGGCTTCCTGTTCTACCCGGCCTTTAAAAAGTCCAGCCGCAAGTCGGTGGCCTGGTACGACTGGATCCTCATCGCCCTGTCGGCGGCCATGCCCGTCTATGTGTTCTACCGCTATCTGGACTGGATCGCCACCGGCTTCCGGCCCACCACCCTGGATATCGTGATGGGCACCATCCTGATTCTGCTGGTGATGGAGTGCTCCCGGCGCATCAGCGGCCCGGCCCTCACCATCCTGTCCGCCATCTTTCTGATTTACGGCATGTACGGCCGGTACTTCCCCGGCATCTTCCAGCACCGGGGCTACACCTGGACCCGGATGGTCCAGTACCTGACCTGCGACATCTCCGGCATCTACGGCAGCTCCGTCAAGGTGTCGGCCACCTTTATCGTGCTGTTTATCATCTTCGGTGACGTGATGAACAAGTGCGGCATGGGCCAGTTCTTCAACGACATCGCCAACGCCCTGGCCGGCCACACCAAGGGCGGCCCCGCCAAGGTGGCGGTGCTGGCCTCCGGTTTCCTGGGGTCCATCAACGGCTCCGCCGTGGCCAACGTGGTCACCACCGGCACCTTCACCATCCCTCTGATGAAGAAGACGGGCTACACCAAGGAGTTTGCCGGCGCGGTGGAGGCCACCGCCTCGGTGGGCGGACAGCTGCTGCCCCCCATCATGGGCGCCGCCGCCTTTGTCATGGCGGAGACCCTGGGGGTGCAGTACCCCGTCATCATCAAGGCCGCCGTCCTGCCCGCCCTGATCTACTACCTGGGCATCATCCTCCAGGTGCAGATGCGGGCCACCAAGGACAACCTGAACGGCATCCCCAAGGACCAGCTGCCTAAAATCGGCGACGTGATGCGGGAGCGGGGCCACCTGCTCATCCCCATCATCTTCCTGCTGGTCATGCTCATCTGGAGCGGCAAGACCGTGATTATGGTGGCCTTCTGGACCATCGTCGTCACCATTGTGGTGGCCCAGCTGCGGCCCATCAGCCGCATGTCCCTGAAGGACCTGTGCGACGCCTTTGTCTCCGGCGCCAAGTCCACCATTTCGGTGGCCATCGCCTGCGCCTGCGTGGGCATTATCGTGGGCGTGTGCGCCCAGACCGGCTTTGCCCTCAGCGTGGCCTCCGCCATCGTCAGCATCGGCCGCAACGCCGTACCGGATAGCCCGGCCATCAGCCTGTTCCTCACCCTGCTTTTCACCATGGTCACCTGCATGATCCTGGGCATGGGCCTGCCCTCCATCCCCTCCTACCTGATTACCGCCACCATCGCGGCCCCCGCCCTGGTGGAGCTGGGGGTGCCCGACATCGCCGCCCACATGTTCTGCTTCTACTTCGCCATGTTCGCCAACCTGACGCCTCCCGTGGCCCTGGCCTCCTTTGCGGCGGCGGGCCTGTCCGGAGGCAACCCCATGAAGACGGGCGTGGCCTCGGTGAAGCTGGCCCTGGCCGGATTCATCATCCCCTACATGTTTGTCTACAACCAGAAGCTGATGCTGGAGAACGTGGGCATCCTGGACGGCATCCAGGTGGTGGTCACCTCCTGCGTGGGCGTGCTGCTCATTGCCGCCGCCGTGGAGGGCTACCTGCGGGGGAGGATGAACATCCTGCTTCGGCTGTTCTCCTTCGGAGCCGCTGTGCTGCTTATCGACAGCCAGCCCATCACCGATGTCATCGGCATCGCCTGCCTGGTTGTGATTCTGGCCCTCCAGATGTTCGTGTTCCACCGCCACGATAAGCCTGACGCGGCCTCCGCCTAGACCACTGACCACACAAAAAACGCCCCGCCAGGGTTATCCCGGCGGGGCGTGCCTTATTTCCGCTTTGTTCGGTCAATCGGACAGCAAAAAAGGGCGCACTGCGCCCTCATTTCCACTAAATGTATGCAAACGTCCCACTTTGGGGCGTTTGCTTCTGTTTTATAGAGGGGAAAAAGGCCCCCTTCGCAAAGGGGGCTGTCAGCCGCAGGCTGACTGGGGGTTTCCCCATCCGGAGGGCGTCCGCTTCTTACGATGGACCCCCCCGCCCCCTGCGGGGGCACCCCCCTTCGCGAAGGGGGGCTTTCGCTCTCAACAACGTTAAAGGAGGAACACACATGCCAAGCAATCAAACACCAAACTATGCGCTCTCCCAGTGGGAGCGCACCGACCGGGTCCTGATGGAGGACTTCAACGCTGACAACGCGAAAATCGACGCGGCCCTGGCAGGTCTGGCCGGGCAGGTGGCGGGGAAGGCGGCGCAGAGCGCGCTAAACGCCCTGTCCCAGACGGTGGCGGGGCACACGGCCGCGCTGCGCAGAAAGGGCAACTGCCGCATCGACACGCAGTCCTACTTCGGGACCAACGAGTGCGGCGCGGAGCACCCCACCTCGATCACCTTCTCCGCCCGGCCTATGTTCTTTCTCGTCTACGGCCCCAGTGTTTTTATTTTCGGGCAAGGCAGTAACAATTCCACGATCTCCTTTTACAATGGCGGTTACAGCTACCGCTCTGCGTCCCTGCCCACCACCTGGACCGGCAGCACTGTCAGCTTTTATTACGACAACGTCCTGCCCCAGGCGAACGGGGAAACAACCTATTTTGTAGTCGCGCTTTACGCTGAGGACGCAGCGTAACAAAGGCACCCCCGCGCCTTGCGGCGCGGGGGTACTTTGTGGGATACTTATCAGACACGCTTCATTTAGGAGAGCGTGTAGGACAGAGTAACATCCTCAGTAGCTACAGCTGTACCAATCGTTACAGTATCGGTTCCAGTAGTAGCTGTGCTTGCACTGGCAGCAATAAGCTCATCAGCTGTACTGAAAGCCCCGCTGGTAACACCGGTCACAGCATCCATAGCAGCATTGACAGCGGCAGTGGTTGTATTACCGCCGGCAGTTACAGTAAATGTAACAGTCACGGTGTTGCCCTCTTCAATGTAGCTGTTTGCAGGAACGGCAGCCGTCACGGTGACGCCATTCAGCGCGGTAGTCACAGCGCCAGCATTAACACTGACAGTCTGAGTAACCTTGTGGAACTTGCCATCGTCGATGGTGGTGGTGTCATCGGCACCTCCCATAGTAAAGGTATTGCTGGCATCGGGAGCGATGTAGTTGGTGCCAACCTTCACATACCAGGTGTTGTCGTCCTCGGTGGTAACTGTCACAACAGCGCCCTCGGGAACAGCGCCGACCTCGGGATCGGCAGTAGCGTCAGTCGCAGCCCAGGTGCCGGCAGCAATGCCGTTGGCGGCATCACGGGCCCAAGTCACGCTGGCAATGCCAACATCATTGGGAACGGTCAGGTCATAGGTATCGGCAGCTGCAACAACAGAGATGGTGAGGGTATCAGCGGAATCAACACTGTCATAGGTGACAGTCACGGTGGTACTGGCGGTTGTCAGGCTGTCAATAGCGCCATTGTCCACACTGAAGGACAGCTTGGGGTCGGTGAGAAGAACGGTGTCAGAGCTGCCGTCGTCGTAGGTAACGGTAACAGTGATACCAGTGGGATCAAACTCCTCGCCCACAATGTACTCGTCCTCATCAAGGGCGTCAGTGACCGCAACAGAGGCCACAACAGCAGGATCGGCAATGTCGCCAGCCTTGGTGAAGTCATAAGTCACAATGCCCTTCTTGGCCTTGATGCTGCTGATCACGCCGCCAACAACCTCGATCTTAGGTTCGGTGTAACCGGCCTTGACCAGAGCGGCCTCGATAGCGGCAACCTGCTCCTCAAGGGTCCAGGCGTCGCCGTCGGGACTCAGGCCGCTGGGGTTGGAGCCGCCGTTGGTGAAGTCAACAGTGACAACGCCGTTAGCGACAGTCACCAGGATGTTGTTGCGGGTGTTGCTGCTGCCCTGGTTGACCTTGGTGGGATCGGTGTCGTAGATAATGACGCTGGTGGCGAAGCCATTCTCAAACACAGCACCGATATAGCCGCGGAAGACGCTGGAGCTGTTCTCGTTCAGGAACTTGATGGCCTGATCCAGCCCGGTGCCGCCGGTGGAGAAGTCGGTGGTGATGATGTCCATCGTGTCAGTGCGGACATGATCACCGGAAGCGGTGACAATCTCCTTGTCCTGCACCAGGACGATCTTGGCGTTGGCGGACACAGAGAAGCCTCTGGAGGGAGCAGTGCCCACAGCGTTCTGCACCTGGAGGCTGTTGCCCAGGGTGCTCAGCTTGTAGTCCTGGCCGGTCATGTTCTCAAACAGAACCACCTTGCCGCTGTTGTCCAGCTGGGCCTGCTCGTTGAACTCGATCTTGCCGATGAACTTGGGATAGTCGTTGCCAGCCAGAGCGCCGACAGTATCAAAGTGATCCACATTTCCACAGAAGATGTAATCGTCTGCGTTAGCGGCAGTATGGTCGGCATTGCTGTGCTTCACGCCGTGGGGAGTACAGGCCGCACCGCCGTTGGCAGCGTCGCAGGGATCGATGAGCTGTACGGACTTCACGGTGCCGTCGGCCTTCAGCTTGACCTCGAACCAGTTGTTCTTGGACATCTTGTTCAGCTCGGTGGCGTTGTTGTCGCTGATCTCCTCCAGGGTGGTGGGCTCGCCGTTGATGATAACGTCGCGATACCATTTCCAGTTGCCCTCAGAGTCGCGCCAATCCTCCTGCTTCACGTTGCCGGTGACATAGGCGTAGGTGCTGGACACGCCGTTGTCCTCGCCGATCACCACGGAGGCGATGACATAGCCGTCGTTCTTGAACAGGGTGTAAGCGCCGCTGGCGGTGTTCTGCTCATGGTTGACAGTCTGTCCAGCGCCATCAGAAGAGTTAATCTCGTTCGCGTTGTTGGGGTTCATAGTCTTGACCTTGGCAAGGCCGAAGACATCCAGGCTGGCGTTCTGCACGCCGGTGATGATGGAGTCCACGCCGCTGATGATAACGGCCTGGGTACCGGAAACGCCGGGCTTGAGGGCGCTGGCATCGGTGATCCGCTTGGTCTCGGCAACAATGTAGACAGAGGCGTCGTTGCCGTAGGTGCGCTTGTAGCTGGTGATAGCACTCAGCATGGAAATCTGCTTCTTGTCGACGGTGCTGATGATACCCTTGCCGTCAGCGGTCAGAGGGGCGCCGCGGTCAGCGGTCTCATTGTTCCGGCCCTGGCCCACCTTGTCGGTCCTGGTGCCGGTGTAGGTACCAGTCAGAGCGTCATAGGTGGTTCCGCTGTAGAGAGCGCCGTTGGAGTCCTTGTTGAACTGGTGGTCGTTATAGGCGACCTCGGTCAGGGTGTACACACCGTCAGCGCTCACGCTGTAGGTACACCAGGTGTTCCACAGGGCGGCGGGGGTGAAGGCGGTGTCGGCGTTTCCGGAGGAGGGGTTGGCCACCTGGGCCTTACTCTTCTCCAGGTCGATGGTCACGGTCTTCATGGTGCCATCGGTGAAAATCAGGTTGCCCTTGGCGGACTTGTTGGAGATGTTGCTCTTGTCGCCGTCAATACCGGTCAGGAAGGCGTACTGAGAGGGAGCCTCGATAATCTCAAGGCCGATCATGTAGCCATACTTGTCCAGGAAGACCCGGTAATTGGTCTCCTTCATGTTGGTGTCGCCGTACTTGTCCAGCACTTCCTCGTCGTACTGGGCGGTGTCAGCGTAGTCGTACTGGGTGCCGGCTGCGTTGACCCAGGAGCCCTTCTTGAAGGAGGAGATGGTGGTGTCGTCAATGACCTCGGGGTCAATGATCTTCTGGACCTCGCCCTTGGCCACGTTGAACAGAACGATGTCGTCCTTCTTGGTCTCAGAGACCTTGAAGTCCTCTTCCTTGACGGTCAGGGACTCGACCTCCTTGGGGGCGTTTTCGGCAGGAAGCTTCTTGACAAAATGCTTGTCGGTGGGAGTACCGGCATTTTCCAGGCTCCAGACCGTAAAGGTGGCCTCTTCCTTCTTGGTGTTGTAGTCGGCCACGGCCTTAGCCAGATAGGTGTTGATAACAGAGATGTAGACGATCTCAGCCTTGGTGTCCACATACACCTCAGTGAGCACGCCCTTGCCGGTGTTGCCCACCTTCTCGGTGTTGGTGCGGATCAGGTTGCCCTCGGTGAAGTAGCCATAGGCGTCCAGATAGCTCTGCTCGGTCTCGCCGTCGATGGCAATGACAAAGTCATAGGTCTCGATGGTGTTCTTGGTCAGCAGATCGTACAGCATACGGCCGGTGACCTTCTCGGTGTAGCTCTGGCGGAGCAGCTCCTTCTTCACGTAGGTGCCGATCTCCTTGCCGTCGTACTCCCAGGTACGGGCGGGACGCTCAAAGGCGTCGGTGTCGTACGCAGTCAGGCGCAGGTCGCCGTTGTACAGCCGCTCGCCCAGCTCCACGATGGTGCTGTCGTTGGTGGAGCCGATGGAGGTAGCCTGCACAGTGCTGATGGCCCGGGCAAAGGGCTTGTTGCTGG
>CATKXO010000043.1 GCA_949840775.1 uncultured bacterium | reverse complement strand
GACCGACCTGGTGCTGGGACGAAACAATGCTTATACGGAGCTGTTCTCCCCCTCCCGGACAGTCCTCCGCCCTCAGCTGGCGGCAAACAGCCTGGAGTCCGCCCTGGGAATGCTGACCCCCACTACGCCCCGCTGTCCCCACATGGGCTGTGCCCTGAAGTACAACGCCGCCGAACACAGCTGGGACTGTCCCTGCCACGGCTCCCGCTTCGGGGAAGATGGAGCCCTCATCGACAACCCGGCCACCGACGACAAGCAGAGGATGTGATACCGTGTCAAACCGCCTGAAACATGAGACCAGCCCC
This sequence comes from uncultured bacterium, assembly GCA_949840775.1. Classification (GTDB taxonomy): domain Bacteria; phylum Bacillota; class Clostridia; order Oscillospirales; family Oscillospiraceae; genus Lawsonibacter. The sequence goes on along the minus strand of CATKXO010000043.1, from coordinate 16,859 downwards.
TACCTCCTCCAACACGCGGAAAACCCGGTGGACTGGTATCCCTGGGGCGAGGAGGCCTTCCGCCGGGCCAAAGCGGAGGACAAGCCCGTCTTTCTCAGCATCGGCTACAGCACCTGTCACTGGTGCCACGTCATGGCCCGGGAGAGCTTTGAGGACCCAGAGACGGCCCGATTTGGACAGCGTCTATATGGCGGTCTGCCAGGCGTTCACCGGCAGCGGCGGCTGGCCCACCAGCATCTTCCTGACGCCGGAGAAGCAGCCCTTCTTCGCTGGGACCTACTTCCCCAAACAGCGACAGGGCCATATGGCCAGCTTTGGGGACTTATTGACCCTGATCCACGAGAAGTGGGAACAGGACCGCCCCGCCCTGCTGAACCAGGCAAAGGAAATTGTGGCCCTGCTGGACCGACCCCAGATGTCAGAGGGCGGAGCAAATCCGGAGCTTTTGGAGGAGGCTGTCCAGCTTTACAAGCAGCTCTTCGATCCCAAAAACGGCGGCTTCGGCGGCGCGCCAAAATTTCCCGCTCCACACAATCTTCTGTTTCTCCTGACTTACTACCGCAGGCGAGGTGACAGAGCCTGCCTGGAGATGGCGGAGCGGACGCTGACCCAAATGTACCGGGGCGGGCTGTTCGACCACATCGGCGGCGGCTTCTGCCGCTACTCCACCGACGAGCGGTTTCTGGTTCCCCACTTCGAAAAGATGCTCTATGACAACTCCCTGCTGATTTTGGTATACTGCGAAGCCTACTCCGTGACCAAAAAGGAGCTGTACCTGCCGGCAGCAGAGCGGACGGCGGATCATGTCCTGCGGGAACTGACCGCCCCCGAGGGCGGCTTCTACAGCGCTCAGGACGCCGACAGCGACGGCGTGGAGGGCAAGTACTACTTGTTTACACCTGAGGAGATCGTCCGCGTTCTGGGCCCGGAGCAAGGCGGGGCCTTCAACCGGCACTTCGACATCACCGAGGCCGGGAACTTTGAGGGGAAAAGCATCCCCAATCTGCTCCGCAGTGATTCGGAGGACCGCACCTTTGACCATCTGCTGAAAAAAATATACCAATATCGCAAGGGGCGCTGCTCCCTCCGCCTGGATGACAAGATTCTCACCGCCTGGAACGGCCTGATGATCGCCGCTCTATGCCGGCTGTATCAAACCAGCGGGACGGAGAAGTATCTGGACGCAGCAAAGCGGGCTGATCGCTTTCTCTGGAAAAACCTCTGGGACGGCGAAGCTCTCTACGTCAGCTTCCGGGACGGCCAGCGGGGCGCCAGGGGCTTTCTGGACGACTACGCCGCCTGTCTGTTCGCCCAACTGGCCCTGCACGGGGCCACATTGGAGCAAACGTATCTGGACCGGACGGAACAGCTCCGCCGGGACGTATACGAAAAATTCCACGACGAGAAAGATGGCGGCTTTTACCTCTACGGGGATGAGCACGAGACGCTGATTCTCCGCCCCAAGGAGACCTACGACGGGGCCATGCCCAGCGGGAACGCTCTGATGGCCTGGAACCTGGCGCGGCTGGGTCAGCTCGTCTCCGAGGAAACCTATGGCCCTCTGGCGGAGCGGCAGCTGGACTTCCTGGCGGCAGAGGCGAGCCAGTACCCCGCCGGTCACGCCATGTTCCTGCTGGCCCTTCTGGACCGTCAGGACCCGCCGCCCAAGGTGACGGCAGTTCTCTTCGACAAATCAGAGGCGGCGCATTTGCCGCTGGACCTCCCACTCGAAGCGGCGGTAATTTTGCGGGAGTCCGGACCAGATTACCCACTGAAAAACGGGAAGACCACCTTCTATGTCTGCCGGGGGCACAGCTGCCTGCCTCCGGTCAACGAACTACCCGATCTTTAAACCATGCCAGACGGACACGATCCGCCTGGCATTTTTTATTTGCAGAATCATATCCATAAACTGAGGTGATAACATTGGAAAGCGCACAGCGAGAACTGGTCAGCGTCCTGTTGGGGGCGGTCTACACCTGCGGCCTCTTGTCGAAAACCACCTATTTGAACGCGGTAGATTTGGTATATTCCGCAATGGATATTCCCCCATTTTTCCGGTATCCTGTGTGCTTGACAGAGGAGGCGAGCGGACATGAATGTGCTCAGGATACGCAATGAGATGCGCAACGGAAAGACCATCTTCGACCTGCCCTTACGGGTAACCTTCTACGCCAGGGTGTCCACCAACAAGGACGAGCAGATCAACAGCCTGGAAAACCAAGTACAGTATTACACCGAGCTGATCCAGTCAAAACCCAAATGGACCTTTGTGCCGGGGTACATAGACGAGGGCATCAGCGGCACCAGCACGAAAAAGCGGGATAGCTTCTTGCGGATGATAACAGACGCCAAAGCGGGGCGGTTCGACTTTATCATTACCAAAGAGATATCCCGCTTTTCCCGTTCCACCCTGGACAGCATCAAATACACCCAGGAGCTGCTGGAGCACGACGTGGGGGTGCTGTTTCAGAACGATAACATCAACACCCTGGACAGTGACAGCGAGTTCCGCCTGGTAGTCATGGCCGGGGTGGCTCAGGACGAGGTGCGCAAGCTGTCCGAGCGGCTGAAGTTCGGCTTCCGTCAGGCCATCAAAAACGGCCACGTGCTTGGCAACGACAAGCTGTGGGGCTATGACAAGAAGGACTGCGTACTGACCATCAACGAGGAGGAGGCCCAGGTGGTGCGGCGGATTTTTGACCTCTACGCCAACCAACAGATGGGCATCCGCCGCATCTCCCAAAAACTGCTGGACGAGGGCTTCACCAGTCGGAAGGGCAACGCCTTCAATGTGCTGACCATCCGGCACATCCTCTGTAACCCCAAGTACAAGGGCTGGTACTGCGCCAACAAATCCCAGACGGTGGACTACCGCAGTAAGCGAAAAATCTTCCTGGACGAGAGCGAGTGGGTGATGTACCTCGACCCGTCCGTCCCGGCCATCGTATCGGAGGAGCTGTGGGACCGGGCCAACGCCCTGTACAAGAGGCGAAGCCAGCAGATGATGTCCCACCAGAGCGGGGCGGAGTTCCACAACCGTTACCCCTACAGCGGCAAAATCGTCTGCGAGGAACACGGCACCAGCTTCCACCGGCAGGTACTGAAAAGCGCTAAGGGGGACAAGGAGACCTGGCAGTGTCGGGAATACCGCAACCGAGGTCGGGCGGGGTGTACCGCGCCCCATCTTCGCACCACTGAGCTGGACCAAATTATGGCCGGCACTTTCAATCAGCTGGCCCGGAACAAACAGGCAATCATTGACGCGGTGGTGGCCGTCATCCAGGCCGTCCCCGACGAGCACGACTATGCCCAGGACCTCCGCCGCGTTGAGGAAGACCTGTTCGCCCTCCAGGCAAAAAAGGACCGTCTGCTGGAAATGAGCATCGAGGGCGTCATCACCACAGCGGAGTTTAAACAGCGTAACGACGGGTTCAATGAACAGATCAAGGCTCTGGAGGAAAGACGGACAGGACTCCAGGCGGAGGCGGAAAAGGGACGGCGGACCACGGCACAGCTGGAGGAAATCCGGGCAGTGCTGGAGCAGGAGCTGTCCTTTCAAAACGGCATCAATTCTGCACTGGTGACCACGATCCTGGACAAAATCGTGGTCAAAAAAGGCAGCACCAGGGAGGTGCTGCACTTGGATATCCATCTGAAATTCGGCGGCCCATGGGGGGCCGTTTTTGACCGGGAAAATTCCTCCTTCCGCTGTACCCCTTCTTTACAATGTGAGCCACCAGGCGCAGATTGTGCTCCACAAGAATATTCCGGGCCTCCAAATCCCCCTGGGCACACCGCTCCAGATACTCCTTCTCCTCCGCCGCCTTCAGCGGGCGGGGAAAGGACCCCCCTCCTCCAGACAGGCGCAGGGTAAAAAACAATCCGTTCATCATCAGGTAAATAACTGGCGACAACATGTTATAACACCTCCGCCCTACCCTATTCCGTTTCAGCACGTCCCTATGCCAGCCGGCGCCGGGATATACCACATTTTTTACCAAGCCGCAATGGTCCCGTCCGCCCGGGGCTCCGTACCGCCAACCAGCGCCCCCTCCTCTGTGCGCCAGATGATCTGGCCCCGGCCCATGCCGGTGTTGGCATTGACGACCTCCACCTCATGGCCCATCCCGGCCAGACTCTGCGCCACATGGGCGGGGACCTCCCGCTCCAGCTGGATTTTCTTCTCCCCCACCCACTGGAAGCGGGGAGCATCCAGGGCCTCCTGGGGGTTCATATGGTAATCAATGGTGTTCACCATCACCTGGATATGGCCCTGGGGCTGCATAAAGCCGCCCATCACGCCGAAGGGGCCCACAGCCCTGCCGTCCTTGCACAGGAAGCCGGGAATAATGGTATGATAGGACTTTTTGCCGCCCTCCAGACAGTTGTCGCTCTCCGGGTCCAGGGAGAAGTTGGCTCCCCGGTTCTGGATGCTGATGCCAGTGCCAGGGACCACAATGCCGGAACCAAAGCCCATATAGTTGCTCTGGATGTAGGACACCATATTGCCCTCGCCGTCTGCGGTGCAGAAGTACACTGTACCGCCGCAGGAGGGGTCGCCTGCCTCGGGGCAGACAGCCCGGCCGGTAATCAGACCCCGGCGGACACCGGCGTAGCGGTCGGACAGCATGTCCTCCACCTTGGTGCGCATGTACCGGGGGTCGGCCACAAACTTCTTGGCGTCCACAAAAGCCAGCTTGGTGGCCTCAATGATCTTGTGGTAGGCGCCGGCGCTCTCCCGCTCCCCACCCAGTTCCAGCCCCTTCAGTATGTTCAGGGCCATCAGGACCGTGATGCCGTGGCCGTTCGGGGGCATTTCAAAGACAGTATAGCCCTTGTAGTCCACAGAGATGGGCTCCACCCACCCGGCCCTGTAGCTTTCAAAGTCGCTCTCGTCAAAAAAACCGCCGGTCTTCCGGGAGAAATCCACAATCTTCCGCATGATATCTCCCCGGTAATAGCTCTCGCAGTCGGTGGCGGCCAGTTCTTCCAGGGTGGCAGCGTAGTCCGGGCTGGCAAAGGTCTCGCCTGCCCCGTAGGGCCTGCCATTTTTGGTGAAGCAGTCCATCCAGGGGGCAAAGACCTCGGGCTCCTTCCGGGCGGCGGCGGCAAACCGGTCCACGCCCCCCTTCCACAGCCTGGCCACATTGACGGGGACACAGAAGCCCTCCCGGGCGTACTGAATGGCGGGGGCCATCAGCTCTGCCATGGACTTGGTGCCGAAGCGGCGGCGCAGCTCCGCCCAGCCGCTGGGGGCGCCGGGGACCATGGCAGGAATCCAGCCATCCTTGGGCATGGAGGAATGACCCGCCTCCCTCACCTTCCGGGCGGACAGGGCCATGGGGGCAACGCCGGAGCCGTTCAGGCCAAAGAGCCTGTTGTCCCTGGCGCTCCACACCAGGGCGAAGCAGTCCGAGCCCAGGCCGTTGCTGGTGGGCTCCACCAGGGGCATGACGGTGCCCATGGCGACGGCGGCATCCATAGCGTTTCCGCCCGCCTTCATAATCTCCAGGCCCACCTGGGAGGCAATGGGAGAGGTAGAGCAGGCCATGCCCTTTTTGGCATAAATCACATTGCGGCGGGAGGCATAGGCGTACTTCATAGGATCAAATTTCATAACGCAAATTCCTTTCTTTTCTCCCAAGCAGAATAAATGGTAAAAATCCGCAGGAATGCTAAGATCCCTGCGGATTTTGGAGCTGGTGGCCGGATTTGAACCGGCGACCTGCTGATTACGAATCAGCTGCTCTGCCAACTGAGCTACACCAGCACAGCGACTGATATTATACTAAAACCCGGCCCATCCGTCAAGAGGAAAGCAGGCAATTTTACGCTATACTTTTTCTTGGAGGGATGATAAAATGTATTCAGCACAAAAGAAAAGGGGGATATTCTATGGTCATCGCCAGCTTTTCCGAACTAAAGTCCCGCCTTTGCGGCCTGCCGCCCAAAGCCGCGATTGTGGCGGCGGCTCACGACGGGCACACCCTCCAAGCGGTGTTCGCCGCCCGGCGGGACAAGCTGATCCACCCTATCCTGGTGGGCCGCAGGGAGGAGATTCTGTCCATCGCCGGCAGCCTGGGGGAGGCGCTGGACCCCGTCCAAGTGGTAGATGCCCGGGATGACGGAGAATGTGCCGCCAAATCGGTGGCCCTTGTCCGCTCCGGGGAGGGCGCCATGCTCATTAAGGGGATGCTCCCAACGGGCACGCTGCTGAAGGCCGTGGTCAACAAAGAGACGGGCATCCGGGCCAGCCGGGTAATGTCCCATGTGGCCATACTGGACGTGCCCAGCTACCACAAGCTGCTCTACGTCACCGACGGCGGCATGGTGGTGGCTCCGGACCTGGAGCAGAAGCGACACATTCTGCGCAACGCCCTGGATTTCTGCCGCTTCCTGGGCTACGACTGCCCCAAGGCGGCAGCCCTGTGCGCCGTGGAGACGGTGAATCCTTCCATGCCGGAGACGGCGGACGCCGCCGTCCTCAAGGAGGAGGGCGAACGGGGGGACTTTGGTCCCTGCATCGTGGAGGGCCCCATCGCCCTGGACCTGGCCACCGACGGGGAGGCCGCCCGGGTGAAGCGCTACCACAGTCCGGTGGCAGGGGATGCCGACATCCTGCTGGCCCCCTCCATCGCGGCAGGCAATCTGCTGGGCAAATCCCTCTACGGCCTGGCCGGCGGGGAGATGGCCGGGGTGGTGCTGGGGGCAAAGGTGCCCATCACCGTCAACTCCCGGGGGGCCACCGCGGAGGAAAAATACTGGTCCATCCTGATCTGCGCGGCGATGAAATAGGAGGTCATCATGTCATACGATATTCTGGTCCTGAACCCCGGCTCCACCAGCACCAAGGCGGCAGTATACCGGGACGAACGCCCCTTTATGGTCCGGAGCATGGTCCACACCAACCCGGACCTGGCCCCCTATCCCGCCCTCAACGACCAGCTGGACTACCGGGTGGGCATGGTGCGCAGCTGGCTGGCCCTGGAGGGCTATGAGCTGTCCCAGTTGTCCGCCGTAGTGGGGCGGGGGGGCATCATCCCCAACATCGTGTCCGGGGGCTATCTGGTGGACAGCGCCCTGGCCGACTGCCTGCTCCACCACACCGTCTTCGACCACGCCTCCAATCTGGGCGGCCTGATGGCCCGGGAGTTCGCCCAGCCTCTGGGCATTCCCGCTTACATCTACGACGCCGTCACCAGCGACGAGCTTCTCCCCGAGGCCCGGGTCACCGGCTTCAAGGAGGTCACCCGTACCAGCTTCTGCCACGTCCTCAACGCCCGGGCCACTGGCCACAAGTACGCCCAGGCCATGGGCCGGCGCTACGAGGATATGAATCTGGTGGTGGCCCACCTGGGAGGCGGCATCTCGGTATCCGCCCACAGCCAGGGACGGATTATCGACTCGGTCTCCGATGACGCCGGCCCCTTCTCCCCCGACCGGGGGGGCAGCCTGAACATGCTCTATGTGCTGGATATGTGCTACTCAGGAAAATACACCAAGGCGGAGATGCTGAAAAAGCTCCGGGGCGAGGGGGGCATGTCCGCCCTGCTGGGCACCCACGACTGCCAGGAGGTGGAGCGGCGCATCGCCGCCGGAGACGAGTGGGCCGCCCTGGTCTATCAGGCCCAGGCCCTCCAGATTGCCAAGGGGGTGGGCACTATGCTGGCCTGCTTTACCGGTCTCATCGACGCGGTCATCCTCACCGGCGGGCTGGCCAACTCCAAGCTGCTCACCGGCAAGGTCATCGACTATCTGCACAACCTCTGCCGGGTGGTGGTCCTCCCTGGGGAGAACGAGATGGAGGCCCTGGCTCTGGGCGGCCTGCGTATCCTCCGGGGCGAGGAGGAGGTCCACCAGTTCCACCCGGTGTGCCCCATGGTCCAAAATTAACCGAGCCAGATTCCTGGCTGTTTTACTTCAAATCCGGGTGATACTGGGCGCAGGTACATTTTTTCCACTTCAGCCCGGAGCCGCAGGGACAGGGATCGTTGCGGCCAATCTTGACCGCCTTTTTCACGGGCTGCTTTTTCACGGTGCCGTCGCCGGCACCGCTCTCGCTGGTGACCTTGGCCACCCGCTCCCGTTTGACCTCCTCGTTCTTCCGCAGGCGGACCAGGAACAGCCGGCGGAGGGTCTCCTCCTGGATGGCGGCCACCATGTTCTCAAACATCTCGTAGCCCTCTTCTTTGTAGGCGACTACGGGGTCGGTCTGGGCGTAGGCCCGCAGGCCGATACCCTGGCGCAGCTCGGTCATGGCGTCGATGTTGTCCATCCAGTACTCGTCCACCACCCGGAGCATAATCACCCGCTCCAGCTCCCGCATGAGGGGCGGGGTGATCTCCTTCTCTTTCCGGGCGTAGGCCTCCTGAGCCTTGTCCAGCACCAGCCGGACCAACCCCTCGGCGTCGTACTGGGCCAGCTCCCCGGTGGTGGGGTGGAGCTCGCCGGGCAGCAGGAACATGGAGCGGAAATGGGCGATGGCCTCCTGGAAGGACTCCTCGTCCATATGCTTCTGCTCCCCCATGTGGCCCTGGATGGCGTTGGAAATCATGGTGTGGAGCATGTTCTGAATGGAGCTCTGGATGTCCTCCCCGTCCAGCACCTGGCGGCGCTGCTTGTAGATGATCTCACGCTGGGTGTTCATCACATCGTCATATTGCAGCACGTTCTTTCGGGTCTGGAAGTTCCGGGATTCCACCTGCTTCTGGGCGTTCTCAATGGCCCCGGAGAGCATCTTGGCGTCGATGGGGGTGTCCTCGTCCACGCCCAGCTTCTCCATCAGGTTGTACACCCGCTCGGAGCCGAACAGCCGCATGATGTCGTCCTCCAGGGAGAGGAAGAATCTTGTCTCGCCCGGGTCGCCCTGACGGCCGGCCCGGCCCCGGAGCTGGTTGTCGATGCGCCGGGACTCGTGGCGCTCGGTGCCCAGGATAAACAGGCCGCCGGCCTGACGAACCTTGTCGGCCTCCTCCTGAATCTCCGCCTTATATCTGGCCTCCGCCTCGGAGAACTTTTTCCGGGCGTCCAAAATCTCCTGGTTGTCCGTCTCGGCAAAGCCGGTGGCCTCGGCGATGAGCTCGTCGGACATGCCGGCCTTGCGCAGGTCAGCCTTGGCCAGAAACTCGGCGTTGCCCCCCAGCATAATGTCGGTGCCGCGGCCGGCCATGTTGGTGGCCACGGTGACTGCCCCGAATTTGCCGGCCTGGGCCACGATTTCCGCCTCTTTCTCGTGGTTCTTGGCGTTCAAAACGTTGTGCTTAATGCCCTTGCGCTTGAGTATGGCGGACAGCTCCTCCGACTTCTCGATGGACACGGTGCCCACCAGCACCGGCTGGCCCTTGGCGTGGCAGGCCTCAATCTGCTCCACGATGGCCCGCAACTTGCCGGGGACGTTTTTGTACACCACGTCGGGCTGGTCCACACGAGCCAGGGGCTTGTTGGTGGGAATTTCCACGATGTCCAGCTCGTAGATGGTGCCAAACTCCTCCTCCTCGGTGAGGGCGGTACCCGTCATGCCGGACAGCTTGTCGTACAAACGGAAATAGTTCTGGAAGGTGATGGTGGCCAGGGTCTTGGACTCGTTGGCCACCTCCACGTGCTCCTTGGCCTCGATGGCCTGATGCAGGCCCTCGTTGTATCGCCGGCCGAACATAAGGCGGCCGGTGAACTCGTCCACGATGATGACCTGGCCGTCCTTCACCACATAGTCGATATCCCGCTTCATCACGCCCCGGGCCTTGATGGCCTGGTTGATGTGGTGGGACAGGGTGGTGTTCTCCATGTCCGCCAGGTTCTCCACCTGGAAAGCCTCCTCGGCCTTCTTGATGCCCCGGGCGGTGAGGGTGGCAGTGCGGGCCTTCTCGTCCACGATGTAGTCGGCGTCGATATCGGTGTCCTCTTCCTCTTTTTCGTCCACCTTCCGCACCCGCTGGCACTTCAGCCGGGAGACGAACTGGTCCACAACCGTGTACAGCTGGGTGGACTTCTCCCCCTGACCGGAGATAATCAGGGGGGTGCGGGCCTCGTCGATGAGGATGGAGTCCACCTCGTCCACGATGGCGAAGGCGTGGCCCCGCTGGACCAGCTCCTGGGAGTAGATGGCCATGTTGTCCCGCAGGTAGTCGAAGCCAAACTCGTTGTTGGTGCCGTAGGTGATGTCAGCCTGGTAGGCGGCCTTCTTCTCCTCCCCCATCACCCCGTGGATGACCAGACCCACGGTGAGGCCCATAAAGCGGAAGACCTTGCCCATCCACTCCGAGTCGCGCTTGGCCAGGTAGTCGTTGACGGTGACGATGTGCACCCCCTTGCCCGCCAGGGCGTTGAGGTAGGCGGGAAGAGTGGCCACCAGGGTTTTGCCCTCGCCGGTCTTCATCTCGGCGATGCGGCCCTGGTGGAGCACGATGCCGCCCACCACCTGCACCCGGTAGGGACGCAGGCCGATGACACGCCAGGCGGCCTCACGGCAGGCGGCAAAGGCCTCCGGGAGGATATCGTCCAGTGTCTCGCCGTTGGCGAGGCGGGCTTTCAGCTCCGGGGTCTTGGCCTGGAGCTGGGCGTCGGTGAGGGCTTTGTACTCCTCCTCCAGGGCGTCCACCTTGTCGGCGATGGGGTAGATGGACTTCAGCTCCCGCTGGGAGGAGGTCCCGAAAATCTTGGTAAACAGGCTCATAGTTGTAAAACACCTCTCGGTTTCATGTGTTGAGAGACCGCTGTGTGTAGGGGCGGACATTGTCCGCCCGCCGTCAAACATCCGTCGCTCTATGCGGGCGCACAATGTGCGCCCCTACCTTTCATGGATAACCATAATCCTAGTCAGTATATCACACTCTTCCCCGCAAAAAAAGAGCAAATTGTAAACTTTCTTGCAGAAAAATTCCGTCTTCTTGGTTCAATTAGCTGAAAATTCCGTCCATAGCGCATTGTTGTCCGTCAGACGTTGACAAACGGGCCTGTTTTGTGGTATGGTATCCGGGTAATTGAATAGGGACAGACGAAGCGCGCAGGAAAACGGCCCAACGGCCTGCCGAAGGAGTAACACTCTCAGGCGTTCCGCTCCGGAATGAGGACTGCGCGTGGATGTGACTCTGGAGAAGCTCGTTTACCGGGTGCCGAAGGTGCAACGCGGGGCAAGTACCCCCGCCAATCTCTCAGGCAAAAGGACAGAGGGGATGTCAGGAACCGGCAGGGTGCGCCCTGTGGGTTTGACTTTTCTTTTGGGCAGCGGGCATTTCCGCCGCCCATTTTTCGTCTGTCCGACAAAAAGGAGAGATTGTATGGAAGGCTTACTGCAATTTGAAAGAGCGGTTAACAGCTTTGTCTGGGGTCCCATTATGCTGGCTCTGCTGGTAGGCACCGGCGTATACCTCACCTTCCGCACCGGCTGGGTCCAGGTTCGCTGGTTCGGCTACATCATGAAAAACACCGTGGGCTCCCTGTTCCGCAAAAAGGACGCCCAGGACCACGGCAGCAACCTGTCCCCCTTCCAGGCGGTGACCACCGCCCTGGCGGGCACCGTGGGCACCGGCAACATTGCCGGGGTCACCGGAGCCATCTTCATCGGCGGCCCGGGGGCCGTGTTCTGGATGTGGGTATCCGCTTTCTTCGGCATGTGCACCAAATACGCCGAGATCGCCCTGGCCATGAAGTTCCGGAACACCGGCGCCGACGGCGTTCACAAGGGCGGCCCCATGTACTACATTGAAAACGGTCTGGGCAAGAGCTGGAAGCCTTTGGCCGTCCTCTTCGCCGTCCTGGGGGGCATCGCCTCCTTCGGCATCGGCAACATCGCCCAGTCCAGTGAAATCGCCGGGGCCATGGGCGGGCTGTTCGGCTTGGACCCCCTGGTCACCGGCATGATCCTTACGGTTGTGGTGGGCATCGTGGTTATCGGCGGTGTGAAGCGTATCGGCCAGGTCACTTCCCTGCTGGTCCCCTTTATGTCGGTGTTCTATGTGGCGGCGGGCATTGTGGTTATCCTCATGCGGCTTGGCGACGTGCCCGGCGTGTTCAAGGCCATCTTCACCAGCGCTTTCAGCTTTGAGTCCATCAGCGGCGGCATTGCCGGCTACGCCATCATGATCGCCATGAAGAACGGCTTTGCCCGGGGTGTGTTCTCCAACGAGGCCGGTCTGGGCTCCGCCCCCATCGCCCACGCCGCCTCCTCCACCGAGGAGCCCGCCGAGCAGGCCATCTGGGGCGTATTTGAGGTGTTCTTCGACACCATCGTCATCTGCTCCATCACCGCCCTCACTGTACTGCTGTCCGGCTTCGAGCTGGGCGCGGAGGCCCTGAAAACCTATGCCTCCAATGGGGCTGCCGCCGTCGAGGCGTTTAACTCCATCCTTCCGGGAACCCTGGGGGGCACCATCATCCAGCTCAGCCTGGTCTTCTTCGCCCTGTCCACCATCCTCAGCTGGAGCTACTACGGCGAGCGGTGCTGGGGCTACCTCTCCAAGGACAACAAGGCGGTCACCTCCATCTACAAGGTGATTTTCGTGCTGTTCTGCATTGTGGGCGCCACCGGCTCCGGCCAGCTCATGTGGAACGTCTCTGACACGCTCAACGGCGCTATGGCCATCCCCAACCTGGTGGCCCTGCTGGCCCTCTCTGGCGCGGTGGCCTCCATCACCAAGGAATATTTTAAGGATAAGAGATGACCTCCCTTTGATCCGTGTAGGGGCGCATATTATGCGCCCGCTGTCTACCAAACGTATCCATAAAATACGGGCGGATAATATCCGCCCGTACACAAACACACAAATTTAGAAAGGAAGCATTATCATGGCTGAGCTTGAAGCAATACTGTTCCCCATCGTGGCAAAGATTAACGAGTACCTCTCCAACTATATCCTGGTCTTCCTCCTCATCGGCGTGGGCCTGTGGTACACCATTCAGACCCGCTTCGTCCAGGTCCGCTGCTTCGGCGAAGGGATGAAAAAGACCTTCGGCAACCTGTCCCTCCGGGGCGGCAGGCAGGAGCAGGGCATGAGCTCCTTCCAGGCCCTGGCCACCGCCATCGCCGCCCAGGTGGGCACCGGCAACATCGTGGGCGCCTCGGGCGCCATCCTCACCGGCGGCCCCGGCGCCATCTTCTGGATGTGGATTATCGCCTTCTTCGGCATGGCCACCATCTACGCCGAGGCCACCCTCGCCATCAAGACCCGTCAAGCCGATTCCGACGGCTCCTACCGCGGCGGCCCTGTGTACTACATCACCACCGCCTTTCAGGGCGGCCTGGGCAAGTTCCTGGCCGGCTTCTTTGCCGTTGCCATCATCCTGGCCCTGGGCTTTATGGGCTGCATGGTCCAGTCCAACTCCATCGGCTCCACCTTCAACACCGCTTTCGGTATCCCCAACTGGATTGTAGGCGCTGTGCTGGTCATCATCTGCGGCGTCATCTTCCTGGGCGGCGTCCAGCGGCTGGCCTCCGTCACCGAGAAGGTGGTCCCCATCATGGCGGCCATCTTCCTGCTGGGCGGCCTGGTGGTTCTCATCGCCCGGGCCAAGTACATCCCCGCCACCTTCGCCATGATCTTCCAGTACGCTTTCCAGCCCCAGGCCATCATCGGCGGCGGCTTTGGCTACGCCCTCAAGACCGCCATCAGCCAGGGCGCCAAGCGGGGCCTGTTCTCCAATGAGGCCGGCATGGGCTCCACGCCCCACGCCCACGCCCAGGCCAACGTGACCGACCCCCACGACCAGGGTGTGGTGGCCATGATCGGCGTGTTTATGGACACCTTTGTGGTCCTCACCCTCAACGCCCTGGTGGTCATCTCCACCCTGTACACTGCCGACGGCCCCCTGGCCGAGTGTGGTGCCGCCGCAGCCAGCACCACCTTGGGCAAGGCCAACCTGGCCCAGACCGCCTTCGGCGTGGTCTTCGGTGAGAGCGCCGGGGCCATGTTCGTGGCCGTTTGCCTGTTCTTCTTCGCCTTCTCCACCATTTTGAGCTGGAACCTGTTCGGCAAAATCAACGTGGTTTACCTCTTCGGCAAGAGCTCCGCCAAAATCTACTCTGCCCTGGCTCTGGTGTTCATCTTCCTGGGCACTCTGATGTCCAACGACCTGGTGTGGGAGCTGACCGACATGTTCAATAACCTGATGGTCATTCCCAACGCCCTGGCCCTCTTCGCCCTCACCGGCATGGTGGTTTCCTCCACCCATATGGCGGGGAAGAAGTAATAAATCCTTCAAAAACGCAATGGAGCGGCAGGGTTTTTCGCCCTGCCGCTCCTGATTTCAACATATAGATAAATTTCCGTTAGCTGAAAGAAGTTGATTACTTCCGCTCTTTATCAAGCCAAACAATGTATTCCAATACATTCATATCCGGATCTGCAAAGTAAATCCACTGTTCTGAGCCTGGAATCTCATTGGGGCCATTCAGAATCATCAAGTTATTTTCTCTTAACATCTTAACAACATCATCCATGTTATCGGCATCAAAGCATAAATGCGGACAATATGGATGTTCAGGAGTTGACGGACAGTAAGTACGATTTACTGTTTCTATCAATTCCAGCCGCGCTCCATTGTATTCGAGAAAAGCGTATTTCTCCGCATCCTTTTCGTTTTCTCCGGAAAACAGATATTTGAACCCAAGCTTTGTCGTGTAAAACGCTATTGCGTCATCAAGATTTCTTACACGAAACGCACCATGATCATAAGCCATAATTCCAGCTCCCTCCAGATGTATTACGTTCGATTTGGCAAGGTCCTGTTATGATTATATCACGCCTCAAAACCCTTTTCAAGCTGTCTTTACCTTTCCATTGAAATGTGGTATGATTATCTGACTTGAAAAGGGGGCGTGTCCCATGGCTGACATCCGAAAAAACACCGTCCACACCCTGGACATCACCGGCTACACCGCCGAGGGAATGGGGGTGGCCCGGCTGGAGGGGCGGGTGGTTTTTGTGCCCTGCACCATCCAGGGGGAGCGTTGGCGGGTCCGCCTGGAGAAGGTGAACAAGAACGTGGCCTGGGGACGGGGAGTGGAGCTGCTTCTCCCCTCCCCTGAGCGGACAGAGCCCAACTGCCCCCTCTACGGCAAATGCGGCGGCTGTCAGTTCCGGCACATGAGCTACGCCGAAGAGCTGCGCGCCAAGCGGCAGCGCATCGCTGACGCGCTGGAGCGGGTGGGGCATGTAAAGCTGGACCTCCCCCCTGTCCTGGGGGCGGAGCATCCCCTCCGCTATCGGAACAAGGTACAGTTCCCGGTGTCCCAGGGCAAACAGGGCCTGGCCGTGGGCTACTACCGCCCCCGGAGCCACGATGTGCTGGACGCCCCCGACTGCCCGCTCCAACCTGAGTCCGTCACCCGTCTGCGCAGGGCTTTTAAGGACTGGATGGAGACACACGCCATCCCCGCCTATGACGAGGAGACGGGCAAGGGGCTGGTCCGCCACCTGTACGTCCGCACCAATAGCCGGGGGGAGAGCCTGGTGTGCGTGGTAGCCAACGGAGACGCCCTCCCCCACTCCGACGCGCTGGCAGATGCTCTGCGCCAGGCTGATCCCGGACTGGCCGGGGTGGTGCTGAACATCAACAGCCGAAACACCAACGTGATTTTGGGGGAACGGTACTCTACCCTCTGGGGCCGGGACTGGCTGGAGGAGGAGTTATGTCAACTTACTTTCCGCCTGTCTGTCCCCTCCTTTTTCCAAATCAACCGGGCGCAGACAGAACGGCTGTATAACATTGCCCTGGACTTCGCCCGACTCACCGGGACGGAGACTGTCCTGGACCTGTACTGCGGCATCGGCACCATCTCTCTGGCTTTAGCCAAGCGGGCCGGGCGGGTGATTGGGGCGGAAATCGTCCCCCAAGCGGTAGAGGACGCCCGGGAGAACGCCCGGCGGAACGGAATCACCAACGCGGAGTTCTTCTGCGGTGATGCCGGCCAGGTGGCGCACAAGCTGGCCGAGGAGGGCGTCCGGCCCCAGGTGATTTGCGTGGACCCGCCCCGGAAGGGGCTGGCTCCGGATGTGCCCGCCATCCTGGCAGGTATGGCCCCAGACCGGATTGTCTACGTCTCCTGCGACCCCGCCACCCTGGCCCGTGATATAGAGCGCTTCGCCAAACTGGGCTACCAGGCAGTGCGTGCCCAAGGGACCGATCTCTTCCCGAGAACACGGCATGTAGAGACGGTAGTGCCGTTATATCAAAAAAGCACGTCATAATTTGTGAACTTTAGTACTAGACCGCCCGGTTTTCCTGTAGTAAGATAGTCTAACTGTAAAAGCTCGGAACGAACCAAAGGGGAATCGGGAATTGTGAGGAAAAAACACAGCATTGACATGTGCAGCGGGTCGCTGGCAGACAAGATTCTGCTGTTCGCCCTGCCGCTGATGGCCTCCAGCCTGCTCCAGCTGCTGTTTAATGCGGCAGATGTGGTGGTAGTGGGCCGCTTCGCGGGAAAAGAGGCCCTGGCGGCGGTCGGCTCCAACACCTCTCTCATCAATCTGATGATCAATCTGTTTGTGGGCCTGTCTGTGGGCACCAACGTGGTAGTGTCCCGGGATTTGGGGGCGGGACGGCATGACAACGTGAGTCAGAGCGTCCACACCGCCATGACCCTGGCCATGGCCAGCGGCTTAGCCATGATGCTCTTCGGAGTGGTCATGGTCCGTCAGCTGCTGGAATGGATGTCCTCCCCCACCGATGTCATCGACCTGGCCACCGTATATCTGCGCATATATTTTCTGGGAATGCCTGACAACCTGACATATAACTTCGGCGCGGCCATACTGCGGGCCCAGGGAGATACCCAGCGGCCCCTGTACTTCCTCACCTTCGCCGGTGTGGTCAACGTGATTCTCAACCTGTTTTTCGTCATCGGCTGCCATTTGGAC
>CATKXO010000042.1 GCA_949840775.1 uncultured bacterium | reverse complement strand
GGCGCTGGAAGCCCGCCTTTGATTTGGGATTGTCCAGCAGCTCCCCCACGGTAATCTGTCTGATGCCTAAGTCCATGTAACTTCACCTCCCAATCAGTCTATGCGTCAGGCAGTCCGGCCTTGACTGTTTGCGGAGCCCGGCATCTGTCCTTCCCTGCCGCCTTGACTTTCTCTCCGCGAGGGGCTATACTTGTTAAAATACTGTAAAGATCGGAGGCGCTGTTATGCCGAAAAAACGAAGAGGGGTCCGGGCTGTACTCAGCACCGCCCACAATGCTCTGCGGCGCAAGCAGACGGTGGCGGTGGTCTATTTTACGCTGCGTTTTCTGGTTATCGCCGTCATGGTGGCTCAATTCTTCAACGGTGATTTTGAGAGCGTATTTCTGTGCGGCCTGACCCTGGTTCTCTTCCTGCTTCCCACCGTCTTTGAGCGGGCCCTGATGATTGATCTGCCCAACACGCTGGAGATTATCATAATGCTGTTTATCTTCGCGGCAGAAATTTTGGGGGAGATCAGCGCCTTTTATACCACCTTCAAGCACTGGGACACCATCCTCCACACCCTGAACGGCTTTCTGTGCGCCGCCATCGGCTTCGCTCTTGTGGATATGCTCAACCGGACGGAGAAGTTTTCCCTGTCTCTGTCCCCGGTGTTCATGTCTATCGTGGCTTTCTGCTTCTCCATGACCATCGGTGTGCTGTGGGAATTTTTCGAGTGCGGCATGGACCAGCTGATGATGCTGGATATGCAGAAGGATACCGTGGTCAACGCCATTTCCTCGGTTATGCTGGACCCCACTGGGAGGAATAACCGGGTGCTGATTGAGAACATTGTAGACACCATTGTTGTCACCGCTGACGGACAGCAGATTTCCCTGGGCCTGGGCGGCTATCTGGACATCGGCATCCTGGATACCATGAAAGACCTGTTCGTCAACTTTATCGGGGCGGTGGTCTTCTCTGTGATCGGCTATTTCTACGTGAAGACCCGGGGCCAGGGCAAATTTGCCAGCCGGTTTATCCCCCAGGTGGTGGACATGCCCTCAGAGATTCTGAACCCCCTTGAGCCGGAGCAGTTTAAAAAATAAAAATTCCATTTGCCAAAGGAATAGAGCGGGGCTCTTTGTTCCATACTAAGCCCATCCGAAATAAGGAGGGCTTCACTATGAACATCAACGAAAAGAGAACCTGCAATCCCAGTATCCGCTGCTCTGTGGACACCTGCGCCTACCACTCCGGGGCTCAGAACTGCTGCTCCCTGGATTCCATCAAGGTGGGCTGCTGCGACTGCGCCCCCACCAAATGTGAGGGCACCGAGTGCGCATCCTTCAAGCTGGGCGGCCGCTGAGAACAGGTCAAAAAACAGCTTCACCGGGTGGTGAAGCTGTTTTTTGTTATCCCAAATACAGCCCGTAGTAGCCCACCAGGGCCATGGCCATCAGCCCGGCGGTGATGAGCTGGATGGGCACTCCGCGGAAAGCCCTGGGACAGCGGTTGAGGTCCACTTCCTTTTGCAGGCTGGCAAAGCTGGCCAGAGCCAGCGTTGCACCCAGTCCGCCGCACAGGGCGAAGATCAGGGCGGAGCCCAGTCCGTAGCTGCGCTGGCTCACCAGCAGGGCGGAGCCCAGCGCGGCGCAGTTGGTGGAGATGGAGGCCAGATTTTCGTCCACCCGGCGGGATAGCTCCGGGATACAGGCCCGGAAGAACCGGCGCAGTACCGTGACCAGACCGGGAATGAGCAGGGAGAAGGCCAGCACCTGGAAGTAGGCCAGGCCGAAGCGGATGAGAACCAAAAAATTGAGCAGCCAGGCCCCCAGCACCCCCAGCACCATGACCAGCGTCAGGCACAGGCCGGTGCGGATGGCCTCACGGGAGCTCTTCCAGGACTCCTGGTGGGTGCCGATGCCCATGCAGGACACCAGCACCAGATTTTCTGACAGCAGGGCGGCCAGGGCCACCCCGGTCAGTTCCAGGACCGTATTCATTGGGCGGACCTCCTTTCGGCCTTATTGCGTATCTTCATAGTCGATCTCCCCTGCGGTGTCCAGATTGGCCACAATGTTCAGCGCCCGGTTTACCCCGGCGGTAATGGCCTTGGAGGTGGCGGTGGCGCCGGATACGGCGTCCACCGAGTTGCTGCCCGAGGTGCGGATGGTGCCCGAACGGCCTACATACCGGGCCAGAGCTTCGGGGGTCAGGGCCTCGGTGCCCACCCGATCGGTTTCACTGTGGCTCTCAATGGCTACGCCCGTAACAACGCCGTTCAGGTCCACCCCCACCGTCATGGTGACGGGGCCGCCGAAGCCCTGGCTCTGCACCGACACGCAGTAGCCCAGCAGGTGGCCCTCCTCCCCGTAGCCGGCGGTGACGGACAGGGCGCCAGCGGGGTGATAGGGGGTCTCAGCCCCCACCACGGCCAGGGGCATGGCCTGGGACAGAATCTCATACTCGGCCTGAATCTCAGCCCGGGCGGTGTTCAGGTCAGTAAAGCGGTGGACGCCGAAAATGACCAGACAGGTGGCCAGAAATACGCTGGCAAAGGGGCCTACCGTTTTCAGGGCGGAGCGCAGCAGGTCCAGATAGGCCTCGCCGGGGGCCTGCCCCTCGCTGGGCTTCGGGAGCTTGAAGTCCGGCTGGGGACGGACAAATTTAATTTCCGCAAGGCTGGCCCGCATTTCGGCCAGCTTGTCGCGGGTGGCGGCAAAGTTGCCGATGCCGAACCTCCGGGGCAGTCCCAGCCGGTCCAGCAGCCAGACCATACAGTTCATGGTGAGGACGGCCCAGCCCACCCCCTCGGGGTAGGAGCTGGAGGAGCGGAGCAGTACGGTGAGCAGGCCGCAGCCCACGCCGAACATGATGTGGCCCCGGGGAGTCACCGGCGAGGTAGCGGGGTCGGTGGCGAAGAAGACGGCTCCCATCAGCAGCCCGCCGCCCATCAGCTGGTAGGCGGTCCAAACCGGGGGAGAAATTCCCTCGGGGGAGGAGAGCAGGGCGATGACTGCCACCGTCCCCAGGTAGGCCAGGGGAATCCGGGCGGAGATCACCCGGCGCAGCAGCAGGTAGACCAGGCCCAGCAGGAGCATGAACGTGGAGACCTCCCCCATACAGCCCCCCCGCTGGCCCAGGAACATGATGTTCAGGGGCTGGGGAGGGAGGGAGCCCTCGTGGAGATAGGACATGGGGGTGGCGGCGGACACCGCGTCCACCGCAGCAAGGGACAGCTTCTGCATAGGCTGGGGCCAGGTGGTCATGAGCATAGGCAGGGTGCCGGCCAGCATCCGGCCGGCCAGGGCGGGGTTCATAAAATTCCGGCCCAGGCCGCCGTAGAACTGTTTGACCACAATGATGCCGAAAGCGGCCCCCATCACCGGGACCCAGTAGGGGGTGCTGGCAGGCAGACTGAGGGCCAGCAGCAGCCCGGTGACGCAGGCGGAGAGGTCTCCGATGGACTGCCGCTGCCGGGTGAGCAGCCGGTAGAGGGCCTCAAAAAGGACGCAGGAGCCCACCGACACAGCGGTGAGGGCCAGGGCCCGGAGACCGAAGAAAAAGATGGCCATACCCAGAGCGGGAGTGAGGGCAACCATCACGTCCAGCATCATGGCCCGAGTGGTGGAGGGCTGGCGCAGCTGGGGGGACATCCGTTTAGGCGCGTAGCTGGCCGTCATAAGACGCTCCCCCCTTTCTGACAAGGCTTGCTGCCTGGGCGACCGTTTCCACCAGAGGAATCTGGGCGGGGCAGATAAAGGAGCAGCAGCCGCAGGCGTTGCAGTCCTCCAGATGGTAGCGGGACAGCTTTTGCAGGTCGTGGTCCTCCAGGGCCCGGCGTATGATGGTGGGGGCCAGGTGCATGGGACAGGCCCTGACACATTTGCCGCAGCGGATGCACACTCCGCTGGGGGTATCCGGTTTGTGCTCCCACGCGGTGAGGCAGACCAGGCTGTTGGTGTCTTTCATCACCGGGGCCTCCAGGCTTTGGAGAGCCACCCCCATCATGGGGCCGCCGGTGATGATGAGGTCGGCCTCCTCCTTCAGCCCGCCGCAGGTCTCCAGCAGGTGGCGCAGGGGGGTGCCGATGGGCACCCACAGGTTTCGGGGGCGGGTGACGGCCCCGCCGGTGATGGTCACCGCCCGGTGGGTGAGGGGACGGCCCTGAAACAGGGCGTCCTGGATGGCGAAGACGGTGGCCACGTTGAGCACGATGCACGCCGCGTCGATGGCGCTGCCGCCCGGGGGGACCTCCCGGCCGGTGACGGTCTGGACAATCTGCTTCTCCGCCCCCAGGGGGTAGCAGGTGCGTACGGGGATGATCTGCACCCGGCCGTTGCCTGAGCGGCGCAGGCGGCGCTCCACCGCCTCCACGGCGTTGAGCTTGTCCCCCTCGGTGACCACCACCACCCGCTCACACCGCAGGCAGCGGGCGATGGCCTGGGCTCCCCGGAGGATGTGCTCGCTGCGCTCCAGCAGCAGGCGGTAGTCGGCGGTGACATAGGGCTCGCACTCGGCCACGTTGACGATGAGGGTGTCTGTCTTCCCGGCGGAGCGGGCGATCTTTTCCCAGGCGGGGAAGCAGCCTCCCCCCATGCCTACGATGCCGGCCCACTCCACCCGCTCCACCAGCTGCTCCAGGGTGAGCTGCCGGGGGTCCAGGGGGGTGGGACGGCCTTCGTAATGGTCACCGCGGTCGTCATTTTGAATGACGATGGCGGGGGAGTAGCCCCCCCAGGGGTGGGGGCGGTCCTCAATGGCGGCCACCCGTCCGGATACGCTGGCAAAGGCGGCGGCCCCCGTCTGTCCCCGCCGGGCCACAGGTTGTCCCACCAGCACCGGGTCGCCGGGCCGGACCATGGGGGTGGCGGGGCCGTCGGCGCACATAATCAGAGGGATGACAATTTCCTGTGGGGTGACAGACAGCCGGGCCAGAGGTTTGCGCCGGGTCATTTCTTTTCGCGTGGCGGGGTACACCCCGCCGAAGAAGGAGTGGGT
The DNA here is from genome assembly GCA_949840775.1 of uncultured bacterium. Taxonomy (GTDB): domain Bacteria; phylum Bacillota; class Clostridia; order Oscillospirales; family Oscillospiraceae; genus Lawsonibacter. Next base: position 12,788 of record CATKXO010000042.1, on the reverse strand, counting down.
CATAGAAAGAAACCTCGCTTCGGTAAAATAAGCGGAACATCTCAATCATAATACAGCATACATCATAATCCAACAAAAGCCGTCTGTCAACGTTATTCTGCCCAAGGAACAGGAGAACAGCCGCCCCAAGGCGGCTGTTTTTCCCTATCTGCGCCCCTGGCGGGGCTCGGGCCTGCGCTGGATGCCCAGCTGGGCGGTGTAAGGGGCAACCTCGCTCCAGGGGGCCATAAAGGTGCGGATGCCCAGCTTGCGGGCCACCTCGGTCTTCCGGCGCAGGGTGTCTCCGTCGTCGAAAAGGACAAAGTGGGCCCCGTTGTCCCGGCTCATGTAGGTGAAGTACCGGGCGCACAGGTCCCCGGAGAAGAACACCGAGGGGGACAGCCGCTGTCTCAGCTCCTCCAGCTCCTGCTGGGTGAGGGGCTGGCCGCTTCCGCTGGGGGAGGGGAGGAAGAAGTCCTCCCGCCGCAGCTCCAGGGCCAGCACCGCCCGGCTCTCGCCAAACCGCTCCAGGGCCTCCTCCAGCCGCCGCTGGAGGGAACCCCCTGACAGGGCGGAGGGGATCATCACCCGGGCGTGGTGGGCCTGGGGGGCGTACCCCTCGGCCACGTACAGGGCCCAGCCCCGGCGGGCGAACTGCTCATCCAGCTGGGCCGTGACCTGCTCCAAAGGTGGCAGGCGGTTTTCAAAGTCCAGGACGGCCCCGGAGAACCCCCGGGCCTGGCACTCCCGCAGAATCTCCTGGCACAGCGGGCCGGTGGGGCCCAGCCCGTCGAAGTCCCGGTCGTCCACCACCATCAGCCCGCCCCTTGGTGCGGTGCTGTCCGCCCGGAACAGGTGGGGTCCCGGCCCCAGCCGGTAGGCCAGGTGGGCGGGAGTGACCTGCCACCCCCGCAGGGCGGGCAGCTGGCGGGGCGGAAGGGTAATAATAAAGGTGTCCTGAGGCATAAAATACCCCCTTGTCCGAAATTTCATCCTATGATATACTACGCTGTACAGCCTATGAACTTGGACTGGAGAATAGAACTGTGGGACCCGGCCCCCTGGCCGGGTCATCGGTTCGGATAGAATGGCCCGCCGAGGGCGGCGGGCCCCACACATAATGAAAAGGAGAACCCCATGTCCCTATCACCCATACCCCGGGGGGTCTATCCCTCGGTGACGGATATCTCTCCCAAGGCCCTGGCCGAAAAGGGCGTCCGCCTGGTGCTGGCCGACCTGGACAACACCCTGGTCCCCTATAAGGTGACAGAGCCTCCCGCTGAGATCATCGCCTGGAAGGAGGCCCTGGAGGGGGCGGGGATTGCCCTGTTCCTGCTGTCCAACAGCCGCAGGCCCGGCCGGGCCCAGCGCTTCGCGGAGAAGCTGAATATCCCCTGCCAGGGGCACTCGGGCAAACCGAAAAGGGCGGGCTACCTCAAGGCCATGGAGCGCATGGGGGTTCGCCCGGAGGAGACCGTCATGGTGGGGGACCAGATTTTTACCGACACCCTGGGGGCCAACAACGCCGGGGTTATTCCCCTGCTGGTGGAGCCCATTCGGCTGGCCGGCAATCCGGGGCGGTATATCCGCTACGCCGCAGAAACCCCCTTCCGTCTGCTGGGAAAGAGGAGGCCCTTTCTATGAGCGCAAAATTCGGACCGGCGGGCAATTCTGACAGCTTCTCCAGGGTCCACAAAAGCTCCCTGGCGGCCCCCCGGTGGATCGCGGACTTGGGCCTGGACTGCTATGAGTACCAGTGCGGCAAGGGGGTCCACGTGGGGGAGGAGACCGCCGTCAGGGTGGGGGAGAACGCCCGCGCCGCGGGGATTGCCCTGTCCCTCCATGCCCCATACTTCATCAACCTGGCCAACCCGGATCCCGCGTCCCTGAAAAAGACCATCGGCTATATCACCGCCGGCTGTCAGGTGGCCGGTTGGATGGGAGCGGAGCGGGTGGTCATCCACTCCGGGGCCCTGATGAAGCGCACCCGCCGGGAGGCCCTGGACATCGCCAAAAAGTCCCTGGCGGAGGTCATCGCTGCCTGTGACGGCCAGGGCTACGGCCACATCACCCTCTGCCCCGAGACCATGGGCAAGATCAACCAGCTGGGTGACCTGGACGAGGTGCTGGAGCTGTGCACCCTGGATGAGCGGCTGGTCCCCTGCATCGACTTTGGCCACCTCTACGCCCGCTCTCTGGGGGCGGACGACGGCCTGCCGGCTTTCTGCCGGATGCTGGACCGGGTGGAGGAAATTCTGGGCCCTGACCGGGCCTCCGCCTTCCACAGCCACTTCTCCCACATCCAGTTTACCCCCGGCGGCGGGGAGAAGTGCCACCGCACCTTCGATAACGATGATGGCTACGGCCCCGACTGGACCCCGCTGGCCGCTGAAATCGCCCGCCGGGGCTGGTCGCCCACCTTCATCTGCGAGTCCGCCGGCACCCAGGCGGAGGACGCGCTGACCATGAAACGAATTTATCAGGAGTACTTGCCATGAACCACATCGAAAAAATTGCCGCCCAGCTGCCGGAGTACGGCCTGGACGCCATGCTCATTACCAGCGAGTCCGGGGAGCGGTATGCCCTGGGCTTCCACGGGGAGGGCCTGCTGCTGATTACCCGGGACGGGGCTCAGTATACCACCGACGGCCGGTACATCGAGGCCGCCCGGGAGCAGGTCACCGGGGCGGAGATTCTGCTGTCCACCCCGGACCGGGGCCACATGCCCCTGGCCAAAGAATATATCGAGGCCAAAGCCCTGCACAACATCGGCTTTGAGAGCGGCTCCATGACGGTGGACGGCTACCGGAAGTACGAGCAGGAGCTGCCCGGCATCCTCACCCCCGCCCAGAAGCTGCTGGACGGCCTCCGCGCCTCCAAGGACGAGGGGGAGCTTGCCCTGATGCGCCGGGCCCAGGCCATCACCGACGAGGCCTTTCAGGCTATCCTCAACTTTATCCGCCCCGGTATGACGGAGCGGGAGATTGCTGCCCGGCTGGTTTATGAGATGCTCAGCCGGGGCGGAGACAAGGTGTCCTTCGACCCCATCGTGGCCGCGGGGGCCAACGGCTCCCGGCCCCATGCCGTCCCCGGCGACCAGGTGGTGGATACGGGCATGTTTATCACCATGGACTTCGGCTGCAAGGTGGAGGGCTACTGCTCCGACATGACCCGTACCGTGGCTCTGGGGCATCCGACCCAGGAGATGGAGGAGGTATACAGCGCAGTTTTAAACGCCCAGAAGGCGGGAATCAACGCCGCCCGCGGGGGCGCTGCCGGCCGGGAGATCGACGAAGCGGCCCGCCGGGTCCTTCGGGAGGCGGGTTATGGGGAGTATTTTACCCACAGCTTTGGCCACTCCCTGGGGCTGGATATCCACGAGTGTCCCAACGCCAGCTCCAAGGAGACCCGCCCCATGCCCGTGGGGGCGGTGATTTCCGCCGAGCCGGGCGTCTATATCCCCGGCCGCTTTGGCGTGCGGATTGAGGACGTGCTCATTTTGAAGGAGGACGGTTGTGAGGACATCACCCGGTCGTCCAAGGACCTGATCGTGCTGTGATGGACAAGGAAAAAACCTGCTGCTTCACTGGCCACCGGCCCGACAAGCTGCCCTGGGGGACGGACGAGTCCGATCCCCGGTGTCAACGGTTGAAAAGGAGCCTGGGCCGGGCGGTGGAGGAGGCTTATGTGTCGGGTATCCGCCGGTTTATTACCGGCATGGCCCGGGGGGGAGACCTGTACTTCGCCGAGGCGGTGCTGGCTCTGCGGGAATCCGAGCCGGACATTACCCTGGAGTGCGCCCGGCCCTGTGAGACCCAGTCGGACAGCTGGCCGGCGACGGAAAAGGCCCGCTACCAGTCCATCCTGGACCGGTGCGACCTGGAGACCCTGGTCCAGCACCACTACGACCGCTTCTGCATGATGCGGCGCAACCAGTATATGGTGGACCGGTCCAGCAAGCTGATTGCCGTCTACAACGGGGTCCCCAAGGGGGGCACCTATCAGACCCTGCTCTACGCCATGAAGAGAGGACTGGCCATCCATACCATCGACCTGGAGGACTTCTGTCAATGAACACCCTTATGCACATCTGCTGCGCCCCCTGTGCCAACCGGCCCATCGCCCTGCTCCGGGAGGAGGGCCTGGCCGTCACCGGCTTCTGGTTCAATCCCAACATCCACCCCTACACCGAGTACCAGGCCCGAAAGCGCACCCTGGAGGAGTACGCCAAGGAGATCGGGATGAAGCTGGTCATCGGCGGCACCTACGATCTGCGGCCCTTCATCACCGCCGTGGCGGGCGATATCGACGGCCGGTGCGCCTACTGTTACCGGGTTCGGATGGAGGAGACGGCCAGGTATGCGGCGGAAAACGGCTACGACAGCTTTACCACCTCCCTGCTCATCTCCCCTTACCAGAATCACCAGGCCATCGCCGCTGCGGCCCGGGAGATGGGGGAGCGGTACGGGGTGGATTTCCTCTATCGGGACTTCCGCCCCCTGTTCCAGGCCGGCCAGCAGTTTGCCAGGGACCACGGCTTTTACATGCAGAAGTACTGCGGTTGCATCTTCAGCGAGGAGGACCGGTACATGGCCGCCAAGCGAAGGAAAAAAGCGGCTGCCCAATAGACAAAACAGCTCCCGCCCTCACAGGGCAGGAGCTGTTTCTCTTTTTCCTCCCAATCCTTTTTCATGTTCCCGCCTCTGCGGGTGGGGGAACCACAAGGGCATTTTGGGCTTAAAGAACACCACAGCAAACTGGAAAAATTTTTTCTGACAGACTATTAAAATAGTCTTGACAAGGGGAGACTATTGTGGTAGTATACATTTAAACTATCGCGATAGTCTGAATGAGGAGGAGTACATAATGGAGCTGAAGCTATTTGATTCCGAGCGCAGGGTGATGGAGGTGCTGTGGGAGGCGGACGCGCCTGTCACCGCCAAGGAGATCGCCGCCAAGCTGGGGGAGACGGTGGGCTGGAACAAGAACACCACCTATACCGTCATCAAGAAATGCGTGGAAAAGGGGGCCATTGAGCGCCGGGAGCCCAACTTCCAGTGCTTCCCTCGGGTCCGCAGGGAGGAGGCTCAGGCCGCTGCGGCGGCGGAGCTGGTGGAGAAGGTATTCGACGGCTCCGCCAGCCTGCTGTTCGCCTCGCTGCTCAGCGGCGGGCAGCTGCCCCCGGAGGAAATCCGGCGTCTCCGGGCGCTGATTGACGGGCTGGAGTGAGGAGGCCGCTATGACCGTTTTAGAAATGAGCCTTGGCGGCGGGGTGATGATCGCCGTCATCCTGGTCCTGCGGCGGGCGCTGGCCTGCCGGGTGCCCAGGTGGACCTTCCTGCTGCTGTGGGGGGCGGTCCTGTGCCGTCTGCTGGTCCCCTTCAGCCTCCCCTCCCAGTTCAGCGTATACACCGGGGCCGCGTGGCTTGCGGAGGCGGTCCGCCCGGAGGAGGAGATTCCCGCTCCCGCTCCCGTTCCCGTCCCTGTGCCTGCCCCTGATCTCCCTGTCATCGTATGGGATGACAGCCCTGGGACCTTCCGGGAGGACAGCTGGACGCCTCCCGCCGCCCCTGTGCCCTCTGAACCGGAGCGGGAGCCTCTCTCCCCGGTCACTGCCGCCTATCTGACGGGCGCCGCCCTGTGCGGGCTGTTTTTCGGAGCCGCCTACCTGTGGAGCCTGCGCCGTTTTTGGGATGCCGTCCCGGCGGAGTCGGACTTTGTCCGCCGCTGGAGGGAGGAGCACCCCACCCTGTTTCCCGTACAGATCAAGGTGAGCCGGGCGGTGGACGCCCCCCTGGCCTATGGGCTGCTGCGCCCCGTGGTCCTGCTGCCCGAACATACTGACTGGTCCGGTGAGGACCAGCTGACCTGCATCCTCACCCATGAGTATGTCCACATCCGCCGGGGAGACCTGCTGTGGAAGCTGCTGCTGGCCGCGGCTGTGTGTGTCCACTGGTGCAACCCCCTGGTGTGGGCCATGTATTTCCAGGCCAACCGGGACCTGGAGCTGGCCTGCGATGAGCGGGTGGTCCGCATCCTGGGGCTGGAAAACCGGAAGGACTACGCCTATTCCCTGCTGAACGCGGCGGAAAGCAGGTCCTTCCCCCTGTGCACCACCTATGCCACGAAAAACCATATGGAAGAAAGGATTCGCGCTGTTATGAAGATGAAAAAACGATCGTTCGCGGCCGTTCTCGCCGCGCTGCTGCTGGTGACCGGCGTGACCGCCGTGTTCGCCACCTCCAAGGCCACTGAGCCCGAGGATATCAGCGGTTTGCCCCCCGCCGTGATGACCAATCAGGGGGGAAGCACCTCCACCCCGGCGGAGAAAAACGAACTGCCGGGCGGGAACACAGCCGTCCCCGGCGAGGCCGGCTTCCTCTGGCCCCTGCCCCAGGAGTATCAGGAGGTTTCCAGCCCCTTTTCGGAGCGGGTGAACCCGATTACCGGCGAAATCAAGAAGCATGAGGGCATTGACATCTCCGCCCCCAAGGGCACTCCTGTCTGCGCCGCCAAGAGCGGCGTGGTGGCCCGGTCGGAGAAGGACACGACCTATGGAAACCTGGTGGAGCTGTCCCACAGCGACGGCACCGCCACCCTCTATGCCCACCTGAGTGAGCGGACCGCAGAGGTCGGACAGACGGTGAAGCAGGGGGAGACCATCGGCGCCGTGGGCGCCACCGGCAAGGCCACCGGCCCGGTGCTCCACTTCGGTATCTTTATGGACGGCAGCCCTGTGGACCCGGCGGAGCAGTTCAAGCCAGCCGGGGCACCGGCGGATGTCCTTCAGGAGCCCGACGCCACGGAGCCAGACGCCGCCCCCACGGAAATTGCGTCCAAGCCTGGCAAGTCGTCCAAGTACCCCGTGAACAGCAAGGGCCACACCTACGGCGTGTGGACCGAGGCGGACGGGTATGAGGATGTGCCCGATTTGATCTACGTCCGCTGGAACAGCACGACCGAGGGCTACCTGAACCGGAATGAGGTCTACCCCTACTCCTGGCCCGTCGGCCCGAACAGCACCCAGGAGGAACTAAATCGGTATCTGGACTGGTATCACGATCTGACAAAATATGACAATCCCAAGACAGTTTATGTTCCCTACCATGGTGCTTCCTTCTATCTGTACGACCAGGAGGAAAACGGTGTTATTGGCAGCTGTGCCGGCTTCGAAGCTTATTCCCGCCCGGACGGGCATAAGATCAGTGACGAGGCCCTGATGGAGCTTGTGAATCAGGGAAATCCCATTAAATGGTCGCTGTTCCTAGGAACTGCTCCCATCGAGAATATCCCTGATGCAGGCAGTCAGCCCTTCCGTGAGCTTCCGAAAACCGAGGAGGAGTGGGCGCTGCTGGAAAAGTGGACCGAGAACGGAGACTGGCGCAGAAACAGCAAGGGACAGACCTATGGTCCACATGGCCTCGGCCACTATGTGGGGTACTTCCCGGACCTGATTTGCTGTACGGCAAGCAATGGGCAGGAGGGCTATGAGCTGCTCAAGGATTTCTATAATAGTGGCTACCCCGGCGACATCCGGAGGCCAGAGGACGCACTCGATTATATGGATTGGCTTAAGACGCAGCCCTACGAGATTCTGCTCCCGGTCTACGATCTGGAATGTACCCATGTCATCGGATATACAGCAATACAAAATACCTCCAGCGAAGAGTATGTATGGCCGGAGGAGGAAATCGAGTACCGGCTTAACATGCTGGAAAACAAGTTCCGGGAATGGGGATTGAGCGAGGAGGAAATCACCCAGCAGTTGGAAGAGTACAAGCAGTCCCAGGGCTGGGACTGAACAAAGAAAGGGGCCGCTCATGATGAGCGGTCCCTCTTCACACCCCGTCTTTCAGCAGGTCCATGCTGATCTTGACGACACACTTCCGGCTCACTGCGGGGCCGTCCTCCAGATAGAGCCCAGGCCGGTGGGCGTCCCAGGGAAAGAAAATGCCAAAACAGCCCGCAACAGCGGTCAGGATACTCTCATCGCTCACGGAGCCGAGAAAAGCGATATCGTTTTCCGGGTGGGATTCCAGAACGGGCTCTGTGCCCAGATAGGGCGCCACCCCGATCTTCTCTCCGCCCTCGGGCCAGTACATGAGGTCGATATACTTTTCGTGTATTTCCGGGTGGGAGCCTTCAAAGGGCCGGGTGGTCATGTCCATGATATTGGCAAACATTTTATCCCCAAGAATAGGATGTCTGCCGTTTTCCAGGGTCTCCCAGTTGGCTTGCTGAAGAAACGCCAGAGCTTGGCGGATTGCTTTGGGATAAGCGATGAAGGAGTCTTTCGCATTCAATTTTGAAAAAATCATAGTCCTTTCCTCCCTGTTATGAACTGCCTGCCGGTGCGGCCATTCTGTACAGGGTATTATAGCATGATATCCCGCAAATGTCGATGGTCCCTGCTTGAATATCCCGATTCTTTTCGGGTCCCTGCGTCCGCAGGAGCTTTTACAGCGAAAAAATCCTTGGAATGATTCATTCCAAGGATTTTTTCGCTGACTGTAGATGGTGGAGATAAGCGGGATCGAACCGCTGACCTCTTGAATGCCATTCAAGCGCTCTCCCAGCTGAGCTATACCCCCATATTAGGCGCACAAACAGGCACTCCTGTTCAGCGCAAGTGATATCTTAACAGAAATGCGTCCGTTTGTCAACGACTATTTTACAAAAAATTTCGTTTAATTTTCAGGGCGGAGAAGTGGCTGAAAACAGTTGCGGCCCTGGGATTTCCATGCTATAATAAACCGTATCATGAAATATTTGTCACGAAAGGTCTGACTTTGACAAAATTGTGGCAGTCAAAAGGGAGTTTTTCCAACGAATCCGGTATATTTTGGGAGGAAAGCTGTATGAGGAAAAAGGGTTTGTCCATACTTTTGGCATTGGCTGTGGTGCTGTCCCTGGCGCCGGTGTCTGTGCTGGCGGATGGAGAGGGAGCCGGCGGGGACGGCTCCCAAGGTGGAAGCGGAGGCACGCCCGAGCCCGCTGTGCAGGTGATAAAAGTGCGCGAAAACGGGGCGGAGGACGGCGTCCTGAATGCAGACTATCAAACGGCTTATAAAACGGCGGGCCTGGAGCTGTCGGGACCGGTTGATGGGGCCTATACCCTGACGGTTGATGAAGAAAAGCTGGGTCAGGTTGTGGAGGCCGGCGAGAAGAACGAAACCAGCGATCAAAGCGATCAAAAAGAAGCGTACCAGATCATGGAAAACCAGCACAATCGGGGAAAGCTATGGTTCGGTATGGAGTATATGGTTCCCGACACAGTAAAGGGTCAGGCAAAAAAGGCGTCAGTCCAGTTTGATGGAGGCTCCGCTGTGCCGGTGGCCCTGGACAATAAACAGCAGGATGGATTTTTCAACTACATAAAGGTTTATGACGGTGAGATCAAGCCGGTAGATGGGGAGACGGCCTTAATCAGCTGGCTGGATGAAACTGATCAGGTTTTAGCAACGACCAAGGCGGTTGTCAAGGTTGTTTTAAAGGGAAGCGGGTCGCAGCCCGAAACCTATACCGTTTCCTTTGACCTTGCCGGCGGCACCGGAACGATTGCAGCCCAGTCGGTCAAAACTGGTGATAAGGCCAGCAAGCCTACGACCGATCCTGTCAAAGACGGCTATGTCTTTGCAGGCTGGTACAAACAGGACGCCGAGACTGCGTTCGATTTTGAAACTGCCATCACTGAGAATATTACGCTGTACGCCAAATGGACGGAAAAGACCGTCGAAACGACCGAGTATACCATCACCTTCGATGCCAACGGCGGCACTGTCAGCCCGGCGAGCGCGGAGACCAAGGGCGGCAGGCTGGAGACCCTCCCGACGCCCACCCGCAGCGGCTATACCTTTGACGGGTGGTATACGGAGAAGGACAGCGGCACGCAGGTGACCACCGAGACTGAATTTAAGGCAGCGGCCACTCTGTATGCCCACTGGAAGCCGGTCACCTCCGGCGGCGAGGAGACGGAGTATGCCATTCAAATCTCCCCGGATATCCGCCACGGCAGCGTATACACCTCCCGCTGGTATGCCGAGCCGGGGGAGTGGGTGACAGTTACAGCCTACCCGGACAGCGATTATCAGGTGGACTGGGTGGAGGTGGAGCGGGAGGACGGCCGCCTGCTCTGGACAGACCGGAGCGGGAATCGCTACACCTTCCAGATGCCGGCGTCTGACGTGACGGTCGATGCCAGGTTTAGCCTGCGGGATGTGTACCGCTATACCGTTTACATCCCCGAGGAGCCTGTGGAGACGGTATATGTGCCCTCCGTTGCGCCTGTCGTCTGGCGGCCTGCCGCCGCGTTTTGGGATGTCCCGTCTCACTCCTGGGCCTACCCGGCTGCCCAGTGGGCGTATCAAAACGGTTATCTGGACGCAGCTGCTGACGGGACCTTCCGCCTGGACGCTCCGGTGACCCACCAGCAGATGTGGAAGATCATGGCCCACTGGATGGGTTCGCCCGTTACGGACGGACGGAGCATTACCAGCTGGGCGGTGCAAAATGGGGCGGCCAGCGGGAAGCCCTCCAACAGTGTGATGACCCGGCAGGATATGGTGGAGTATCTGTATCAGTGCTGTTTCCTGCTGGGCGGCGATGTGTCTGTCACGGGCAATCTGGCCGGGTTTTATGACAATCAGCTGATTACCTCAAACGCCTCAAGGAACGCCTGGACATGGGCGGTAAACAAAGGGATCATCAGCGGGAGCGCAGACGGGTATTTGAACCCGGGCGGTGCAGTGAACCGGGGTGAATTTGCTGCAATCCTGATGCGTGCGTGTCAGAGCGTACTGAGGCAATAGGAGATAACGAAAAGAAGGAAGCGCTGCGGCTGCGGCGCTTCCTTTCTCAGTTTTTGCAGGCGTTTAAATAGCACTGGAGGGCTCCAATGAGGTTGGCGTCGTTCTGAAAGGCGCAGGGGACCACCTCCGCCTGGGATACCGCGTAGGGGCAGTGCCGGTACATCGCCTGGAGATGGCGGCGGATGGACTGGATGAAGACCGGCTGGGCGCTGATGCCGCCGCCGATGGCGAAGCGCTCCACGTCCAATACGGTCTGGAGGTTGAAAATCTGGACGGCGATTTCCCGGGTGAACCGCTCCAGGCAATCCAGCGCGTCCGTGTCTTGGCGGTTCACCGCCTCAAAGACCTGAACGCCGTCCACGCCCGTGGGGTCCAGCCCCTTTTGCTGGGCGTACATCCGGCACAGGTGGGGGGTGCCGCACCGGTTGCCCCAGACAGTGCCGTAACCGGCCATGCTGTCCCGGTCGGTGACAAGATAGGAGACCTCCCCCGCCGAGAAGTGCCTGCCCCGGTGGAGCCGGCGGTCCTTGATGTAGCCGCCGCCGATCATGGTGCCGAAAATCAGCACAAAGCCGTCGTCCACATCCCGAAGGCTCCCTGCGGCGGCCTCGGCCAGGGCCGCGCACTTGGCGTCGTTTTCCATGGAGATGTTTACCGGGCAGCGCCGGCGCAGGTGCCGGCGCAGGTGAAAGCCGGTGTTGTATTCCAGTGCGCCGCCCATGCTGCAATAGCCCTCCTCCGAGTCGATGATGCCCGGCATGGCGATGGCGATTCCGTCCAGGGGCAGCAGGCTGTCGTAGATTTGGCCTAGGGCCTCCACAAGGGACTCCCGGCTGTCCTGGGGCGTCTGGATTTTGCCCCGCTCCAAAAAGCGCATGGCCTCGTCCATGCAGGCGTACTTTATAAACGTGCCGCCAATATCGAGGACCAGCACCCTCATTCGCAGTCCGTCATGGCCCGTACGCCGGTGAGCTTCTCAAAGTCGGATACAAAGGCGTCCACCGCGGCGTCGATGGCGGGGTTTTTCACCAGGGCGCGGATTACGTCCGGAGCCGCGGTGGCGGCCCCCACGCCGTATTTGCACAGCTCCAGCACCTGCTGGGAGTTCTTGAAGCTGGCGGCCAAGATGCTGGCGGACATGCCGTTTCTGGCAAAGATGTCCTGAATCTCCCTGGCCACGGCAATGCCGTCAAAGCCCATGTTGTCGATGCGGTTGATGTAGGGGGCGACGTATTCCGCGCCGCACCGGGCGGCCAGAAAAGCCTGCATGGGGGTGTAGACGGCGGTGCCGGTGGTGCGGACGCCCAGCTCCCGCAGGGCTTTCATGGCCTTGAAGCCCTCAGGGATACAGGGAATCTTCACCAGGGTCTTCTCTCCCAGCTCGCCGGTGATGCGCCGCGCGTCCTCCGCCATGCCTTCGGCGGTGGGCGCCACGGCCTGGACGTGGAGGTCGGCCTCCGGGCCGATGAAATCCCGAATCTCCCGCAGCACTGCGAAGGGGGGGCGGCCGGCTTTGGCCAGGATGGAGGGGTTGGTGGTCACGCCGTCGATGGGATAGAACTCGTACAGCTCCCGGATGGCCTGGATATTGGCGTCGTCAATCAGTAATTTCATGGGAAAACGCTCCTCTCATTACAGTTCTTGTTCGGTCCGCGCGATGATGTCGTCCTGGGTCTTTCGGGAGAGCACGTTGAAGAAGGCGCTGTACCCTGCCACCCGGACAATCAGGTCCCGGTGGTTTTCCGGGTGGACCTGGGCGTCCAGCAGGGTCTCACGGGAGACCACGTTGAACTGGACGTGGTAGCCGTGGAGCCGGTTGAAGAAGGTGCGCAGGAGCATGATGAGCTTCTCCCGGTTCTCCTCTTTGGAGAGCATCTGGGGGGTGACCTTCTGGTTGAGGAGCACGCCGCCGGTGATCTCCTCAGTTGGCAGCTTGGACACGCTTTTGAAGACGGCGGTGGGGCCGTTCTTGTCGGCGTTGTGGCTGGGGGAGCAGCCCTC
>CATKXO010000041.1 GCA_949840775.1 uncultured bacterium | reverse complement strand
TGGCGGTGGGGTTAAACTGTCCCGTCTCGATGGAGCTGATGGTCTGCCGGGAGACGCCCACCAGCTTGGCCAGATCCCCCTGGGACAGGGACCGCTCCGCCCGGGCCACCTTTAGCCTGTTTTTTAAGACCAGCTGGTCGTCCATGCCCTCACCATCCCTGTGTAAAATATTTTACCACATAAAACACCAGAATGACAAGAGAGATTATCATGGTGATGAGGTCAGAGGTGCTTTTCCGCTTGGTCAGCCGGTACAGCCGGTTACTGACGCAGGAGGTCCAGAACATAATCATCACACTGTCGGAGGACAGGTGGTGGAAGGTGTTGAACGCGACGATGATAAGCCCCGCCATCAGGGTAAAGGCCAGACTGAAGGACTCCCCTTCAATGGTGATGGTCCGCTCCATCTCGTCCCGATTTTTATTCTCCTGACGGCTTTTTTCCAGAATTTTGTCTTTATCCATGTTTAATATCCTTTCGCAAGCATAATCAGCGCTGCTACGGTAGCGGCGGCGCCAACAAGAGCACCTATAAGGTAAAGAAGTTTGCGGTGATAGCGGTAGAGGGTAAAGTCGTGGACCGTTTGCGAAACAAATATCGCCAGGAAAAAGGGCCAGTGGGACATAAGCGTCTCGCCGGCATTCAAATTCTGAAGGGACACCAGCAGCGCAATACAGGCGTTGACAAGAATTACGGCCCGGTAGCCGGCTGTGCAAGCCTTCAGCTCAATCTGCCGGTCCCGCTCGTCCAAGTTCCGGTTTTCTTGCTGGCTCTTTTCTAAAATCTCTTTTTTGTCCATAGGAAAGCTCCTTTCCGGGGCCCGGTCCGGCCGCGGCCTCCCCCGTTGAGGGTATCATAGCACAGCGTATTTATGTTGTCAAGTATACTTGTCAAATAAATAATAAAACTTGGCAAACATGGCAAAACGAAAAAGCGCCCGCCTGGGCGCTTTTTCAAGAATAATGCGTTAGCTATTGTAAATAATTTCGTCCAAAACACCCAGGCTCTTTGCCACAACTGTAGTGCCAGTCAGGTCGCCCACGTTGTTGCAGGTAGTGGCGAAGGGATCAAGGGTGGGCCACACGGCGGCCAGGACAGGAATCAGGGTCAGGCCCGCGTCACCGATCAGGGTGGAAATGATGATAGTGGACATCACAATACCGGAGCCTTTCACACCGGCGGCGCCAATGGAGAGGACCAAGGAGAGGAAGATAAACTGGAACACACGCCCGGGAGTGAGCTCCAGGCCGAAGAGATTGCAGGCAAAAATTGCGATTACGCTGTACTGTACGGCGGCACCGTCCATGTTGCAGGTGTTGCCCAGAGGAAGGGTAAAGCCGTAGACCTTCTCAGGAACGCCCAGCCTGGATTCCGCTACGTCAATGGACACTGGCAGTGTGGCAGCGGAGGAGGTAGTCGTAAAAGCGACCAGCATGGAAGCGGAGGCTTTCTTGAAGAAGGAGGCCACGTTTAGTTTCCCGACCAGCATAAGGACAAGCGGGTAGAACACCAGCATAAAAACAACAATGGTAACATCAATGGTGGCGATAAACACCAGAACCTCCCTCATCATGGCGGAGGAGATGGTGGATACCATAGAGGCCATCAGGGACAGGATGCCGACGGGAGAAAAAGCGATGACATATTCGGTGATTTTAAGCATAATATCGTTTCCCTCACCGATGAGCCGAATCACACCGGAGGCGCGTTCACCCAGCGCCAGCAGAGCCACGCCCAGAAACAGACAGAAAATAATAATCTGGAGCATATTGGCGTTGGCCATGGACTGAATAATATTGGTGGGGAACCAGGAGACAACGTTATCAATGAAGCTGAAATCGGAGCCTTCGGCGGCTTCGGCGGCCAGCCAGGAGAAGTCCGTGACGCTGCGGCCGGGCTGCGTAATCAGTCCCCCGACAACGCCGAAAGCGGCGGCGGCGGCAGAAGAAACCAGATAGTACAGCACAATACGCCCGCCGACAGAGCGAAGCTGTTTTCCGTCCTGCATTTTGCATATGCCGTTGGTGATGCTAAAAAATACCAGTGGAACAATAAGCATTTTCAACAGATTCAAAAAAATATCGCCCAGCGGGGAAAGAAAGCCAGCAGCGGCAGGTGAAATGAATCCGATCATCAAGCCCAGCACAATGCCGGCGAGAATCTGCGCACCTAATGGAATTTTAGTAATGGATTTCATAAGTATGGTTCCCCTTCTCCAAATCAATTTTGCGAATTAACCAAAATGTTTTGGTTAATTACAACAAAAATATAGCACAGCCCCCAAGATTGCCGCAAATGATTTATTTGTATAAAAAATATTTACAATTTTTATATTTGACAGAAAAAACGAGGAAGAAGGAATGCTCTTGCCTTTTCCACCAAAAGGCGGTACAATCATAAAAAATGCGGAAGGAGGGAGCATCCATGTTCGAGGACCTGTTATATCTGCTGCGGCGGAATGGGTTAAAGGTGTCCCTCACCGAGTGGATGGCCCTGATGGAGGGGCTGCACAAGAACCTCCACAATGCCAGTTTCACCGGCTTCTACCACCTGGCCCGCTGCCTGCTGGTAAAGAGCGAGGCGGACTTTGATTCCTTCGACCGCACCTTTTTGGAGTATTTCAAGGATGTCCCCTTCCAGCAGGAGGTATCCAAAGAGTTATTAGACTGGCTGAATAAACCAGACGTATTGTCTGACTACGCCAACTGGGACGAGGCCCAGGCCCTGAAAAATCTGGGCTTCTCCGAGGAGGAGATCGAGCGGATGCTCCAGGAGCGGATGGAGGAGCAGAACGAGGAGCACAACGGGGGCAATTACTGGGTGGGCACCCACGGCATGTCCATGTTTGGCAATTCGGGACTGTCCCCCAAGGGCATCCGGGTGGGGGGACAGAGCATGTACCGCCGGGCCTTCCGGGTGGCGGGGGAGCGAAAATTCCGGGACTTCCGCCGGGACAACACCCTGGATACCCGCCAGTTCCAGGTGGCCCTGCGCCACCTGCGGCAGTATTCCGGTCTGGTGGACCTCCCCCCCACCGAGTTTGACGTGGACAGCACCATCCGGGACACGGCGGACAACGGGGGCGTGCTCAAGGTGCGGTACAAGCGCCCCCGGGAGAACACGGTGAAGGTGCTCCTCCTCATGGACTCGGGGGGCTCTATGGACTACTACGCCCAGCTGTGCTCCGCCCTGTTCCAGGCGGTGAGCAAGTCGGGCCACTTCAAGGATTTAAAGGTCTACTACTTCCACAACTGTCCCTATGCCCGGCTGTACAATTCTCCCACCCTCCTGTCCCGGGACAGCGTGCTCACCGACTGGGTGCTGTCCAACATCCCCGGAGACTACAAACTGATCCTGGTGGGGGACGCCCAGATGGCCCCCTATGAGCTGATGGGCGGGTACTACGGCCGCAGCGAGCGGGCCGGCGGCCCCCAGTGCGGCATGGACTGGCTGCGGCTGCTGAAAGGCCGGTTCGGGCATACGGTCTGGCTCAACCCCAGCCGCCGTCCCGACTGGGGAGCCTACTGGTCCCAGACCTATGACACCATCGCCCAGGAGTTCCCCATGTTCCCCCTCACCGTAGACGGCCTGGAGGAGGGCATGAAAAAGCTGCTAACCAGATAAGGAGGCAAATGAAAATGGACGGAATCAGAAAGGCAGTTCAGGAGGACATCCCCAAAATTGCGGCCATCTACGACCGCATTTTGACCGAGGAGGAGAGCGGACGGGCGGCGATTGGCTGGATCAGGGGGGTGTACCCCACAGAGCAGACCGCCCTGGACGCCCTCCATGCGGGGACGTTGTTCGTTCTGGAGCGGGACGGCGTTGTTGCGGCCGCTGCCAAGATTGACCAGAACCAGGTGCCCGAGTACGCCAACGCCCCCTGGCGGTATCCGGACGTGCCCCCGGAGCAGGTGATGGTGCTCCACACTCTGGTGGTGGACCCCGCCTTTGCCGGGCAGGGCTGCGGGAGCGAGTTTGTCCGCTTCTACGAGGACTACGCCCTGTCCCAAGGCTGTCCCTATCTCCGCATGGATACCAACGCCAAAAACACCGCCGCCAGGCGGCTGTACGCCCGCCTGGGCTACTGGGAGGCGGGGATCGTCCCCTGCGTCTTCAACGGCATCCCGGATGTGCAGCTGGTGTGCCTGGAGGGCAAAAAATAGCCGGCAAAGCAGCCCCCAAAAATTTCCGGAACAAAACCAATCCCGCCCCTGACTGAGTTTTTCAGTCAGGGGCGGGAGCTGTTATACGGCGCCGAAGCGTTCCATGGGCCACAGGGCGAAAACCGCCTTGCCCAGGATATAGTCGTTGTCAATGGGGCCCAGCTGGAGGTCCCGGCTGTCTGTGGAGTTGTTGCGGTTGTCCCCCATCACAAAGATAGAGCCCTGGGGGACCTCCCAGTGGGTTCCCTGCATGGTGGGCCCGTAGGGCAGATACATTTCCTCCAGGATGTAGGGCTCATCCAGGGGCTGGCCGTCCACATAGACGGTGCCGGAGGCGTAGTCGATATCCACCGTCTGCCCGCCCACGGCGATGACCCGCTTGACGATGGCCCGGGGTTCGGCCCAGCCTGGGAGAATGACGGGAGTCTTGTTCAGCACCACAATGTCGCCCTGAGCGGGGGTGTAGCCCAGGGACCAGATGAGCATGACCTCGCCATGCTGGAGGGTATGGTCCATAGAGCTGCCGTCCACCCGCGTGAGCCGGGCTACGCAGTTGAACAGCACCACCGCCGCCACCACACAGCCCAAAAACAGCTGAAGCCACTCGTACAGGTCTGCGCCGGGGCGGCGGGGCTCCTCCTGCTCCTCCGGTTCCTCCTCCGTCTGGGGCAGTTCGTTGTATTCGTCCATTGGGACACCTCGTTTCCTTGTGTCGTGAGTGGTATTATAACCGGTTTGGGGGAAAATTGCAAGGCTGTAAGGGCGGAAGGGAGTGCCCTAACGCGCATTTTATCCAGAGATCATCTGTAGGGGCCGCCCCCTTGGGCGGCCCGAAACCAGGGAAAACGTTGCACGTTGGTGGGCCGCCGAGGGCGGCGGCCCCTACATTTAAATCTGCGAAAAGGACAATCCCGGTAAAAGCCTTCTTTCATCGTGTGTAGGGCGGGACGACCTCGGCCCGCCGTTATCGAGTGTATTCATCTTCCGTCCATCGGGGCGGCGCGCCGGGGTCGTCGCGCCCTACACAACGGCAATTTCTGAGATACTCATGGAGGTTCAAATAACATGGAGCTGAATATCGACCAGATCGAGGCCATCCTCCCCCACCGCTACCCCTTCCTGCTGGTGGACAAGATTGTGGAGTGCACCCCCGGCGAGGGGGCGAAGGGCGTCAAGTGCGTCACCGCCAACGAGCCGTTCTTCCAGGGCCACTTTCCCGGCTTTAAGGTGATGCCCGGCGTCCTCATCATCGAGGCCCTGGCCCAGGTGGGGGCGGTGGCCATCCTCACTGAAGAGGGGAGCGGAGATAAGCTGGCCCTCTTCGGGGGCATTAAGAACGCCCGGTTCAAGCGGCAGGTCCGGCCCGGCGATGTGTTGGAGCTGGAGTGCCGGCTCACCGCCCGGAAGGGGCCGGTGGGCTTTGGGACGGCGGAGGCCAGGGTGGAGGGCAAGCTGGCCTGCAGGGCGGAGCTGACCTTTGCCCTGACGGACCGGCCCGGTTTCCCTTGCGAAAGGGAAGGTTCTCTGGTATAATGTCCTCAATTCGGAATTGGAGGGGGAAGAAAAAGGTGCTGGAGGAGAGCTTTGACCGGATTTACACCAAATTTAAGCTGCACTTTTATCAGGCTGTTTTCTCCCGGTTTCAGAGCCGGGAGGCCAGCCTGACGGCGGTGGAGACCTTCTGCATGGAGATTATCCGGGCCCTGGACGAGCCCACCATCAACGAATTTGCCTCCTTCGCCAACCTGTCCTCCCCTAACGCCGCCTATAAGGTGAACAGCCTGATCCGGAAGGGGTATGTGGAGAAGGTCCAGTCCCCCAATGACCGGCGGGAATACCACCTGCGGCCCACCCAAAAGTTTCACGACTACTACAACCTGAGCAGCAGCTATGTGCAGGAGGTCATGGACCGGGTGCGGGAGCGCTTTACTCCGGAGGAGGTGGCCCAGATGGACCGCGTGCTGAGCATCGTGGGCCGGGAGCTGATGCCGGAGGTGGAGCTGAAATAGCAAAACGGAACCGCGGATATGGCAGGGGCCATATCCGCGGTTTGCATTATGTACAGGATGCTTAGAGCAGGACGGTGTTTTCCGCCCGGCGGGTGTAGTTCTGTTCCAGCATGGCCACATGGGAGAGGAAGTCGCCGTCCTCAAAATACTTGGCGCGGCGGGTGCAGCGGCGGACACAGGCCTGGCACTTGATGCACAGGCCCACGGCCTCCATGGTCTCTTTGTCGATGCTGCCCAGGGGACAGGCCCGGGCGCAGGCCCCGCAACGGGAGCACAGCTCCCAGCGGGTGAGGGGCTTGGCCTTCAGGAATTTGGCGGGGGTGCCGTCCTCCTTCAGGGGGGTATAATAGGGGCCAATCTCACTGCGGTCCACCTCCAGCAGGGGCAGGGAGCCGCCGGCCAGCTTCTCCGCCGCCCTGGCGGCGAAGTCCAGAATCTGGGCCCGGTCCTCTTCGTCGGGGCGGCCCTGGCCCACCTTGTCAGAGAAGGCGTGCCGCCCAGCGAAGGCGGCTCCCGCGGCGATCTGGAAGCCGTTGCCCTCCAGCAGCAGAATCAGCTCCCGCAGGGCCTCGTCGGGGCTCCGGTTGCCGAAGACGCAGATGGGGACGGCGGGGGTGCCATCACCGAAAATCCTGGCCTTGTAGTCGGGCATCAGCTTGTTGGGCAGGCGGCCGGCGTACACCGGGGAGGCCATCACCAACAGCTCGTCCGGGCCGAAGCGGTACTCCTTCTGCCGGTTCTCCGGGCGGGTGAAATCGATGAACTCCTGCTCCAGGCCCAGCCTTGCGGCCAGCTCCCCGGCGGCGAGCCGGGCGATTTTTTCAGTTCCCCCGGTGGGGCTGAAGAAGAGGACCTGTATTTTTTTGATCTCCATGGAATAAACTCCTTCCTTTCCATATGTTTGAGCAACGGCATTGCTTAGTTGTTAAGGATGTTAACATGTTTGAGAGAGATTGTCAACTGCTTTTGTATTGCTGGGGTCTTTTGTGCGGTACAAAAGTTTGTTTGGAAATTTTTTGGGGAATCTGTTATAGTAAAAAAGACAGCATCGGGTTTAGGGGAGAGGAGAAATCGTATGGAACACTATTCTGCGGCTGACATGGCGGATATCCTGCACAGGGCGGCTATGCTCTATATGGCTTCCAATCTGCCGACGGATTACGGGACCGGGGATATGTATACTTCGGTGGAAGTGCATATGCTGCGGTATATCATTGACCACCCAGGCAGGACGGTTACCGACCTGTCCCAGGACTGGGATAAAACAAAGGCAGCCATTTCACAGATGATGAAGCGGCTGGAGGAGAAGGAACTGATCGTTCGGAGGGAATCCCCGGACAGCAGAAAAAAGCGGCTCTATTTTGCCACTGCAAAGGGAGAACAGCTCAACAAACAGCACATACGCTACGATGATCGGGTGTTTGGCAAAACGCTGGAGCTGTTAGGGGAAACCTGTTCCCAGGAGGAGATCGCAGTTTGCTTCCATGTTTTGGAGGAGTACACGAGGGCACGCCGCAAAAAACACTACCGGTCTGAACAGCCTTGAGGCCGCGAGGGGGGAGCGTGTTTTGACCGAAAAGCAAATATAAAATTTTTGTACAAAAAATATAATAAAAGGGCTATTCAAAATCGAGGGATTGTGCTATAATACGGGAAAGCCGCCTCAGGCGCGTTTCCTGTAGGAAACGCGCGGGGGCGTATGGCGTGCGCCCCCGCGATGGCTTCAGGACTGCGGCGGCCCGGCGGCAAATAAAAGAGAGAGAGGGAACATGTTATGTTAGAAGCGTTTGGCAGTCTGATCAGTACGATCAGCGGCTGGATGTACAGCTACATCCTGATTATCATGTTGCTGGGCGTCGGCCTGTACTTCACCTTCCGGGGCAAGCTGGTCCAGCTGCGGCTACTGCCCGAGTCCATCCGGGTGGTGGGCGAGAAGCCCAAGGACGGCAAGTCCGTCTCCGCGTTCCAGGCCCTGATGGTGTCCACCGCCAGCCGCGTGGGTACCGGCAACATCGTGGGCGTGGCCAACGCCATTGCCATCGGCGGCTACGGCGCGGTGTTCTGGATGTGGATCATCGCCATTGTGGGCGGGGCCTCCGCCTTTGTGGAGAGTACCCTGGCCCAGATCTACAAGAAGCGCGACCCCGAGGGCGGCAGCTACGGCGGCCCGTCCTACTACATTGAGGCTGCCCTCCACAGCCGCGGCCTGGGCATCGTCTTTGCCATCGCCCTGATCGCCACCTACGCCGGCGGCTTTAATATGCTGGCCTCCTACAACCTGATCAGCAGCTTTACCAGCTACAGCTTTTACGAAGCGGCCGGCACCATCGGCAAGTACAGCGTGGTGGCCGTGGTTGGCGGCGCCATCCTGGCCGTTCTGGTGGGCATCTGCATCTTCGGCGGCGGCAAGCGGATCGTGAAGGTCACCGGCGTGATGGTCCCCGTGATGGGCGTGATCTACATCATCATGGCGCTGATCGTGGTCGTCCTGAACATCGGCCAGGTCCCCGCCGTTCTGGGCCACATCTTTGTGGACGCGTTCAATTTCAAGGCCATCTTCGGCGGCTTTGCCGGTTCCGCCCTGATGCAGGGCATCAAGCGCGGCCTGTACTCCAACGAGGCCGGCGTGGGCTCCGCCCCCAACGCCGCCGCCGCCGCCGACGTGTCCCACCCCGTGAAGCAGGGCCTGGTGCAGATGCTGTCCGTGTTTATCGACACCATCCTGATCTGTACCGCCACCGCCCTTATGGCCCTGTGCACCGGCATCGTCCCCTCTGAGGAGCTCACCGGCGCCCCCTTCGTGCAGGCCTCCCTGGCCAACACCTTTGGCGCCGTCGGCCCCTACTTCATCACCTTCGCCCTGCTGCTCTTCGCCTTCACCACTCTGCTGGGCAACCTGTTTTACTGCGAGGGCTGCATGAACTACGTCGCCGGCCACACCGTGGGCAAGACCGGCAAGACCGTGTTCAACGTGGTCGCCGTCCTGCTGGTGTTTGTTGGCGCCCTGCTGGACTTCGGCCTGGTTTGGGACCTGGCCGACGTGCTCATGGGCATCATGGCCATCATCAACCTGCCCGTTATCGTCATTCTGGGCGGCACTGCCATGAAGGCCCTGAAGGACTACACCGACCAGCGGGCCCAGGGCAAGGACCCCACATTTAAGGCCTCCTCCATCGGTCTGAAGGAAAAAACCGATTTCTGGAACTGAGTTCTATGGGTCAAATTTGAAAAAAACCGCCGGCGGGGTGACCTGCCGGCGGTTTTGTGCTATAATAACCCCATCACCGGATCGCCCAACGGAGGGACCGTTATGATAAGAAAAAGGAAAAAGCTCTCTTCACCCCAGATTATCCTGCTGGGCTTTGGTGCTGTGATTCTGCTGGGGAGTCTGCTGCTCATGCTGCCCTTTGCCACCCGGGACGGGCGGGGCGCGCCCCTTTCCGACGCCCTGTTCACCGCAACCTCTGCCGTCTGCGTCACCGGGCTGGTGGTGCGGGATACCGCCACCTACTGGAGCGGCTTTGGCCAGGGGGTGTTGCTGGCGCTGATCCAGGTGGGGGGCATGGGGGTGGTCACCTTTGCTGTGCTGCTGGGGCTGACCACGGGGCAGAAGATATCCTTAAAGCAGCGGGGGCTGATGCAGGATGCCATCTCCGCCCACCGGCTGGGGGGCATCCTCCGTCTTACCGGGTTTATCCTGACCATGACGGCCGCCTTTGAGCTGACAGGGGCCGCCCTGCTCAGCCTTGTGTTCTGCCGGGAGTTCGGCTTTTGGCGGGGGCTGTGGTACGGGCTGTTCCACGGGGTGTCCGCCTTCTGCAACGCGGGTTTTGACCTGATGGGCGTCCGGGCGCCCTACTCCTCCCTCACCTCTTTCGTCTCCCACCCTGCGGTGAACCTGGTGATTATGCTGCTCATTGTCACCGGCGGCATCGGTTTTTTGACCTGGGACGATATCCGGACCAACCGGCTGCGCTTCCGCCGCTACCGGATGCAGACCAAGGTGGTGCTGGTGACCAGTGCCCTGCTGCTGGTCCTGCCGGCGGCCTACTTTTTCTGCTTTGAGTTTCAGGGACTCCCCCCGGCGGAGCGGGCCTGGGGGGCGGCGTTCCAGTCGGTGACGGCCCGGACCGCCGGGTTCAACACCATTGACTTCAACGCCCTCAGCGAGGGGGGCGTGGGGGTCATGATTCTCCTCATGCTCACCGGCGGCGCGCCGGGGTCCACGGCAGGGGGCATGAAGGTGACCACCCTGGCGGTGATGGTGTCTACCGCGTTTGCCATTTTCCGCCGTCAGGAGGACACCCACTTCTTCGGCCGCCGGGTGGACGAGGACACGGTGCGCAGCGCCATGGCCATCCTCACCCTGTATCTGACCCTGTTTTTCTTCGGCGGACTGCTCATCAGCCGGGCGGAGGGTCTGCCCCTGCTCACCTGCCTGTTTGAGACGGCCTCGGCGGTGGGGACGGTGGGGGTGACGATGGGAATCACCCCCCAGCTGGGCCAGCTGTCCCGGTGTGTGCTGATTCTGCTGATGTTCTGCGGCCGGGTAGGGGCACTTACCCTGGTGTTTGCCGCTTTGTCGGAGAGCAGGGGGACCGGGGCCAGGCTGCCCAAGGAAAAGCTGATTGTAGGATAAGGAGGATTTTATGAAGTCGATCTTGTTGATTGGATTGGGCCGGTTTGGCCAGCATGTGGCCCGGAAGCTCAATGACCTGGGCCACGAGGTGATGGCGGTGGACAGCGACGAGGAGCGGGTGGACGGGGCCCTGCCCTATGTGACCAATGCCCAGATCGGGGACAGCACCAGCGAGGAGTTCCTCTCATCCCTGGACGTGCCCAGCTTTGACGCCTGCATCGTGGCCATCGGTGACAGGTTTCAAAACTCCCTGGAGACCACCGACCTGCTGAAGGAGCTGGGGGCCCGGAAGGTCATCGCCCGGGCCTCCCGGGGGGTGCAGGAGAAGTTCCTGCTGCGCTGCGGGGCGGATGAGGTGGTCTATCCCGAAAAACAGCTGGCCGCATGGACCGCCATTCGCTGTACCTCTGACCATATTTTGGACTACATTGAGCTGGACGATGACTTCTCCCTCTTTGAGCTGTCTGTCCCGGAGGACTGGCAGGGCAAAACGGTGCTCCAGCTGGACCTGCGCAAGCGGTACGGCATCAATATCCTGGGTATCCGCCGGAATGGAAAGCTGGATATGAGCATTGGCCCCAATACCATGCTGGACGGGGTGTCTCCCATCCTCATTCTGGGGCGGCAGAAGGATGTCAATAAGTGCCTGAAAATTTGAAAAGCAGTGAACTGCACCAGTATGTGCGGACAGCATAAAAAGGAGCCCCTGTGTTGCAAATTGAACGCAAAACCGGCCATGGTAAAATGGCCACAGAGAGGGGTTCTGCGAGAAAAATCTGTCTGGGTCACATAACTCAGCAGCTGGAGCACCATGTCTTGCAAGATTTGAAGTTTTAGTGACAGCTGCGGCAGTTCCCGCAGTCGCCGTTACAGCCTCCGCCGGGTTTGCGGGACTTCCACAACGACCAGACGGCCAGCCCTGCCACTCCCGCGAGCACCAGCAAAACGATGATTTCTCCCAAAGTCATATGCGTTCCCTCCTTACTGCGCGGCGGCGACGGAGGTCAGGCGGCGGGACCGCTCCTCCCCCTGATACCCCCTGCGGAGCAGCAGGTACAGGATTCCTGTCAGGAGGACCAGCGCCACAACGGTTCCAAGGCCAAACACTGCTTCTCCGGTGACCAGTCCGCCCAGCTGGAACACGATGAGGCTCACCACATAGGCGAAGCCGCACATGTAACCAATGGCCGCCGTCGTCCATTTGGCGTTGTTCATCTCCCGCCTGATGGCGCCCATGGCGGCGAAGCAGGGGGCGCAGAGCAGGTTGAAGATCATGAAGGAGTATGCGGCCATAGTGCCGAAGTCCGCGCCAACGGCGGCGTAGATGCCGCTGGCATCCTCCATCAGGTCCGCCTCGCCGGCGTAGTGGTAAGCCACGCCGAAGAAGTTGACAACCTCCTCCTTGGCAATCAGGCCGGTGAAGGTGGCGGTGGTGGCCTTCCAGGCCATGTCTCCCACCCAGCCCAGGGGAGCAAAAATTACAGCGACACCACTGCCGATGGCGGCCAGCAGGGAGTGATTGTTATCCTCCACGGCCTGGAACGTCCCATCCACAACGCCGTAGCCCATGAGAAACCAGAGGACAATGGAGCTCAGGAGGATGATGGTCCCGGCCCGCTTGATGAAGGACCAACCCCGCTCCCAGGTGGCCCGGAGTACGTTGCCTATGGCGGGGGCGTGGTAGGCGGGCAGCTCCATGACGAAGGGGGCGGGCTCCCCGGCAAAGGCTTTGAACTTCTTCAGCATGATACCCGAGATGACCACCGCGACAATGCCAATGAAGAAAGCGGAGGCGGCCACCCAGGGGGAATCCCCGAACACAGCCCCGGCGAAGAGCCCGATAATGGGCATTTTGGCTCCACAGGGGATAAAGCCCGTGGTCATGATGGTCATTTTCCGGTCCCGGTCCTGCTCAATGGTCCGGGAGGCCATGATGCCGGGGACGCCGCAGCCGGTGGCCACCAGCATGGGAATGAAGCTCTTGCCGGACAGTCCGAAGCGGCGGAAGAGGCGGTCCATGATGAAGGCCACCCGGGCCATGTAACCCACATCCTCCAGAATGGCCAGCAGAAGGAACAGCACCAGCATTTGGGGCACAAAGCCCAGCACCGCGCCCACACCGGCCACAATGCCGTCCTGGATCAGCCCGTAGAGCCAACCGCCCTCGGCCACGCCCAGCACGCCCAGGATGGCGTCAAACAGGTCGGGAACCATCTCGTCGAAGAGGACATCATTGGCCCAGTCGGTGCCCATGGTGCCGATGGAGATGGCCCAGCCGCCCATGGCAATGGCATAGATGCAGAACATGACCACGGCGAAGATGGGCAGGGCCATGATGCGGTTGGTGACGATCTGGTCAATCTGATCGGAGACGGACAGGCTGCCCTTGACGGCCCGCTTCTTCACCGATTTGGACACTGCGCCGCAGATAAAATCGTACCGGGCAGAGGCAATGGCGCTCTCCAGGTCGTCCCCCTCCTCCAGTGCGGCCTCGTCTACCTGGAAAGTGGGATAATCTTTCGGGGCAGGTCCCCGGGCGGCGGCCAGGGTGCGGGCCACCGCTTCATCAATGCCCTGATTCTTCAGGGCGGAGATCTCCACCACCTGACAACCCAGAGCTTCCTCCAGCTTGGCAAGGTCGATGGTGTCGCCATTTTTCCGCACCAGGTCGATCATGTTCACCGCCACCACCACGGGCAGGCCCAATTCGATCAGCTGGGTGGTGAGGTAGAGGTTGCGCTCGATATTGGTGCCGTCCACGATGTTGAGGATGGCGTCCGGCTTCTCGTTCACCAGATAGCTCCGGGCCACCACCTCCTCCAGGGTGTAGGGAGACAGGGAGTAGATACCGGGCAGGTCCTGAATGACCACATCCCTGTGGCCCTTCAGCCGGCCCTCTTTTTTCTCCACGGTGACGCCGGGCCAGTTGCCCACATACTGGTTGGAGCCGGTCAGGGCGTTGAACAGGGTGGTCTTGCCGCAGTTGGGGTTGCCCGCCAGGGCAATTTTCATGTCCATTATAGTTCTCTCCTTTCAAATGTTAGTTAAAACTAACCTCCATCCAAAAAATTAGACGACCTCGATCATTTCAGCGTCAGCTTTCCGAACGCTGAGCTCATAGCCCCGGACATTCAGCTCCATGGGGTCGCCCAGGGGGGCCACCTTGCGGACGAAAATTTCCACGCCCTTGGTGATGCCCATATCCATGATCCGGCGCTTCACCGGCCCCTCGCCGTGGAGCCGGGCCACAACAGCGGTTTCGCCTACGTTTACGTCTTTCAGGGTTTTCACACAAATTCCTCCTTTATATCCGGATACGGTTTGCCATCGTTTTGTCCAGTGCGATGCGGCTGTCCTTGATTTGTACGATCAGATTTCCCGCAATTTCGCTGACCACCGTCACGTCACTGTCCGCCACAAAACCCAGCTCCGCCAAATGCTGACGCACCTCGTCCCTTCCGGAAACTTTTCGGATTGTGACGGTTTCTCCCGCCTTTGCCATTGTCAGCGGCATCAGGCTTCACCTCCCCCTGCACGAGGTTAATGCTTACTAACCTCAAACTGAATGCTAGTTTACTATAACTAACTCGGAATGTCAAGCCCTCAAAAAGGAAAAACCGGCCTTTTGGTTAGAATACACTAATCTGCGCGCAGAAGCATTTGCTCAGGGAGGAATTTTTGTGAATATCTACCAGCCCGTACTCTGGGTGCTGCAAGAAGCGGAGGAAACCCGAAAAAAGGGCGCACTGCGCCCTCATTTCCACTAAATGTATGCAAACGTCCCACTTTGGGGCGTTTTCTTCCGTTTTATAGAGGGGAAAAAGGCCCCCTTCGCAAAGGGGGCTGTCAGCCGCAGGCTGACTGGGGGTTTCCCCATCCGGAGGGCGTCCGCTTCTTGCGATGGAAAACCCCCCGCCCCCTGCGGGGGCCCCCCCTTTGCGAAGGGGGGCTTTTGTCTCTGCGGCTGACTGGGGGTTTCCCCATCCGGAGGGCGTCCGCTTCTTACGATGGAAAACCCCCCGCCCCCTGCGGGGGCACCCCCCTTTGCGAAGGGGGGCTTTTCGCGCTCAAAAACGTTAAAGGAGGAACACACATGCCAAGCAATCAAACACCAAACTATGCGCTCTCCCAGTGGGAGAAGTCCGACCGGGTCCTGATGGAGGACTTCAACGCTGACAACGCGAAAATCGACGCGACCCTGGCAGGTCTGGCCGGGCAGGTGGCGGGGAAGGCGGCGCAGAGCGCGCTGGACGCCCTGTCCCAGACAGTGGCGGGTCACACGGCCGCGCTGAGCAGAAAGGGCAACTGCCGGGTGGAAATCCTGTCCTACGCCGGCTCCGGTGAATACGGCGCGGCGCATCCCAACACCCTCACCTTCTCCGGAAGACCCGCCTTTTTCCTCGGGTTTGGCGGACAGACGGTGCTGTTTTACACCAGAGGCAGTACGCACATCAGTTCCCTCCACAACGGCGGGTACAACTACGTGTTCTATGGCCTGCCCACCACCTGGAGCGGAAACACCGTGAGCTGGTACAGCGACGGGATCGTCCCCCAGGGCAGTGAGAAGGTCAATTACTTCTTCGTTGTGCTTTACGCGGAGGGCTGACAGACAGGAGCACCCCCGGGCCGAAGCCCGGGGGTGTTTCCTCTTCGATTATTACGCTTTATGCCGCCAATTTTATTAGGAATCCGATGCACTCACAACAGTAATAACCTTGGAAGTAAAGGCAGTCTTTGTTGCGGGCTTAGCAGCATGCACGATGGTGAAGGTCTCATCATCCGCAACCAGAACTATCGTAGCATTGGAAGCGTCCTTAACATCGGTATTGGTTTCCTCAAGCTTTCCGTTTGCGCTGGGACCAGCCCAGAAAGCCGCATCGCCGGTGTAGGTCACGGTATCACTCGTGTCTGCGCTGGCCACGGACATATGAGTAACAACGCTGGTCCAAGTGTTAGTAGTCTT
Organism: uncultured bacterium; assembly: GCA_949840775.1. Classification (GTDB taxonomy): domain Bacteria; phylum Bacillota; class Clostridia; order Oscillospirales; family Oscillospiraceae; genus Lawsonibacter. The sequence continues at coordinate 3,584 of CATKXO010000041.1, read as the reverse complement.
GATGTCAGCCTTTGCAGTCAGGGTGGTGGTCACGGTTGCACCGACTGCAACATACTGAGTTCCGCTGATCGCATTCGTCAACTTCCCGTTAGCAGCGCTGTAAGTCACATCGAATCCGCTAACGTTAACATGAGTAGGAGCAGAAGCATTGAAAGTCACATACTCCTCGGTGCCGAAGTTCTTGTCCGCATCACCAGCGACGAAGGTGGCACTGCCGGCCTTCACAGCGGTGGCGTTAGCGGCGGTCACGGTGCCAGGGGTATCCCCAAAGCCGAGGGTCTGCACCAGAGCAAAGCTGGCAACGTCGTCGGGGATGGTGGTAATCACACTGTTGAGCTTCGCGCCAACCTCAGCATTCGTCTCAGTACCGTTCACGAAGATTCTGATGGTCTCAGCCTGGTCAGCGGCGGTCAGAGCGACAACCACGTCATTGGCCAGAGCGGTAGTGGGAACAGCCACATTAACGGTCGCAGTCGATGCGCCACCGGCGATGCCCCCGGCCACGGTAGCGCTGTTGTCAGCGGTGAACTTCACGCCGCCGTTGATAGTAGCCTTGCTGTTGGTCACGGTGACAGGCAGGGTAATGTTGCCGTCGCCCTTCTTGGTGTAGTCGCCCGCACTCACGGAAGTGCCGGTAGCAGTGATGGTGCCGCCGTCGGCGTTGGTGGCAGAGCCGGACACAGTGCCGTTGACCTTGACATTGTAGTAGCCAATCTCATAGGAGACGTTCTTGCTGACAGTGGGAGTAGCACTCATAGCCACAAACTCAGCAGCGGTGCCGTCGGTGTAAGTGGCCTTGGCGTAGGTGCCGTGAGCGGCGGCGCTGTAGGTCACACCCAGGTTGGCGTCCAGATCGAAGGTGGAGCCGCTGGTCACGGTGTACTCCTTGTTGTTAATGGTAACCTTTACCTTGCCCACAGGAGCAATGGTCACACCGGTGTAGGACAGGCCGTTGGGAGCGGTGTAGCTCCAGGTGCTGCCATTCTTGGAGATGTTGGTGTAACCCAGGCTCAGCAGCAGTTGATAGATATCGTTGTCGCTGGGCGCGGGGCCGTTGTAGGTGGGAGCGGTGATGTTGCTGGTATCCAGCCAGGTAAGGCCGCCGGTGACGCTGCCGCCCCAGTTGACCTTGTTGGGATCGGTCTCGTAGATCACCACGGAGGTGGCGAAGCCGTTCTCAAACACGGCGCTGACATAGCCCTGGAACGTGCCGTTATTGTCGTTGTCGTTCAGGTACTTGAGGGCCTGAGCCAGACCGGGGCCGCCGGTGGAGTAGTTGGTCTCGATGGTGTCCATCTTGGTGTAGCTGATCTGAGCGCCGGTGGAGCTGATGACCTGCTTATCCTGCACCAGGACGATCTTGGCGTTGGAGGACACGGAGAAGCCCTTGGAGACCTGGCCGGTCACGGCGTTCTCCACCTTGAAGGAGTTGCCGGTGGAGTTCAGCTTATAGACGGTGTTGGTGGTCATATCCTCGAACAGAACCACCTTGCCGCTGTTGTCCAGCTGGGCGTCCTCAACCATCTCGATCTTGCCCACGAACTTGGGATAGTCGTTGGCAGCGCCGAAGTGGTCGGGATTGGTGCAGAAGATGTACTGGTCAGCGTTGGAGGCGGTGCCGTTGGCGTTGGCGTGAGTATCGTCAGTGGAGATACCGGAAACGCTCTTCACGGTGCCGTCGGCCTTGAACTTGACCTCGTACCAGTTGTTCTGCTCCATCTTCTTCAGCTCAGACATGCTGTCGCCGATCTCCTCCAGAGTGACAACCTCGCCGTCGATGATGACATCGCGGTACCACTTCCAGTCGCTGGAGCTGGAGCGCCAGTCTTCCTGAGCCACGCTGCTGGTGACATAGGCGTAGGTGCTGGACACGCCGTTGTCCTCGCCCACGACCACGGCGGCGATGACGTAGCCCTTGTCGCTGAACAGGGTGTACACGCCGTGAGAGGTGTTGTCGGCGGTGTTGACAATAGCGGCGCCGGCGCCGGAGGGCGTGTAGTCGATGGTGTTCTTGTTGCTGTTCAGGGTCTTCACTTTGTCAACGGCAAACACGTCCAGGCTGGCGTTCTGCGCGCCGGTGACGGTGGAGTCCACGTCGTTGATGATGACGGCCTGCTGACCGCGGACGCCGGGCTTGATGTAGGTGGCGTCAACAATCTTCTGGGTGCCGGCAATCAGATAGACGGTGTCGTCGTTGCCATAGGTCTTGGTGTAGCTGGTGATGGCGCTGTTCAGAGAAATCTGCTTCTTGTCGATGGTGCCCAGCAGATTCTTGCTGTCAGCGGTCAGGTCAGGACCCTTGTCGTTGGTGGCCTGAGCGTTGCGGCCCTGGCCGACCTTGTCGGTCTTGTTGTTGCTGTAAGCAGCGCCGCTGTCGTTGGTGGTGAACTGGGCGTTGTTATAGGCAACCTCGGTCAGGGTGTACACGCCGTTGGCGTCCACGCTGTAGGTACACCAGGTGTTCCACAGGGCGGCGGGGGTAAAGGCCTGATCGGGAGTGGCGGTAGTGGGGCTGGCCACCTGGGCCTTACTCTTCTCCATGTTGATGCTGACGGTCTTCATGGTGCCGTCGGTGAAGATCAGATTGCCCTGGGCGGTCTTGTTGTCGATGTTGCTGGAGCGGCCGTCAATGCCGGCCAGGAAGGCGTACTGAGAGGGAGCCTCGATAATCTCAAGGCCGATCATGTAGCCGTACTTGTCCAGGAACACGCGGTAGTTGGTGTCCTTCATGTTGACCTGGTCATAGTCGTCCAGCACTTCCTCGTCGTACTGGGCAGTGTGAGCGTAGTCATACTGAGTGCCGCCGGCATTGACCCAGGAACCCTTCTTGAAGGAGGTGATGGTGGTGTCGTCGATGACCTCGGGGTCAGAGATCTTCTTGACCTCGCCCTCGGCCACGTTGACCAGAACGATGTCGCCTTCCTTCACGTCGGCCACGTTGAAGTCCTCGCCCTTCACGGTGAGGTTAATGCTCTGTTTGGCGGCGTTGGTGGCGGGAACCTCTTTGACCAGGTGCTTTTCGGCGGCGGAGGGAGTCATGTCTTTCAGACTCCAGACCTCGAAGGTGACCTCGTCCTTCTTCTCATTGAAATCGGCGTTGGCCTTGGCCAGGAAGGTGTTGATGGTGGCGATGTAGACGATTTCAGCCTTGGTGTCCACATAGACCTCGGTCAACACGCCCTTGCCGCTGGCGGCGACGGCCTCGGTGTTGGAGCGGATCAGGTTGCCCTCGGTGTAGTAGCCGTGGGTATCCAGATAGGTCTGCTCGGTCTCACCGTCGATGGCGATGACAAAGTCATAGGTCTCGATGGTGTTCTTGGTCAGCAGATCGTACAGCATACGGCCGGTGACCTTCTCGGTGTAGCTCTCCCGCAGCAGCTCCTTCTTCACGTAGGTGCCGATCTCCTTGCCGTCGTACTCCCAGGTGCGGGCGGGACGCTGGAAGGCATCGGTGTCATACGCAGTCAGGCGCAGGTCGCCGTTGTACAGCCGCTCGCCCAGCTCCACGATGGTGCTGTCGTTGGTGGAGCCGATGGAGGTAGCCTGCACAGTGCTGATGGCCCGGGCAAAGGGCTTGTTGCTGG
>CATKXO010000040.1 GCA_949840775.1 uncultured bacterium | reverse complement strand
TCCCCTGTTTTCTCTGTACGACGTGGAGCTGGAGAAGGGCTATGAGCTCCCTCTCAACAACGAATACAAGCGCTCCCCCTCCCCCTTCTCGGTCAAATACGACATCTCCCAAGGCTTCGGCTGGAAGGGTGGCTGGCGGGGCAACCTGCACACCCAGGAGGCCATGCTGGAGCTGGTCCTCTACGACACCCGCTCCCCCGCTTTCGCCCAGGCCGTTCTGGACGACCGGCGGGAATCGGGAGACGGCTGGCACACGCTGTCCTATCCCGGTGTGGATGAGCTGTACGCCAACGTCCCCTATCAAGGGGAGCCCTCCCAGGGATGGCTGTATCTCCAGGGCCGGGTGGGAAGCCGGTACATCTCCATCGTGATTGAGGGCGTAAAAGACCCCTGGACCCACATCGACCGGTTCCTCCGCGACCTGGCCCAGCAGGAAGACGCCTGAGAAAGGAGGTTATCCCCATGGCAGTGAAAAAACTGATCCCCTGCTCCATCTACGACATCCGGGGCATCCAGGAGTGGCTGGACGAGCTGGCCCTCCAGGGGTTGTTTCTGGAGGAGGTCAGCCCCCGGTTCGACCGGGCCGAGTTTACGCTGGGTGACCCCGCCCCGGTGCGCTACCGGCTGGACCCGATTGTCAAAAACAGGGAGGCAAACGAGGAGCACAAGGAGCTCTACGCCCAGATGGGCTGGACCTATGTGGGCCAAGCTGGCCGCAGCTTCCACATCTTCTCCTGCGGCAACCCAACCGCCCCGGAGCTGTACTCCGACCCCCAGTCCCTGGCCCTGGCCATGGACAGTCTGGTCCGCCGGAATATCAGGAATAACCTTCTGGTCGCCCTGGTCGCGCTGTTTCTTCTGCCTGTATGTATGTTTCTCCTCCCTACGTCCCAATACAGTGTCCGGAACCTGCTGCTGTGGGAGTATCCCCAGGAAGTGTTCCTTACCGTCCTCTACCTTGCTCTCATGATAATCTGCCTTCCGATGATGGCCCTTGAGGTCAGAAGACTGCAAAAGCTGCGGAACAACCTGGCCCAGGGCCTGCCCATCAAGGCCGGGAGGCGCTGGAACCGGCCCCCGTGGTATGTCACCTGGCTTCTCATCTTTGTTCCAATCCAGTTCATCCCCCGCCTGCTCTTCCCCTCCATCGGCTGGGAGGTCCAGGGGCTGGACGAGGCGGTCCTGTCCCACCCCTGGCCCACCATCGTCCAGACCGAGGGGGCCGGGCCCCGGCCTCTGGCCCCATCCCCCGCGCCTTACTCCCACGGCTACGCTGAAATCAACGACTCCTGGTTCGTCCCCGTCCAGGAGTATGTCTCCACCGACTGGGAGACCCGCCCCTCCGACGGCCTCTGGACCGGCGTGCGGTATGTCCAGGCCCGCTCCCCGAAGATTGCGGAGCTGATCTACCGGCTGGAGCGGGACAAGGAGGTCCGCTACTTCGAGAAAGCCCCCTCCTACTCCAACGACAACCGCATTACGGAGGTCCAGCCCTTCCAGTCCTGGGACTGGCCCGGCCTGGACAAGGCGGAGCTGGCCCGCTACCACCGCCGGGGACAGGATGTCTGGACCCTCCTGCTCCTGCGGGGGAACGACGTATTGATGCTGGAATACTCGGGCTTCGCTCAGCCGGAGGACTGCCTGCCCCTGTTCCTGGAGGCTCTGGATAAGGAGGTAACGCCATGAAACGCGCCTATAAGCTGACCCCTGTATCCATGTACGATGTCCGTGGACTGGAAAAATGGCTGGAAGAACAGGCCGCCAAGGGGCTGTTCCTGAAAAAGTACCGCCCCCTGGTGTGCACCTTTGAGAAGGGAGAGCCCCGGCGGGTGCGCTACCGCCTGGAGCCCTGCCGCTACGGCATCGACGGCCCGCCCGACGACATGCTGGACCTGTATCAGGAGTACGGCTGGCAGCATGTGGGGGGCGTCAACCACGAGATGGTCATTTTCTCCTGCGAGGACCCCCACGCCCCCGAGCCCCACACCGACCCGGACATCCGGCTGGAGCAGTGGAACAAGCTGGCCCAACAGGCCCGGAAGGACTTTCGGGGCAGTCTGCTGCTTGTCCTGTTCGTCATCCTGGGCATCACCATCTATCTGCTCTGGGGCGGGACCCCGCTGGCCAAGCTGCTGCTGTTTCACTATAACACCACGTTTCTCCCCTGCATCCTTCTGCTCAACTCCATCCCCCAATCTCTGATCGCCCTCTCCAAAGATCGGGAGCTGGCCGCCGTCATCCGGGAGATGGAGGGGTTGCCCAAAAAACGGCAGTTCTGGTTCCCCAGCCGGCAGTTCTTCTCCTGGCTGGGCGCGGTCGTCCTGATCGCCCTGGTGGCCTTCTTTGTGTTCGACCTCCGCCACCCCGATCTGGGCGATGCGAAGCCCGTCACCGATTTCACCCCCCTGACCCTGATGGAGCTGGAGACGGGACAGCCCAAAGACCAGGAGGTCTTCTACGGCACACCCCTCTGGTCCCCCATCTGCTGGAACCAGTGGCGCTGCCTTGACCTCGACGGCCCCCGCTTTGACAGCGGGCCCTACCACTATCTGGAGACCCGGTGGTTCAACCTGTACGCCACCTTCCTGGCCGTCCCCGCGGCCCGTGACCTGCTGGCCGACTCCATAAAGCTGGACGAAGATTTCTTCTGGGACGTGAAGGAACCGGTAGCCTGGGCCACCCGGGAGCACCCCGATGCGGGGGCGGACTGGCTGTCCGTGGCCGACAGCGAGGACGGCACTTATCACATCGCCGCCGCCGCTCTGGGGGACAAGGTGGTGCTCATCCGCTATATCGGAACCGGAGATTTGGCGGAGCATCTGGACAAAATCGTGGAGATGGTTCGATAGCGAAAGGGGCGGCCGCCGGCCGCCCCTAAAGGTTTTTCAAGATTTCCTCCGCCTCCTCCCGGCTGTAACAGCCGTTGAGAACGGCCAGCAGGGCGTTGGCGGACATGTGTCCGGGCAGCTCCAGCCGTTTCAGCAGGGCCTGCCGCCTCTCCCCGCTCCCCGGTCCCCCGGACAGCCCGGCAGCAAACAGGTCTCCCTTGGTCAGGGGCGGGCCGGAGCGCATTTCCGGGCCGCCCTCCTCCAGGAACGTGGCCCCCGCCCGGAGGAGGACCTCCTCCAGCACCTGGGGCGGCATCCCCTCCACCCCCAGTTTGCCCTCCTTCCCCGGCTGGCGCTTGCGGCGCTCCTTGCCATAGATGTCCGGGGTGTAGGCGTGCTTCAAATATTGGCCGGGGATGGCCCCCTTAATCCGGTTCCGGATGACAAAGCCCGCCCCGTCGGAGTCGGTGAGGACAATCAGCCCCCGCCGCCGGGCCGCCCGGTCCAGCAGGGCCATTTTTTCCGGGTCCTTGAATATCTGAAAGCCCCCTGTCTCCAGGATCAGCGTATCCACTACCTGGGACAGGGCATTTTTGTCGTACCGGCCCTCTACCACAATGGCCTCCCGGATGTAAAGCATGTATCCACCTCTGTCTCAGGTAAAAATATGTATCAGATTTTCCACTCTGCTATCCTGTAACAACTGGCTATTTACAATCAGGACATAACAATTTTTATGTTTGTCATATCTCCCATATATTTTGACCAGTTCACGTGGGATTTGGTATGCCTCTTTGACACGAAATGCTTTATCGAAAAACAGTGCAATAATGTAGTCGAAATTTTCCGCATCATAATCACGTATTGCCCCTAAAATCCGGCTGCCAGTACCAATATCTTGATGTTCCCAACGACTTTTAACCTGGTATCGGATTCCCCGTCCAATCGCATCATAGCCTTTTTCTGAATTTGGTGCTAACATAAGGTCCATTTTTTTCGATACAAGCCACTCCGCATAATCTCCCACTGGGCTGTTGTGTGTCCGAATAACGTGACGGTCGTTCAATTCCTGTAAAATATCTGCATAAAGATTTAATATTTCTTCTGTTTTTAATTCTTTTAGGTTCACTATAATACCTCACTTTTTATACCTGTGTCGCCAGCTCCAGCAGCAGGCCGGTCATCAGCTCCTCCGGGGCCCCGGCACCGGACCGGAGGGCGGCACCGGTCTGGGCACAGCGGACCACCGCCCGGCGGCACCAGGGCAGGGAAAAGCGCCGGGCGCTGTTCATCAGGCGGGTGGCCGGAAACTGCATCCCCCACAGCTCAGCCACGTAACCGGCATCACGCCCCCGGTCCAGGGCCAGCCGGGCGGAGTACAGCTTACGCATCTGCATCCCAAAAGCGCCGATGATGTCCTGGGGCTTCACCTGCATCCGGTACAGGTCGCCCAGCACCCTGGCCGCCTCGTCAAAATCCTTCCTGCCGATGGCGTCGGCGATGTCGAAGACCCCGGCGCTGAGCTGGGGGGTGGCCACCGCGTCGATATCTGCCCGGGTGATGGCCGGGCCCCTGGCATAGGCGCCAATCTTTTCGATCTCCTGCTGGAGGTCCTGCATCAGGCCGCCGCACAGCTCAATCAGCTCCCTGCAAAGGCGGGGGTCGATCTCCTTGTCCAGCGCCCGGAAGCGGCGGCGAATCCACCCAACCAGATCCGTCTCCTGCTGCCTGACAAAGTTCACCGCTGTGCCATGGTCCCTGATGGCCGCTGCCAGCTTGGTACGGGCGTCGGACTTATACTCGATCACATCGTAGAGGAAGACCAGACAGCAGTAGTCAGGCAGGTTGGACAGAATGCGGACATACTCCTCCCTGTCCCCCGCCTTGAACAGGTCAAAGTCGGTGACCTGGACGAACGTCCGCCCGGCCATCATGGGCAGGCAGTCCACCGCCTCCTCCAGGGCGTGGGGGGACATGTCCCTGGCCCCGATGTCGTGGCGGTTGAACTCCCCCAGCCCCCCGGTGATGACAGCGTCCCGCAGGCGGCCCAGGTAGTAGTCCCGCAGGTAGGTCTCTTCCCCGTGGAAAATATAGAGCTGCCCCGGCGTTCCTGCGGACAGGTCTTTTTTCAGCTTGTTAAAACCGGAGGCATCCGATTTTTTCTTATCCGTTTTGCTTTTTTGCGGCATATTACTTCTCCTTCACCAGCAGCTCAATGGTGCCGTACAGGTCGGTGCGGTAGATTTTGGCCCCCGCCTGGTCCAGGCGGTACAGGGTATCCCAGGAGGGGTGTCCGTATTTGTTGTTCAGCCCCGCCGAGATCAGGGCCAGGTCCGGCCGGACCACCTCCAGCAGCTCCGGGGTAGTGGAGGTGTCGGAGCCATGGTGTCCCGCCACCAGCACCTCGACGCAGGGCAGGGGAACCCTCTCCACCAGGCGCCGCTCCCCCTCCGCCTCCATGTCACCGGTGACGAGGACATCCCTCTCCCCGGCGGAGGCCAGCACCGCCAGCCCCAGCTCATTGGCCGTCCCCTCCGCCATCACGGGAGCAAAGACAGAAAGGCTCCGCCCCTCCGACAGCTCAAAGCGGGCATCCTCCCGGACAAGGCGCACCGGAACCCCTCTCTCCTCTGCGGCGGCTGTGATTGCCTCCCGGAGGGGGGCCTCCGCCTCCACATCGGGCAGGGCGATGCTCCCCACGCTGATCCGGTTCAACAGCTGTGGGACGCCGTTGGCGTGGTCGTCGTGGTAATGGGACACCACCAGCAGGTCCACGCTGCTGCGGCCCAGGGACTGGAGGTAATCGGCGGCCACGTCGCCGGGGTTGTCCCGGCTGTCTCCGCCGCAGTCTACCAGGGTGAAAAAGCCCCCGGTCCGTATCAAAACGCTCTGGCCCTGGCCCACGTCCAGCACTGTCACCGACAGGTCCCCAGCGGAGAAGGAGGCCCGGGTGAACACCACCGCCAGCACCAGCGCCGCAGTCCCGGCGGTCAGCGGCATCCACACCGGCCGGCGGCCCCTGGTCCGGATGAACAGCAGCAGGAGGGCGTAGGCCAGCACCAGCCAGGCCCGGTAGTACACCGATTCCAGGGGCAGCGCCGCCAGCGCCGGCCGGGAGACCTTGTCAATCACCCACTGGAGATAATGGACCAGCCAAACAAAGGGAACCGCCGCCACCTGCGCCGGGCCGGGAAGGAAGACGGCCAGCGTCCCAATCCCCAGCCCGCCCAGGAACAGGAAGCCAATGGCCCACAGGGTGAGCAGATTGGACAGGGGGGCAATCAGGGAGATGAGCTTGAAGTGGACCGCTACCAGGGGGATGGTGAGCACCGAGGCCCCCAGCGTGGCAGAGAGGTTGGAAATCACGAAGTAGGGCCCCGCCCGCAGAAGCTTCTGCCGCCAGTTTTTGGGCTTGTGCAGCTCGTCCATGCAGAATTTTTTCAGCAGCCAGTCCTGGATTCGGTCAGACACCAGCAAAATGCCCGCCACCGACGTAAAGGACAGCTGGAGCCCGATGTGGGCTGCGGAGAAGGGGTTGACCCACAGCAGCAGAAACAGGGCCAGAGCCAGAGAGGTGGGGGCATCCCGCTCCCGGTCCAGCAGGGGGGCGAACTGGAGCAGCAGGATCATGACCGCCGCCCGGAGCACCGAGGGGGTGTTGCCCGCAATGCCGCAGAACAGCACCACCCACAGGATGGTAAGCACAGCGGTGGACCGCCTCCCCCGGCCCAGCAGGGTGGTGAGCACCCCGGACAAAAAGGCCAGGTGCATCCCGGACACCGCCACCGTGTGGCTCAGCCCCGCCCGCTCCAGCGAGGTGGTAAACTCGTCGGTGAGGTTGTCCCGGTTGCCCGTGACCAGGGCGCGGACAAAGCCGGCCTGCTCCTCCGGAAAGGCGGCGTCGATGCCCCCCTTCAGGGCTTTGGAGGCCCAGGCCGCGAAGTACTGGGGGTGGACCTGCTCCGGGTGCCGGACCTCCAGCCGCCCGTAGGCCGTGGCCCGGAGGAAAATCCCTTTGGCGGTGTAGTAGGTGATCTTCTCCCCGGCGAAGGTGCGGTCCCCCAGAGTGCAGTGGGCGACGGTCTCAATTTTGTCGCCGGGGCGCAGCTCCGCTCCCTGCCCGTCGGTGTAGAGGACGGCGGACACCTGGACCCAGCTCTCTGTCTCCGCCTGGACCAGGACGGTATAGCCGCCGTAGCTCCCCTCCTGGGGCCAGTCCACCGCCGTGGCAGTGAGGCGGACGGTGCGGCCGTCCAGGTCTCTGGCGGGCTGGAAAAACACCGCCATATACAGCGCCGTCCACAGAAAACCCACGGCCAGGCCGGACAGCATGAGCAGAACCCTGGTCCGGGCGCGGCTCTTTGCCCGGAGGAGCAGGCCCAGGAGCAGCGTTATGACAACCAGCCCGCCGCCCAGAGGGAGCAGGAGGGCGTCCAGCCCGCCGTAGATGGTCAGGAAGATGGCGGCGGCAAAGGAGAAGGCAAAGGTGGCCAGTATGCGCATATCCTCTCCCCTCCCCCGGCTTTTTCTAAAGGGTATCATGTTTGGGGGAAAATTGCAAGTAGGGGGCGGCGCAGTATGGCGGGCGGACAATGTCCGGGGATTGTCCTCTTCGCAGATTTTAATGTAGGGGCCGCCGCCTTCGGCGGCCCACAAAAATACAACGCCTCACTTGGTTTCGGGCCGCCCAGGGGGGCGGCCCCTACTTGCTATTCAAACAAATATGTGATAAAATCATCCCACTTTCCGAAGGGAGTTCCCACTATGACCGACTACTTTCATTTGAATATGGACCGCGACGCCCTGCTGTCCCTGTCCACCCTGGGGCTGGCCCATTTGGGAGACGGAGTGTATGAGCTGATGGTCCGCTCCTGGCTGGTGCTCCACGGCAAGGCCAAGGCCAGGGACCTGCACAGGGCCACGGTGCGGTACGTGGCCGCCCCCGCCCAGGCGGAGCGGGTTGAGAAGATTCAGCCCCTCCTCACCCAGGAGGAGGCGGACGTGTTCCGCCGGGGCCGGAACACCGCCCCCCACTCCGTCCCCAGGGCGGCCAGCCGGGCCCAGTACCAGACCGCCACCGGCCTGGAGGCCCTCTTCGGCTGGCTGTATCTCCAGGGAAGGACGGAGCGGTTAAACGAATTGTTTTCGGTCATGATGGAGGAGGAATCCCAATGATTTTATACCGCCCTGTTGGCGAGCAGGAGCTTGCTTTGATAGCCGAAAGCGGATACACCGCCTTTCCGCCCCGTCTGCCGGAGCAACCCATTTTCTACCCCGTACTCAACCAGCAGTACGCCGCCGAGATCGCCTCCAAATGGAACACCCGGGACCCGGCCTCCGGCTTCAAGGGCTACGTCACCCGCTTTGAGGTAGACGACAGCTTTCTGGCCCGCTACCAGGTCCAGACCGTGGGCCGCTCCTACCACCAGGAATATTGGATTCCCGCCGAAGATCTAGCGGAGTTTAACCGACACATCGCCGGCAAAATTGAAGTAATTCAAGCCATTGGCAAACCGTAGGGGCGCACATTGTGCGCCCGCCCTTCGACGATTTAGCGGGCGGACAGTGTCCGCCCCTACAAATTATTGCAAGAGGTGAACCCCATGCCTTTAGACGCGCTGTGCCTGTCGGGCGTAATCCACGAACTGAATACCACCCTGGCCGGGGCCCGGGTGGATAAAATCTACCAGCCCGGCCGGGACGAGGTGGTGCTGGCCCTGCGGACTCAGGGCGCGGGCAACGTGCGCCTGCTGCTGTCGGCCAACCCGGCCCACCCCCGGCTCCACCTGACCACCCTGCCCCTGGAGAACCCGGAGAAGCCCCCCATGTTCTGTATGCTGCTGCGCAAGCACATGTCCGGGGCCCGGCTGCTGGACATCGTCCAGCCCCCCCTGGAGCGGGTGGCCGCCCTCCGCTTCGAGGCGCTGAACGAGCTGGGCGACCGGGTGGAGCGCCGCCTTGTCCTGGAGGCCATCAGCCACAAAACCAACCTCCTCCTGCTGGACGGGGAGGACCGCATCCTGGACTGCATCCGCCACACCGGGGGCGATGTCACCGCCGGCCGGCTTCTCCAGCCGGGGATGTTCTACCGCCTGCCCCCAGGCGTGGACAAGGAAAACCCCCTGATGGCGGACCGGGAACGGCTGGAGGCCCTCCTGTCCGCCGCCCCGGAGGAGGCCCAGGCGGACAAATGGCTGCTGGACACCTTCGGCGGGCTGTCCCCCCTCATCTGCCGGGAGCTGGCCCACCGGGCCGGCGGCGCCACCGATGTGCGGCTGAACGCCCTGGGGCCCTCGGGCCAAGCGCGGCTGCTGGACCGGCTGGAGGAGCTGCGGGATACCGTCCAGGCGGGACGTTACGCCCCCACCATGGTCTCTATGGACGGCCGGCCCCGAGATTTCACCTTCCTCCCTGTAGGCCAGTACGAGGGGGCCGCCCAGGTGGAGGGCTGGCCCGCCTTCTCCCCCCTGCTGGACGCCTTCTTTGAGCAGCGGGAGCGGCAGGACCGGATCAAACAGCGGGGCCAGGACTTAATCAAGTCTGTCACCAACGCCCGGGACCGCACCGCCCGGAAAATCGCCAACCAGGAGAAGGAGCTGGCCGCCACCAAAGACCGGGACCGGCTGCGCCGGCTGGGGGACATCCTCACCAGCAACTTCTATCAGATGGAGAAGGGTATGGCCCGCCTCCGGGCTGTGGACTTCTACGACCCCGAGGGCGGAGAGATCGAAATCAGGCTGGACCCCCTCCTCACCCCCCAGCAGAACGCCGCCAAATACTACAAGGACTACAACCGGGCCAAAAAAGCGGAGGAGATGCTCACCATTCAGCTGGCAAAGGGCCGGCAGGAGTTGGACTATCTGAACAGTGTGCTGGAGAACATCTCCCTGGCCGAGGGGGAGCGGGACCTGGCTGAGATTCGCCAGGAGCTGGCCGACACCGGCTATCTCCGCCGCCCGGCTAAGGCCAAGGACCGGGGGAAGCGGATCAGCTCCAAGCCAATGGAATTTATGTCAACCTCCGGCCTGCGCATCTCAGTGGGGAAGAACAACAGCCAGAACGATTTGCTCACCTGCAAGCTGGCGGGTAAGGGGGACATCTGGTTCCACACCCAGAAGATTCACGGCTCCCATGTCATTCTGTGGACCGAGGGAGGCCAGCCTGACCTCCAGAGCCTCAACGAGGCCGCCGTCCTGGCCGCCTGGTTCTCCCAGGCCAGGGACAGCAGCAAGGTCCCGGTAGACTACACCCCGGTGCGTTATGTAAAGAAGCCCGGCGGGGCCCGGCCCGGCATGGTAATCTACACCACCTATGAGACCGCCCAGGTCACCCCCGACGGGGAGCTGGCCAAGCGGTTGCGGGTCAAATAACAGGACAAGCGGCTATCCCGCAGTGGGATGGCCGCTTATCTTTTCCAGATTTTTGCCGATATATTTCATATCAATCACCACAAAGGAGCGAATGGCATATGAATATCTCCTTTCATCCCCAAGCCAGCCAAATCTCTCCCATGAGGACCACCCGGTTTGCCGCACCTGGAGGAAAAGAAGTGCAAAGCGCCCTTCAGGACAAACTTGAAATCTCCCACGAGGGCCAGCAGGCCGCCGCAGAGACAGAGGTCAGACAGGATTTTGATCAGAGCTGGAAAATTTTTGAGGCCAATCTGAGCAGTATGACCAAAGACCAGTTCATGGCCATGGCGCAGGAGCAGCTGGGTGAACAGAAGCTGGAGGTCAACTGGAACGCCTCTGTAGACCCGGACGGGCAAATCTGGTATCAAACTTATTTTGACTCCTTTGTCTCCCAGATTACAGCCTTCCGGGACACCGCTGAGAGCGCCATCAGGGACCACTACGCCGGCGCCTACCAGGAGGCGCTGAACAGTCCCCTGGGACGTGACCTGCCCAGCCAGTTAAACTTTATTGCCGCCAAGTATCAGTGTTCCTGGACGGAATATTTCGACGCCAGTATGCCGGCGGAAGAGCGGCAGTGGACCTATACCCAGGTGCGGGCCATGCTCACCGGAAGCGGTCTGCGGCTCAACGACCCCTATGCGCTCAAGGATATCCATGTCCCCACCAACGAAGAGACAACCCGAATTGCCAAACAGGCCGCTGACGAAAAGATTTGCCAATTAGCCCGCCAGGCCAGAGGAATTACAGATTAAAAAAAGCCGCCCGTCGGGCGGTTTTTTCATCCTAAAATTCCTGCCGGTGTTCCTGGAAGAACTGCCAGTAGGCCCGGACGTGCTCCAGCTCCGTCCAGTGGCAGGACCGGACGGGCACGCTGTCCAAATCATAGATTTTGGCCCCCCGCATAGCCAGCAGGAAGGGCGAGTGGGTGGAAATCACGAACTGACAGCGGTAGAACCGGGCGGAGTCCTCCAGAAAGGAACACAGCTCCCGCTGGAGCTTGGGAGACAGGCTGTTTTCCGGCTCGTCCAGCAGGTACAGTCCCCCCTCCCCAATCTCCTTGGTGAAAAAGGCAAAGGCGCTCTCCCCGTTGGACTTCTCCACCACGTCGTTCATCACCCGGTCCCGGACGTACCGGGAGCCGGTCTTCCGCTGGGCGTCCACCACCTGACGCAGGCGGTCCACGTCCTCCATGGAACGCATCTGAAATTTGGCGTACCGGGCGCCGGCGTACTCCTCCAGCAGCTCCCGGCGGCGGCGGTCGATGTTCTCGTTCATATACCGCAGGTCCAGCAGGTAGTCAAACACGTCGTCGCTGGTGATGACCCGGCTGTTCTCCCCGGCCCCCCGGAAGGCGGGCGCGGTCTCTGCCCGGCACAGCTCCAGGTAGTCCCCAAAGAAGGAGCTTCGGTTGAACACCGTCCCCCGGCGCAGGCCCAGCTTCTCCCCCATCAGGTTCAGAATGGTGGTCTTGCCGCTGCCGTTACCCCCGCAGAGGATGGTCACCGGCTCCAGCTCCAGGGTTGGGACCTCCCGGTTGAAGAAGACGCCGAAGGGGTAGCGGCTGGTGTAGCAGGTGCGCTTGTTCTCCCGGCTGTCCGAAAGAAAATGCAGCTCCGCCCCCGCGCTGGGGAGAGCGAAACGGGTCAGATAGATCATAGCTCCTCCTGTCCGGGCCGTTCAGTCCTGTCAGGCCCTATTTTATCAGGTTTTTTCCCTCGTTTCAACAAGGTAAAAAAACTGGGAGTGCCCTAACGCGCATTTTATCCGGAGATCATCTGTAGGGGCCGCCCCCCTGGGCGGCCCGAAACCAGGGAAGACGTTGCACTTTGATGGGCCGCCGAGGGCGGCGGCCCCTACATTTAAATCTGCGAAAAGGACAATCCCAAAAAACTGACTGAAAAAACAAAAAAGGGTCTTGCAAAAATCCCGCGTCTTTATTAAAATTGATAGGCTGGGTTTTATACCCACTCACGAAATTTTAACGGATGGAGTTATGAGTATGAAAACAATTCAGCAGACCAACGGCAGCAAAAAGTACAGGCGCATAGGCAAAAAGGTTGGCAACATGGTAGTCATCATGCAGGTGATATCGGTCATCTTCGCGGTGGCAATGTGTGTTATCATGTTCCGCAATCTGACCACAAAAATGCTGAAAGAGCGCTGTACCAACGGCACCAATATGTTGGCTTATGTCCTCAGCCAGACCAGCGGGGATGCGGATATGAACGAACTGTTAGACGGCCTGAAGAGCCGCATGGGCTGCGAATTTACCATCTTTGAGGGCGATACCCGGGCCTACACCACCGTCATTCAGGACGGCAAGCGGGCAGTGGGCACCAAGCTGTCCTCCAGCCTGTCCTCCACTGTTCTCCAGCAGGGAAAGTCCTACGTGGGCAAGGCCACCATCCTCAACGAGGAGTACCTGTGCTCCTATGTTCCCACCCGGGACGCGGAGGGCAAGGTCAGCGGCCTCATTTTCGCCGGGATCTCCAGCGCTGAGGCCAACCAGCAGACCTTTATGACCATCATCATGTCCTCCCTGGTGAGCATCGGCGTCATTCTCGTATGTATCATGATTATGACACCCTACTTGAAGAAAACGGTCTCCGCCCCGCTGGCTGAGATCACCAAGGTAGCCGGCCAGCTGGAGAAGGGGGACCTGGGCCTGACCAGCGGCCAGGAAATCATCATCAGCGTCCACTCCAGCGACGAGGTGGGCGATCTGGCCCAGATCTTCCGGGAGACCATTCAGCGCCTCCGCTCCTACATCGGTGAGATTTCCAGCGTTCTGGACTCCATCGCCAACGGCGACCTGACCAACAGCGTCCAACAGGACTATGTGGGTGATTTCGCCTCCATCAAGCGCTCTCTGGACGGCATTGAAGACAAGCTGAACCACACCATGGGACAGATTAAGGTAAGCGCCGACCAGGTGGCCGCCGGCTCCGATCAGGTGTCCAACAGCGCCCAGTCCCTGGCCCAAGGGGCCACCGAGCAGGCCAGTTCGGTGGAGGAGCTGTCCGCCACCGTCAACGAGATTTCGGAAAACGCCAAAAAGACCGCCCAGGCCACCCGGGAGGCCGGCCAGTTTGTGGAGCAGGCCGGCGCCCAGCTGGGCATCAGCGTGGAGTACGTCAACCAGCTCAACACAGCTATGGAGAAAATTTCCACCTCCTCGGAGGAGATTGGAAAGATCATCGCCGCCATTGAGAATATTGCCTTCCAGACCAACATTCTGGCCCTGAACGCCGCTGTAGAGGCCGCCCGGGCCGGGGCCGCCGGCAAGGGCTTTGCCGTGGTGGCCGACGAGGTGCGCAATCTGGCCAACAAGTCCGACGAGGCCGCCAAGGCCACCAAGGAGCTGATTGAGAGCTCCATTGCCTCTGTCAACGAGGGCAGCGACGTGGTCGCCAAGGTCACCCAGTCCCTGGCCCGCACCAGCGAGAGCGCCGGCGGCGTGACCGAAAAAATGTCTATCGTGGTGGAGGCCGTGGAGAGCCAGACTGCCGCCATTTCTCAGGTCACTGAGGGCATCGACCAGATTTCCGCCGTGGTCCAGACCAACTCCGCCACCAGTGAGGAGTGCGCCGCCGCCAGTGAGGAGCTGTCTTCTCAGGCCAGCCTGTTTAAACAGTTGGTTGGCGCCTTCCAACTGAGACAGGGCTCCCGCCGGTAAGCAATCTCATACATAGACAAAAATCCCGCCCTGTAGGGGGCGGGATTTTAACATGCTTAACCTTTGCTCTTAATATACTCGTCGATGGACTTGGCGGCGGACTTGCCCGCGCCCATGGCCAGGATGACGGTAGCGGCGCCGGTAGCGGCGTCACCGCCGGCGAAGATGCCCGGGCAGGAGGTGCAGCCGTTCTCGTCGGCGGCCACACAGCCCTTCCGGTTCTTCTCCAGGCCGGGGGTGCCCTCATAGCTCATGGGGTTGGGCTGGGTGCCCAGGGACATGATGACGGCGTCAACCTCCATCTTGAACTCACTGCCAGGAACCGCCATGGGGCGGCGGCGGCCGGAGGCGTCGGGCTCGCCCAGCTCCATTTTGATGCAGGTGATAGACTGGACCTGGCCCTTCTCGTCCCCCTCGATGGACACGGGGTTGGTGAGCAGATCAAAGACAATACCCTCCTGCTTGGCGTGGTGGACCTCCTCCACACGGGCGGGGAGCTCGGCCTCGGAGCGGCGGTAAACGATATGCACGTCGGCCCCCAGGCGCTTGGCGCACCGGGCGGCGTCCATGGCCACGTTGCCGCCGCCCACAACGGCCACCTTCTTGTTGCGCAGGACGGGGGTGGGGGCGTCGTCCTTGTAGGCCTTCATCAGGTTGATACGGGTCAGGTACTCGTTGGCGGAGTAGACGCCCACCAGGGACTCGCCGGGAATCTTCATGAACATGGGCAGGCCGGCGCCGGAGCCGATGAAGACAGCCTCAAAGCCCTGCTCCTCAAAGAGCTCGGTGATGGTGAGCACCTTGCCGATGACCATGTTCAGCTCAATCTTGACCCCCATTCTCTCCAGCTTCTCCACCTCCCGCTTGACCACTGCCTTGGGCAGACGGAACTCGGGGATGCCGTAGCTCAGCACGCCGCCGGCCACGTGGAAAGCCTCAAAAATGGTGACATCGTAGCCCATGCGGGCCAGCTCACCGGCACAGGTCAGGCCGGCGGGACCGGAGCCGATCACCGCCACCTTATGGCCGTTGCTGGGGACGGGCTCCACCTTATCGGTAATGCCCCGGTACGCGGCCCAGTCGGCCACAAACCGCTCGATACGGCCGATGGCGATGGGCTCGCCCTTGATACCCCGGACGCACTTGCCCTCACACTGGGTCTCCTGGGGGCAGACGCGCCCGGAGATGGCAGGCAGGGCGTTGGCGTTGGAGAGAATCTCGTAGGCGGCGGCGATATCGCCCTCAGCCACCTTATGGAGAAACTCGGGGATGGGGATGCCCACCGGGCACCCGCTGACACAGGGCTTGTTGACGCAGTTCAGGCAGCGGTCGGCCTCGTTCATGGCCGCGCCGGTGGAGTAGCCCAGGGCCACCTCTTTAAAATTCTTGACGCGGTTGGCCGGGTCCTGGTCCCCCATCAGGGTCCGTACATTTTGCATATTAGCCATTCATGGCACCTCCTCCCAGGCGGCAGAGATGCTTCTCTCTCGCCTTGGTCTCCTGTTCCAGATAGGTTGCGTTCCGGGCAATGACCTCGTCAAAGTCCACCTTGTGGCCGTCGAAGTCGGGACCGTCCACACAGGCAAACTTCACCTCGCCGTCCACGGTCAGGCGGCAGCAGCCGCACATGCCGGTACCGTCGATCATGATGGGGTTCATGCTCACGGTGGTGGGGATGTTGTACTTTTCGGTGAGCTTGCAGGCAAACTTCATCATCAGCAGGGGGCCGATGGCAAAGACGTGGTCAAATTTGACCCCGCTCTCGATCAGCTTCTCCAGCTTGCCGGTGACAAAACCGTGATAGCCATAGCTGCCGTCGTCGGTGCAGATGTGCAGGTCGGTGCAAGCCTGGGACATCTCCTCCTCCAGGATGACAATATCCTTGGTCTTAAAGCCGCCGATCAGGTCCACCTGATTGCCCGCCTGATGCAGGGCCCGGGCCACGGGCAGGGCGATGGCACAGCCCAAGCCGCCGCCCAGAACGGCCACCCGGCCCAGGTCCTCCACCTCAGTGGGTTGGCCCAGAGGGCCCACAAAGTCCTGGAGGCAGTCGCCCTCGTTGAGCTGGTCCAGCGCCATGGTGGTGCCGCCGATCTTCTGGAAAATCACCGTCACCAGCCCGTCCTGTGCACTGGAGATGGTGAGAGGGATCCGCTCTCCCTCTTCATCCACCCGCAGGATGATGAACTGGCCCGCCTTGGCTTTGGCGGCCACCAGGGGCGCGTACACCGAGATCTGACTGATCTCGGGGGTCAGCGTCTTTTTGTTTGCGATTTCGTACTTCTTCACTGTCTCTCCTCCTGTCAGAGTACTTCCTTTTTTCATCAGAATATTGCCAGCGGCGTCCGCCGCACAGATCACAAATTTTTCTTTTTCCCATACCGCCGGCGGCGGCGGGCATAGCGCAGGGCGCGGATGAGGAAAAACGCCAGGACCAGGGCCACAACCAGAACAACCAGGGTCACAACCGTGATCCAGTTGGCGTTTATCAGCAGCATCACGGGGCTCCAGCTGCGGACAATGTGCTTTCGTCCGTCGCCGGTGGAGATGGAGTAGCGGTCGGGGATTCCCTCCTCCCCGAAGCTCTGGAGGTAAGCCGCCAGGGCGTACCACTCCTTGATTTCATTGCCGTTTTCATCCCGGATGATGCAGTCCTCAAAGTCAGTGACGGGAGTGCCGTCCTCCATTTTCGGCTCCAGGGACAGCAGCCCAAAGGACTTACCCTTCACGGTGCCCAGCATCTGAGCGGAGTACATGCCCGTGACCACCCGGTACAGACGGCCGTCCTCGATTTCCAGTCCGGGCAGTTGGAATTGGGTATTTCGTGGCACAACGCCGCACTCTTGGTCAGGCAATACGGACAATCTCGCTTCCCACACCCGATTGAAGAGCATCCGGTGGGGGTTGAAATAATATTCCATCCCCGCGATATACAGCTGGGCAGCGGGCATAAGGGGGGTAATGGATGCGTCCACCTCGGCAATGGTTTTCAGCTCCTTGCCGGTGAGGTAGCAGGCCACCAGGGGGAAACCGGAGGTACCGTCGCTCCCCACTCCCATAGACAGCACGTCGAACGCCATGGACGTGGTAATCTCCCCGGGGTACAGCGGGGCGCGGAGCACTCCGTCGGCGGTGATGGCAACCGTACGGTCGCCGTTTCCCTCCAGATTTTTCGCGGCCCAGAGGAAGGAATCGGCCACCAGCTCCCCCAGGGCATTGCCCGTCTGCACCCCGGACTCCGGGGTGGGCAGGTCAAAGCCGGACACCGTGAGCACCTGGTCGTAGAGCAGGCCGTAGGGGGCCAGGTAGGTCCCCCCTACCAGCCCTTTCCACCGGTCCACCATGGCGGCGACCTCTCCATCCTCGGAGAGCGTTTCGTCGATGGGAGTGAGGTGGTAATCGGTCAGGGTCTTAGTCCCGTTTTCTGTCCAGCTGATGGTAATGGAACCCAGATTTTTACAGTAGGGCCCGGCGGAGACAATATAAGTGTCTCCCGCCAGGATGGGCTGGGCCAGGGTGGTATGGGTATGCCCCGAGACAATGAGGTCGATGCCGTCCACCTTTGCGGCCAGCTGCTCGTCCTCAGACAGCTTCTTTTTTTCGTTGGTACCCGAGTGGGACAGGCAGATGATAAACTGAGCCCCCTGCTCCCTCAGGGCGTCCACACAGCGCTGGGCATTGCCCACCATATCCCCCAGCGTAAACCCGGAGGAGGGGGCACAGGAGTGGGAATCCTCCCCCATCAGGCCGAAAATGCCGTAGGTAATCCCGCCCCGCTCCAGGAGCATGTAGTCCTGAACGCCGTAGGTGGCCATGGCCCGCTGGATATCCAGCCGGTCCGGATTGTCCTCCGCCGGCTTATAGTTGGCCATGAGGAGGGCGGGAGCCCTGTCTCCGCTGTCCGCCACTGCGTTGAGCATACTGGCAAACCCCGTCCCCGTGTGGTCGAACTCGTGGTTGCCGGCGGTGGCGGCGTCGTAGCCCATAGCCCCCATGGTGCGCAGCTCCGCCCCATGGCTGGTGTACAGGGTCTGAATCAGAGAGCCGATGGAGAAGTCGCCGCCGTCCACCGTCAGGGCGTCCGGGTGGGTCCGCCGCTCCCGGTCCAGAGCGGTCTTCAGCCTGGCATAGCCGCCCGACTCCTTTCCTTTCCCATCCGATTGGGGCAGAAAATGGGAGTGGAGGTCGTGGGTGAAGAGCACCGTGGTGGTGTGGCTTTCCGCTGGGGCCGCCAGGGCTGGCAGCAGAGAGCACAGCAGCAGGACCGCCAGCAGAAAAGCGGAGACACGGCGCTTCACTTGGCACACCTCCTTCCTGAGAGCCGGCCGGAGCCGGGCCCTACACGATCATGTCAAACTGGACCGGGTTACAGAACAGCTCCCGGATTTTCTGGGGATCGCCGGTCCGGCCCAGCACCCACATCAGCTTGGCCGTAGCGGCCTCCAAAGTCATATTGTATGCCTCGATCAACCGGAAGCGTTCCTTCACCTGCTGGCCCACCTGGTACACCGACATGTCGCTGCCCTCATAGGGCACCTGGGTCATCATGACGATGGTCTTACCGGCGGCCAGCCACCCCTCCATAGCCTGGGCAAAGGGACCGTTTCCCCCGCCAGGCAGTCCACCTACCCCGAAGGACTGGAGAATCACCGCCTGGTACTGGTCCATCAGCAGTCCCAGGGCCTCCGCCCCCATGCCGGGGATGAGGGTAAGCAACAGCACCCGGTCCTCCAGCTTGTCATAGAAGACGGGCTCCGCCCCGTAGGCGTAAGACCGGGGGGCCAGATACCGGATGAGCTTCCCATCCCGGATCACCGCCCGCTCGGGGTAGTCCACGCTGGAAAAGGCGTTGAAGCTCTTGCTCCGCTCCTTCCGGGCCCGGGTGCCCAGAATCACCCTGCCGTCGAAGACCAGGCTCACATCGTGAGAATCCCGGTCCACCGCATAGCGGAAGCTGTCGTACAGGTTCCGCCGGGCGTCGGTGTCGTTGAGGGCGATGGACTTCTGGGAGCCGGTGATGACAATGGGCTTGGGGGAGTCCTGAATCAGGTAGGACAGGGCGGCGGCGGTGTAGGCCATGGTGTCGGTGCCGTGGGTGATGACAAAGCCGTCACAGCTGTCATAGCGCTCCCGCACCGCCCCGGCAATTTTCAGCCAGTGGGCCGGGCCGATATTGGTGCTGTCCAGGTTCATCAGCTGGAGGGTCTCCACCTGGCACAGCTCCCCCACCGCAGGGACATGGCTCAGAATTTCCTCCGACGTGATGGCGGGGCTGAGCCCCTGGCCGCTCTCCATGGAGGCGATGGTGCCTCCGGTGGCCAGCATCAGGATCCGTTTCATGGCTCCTCCCTTACAGGCACTGCAAATACTTCCCATACAGGGTCATGGACAGCTCATCGCCAATGGCGTGGACCTGCTCCTCAGTGACCCAGCCCTCATAGAGGGCCAGCTCCTCCAGACAGCCCACATAGCGGCCGGTGGTGTCCTGGATGCGCTTGATGGTATCCCCCGCCGTCAGCAGGCTGTCTGCGGTGCCGGCATCCAGCCAGGTAAAGTTTTTCTCCAGGGGGACCACCTGGAGCTGGCCCCGGCGGAGATACTCCAGGTTGACATCGGTGATCTCCAGCTCCCCCCGGGCGGAGGGCTTCAGGTGGTTGGCAATATCCATCACCTGGT
>CATKXO010000039.1 GCA_949840775.1 uncultured bacterium | reverse complement strand
TCAGCGACGCATATTTTGACCTACGACATTCTACCAAAACAGCCCGTTTTTTGTCCACTACCCAACTGGGTAGTTTCAGCACATTTTTTCAAATTATTTTCGTCCCCTTCCTAAAAAGTAATTCAAAATGCGGTATTTACCACATTTAATCCCTGTTTTTTGGCGTAGTTGACAGTGTAGGCTGTCCCTCCCTTCTCCCTCGTCAGATAGCAGACGCATACCCCGCTGTGATCCACCAAATGACGGTTGCGCTTGTGCATACAGCCCGGTGTGTACTGCTGGGCTGTATAGACAACCTTATCCGCCTGGGCCTTGATATGCTCATACTCCGCTACGTCCTCCGGCCTCCATCCCCTGGTCTGCGTCAGGCATGGCAGGACAAGGATCAGCTTCATACCGGGGCAGCTCTCACGCAGACGGAGCACAGTCCGGGCGGCGAGGGCATCAAAGCCCAGGGCGCCTCCGGCCCCGTAGTAGCAAACGCCACGTTGGTACAGGCTGATAATGATACCTTCCAGCTTATCAACGATTCTTTTCCGTTCCTCTTGCGGTATCTGCCGGTGGCCTGTAAAGCAGCAGGTCTGTGCCCTCTTTTTTGCTGGTTCCATTTCCGTCCTCCTTTTTATGCTGATTTTTTCCTCCCAAATTGCACACCTTATTATAGCCTATTATCGAAGTAATATAAAGCCTGTTTTCGTTCTATTTTGCAATCTAAAACGAATGTAGAATAGTTTCAAAAGAGGTGGCAGACTATGGATGTACTTGGACGGATAGAACAGCTCATGGAACAGCGGGATTGGAGCGTATATCGCCTGTGCAAAGAGTCCGGTTTGGCACAGTCTACGCTGTCACACGTTTTCCGCAAGGATTCGGAGCCAACAATCTCCACGCTGGAAACAATCTGCAAAGCGTTCGGCATGACAATGGGCGAGTTCTTTGCGGAGGGGGAACTTGTGCCATTGACCGGAGAACAGCGTGTGCTGCTGGATAAGTGGGCGCTGCTGACTGCCGAACAAAGGCGGCTTGTTTTGGATATGATCGACCACATGAAATAGATGTTCTGCCGATGAAATGCGTCTCAAGTTGAGACGCATTTTTCGACGGTATCCGCAAACGGTCAAAAGCCGTTCCATACCGGCGTCTGGAAGTAAAGGAACGTCTGTTTATCCTGGCAGTCCTCCTCCGTCAGATCCCGCAGGCGCTTTCTGGATTTGGACAGGAACAGCTTGCTTTTCAGCGGGGGCCGGGCCTGATGGGTCTCCACCAGCGCGTCCACCTGGAGGGCGCAGGCGTAGCAGCCCGGCTCATGCTCCCGGATATACTGATAAAAATAGTTGGTGTGGTAGGGACAGAACAGACAGCAGCTCGCTTTGGTCTCCAGCCCCCATGTGATCTTGTTGTAGGTGTAGCACTCGGCCCTTGTCCAGCCCATTTCCACCAGCGGATAGCGGTTGACGAATAGGGTCTGCTTGCTCTCTTTGGCCCGCCGCCGTTCCTCCCACATGATGCCCATGTGCAGGGAATGGGCGTGTACGTCCAGCGGCAGGGTGCGCTCCTTGGGCTTGTAGCGCAGCAGCTCATAGCGCACGAATTTCTCAATGACCTTGATCTTATAGTCATAGGTGCATTGGCGGGGCATCCTTCCCTTTTTCCCATCGTCCCCCAGTGTCCAAAACGGGATGCAGGCGGTACGGGCGCGGCCGAAGTTGCGGGTAAAGTCTCCATACAGGTCGGCGTCCAGACGGTAGAACGGGATGCCCGCCTCCCAGCAGATGGCGGCAGTAAAGGCAGCCTGTTCATATACCCATCCTGGCTCGCTGTGCAGGTCGCAGAAGATCACCGCGTCATAGACGGGCACTTTCGGAAACGGATAGGGCGGGCCGCGCTGGGCGTTCTGGCAGGACATGAGGGCCAGCGTCGTGCTGGGCGTCCCCGCCCCGTAGCTTAAAATATCAAGTGTATTCCAGGTCAGCATAGTAAAACCCCTCCCCGGAAATGCTAACATTTTTCGCCGGAAAACACAAAAAATCGGCCCTATACCGCCACAATGGGCAGTATAGCGTTACCTCTTTCATCTGGACGGCGGATCGTCCTTGCGCTCCTTGGGCGGCTGGGTGCGGGCAGGGGTGTAGTGCTCCCACGCCTCGGCCAGCCGCCGGTAGAAGTCTACCATGGCCTCCTGCTTGGTCTGGAAATAGTTCCCATGATTGAACGATGTAAAATTGGTGAAATCATAGGCTTTCCAGGTGACATAGGGGGCCGGGGCCGTAGGGTGATGGCCCACCACGACCATAGCCTCTACATACTGTTCGATTCTTAAAGTATAGCTTTCCAGGCAGTCAATGGCCTGTTCATCCGCCGTACCGTTCCGCAGCAATTTCAAGCTGCCTTTCAAGACTGTAATAGGGTTTCGCAGATCATGGGCAAATGCGGCATTCAGCCGTTTGCGTTCCTCGGCCTGCCGCCATAACGCTTGATTTGTTTTCAAGAGTTCAAGCCGCATGGTTTCAAAGGCCGCACAAATTTGTCCAAGCTCGTCTGTTGATACTGCCGGAATGGAGAAATCGAGGTCATTTGCTCTGATATGTTCCGTACCGGCTTGCAAGAGCTTAATCGGCTTTTTCAGCTTGATACGATAGCATAATGTCCAGCACAACAAGGTCGATGCTGTTCTCTCGGAAAAGCTGTAACGCCTCCCCGCCGTCATAAGCCGGGATAACCTTGTGACCTGCGGGCTTTAGGTATTCACAAATCGCATCGTTGGTCTTGCGATCGTCCTCAACAATCAATAATATTGCCATTGTAGCACCTCCTTGGGGACAGTGTAGCATGGGAATGTGGAATGGGTATGAAATTTTGGACTTTTTCAAAATTATAAATGCTCCGGCAAGAGTAATCAAGCGTCAAAATGCAAACAATAAAGATTAGAACCTGTTCTGTATGCTTTGTTTTCAAGTCAAAAAGTAAAGTATACAATATAGATGGGTGATACAATATGGCTAATATTCAGGATTGTCCCGGTTTTGAACCCTTTGGGGAGGATGTCAAGGCGGCGAGAAAAAAGCGGCGGCTGTCCAGGCAAAAGGCCGCTGAAATGGCGGGCATCTCAACGGTCTATCTTATCAACATTGAGAATAACCACATCATACCGGCGCTGCCAGTCTTAATACAGCTCATTCAAATTTTCAATCTTCCCGCCGCGAAGTATTTCAACCAGCTTGCCGCAGGGGAGGAACACGACCAGCGCCAGCGTATCAGCCGCAAGGTGATGATGTGTCCAGAAGAACATCTTCCGGTCATTGAGGGAGCATTAGATGGGGCTATCGAAAACGAATAGAGGTCGCTTTACGAGAACGCAGAGTGGCTTCTATTTTTTGCGCTTTTTTGGAAATTTCCTATCGTTACGCCGTTCTAAATTTGGGGCGGCGTAATGATTTATGATATAATGCCAGGGACAAGCTGTGCTGTCCAGTTACGCTAGTAATGGTGGTGGGAGTAGCCCGATAGGGCCTACAACATTAACACCAGCAGAACAAGCTATCCGAGACAAATTCCTTCAAGACAGGGAAAACCTCAACACTGGAGATGGCACCCATGTTAATGGGCAAGATATGGATGAAATGTTAGAATATTATTTTGGAGACAAATAAGATTATTAACACCAGAAAAAGGCCGCACACTCGCCCAAACCAGGCAAGTGTGCGGTCTTTTTTTCGCCTTATCTAAATGACATTGGTGGCAACATCGTGCTTTTTCGTGCCTGAAGATGGATTTACCAAACATCTCCAAGCCCCCGGTCGTATTGTGAGGGAAAGATTGCGTATACTATCTTTTGCCAGAGAGACATAACCGAAATCAGAGAAAAGGAGTTTTGCAATATGAAGGCAACTGGAATTGTGCGGCGGATCGACGGTTACGTTATAATAGGGGCAAGGTCGGAAAGCCTTGAAAACACTGGTGTTTCGCTGATTTTGCCCAACTTCTGCGCACCGGCTAATCATGGACAGGAGGACTTGCGGCAGGCTGCGGCCGCGTAGGAAGGAGGATGGCAGCAAACAGATCCAAAGGGTCATCACCCCCCGCAACCGACGATTTTTGTCGGTTGCGGGGGCTTTTTTTGTTTTTCCAAAATCCTGCGGGAACTAACGCCCTGGCCGCTGACGATAGGCGGCCAGGGCGTTTTTTATTTTACCGCAAAAAAGGGAGGCTGTCAAAATGTCGCTGGAATTAGCGTATTTCTACGGCAGTGAAGCCGAGCAGTACAGCTTTTACCGCATCCCCAAGGTCTTGCTCACGGACCGGCGCTACAAAGGAGTGTCTATGGAGGCCAAGGTGCTGTACGGCCTGATGCTGGACCGCATGGGCCTGTCCGTCAGAAACGGCTGGTTGGACGACGAAGGCCGGGTATATATCTACTTCACGCTGGATGATGCGTTGGCGATGCTGGGCTGCGGCAAGGATAAAGCTGTCCGGTTGTTCAAGGAGCTGGACGCATCCGGTGGCATCGGCCTGATTGAGCGCCGCAAGCAGGGGCAGGGCCGGCCGGCGAGAATCTACGTCAAGAACTTCACCTTGCCGCCAGACCCCGAAGAATGTACGCCGATTCCGGCTCCAGAAGGGCCGCTGGCTCAGACTTCTGAAAAACCGAAGTCTACACTTCGGGGTACGTCCGCCGCCTTGACTTCTAAAATTCCGAAGTCTGCACTTCTGGGAAGCAGAAGCCTAGACTACGGAAAAGCCGCCGCAAATAAGACTGATAAGAATAATACTGAATTGAGTGATACTGAGCTATCTATCCATCCCCCTGCCCCCACGCCGTCTCCGGGCCGCTACCGAAGGGAGAACCGGGATAGGATGGAACAGATGGACGCTTACAGAGCGTTAATCCATGAGAACATCGACTACGGGGGTTTGCTCCGTGACCACCCATACGATGCGGACCTGATAGACGGCTATGTAGAGCTGATGGTGGAGGTCTGCTGTAATCAAATAAATATAAACAAACTAAAAGAGAGCCAACGAATGGGAGTGAGTGGGGAGCAGCCCGCACCCTATGGCAGATATAAAAACCTTTTCCTCTCTGAATCCGAGTATGCGGAACTGAAAGGGGAATACCCGGACAGGCTGGAACGGTTCATTGAGGAATTGAGCGAGTACATGGCTGCTATCGGGAAAGAGTATGCCAACCATGCCGCCGCTATCCGTATGTGGGCGGGGCGTGACCGAAAGGAAACGGAGAAAAAGGGAATCCCCGATTATTCCTACAAGGAGGGCGAGAGACTTTGACAGCGAAGATACAACGCCCTGTAAACAGGGCGTGGAAAAGACCATGAACAAGGAGGACGATTTTATGAGCGATTATGACAACGCTATTTTCCGGCTTGCCACAGAAACAGAGCCAGAGCCGGAGGACTACACGGGCGAGGACGGGCTTTTATACTGCGGGAACTGCCGCCAGCCCAAAGAAGCCTACTTCACCGAGGGAAAGAGCCTTTTCGGGCGTGACCGCCACCCCAAAGAATGTGACTGTCAGCGCAAGCGGCGGGAAAAGCAGGAAGCCGCCGACCGGGAACGCAAGCACCGCGACACCGTGGAGGAATTAAAACGCCGGGGCTTTTCCAATGCGGCTATGCGCCAGTGGACTTTTGAAAACGACAACGGCAAATGCCCCCAAATGGATAAGGCTTTATTCTATGCGGCGAACTGGGAGGAAATGAAAGCGGAAAATATCGGCTATCTGCTATGGGGCAAGGTAGTATGCCAGCCGGCTCACGTCCCCAGGCCGGGGCCTGATTGCGCCAAAGACACCGCATTCCTCATGAATACTCATCGCAATACCTCCGTATTGTGATAAATAAATGTGCCCGGACAGCGTTTCCGCTGTCCGGGCGTTGGCTTCGGTGATGGATGGATCACGCAAAGATTGGAGAGGGCAAGCTCAGTGAGAAAAGGTCCCGTAGTACTCCGACAGGAAGTCAGCCAGTTTTTTCATTCTCAATTCCTCCTTCTGTTTGTTTGGGTTCCCTTTGGATGCTCTTATCCTAGCACAGTTTTAAGAAAAAAGGAAATACATATATCATTGCAGTTATCATATCGTTTAGATATGATAAGTCCCCACGCTGGTGCGCGGGGACTATCTCTATTATGTCTTCGTCTGACGTTCCTCCAGATAATCCTGAACAAAACGGATAAACTCCCGGGTCAGTCCGGAGGGGGCCTGCCCCTTGTTCCAGACCAGAATGTACTCCACCTGCCGGGCAGGCTGGGTGACCACCTTGGACACCACCAGTCCGTTGGATACCCCGACCGTCTGGGGAAAGATGCTGACCCCCACCCCTTGGCTGCTCAGGGCCGCCGCGTCCATATAGTTGGACATCTCGCAGAGAATCCGGGGCTCCGCCCCGATTTCCCCGAACCAGCGGCGGATGGACTCGATCCGGGATTTGCGGCTGGGGACGATCAACGGTTCCCCCACCAAACTGGACAGGGAGATGGTATCCCCCGACCCTTTAGCCAGGGGGTGGTCCGGGTGGAGCATGGCGGCCCAGGGCTCCCGGCCCACGGGGAAGCCCTCCAGGTGCTCGGTGTCGTAGGGAGCGGCGATGACCGCCAGGTCGGCCAGCCCCTTGCGCAGCCGGTCCAGCACGTCGTCGCTGCTGCCGTTCCACAGGTTGTACCGCACCAGAGGGAACTCCTCCCGAAAACCGGCGATCCATTGGGCGGCCAGGAAGGGGGCCCGGCCCTCCACCATGCTCAGATAGATGGTGCCCGTCATCCCCTCCCGCAGGCTGGCAAGCTCCTGCCGGGTCTTGTCCGCCAGTTCCTGCATCTGGACGGCCCGGCGCAGCAGCAGGGCCCCCTCCTCGGTGAGCTCCAGATGCCGCTTGCCCCGGATAAAGAGCTGGACCCCCAACTCCTCCTCCAGAGCCTTGATCTGGTTGCTCAGGGGCGGCTGGCTCATATTCAGCTTTTCCGCCGCCCGGGTGATGTTCAGCTCCCGGGCCACGACGGTAAAATAGTGTAAGGTGCGCAGCTCCATGGCAACCCCTCCCTGTTCTCATCTGTATTATTCCACCGTCACGCTCTTGGCCAGATTCCGGGGCTTGTCGATGTCACAGCCCCGCATGAGGGCCACGTAGTAGGCGAAGAGCTGGAGGGGGACCACTCCCAGGACGGGGAGGAGCAGTTCGTGGATATCCGGGATGGTCATCACCCCGTCGGCGGTGTGAGACATTTCGGCCCGGTGGGATTCTGTAGTCAGGGCCAGCACACTGGCCCCCCGGGCCTTCACCTCCACTACGTTGCTCATTGCCTTGGCGAAGAGCCTGCTGTAGGTGCTCAGGGCCACCACCAGAGTGCCGTCCTCAATGAGGCTGATGGTACCGTGTTTTAACTCCCCGGAGGCGTAGGCCTCCGAGTGGATGTAACTGATCTCCTTTAGCTTGAGGGAGCCCTCCAGGCCCAGAGCAAAATCCAGGTTTCGCCCCATAAAAAAGATGGAGTTGTGGTTGAAATACTGGGAGGCAAAATACTGTATGCCGTCCCGCTGGGCCAGCACCTGTTCCATTTTGCCGGGCAGCGCCCGGAAGGCGGCCAGGGCGGCGCGGTACTCCTCCTTCGGGACGGTCCCCAGCCGTTTGGCCAGCCACAGGGCCAGCAGGGACAGCAGGGCCAGCTGGGTAGTATAGGCTTTGGTGGTGGCCACAGCGATCTCCGGACCCGCCCAGGTGTACAGCACTTGGTCCGACTCCCGGGCGATGGAGGAGCCCACCACATTGACGATGGACAGGATATGTCCCCCCAGCCGCCGGGCCTCCCGTAGGGCGGCCATGGTGTCCAGGGTCTCGCCTGACTGGCTGATGACAATGACTAAGGTGTGTTCGTCCACGATGGGGTCCATGTACCGGAACTCGGAACCCAGAGCCACCTCCACCGGGACGCGGGTGAGCCGCTCCAGGTGGTATTTGCCCACCATGCCCACGTGGTAGCTGGAGCCGCATGCCACGATGTAGATACGGCGCATGGATTTGATGTAGTCCTCACTGAGGGAGAAATCCTCAAATACGATCTCCCCCTCCCGGATGCGGGGGGAGAGGCACCGGCACAGGGCGTCGGGCTGCTCCATGATCTCCTTGAACATGAAGTGCTCGTACCCGCCCTTCTCGGCGGCGTCCATCTCCCAGTCCACGGTGACGATCTCCTTGTTAATGGGCTGCATCAGGTGGTTGTAGCACTGAATGCCCTCCCGAGTGAGGACGGCCAGCTCCCCGTCTTCCATGTAGCCCACCCTTCTGGTGTGCCGCAGGATGGCGGTGACATCGCTGGCAATAAAATTGCAGTTCTCCCCATAACCCAGGATCAGGGGGCTGTCCTTGCGGACGGCCACAATCCGGTCGGGGCAGTCGGCGCACAGGATGCCCAGGGCGTAGGCTCCCTGGATGCGGCGGAGGACCCGGCCCACGGCCTGGAGCAGGTCGCCGTCATAAAAATACTCGATGAGCTGGGCCACCACCTCAGTGTCGGTCTCCGAGACGAAGGGCACCCCCTTGGATTGCAGAAAGCCCTTCAATTCGGCATAGTTCTCAATGATTCCGTTGTGGACTACGGCAATCTTGCCGCTGCGGCTCACCTGGGGATGGGAGTTGACATCGCTGGGGGCGCCGTGGGTGGCCCAGCGGGTGTGGCCCACGCCCACGGTGCTGTCCAGGTCGGCGCCTCCGTGGAGCTGGTCGGAAAGCACCTGGAGCCGGCCCTTGGCCTTGTGGACGGCCAGAGTCCCCGCCTTCCCGTCGAACACCGCCACCCCGGCGGAGTCGTACCCCCGGTACTCCAGGCGGGACAGCCCCTCCAGCAAAATGGGGGCGGCCTGTTCCCGCCCGATATAGCCTACAATTCCGCACATATTCAATTTTCCTCCTTGTGCCTGCCATGGATCCGGTATCCCCGCCGGAGGCGGGGATACCCTGGTCACAGCAGGGAAAATAGGAGGACAAACTCGCAGCCATTTGACCTCGTTCCCCGGTCACAGCCCCTCTGTTTTGCGGTTGCCCGCATATTTGTAGGCTGTATACGCGCCCGGAGCCGGCGCGGAGGGACATCCGCCGAAGACTTCGATTCTCCCCTCACCTCGTCGTCCCGCCTGTGAAAGCGGGCGCTGGCGCTTCTGATGGGCCATGCCCATGGTCCTCCTTTCCCTCTGCGATGTATAGGATGATATGCGGCGTGCGCTCTGTCCCATACGTCCGTTCATTATAGACCCTGCGTCCTCAGATGTAAAGAAAAACTGAAAACCCTTTAGAAAATCAGTTCCCCGGACCGCACAGTCCAGAGGAACTGATTTTTTATTGTGAAATACCATAGGAGGCGTTGACTGTTTTCTTGTTTTGATGTAATCTTTTTCATAATAAGAAAGTACCAAAGGTGGATATAGCAGCCTTCTTTACCGTCTCTCGTCATTATCATGCTGCCCACCGTTGTGCTCTACATATTCTTCCAGAAGTACATCCTGGCAGGGGTGGCCGCCGGCGCTGTAAAAGAGTGAATTTCTGTCCCCGCCCCGGAACGGAGCGGGGATGTCAAATGAAAAGGAGCGTTTCATATGCACGCTGACCTCAACTGGCTATCTGATCCCACGATATTCCAGGCAAACCGCCTGGATGCCCACTCCGACCATGTGTGCTATGCCTCAGAGGAGGAGGTCCGCCTGGGACACACCTCCCTGCGGCAGTCCTTAGACGGGCTGTGGCGCTTCGCCTGGAGCCCTAAACCCGCCGGCCGTCCTGCGGACTTCTGGCGGGAGGACTTTGACGATTCCACCTTCGGGACCATCCGAGTACCTGGCCACATGGAGCTCCAGGGCTATGGACAGGTCCAGTATATCAACACCCTCTATCCCTGGGACGGACATTCGGAGCTGCGGCCCCCGGAAATTGACTGGGAGGACTGCCCGGTGGGCAGCTACGTCCGGGAGTTTGACCTGAATGAGGAACTGCGGGGCAAGCGGGTCTGCGTCAGCTTCCAGGGGGTGGAGCAGGCCTTCTATGTCTGGCTCAACGGCCACTTTGTGGGCTACGCCGAGGACAGCTTTACCCCGTCGGACTTCGACCTGACCCCCTGCCTCCGGGAGAGGGGAAACCGCCTGTGCGTGGAGGTGTATAAGCGCTCCAGCGCTGCCTGGATTGAGGACCAGGACTTCTTCCGGTTCTCCGGTATCTTCCGCTCCGTGTTCCTCTACGCCAAGCCAGCGGCCCACTTAAATGACTTGTGGCTCCAGGCGGGGCTGGAGGAGGACAATGCCACCGGCACCCTGTCCATTCGCTTGCTGCTGGAGGGGGAGGGGACGGTCTGTGCTCGTATCACCCATCCGGAGCAGGGCACACTGTTTGACGGCGGGCTGGAGCTGACCCCGGAGGGGAAGTATCTCCGCAGCCAGCCCTTCTGCTTTGAGAATATCCGCCCCTGGGACCACGACCACCCGGAGATGTACACGGTGACGCTGACCATCGCTGCCCCGGACGGAAGCATCACGGAAGTCGTTCCCTACCGCACCGGCTTCCGCCGGTTTAAACTGAAAAACGGCATCATGCTCCTGAATGGGGAGCGGCTGGTGCTCAACGGGGTCAACCGTCACGAGTGGAATCCGAATACCGGCCGGGCCATCGGTTTGGCGGACATGACCGCCGCCATGGAGACTTTCCAGCGGAACCACATCAACGCTGTCCGTACCTGCCACTACCCCAACCAGACCCCCTGGTACCACCTGTGCGACCAGAATGGCATCTATATGATGGATGAGGCCAACCTGGAGAGCCACGGCTCCTGGCAGAAGCTGGGGCAGGTGGAGCCCTCCTGGAACGTGCCGGGCAGCCGTCCGGAGTGGCGGGACTGCGTGGTAGACCGGGCCCGGTCCATGTTTGAGCGGGACAAGAACCACGTGTCCATCCTCTTCTGGTCCTGCGGCAATGAGTCCTATGCTGGGGAGGACATCCTAGCCATGGCGGAGTTCTTCCGGGAGAACGACCCCAGCCGTCTGGTCCACTACGAGGGGGTGTTCCACTGCCGGGAGTTTGACCGCATCTCCGACGTGGAGAGCCGGATGTACGCCCCGCCCTGGGAGATTCGGGAGTACCTGGAGAGCAAGCCTGCCAAGCCCTTCATCCTCTGCGAGTATATGCACAACATGGGCAACTCCCTGGGCGGGATGGAGTCCTATATCCGCCTGGGGGAGGCGTTCCCCCAGTATCAGGGGGGCTTTATCTGGGACTACATGGATCAGGCCCTTTGGCGCACCGACTACAATGGTCGCCGGGTATTGGGCTACGGCGGGGACTTCGGCGAGCGGCAAACCGACTATGCCTTCAGCGGTAACGGGATCGTCTTTGCCGACGGGACCGAAAAGCCCGCCATGCAGGAGGTGCGGTACTGGTACTCCTCCCCCGAGGAGCGGGCGGCCCACGACGGAGCCAATGAACGGGCGAAAGAGGCCCTGGCTCTGCCGGTGTTCCAAGCGAAAAAATCCCCCCTCCGTATCACTCACGGGGACGGAGCATTGGGGGTTCGAGGAAAGGGCTTTGAGATTCTGTTCTCCTACCCGGAGGGCGGGCCAGCGTCTCTGGTCAGCGGGGGACACGAGTGGCTGTGGCAGGCACCCCGCCCGGCCTACTGGCGGGCCCCCACCGAGAACGACCTGGGCAACGGCTTCGCCGTCAACAGCTCCGTCTGGTCCGCCGTGGACAGCTGGCAGAAATGTGAAAACATCGAAATCCTGGAGGAGAGCCCGGAAAAGCTTTCCGTCCGGTTCACCTATACCGCCCCCGCCCTGCTCGGTCTGCGGACCGATGTGACCTACACAATGGAGGACACCGGCAGCCTGACCGTGTCAGTCCATTACCACGGCGGCCCAAACTGTCCCGGGCTGCCCCTGCTGGGCCTGCGTTTTGCCACCCCGGAGCCAGTGGAGCGGGTGGAGTGGCTGGGGCTGTCCGGGGAGACGTACCCCGACCGGAAAAAGGGGGGCGTCTTCGGCTGGCACAGCGAGGTACCTCACATTCCCGGCTACCTGGTGCCCCAGGAGTGCGGCTGTCATGTAGACACCCATGCCGCCGTCCTGCGGGCGCGGGACGGGAGCAGGCTGACCATGAAGATGGGGGAGGAGCCCTTCGCCTTCTCCGCTCTCCCCTACACCCCCCAGCAGCTGGAGAAGGCCGCCCACGTGGAGGAGCTGCCCCACCCGGTTCGCACTGTGGTCACCCTCTGCGGGGCCATGCGGGGGGTAGGCGGCATCGACAGCTGGGGCAGTGACGTGGAAGAAGAGGTCCGGATTCACGTAGAAGAGGATTACGAAGTTTCATTCCAAATTTTACTATAGAGGGAGAAAGGGTTTCTATATGTACTCATGTGCCAATTTGCTCCAATCCCTGAAGAATGGTTCCCTTGACAACACCTGTCCGCTGTATATGGGCAAGACCTTGTACCTGATTTACAAAATAGGGCTATACAAGTAACCCGAACACTTTTGGAAAATTTCAATCCCAGGTACAACGTTGGGGAGTGTCCTTTTCACAGATTTCAATGTAGGGGCCGCCGCTCTCGGCGGCTCGCCAAAATGCAACGCCTCCCCTGGTTTCAGGCCGCCCAGGGGGGCGGCCCCTACAGCTGATCTTCGGATAAAATGCGCGTTAGGGCACTCCTATTCAACCGCGTGGACTGAATCATGGTCATTCCCCGCAGACAGCATGAATGCAACCGGGGTTCCCAGCCCATCTACAATAGCGTGTAGCTTTGTATTCAACCCACCTCTGGCTCGCCCGATTGCCTTATCCGCCGTTTTTCTCCCTCTGTTGGCACTTTCGTGAACCTTAATACAGGTAGAATCCAGACTCAGGTTTTCCATATCCGCATCTGCGGACAATGCGCGAAATATGGCTTCCAGTGTGCCATCGTCCCGCCATTTGG
This sequence comes from uncultured bacterium, assembly GCA_949840775.1. Taxonomy (GTDB): domain Bacteria; phylum Bacillota; class Clostridia; order Oscillospirales; family Oscillospiraceae; genus Lawsonibacter. The sequence continues at coordinate 7,107 of CATKXO010000039.1, read as the reverse complement.
CAAATCGGGCATACACAGACTGCCAGGGGCCATACGCCTCCGGCAATTCCCGCCACTGTGCTCCGTTGCGAACAATCCAAAGCATCCCATTTAGTATGTTTCGATTATCTTTCCGTGGCCGGCCTCGCTTTCCTGTCCTTTCCGGAGACAGCAACTCTTTTATGCGTTCCCATTGTTCTTTTGTCAATTCATACCGTTTCATGTCTCTATTTTCGAACTGGTCCTCAATTTGTGCAATATTTATTTTTCAAGCATTCCCTAATAGAAACTGGACCCAGTAACCAAATTATAATTCATCTTTGCGGAAAAGGCCAATATCACTCAATTATGTGGTTCATAACAATACGGTATAGCTGGCCCTGGTTCGTCTCCGCAACACAGTCTAAAAACCTTGGAGAAAACTGCTTGACAAAAACCGGGCAGATGTTCTATAATCATACTAGACAACTGAATAGCCTTATCAAGAGCGGTGGAGGGAACGGCCCGATGAAGCCCGGCAACCTGCGGAAGCAATTTGTGTACGCAAGGTGCTAAATCCGGCGGTAGTGTATCGAAAGATGAGGGTGCATCCAAATATAACGCTCCGCCGTCCGGCGGGGCGTTTTTCACCCCCAAAACAGAAAGGAGAAAAAATTATGGCAAAGAGACTGTTTACATCCGAATCCGTTACCGAGGGTCATCCCGACAAGATCTGCGACCAGATTTCCGACGCGGTGCTGGACGCCATCTATGAGAAGGACCCCCAGGCCCGTGTGGCCTGTGAGACCACAGCCACCACCGGCCTGATCCACGTGATGGGGGAGATTACCACCTCCTGCTATGTGGACATCCCCAAGGTGGCCCGCCAGGTGGTGGGAGAGATTGGCTACGACCGGGCCAAGTACGGCTTTGACTGCAACACCTGCGCTGTCATCACCTCCATCGACGAGCAGTCCGGCGACATCGCCATGGGGGTGGATAAATGCCTGGAGGCCAAGGAGGGCAGCCAGGACGACGGACTGGACAACGGCGCCGGCGACCAGGGCATGATGTTCGGCTACGCCTGCGACGAGACCCCGGAGCTGATGCCCCTTCCCATCTCTCTGGCCCAGAAGCTGGCCATGCAGCTCACCCGTGTCCGCAAGGAGGGCAAGGTGGACTACCTGCGGCCCGACGGCAAGACCCAGGTCACTGTGGAATATGACGAGGATAACAAGCCCGTCCGTATCGACGCGGTGGTGGTGTCCACCCAGCATGGCCCCGAGGTGGAGCTGGACCAGATTCGTAAGGACATGATCGAGCTGGTTATCAAGCCTATTCTCCCCGCCGGTCTTCTGGACGGGGATACCAAGATTTATGTCAACCCCACCGGCCGCTTTGTCATCGGCGGGCCCCAGGGGGACTCCGGACTTACCGGGCGGAAGATCATCGTAGACACCTACGGCGGCTCCGCTCCCCACGGCGGCGGCGCCTTCTCGGGCAAGGACCCCACCAAGGTGGACCGCTCCGCCGCCTACGCCGCCCGCTGGGTGGCCAAGAATGTGGTGGCCGCCGGCCTGGCCTCCCGCTGCCAGGTGCAGCTGGCCTACGCCATCGGCGTGGCCCGGCCTGTCTCCGTCCGGGTGGACACCTTCGGCACCGGGACCGTGTCCGACGCCAAGCTGGAGGAGGCAGTGGATAAGGTCTTTGACCTGCGCCCCGCCGCCATCATCCGGGACCTGGACCTGAGAAAGCCCATCTACCGCCAGCTGGCCGCCTACGGCCACTTCGGCCGGGAGGACCTGGGCGTGGCCTGGGAGAAGACCGACCGGGTGGACGCCATCAAAGCCGCTCTGGAGGGGTAAAGCGATCCTGACTGAAAAAGTTACTTAAAAATCGGTCAGGCTGTCGAAAAGCAAAAAAATTTGCTTTTCGGCGGCCTGATTTTTTACTTTCCATAAATAGACAATTTGGAGGCGGCAGAGTAAAATAATACGGCAAAAGTTATGTCCCGCCTGAAAAACAAGCCGATTTGACAGGCATGGCGGGGGAAGGAGCAAGAATGATGGATCAGAAAGAAATTTTAAGCCAGGTCGATCACACCATCCTCACTCCAACGGCTACCTGGGAACAGGTAAAGGCGGTTTGTGACGAGGGCAGGCAGTTCGGCGTGGCCAGCGTGTGTATCCCGCCCCGCTACGTGAAGCGGGCCAACGACTACGTGGGCGGCAGCCTGAAAATCTGCACCGTTGTGGGCTTCCCCAACGGCTACTCCACCCCCGAGGTGAAAGTCTTCGAGACGGAGGATGCCATCCGGGATGGTGCCGACGAGATCGACATGGTCATCAACCAGGGCCTGGCCAAGGAGGGCGACTGGGAGGGAGTACTGGCTGAAATCAAGGCGGTAAAAGCCTCCTGCAAGGGCCACATCCTGAAGGTCATCGTGGAGACCTGCAACTTTACCGATGAAGAAAAGGTGGCCCTGTGCCGGGTGGTATCCATCTCCGGGGCGGACTTTATCAAGACCTCCACTGGCTTTGGGGCGGGCGGCGCCACGGTGGAGGACGTAAAGCTCCTGCGGGAGCATGTCAGTCCCGACCTGCGGGTGAAGGCGGCCGGCGGCATCCGTACCTTTGAGCAGGCCCAGGCCATGCTGGAGGCCGGCGCAGACCGTATTGGGTCCAGCGCTCTGGTGGGACTGGCCAAATAAAGCATCTCAACATTTTCAGGTTCCTGCCTCCTGCGGGAGGGCAAAAATAAGCGGTCAAAATTGCATAACAGCGGAAAAACCCCCTGATGCAGAAGGTACTGCATCAGGGGGTAAAAGCTGTTTTGTGGCAGTGACGCCCGCCGGCGTCCAGACGGTCCGGGCGCTATTTGAGCACAGAGGCGGCAATGGCGTCGGCCAAGGCGTCGATCTCCGACTCGTTGTCGGCCTTGAGGGAAGAGGTGACAGTCATCTCCTCGTCCAGGACGGTCATGTTTTTCAGGCTCTCGATCTCCTCCTTCATCAGCGCACCGGACCGGGGAGCCCAGGAGCCGCTGCCCATGATGGCCACAGTGCGCTTTTGCAGGTTCAGGGCCTTCATGTCCATGAGGAAGTTGTGCATGGGCGGGAAAATCCCCAGGTTATAGGTGACAGAGGCCAGCACCAGGTGGCTGTATTTGAACAGGTCGGAGATGAGGTAGCTGACGTGGGTGGAGGACACATCGTACAGCCGGGTGTTGGTGACGCCCCGGGCGGTGAGCTTGGCGGCCAGCACCTCGGCGGCCCCCTCGGTGTTGCCGTACATGGAGGCGTAGACGATCATCACGCCCTTCTCCTCCGGCTCGTAGGTGGCCCAGTGGGTGTACTTGTCGATGATATAACCCAGGTCCTTGCGCCACACCGGACCGTGGAGGGGGCACAGGTACTTGATGTTCTCCAGGCCCACGATATTAGCAGCCTTGTTCAGCAGGGCCACCACCTGGGGGCCGTACTTGCCCACGATGTTGGTGTAGTACCGGCGGGCGTCGTCAATCCACTCCCGGTCAAAGTTCACCTCGTCGGCAAAGAGCTTTCCGTCCAGAGAGCGGAAGGAGCCGAAGGCGTCAGCGGAGAAGAGCACGCCGTTGGTGGTGTCAAAGGTGACCATGGCCTCGGGCCAGTGGACCATGGGGGCGTAGACAAAGGCCACGGTGTGCTTGCCGAAGCACTTGGTGTCCCCCTCGGCCACCTCCTCGATGGCGCTGGGGTCCAGGCCGAAGCCGAACTGATTGAGCAGAGTGACCGCCTTGGGGGTGGTGATGATCTTCACCTTGGGCCAGCGCAGGAGAATCTCCTCGATGGAGGCGGCGTGGTCGGGCTCCACGTGGTTGATGACCAGGTAGTCCAGGGGCCGGCCGGCCAGGACAGCCTTCACGTTGGCGATGAACTGCCGGCCCACCGCCCAGTCGGCGGTGTCGAACAGGACGGTCTTCTCGTCCAGCAGGACGTAGGCGTTATAGGATACGCCGTGGTACAGGGGGTGGATGTTCTCAAACAGGGCCAGCCGGTGCTCGTCCGCGCCTACCCAGTACAGGTCGTCGGTGACCATGCGGTAATTATACATGTAAGGTTGCCTCCTTTATGTTGTTCCAATCCTCCTCTGTGGGACCCGCCTCCCTGGGCGGGTCACTCTTACAGAGGAGAATATTTTATCAGGTATGGCCCGCCCAGGGGGTGGGCCCCACAAAACATCACGCCTCGATCTCGATGAACGCGTCCACGGCCTCGCCGCAGTGGGGGCAGGTCCAGCCCTCGGGCAGGTCCTTGAAGGCGGTGCCGGGCTTGACCTCGTTCTCGGGGTCTCCCTGCATAGGGTCGTACTCGTGGCCGCAGCCGTTGCAGACGTACAGCTTCCGGGGCTGGTAGACCTTCTTGGGCACCTGGCGCTTCATCTTGGTCATGGGCGGGGCGGGGAGCTTCTCCCCGGTGTCCAGGGCGGCGGTGAGCAGGGGCAGAATCTCCATCACGTCGCCCACGATGCCGTAATCGCAGTTCTTAAAAATCTTGGCGTTGGGATTTTTGTTGATGGCCACGATGCAGGAGGCGTCCTTGATGCCCTTCAAATGCTGGATAGCCCCGGAGATGCCGCAGGCGATGTACAGATTTCCTTTAAACTTCTGGCCGGACATGCCCACGTAGCGGTTGATGGGCACGTATTTCAGCGTCTCGGCCACGGGACGGCTGGAGCCCACGGCGGCGCCGGCGGCCCTGGCCAGGTCCTCGATGAGCTTCATGTTCTTCTTCTCCCCGATGCCCTGCCCGGCGGAGACCACCCGCTCGGCCTGGGTGATGGGGGTATCCATGGGGATGCCCACGGTGAAGTCGTGGCCGTCCTTTTTCAGGTTGGCGACCAGGGTTTCCACCTTCTCCTGGGCGGTGCCGTCCTTGAGAATCAGGCGCTTTCTCAGCCCTGTCTCGGGGCCCTTGGGGCCGGCGGCAGCGGCGGCAGGGGCCTCCTTGGCGGCCTTGCCCAGGATGTGGGAGGCGATGACCACCCGCTGAATCTCGTTGGTGCCCTCGTAGATGGTGGTGATCTTGGCGTCCCGGTAGAACCGCTCCACCTCCATGCCCTTGAGATAGCCGGAGCCGCCGAAAATCTGGAGGGCGTCGTTGGTGACCTCCAGGGCGATGTCGGAGGCGTACTGCTTGGCCATGGCGGACTCCATGCCGTAGGGGACGTGGGCCTGCTTCAGCTCGGCGGCGGAGTAGACCAGGAACCGGGCGCAGCGCAGCTTGGTGGCCATGTCGGCGATCTTGAACGCGATGTTCTGCTGCTGGCAGATGGGCTTGCCGAACTGGACCCGCTCCTTGGAGTACTCCACGGCGGCCTCATAGGCCCCCTGGGCGATGCCCAGCGCCTGGGCGGCGATGCCGATGCGGCCGCCGTCCAGGGTGGCCATGGCGATCTTGAAGCCCTGGCCCTCCTTGCCCAGCAGGTTTTCCTTGGGGATTTTCACGTTGTTGAAGTTCAGCTGGCAGGTGGCGGAGGAGCGGATGCCCATTTTGTCGTAGTGCTCCTCAAAGGTGAAGCCCTCCCAGCCCTTCTCCACGATAAAGGCGGAGATGCCCCTCGTTCCGATGCCGGGGGTGGTGACAGCGAACACCACGTAGGTGCTGGCCTCGCCGCCGTTGGTGATAAAGATTTTCTCGCCGTTGAGGAGGTAGTGGTCCCCCATGTCCTCGGCGGTGGTCTCGGTGCCGCCGGCGTCGGAGCCGGCATTGGGCTCGGTGAGGCCGAAAGCCCCCAGCTTTTTGCCGGAACACAGGTCGGGCAGGTACTTCTTCTTCTGCGCCTCATTGCCGAAGGCGTAGATAGGGTAGGTGCCCAAAGAGGTGTGGGCGGACAAAATCACGCCCGCGCCGCCGTCCACCCGGGCCAGCTCCTCCACCGCGATGGCATAGCTCAGGGCGTCCAGCCCGGCCCCGCCGTACTCCCTCTCGTAGGGCAGGCCCATCAGGCCCAGCTCCCCCATCTTCTTCACCTGCTCGGTGGGGAACTGGTTGTTTTTGTCCAGCATGAAGGCAATGGGCTTGATTTCCGCCTCGGCAAACTCCCTTACCTTTGCCCGGAGCGCCTCATGCTCCTGTGTGGTTTGATACAGCATACAGATAGTTCCTCCTTTATTGGTAAATTTCCTGTACTTCCTGGAAAATTACGCTCAGTGGTGTTTTGCGGAGCTCCCCATCCAACACGCCCTGGATGCGGGACAGCTCCCGGCACAGCCCGCATTCCCCCTGAGGACGGTTTTCACACCGGTAGCCGGGCTGCTGGCAGCGGTTGACATACAGGTCCTCCTCCAGAGCCTGGAACAGGTCCGCCAGATACAGCGTTTCACAGGGCCGGTCCAGCAGATAGCCCCCGCTGCTTCCCCGGCGGCTGGCTACCAGCCCGGCGGCGTGGAGATGCTTTAAGATTTTCAGTGTGACTGCCTTGGGCATGTGCTCCTGCTGGGCGATGGCGGCGGCAGACAGCTGTCCGCCCTGGTGCAGTGCCCGCAGGATGCGCAGGGCGTAGTCCATTTCCCGGGTAATCAGCAAAGAAGCTCCCTCCTGCCTCGAAACAGTACCTTTTTAGTACATTATAGCGTATTTATTTGATTTGTCAATCTGTTGGAAGGGCAAAAGTTAAAGTTTGGCGTTTTGCCGAAAAAAGTCCGCTCCCCTGTGTTCGGCCCGGAGCGCGCCCGCCCCTTCCACCCCGCGAAGGGGCGGAAGGGGCGGTGCAGCTTCCAGGGGAAAACAGGAGAGCGGATCAGGGTCAGTCTTTACGCTTCAAAGGCAGAATAACCAGCGCGGCAAGGCCGCACAGCGAGGCGGCGGACAGCGCCGCCCAAAGTCCGGTTCTGCTCTCGTCGCCGGTTTTGGGGACGTGATCCCGCAGGGGAACGTCCTCCTCCAGGATGTAGACCCAGGTCTCGCTATCAGGGTCCCACACCTTTACGTAGGTCTTGGGCACACCGTCCTCCCAGATGGTGATCTCATCCGGGCTGTCCGGGTCGTTGGGGTCGGGCAGTTCGGTGGGACGGTCCGGGTTTTCGGGAGGATTCTCCGGGTTCTCTGGGGGATTTTCCGGGCCGTCGGGGGGATTTTCCGGACCTTCGGGAGGATCCTTCGGGGTCTCC
>CATKXO010000038.1 GCA_949840775.1 uncultured bacterium | reverse complement strand
GGCTTGCTTTGATATAAGCCGGACAGCGGGACAGGTTTATGGAAACGGGAGCGTTTATGCTCCACCAACCTTGATATGTCATGCTGTCCGGCCCCTACATAGGCGGCGCAGGCCGTCTAATTTTTATGGGAGGTCAAATACCATGAGCAGGACATATTTGCGCGGCGACTTATACTACGCCGACCTGGGCCGGGGAATCGGCTCGGAGCAGAAGGGCACCCGGCCCGTCGTTATCATTCAGAACAACGTGGGCAACAAGTACAGCCCCACCGTTATCATCGCCGCCATCACCAGCAAGGCCAACATCAAGGCCAAGCTGCCCACCCACTACTACCTGGACGCCGGGAACGGGCTGACACAGCCCTCCCTTGTCCTGTTGGAGCAAATTCGCACCGTGGACAAGCGGCGGCTGTCTGGCTACATCGGCAGGCTGGACGAGAACCATATCCGGGGCATCAACCACGCCCTGGCGGTTAGCATCGGCCTGATCGAACCCGTACCCCCGAAACTGAACCTTTGCTTATGCGGCGCTTGTGCTGACGCTTTTCGCGGCACAGGCGCTTTCGCTTTGCGGGAGGCTGCGCCGGGACAGGCTGAAAAGGAGGTCTGCGTCTACTGCGGCCAGCGCCCCGGCGTGGAGTATGTGGTCACGCCGAAAGGAGGAACGGGCGTATGAGTTATCCTGATGTGCCCATTTGGGAGAAGTACACACTGACCATTGAGGAAGCGGCCAAGTATTTCCGCATCGGGGAAAAGAAGCTGCGGAAACTGGCGGAGGAAAACCCGGACGCCAACTGGCTAATAATGAACGGCAACCGTATCCAGATCAAGCGCAGGCAGTTTGAAAAGGTCATTGACTCCCTGGATGTGATCTAATCGCAGATTTGTATTGAGCCGGAAATATGATAGAATATAGTCAAGTCGTATCAAGGCTCGTTCCAGTTTTGGAAAGGAGTTTTACCAATGGCGGAGAAACGACGTGACAACAAAGGCCGCATTTGCCCTCCTTCATACTGAACTGCTTTCCTTGGGGGAGTTGTAGAAGTAGGTGTGCTGAACGTCATCCGGGTTGACCACGATGGTCTGGCTCCGAGTCTCCGGGTCGATGGTATAGCCTGGAATTGTGCTGGATCCAGTTCCGTGATGGTAAACTCACCCGGATACAGCCGCTTGCCCAGCTCATGGACCTTGATCTCGCCTGCGGCATTGGTGAATGCCTCGCCGTAGTCGATGGTGCTGGGGGCCTCCGCCGCTTCGCCATTGCTGGTGTAGGTGATGTGGAATTTAGCGTGTTCAATCGGCTCTCCGGTGATACTGTTCTCCTTAAAGATCGTGATTTCCGGGGCTTTCCGATTGCGAAAAACAAGGGTTTTCTCGTCATTTGCGCCCAAAGTGATAGTCTGGGTGCGGTCGGCATCCTTATCCGGGATGTAGTAGGGCGAGGGTACGGATTTCTCCGTTACTTGGTACACTCCGGGATTCACCCGCAGGGAGACGGTCCCGTCCGGCCCGGTTTTCCAATCGTCCTGATAGGTCCCGTCCAGGGCCTTGACCGTCAGGACGGTATTAGGGATGGGCTGCTGACTGTCCGCATCGATCTTGGACAAGGTGAGCAGGGGCTTCTTGTCATTGCTCAGACGAAGCTCAGCCACCTTGCCGGGGGACAGCTCCACGTGGTACTCGGTCTTGTCCAGAATGTGGTCGGGCAAGGTAGAGACCTCGGTTACAGACCACACGCCCGGTTCCAGCCATCCACAGAAATTTCACCGCCGTCCTGCGTGGTACGATCCAGATACCGGCTGCCGTCCTCAATTCTGGCAATGCGGAAGGTGACGCCATCCAGGGGCGTACCGTCTGCGCTGGTCTTAATCAGCCTAAAACCGGGCAGCTTGGTGTTGGTAAAAACGAACTGCGCCGTATCGTTGGCCCGAAGATGAATAATGCGCTGGGCGTCGTCCACAACATACCCGGCGCATTCTATCTCAATTACTTCATAGGACCCTTCGGGGAGCATGGACAGGTCGATCTGCATGTCCAGGTAGCGGGCATAGGCTTCCGGGTTGCGGGTGATCTCGGTGACGCTTTCGTCCCGGAGACTGGCGGCGGCCTCGCGCTCCGCCTGCCGCTGCTCCCGCCACTGGGTGTCAGCGGCGGTCTTGTCATTGATCAGTTTTCCTAAGTCTGCCATGGGTTGAAAAGCCTCCTTTTCTGGATTGGATTTTGTTGTTTTGGGCGGTGCTATCTCTTTTCCGAAAACTAAATGCTGCAAATACTCGTTCCAGTCCTTGCCCAGCTCCGGGGTGCGGACGGACACCTGATAGCCCCGCTGTTCGTACTCTGCCGTCAGCTTCTCAGCGGCCTCCCGTCCTGGGCCGTCCGCGTCCAGGCACAGGATGATGTTCTTCAGATGAGGGTGATCCTTCAGGTAGGTGTCCAGAGGACCTTGGTATAGCCCGCACAGAGCCACGGCATTACTGGTCACCTTGGGGTGAAGGGTGCAAAAGCTCATCAGGTCGATGGGGGCCTCGAACACAGCCACCCAATCCAGGGCCGGGTCGCAGGGCAGGGGAAAAGCCACACTTTTGTCGCTGCCAGCGACATCACCCTTGAAGCCAGAGCCGTTGAGGTCATAGGTGCCGCGCTTGTTGGCAAATCTGCTCTTGCAGAGGCTGGACATTGGCTTCATCTATCACTCCGCTGAAGCTGCTGGGGTGCAGGTAGAGGTCCTGGTGACCCTTGGTCACCATGTCGCAGCCGCCGTTGTGTCCCAGGGTAACCGTCCACCCCAATTCTTGGAACAGGCGGCGGCTTTCCTCTTTGAATGCGGCTTTGTCGGCATCGCTCGACCAGCCGAAGCTATAGCACTCAGTACGGATGCGAAAATATACTTTTCGGTATGCCATATTGGCTCTTCCTCCTGAATTTTCTGTGGTAATAATATCAATAGGAACAGATTTGAAAGCAAAAAAGCCGCCCTCGGCCCACTGGGTAGGCCGAAAGCGGCTGGTTTTCTTCTTTTGAGGTTGGTTGGGAACGCTCGGGAGTTCGAAACATCTCTTTTATGAAAAGGCCCGATTTGCATTTTTTTCACGTTATTTCAAAATAACGTTTCCAATAATTTCAAGTCTCAACTTCTAGCATCTGTTTACGGTGGTTTTTCTTAAAAATATGAAAAACACCGCATTTTTATGCGGTGTTTTTCGCCTGCATCTTTTTTATCAACACAGGTTGGAGGCGCCACCCAGACTCGAACTGGGGGTGGAGCTTTTGCAGAGCTCTGCCTTACCACTTGGCTATGGCGCCATTCTAATTTTGAGAAAAACGGGGCAAAATCCAATTTGCCCCGTTTTGGAGCGAGTGACGAGGCTCGAACTCGCTACCTCCACCTTGGCAAGGTGGCGCTCTACCAGATGAGCTACACTCGCATTTCGGTCCCCGCAGGGGGTGCCTGCGGGGATGGTGCCTCCGGTCGGAATCGAACCAACGACACGAGGATTTTCAGTCCTCTGCTCTACCAACTGAGCTACAGAGGCGGGTGGCGACGCGGAAGGGACTTGAACCCTCGACCTCCGGCGTGACAGGCCGGCGTTCTAACCAACTGAACTACCGCGCCAGGCAGTTCCGGGGGAGATGGGGGCCAAAATGGTGGGAACAACAGGGCTCGAACCTGTGACCCCATGCTTGTAAGGCATGTGCTCTACCAGCTGAGCTATGCTCCCCGGTGTGCCGCCTCATTTGCGACGGCTTGATTATTATACTCGACTGCGCCCCGCTTGTCAACAGGAAATTGAGATTTTTTGCCGAGAAATTTTCCTGGACTTTTTTTGGAAAATTGGATGGGTCGACGGTGCCCAGAGCCCCTGCAATTCTTGACATTCCGGCCAATCAATGACATAATAAGCTAAAATGGAAAGTCGGCGCCGGACACAGCGGGGCCGAATAAAAAACAGGAGGTCTGCATTATGAGCAACACGATCAAACGCATCGGGGTACTGACCAGCGGCGGCGACGCGCCGGGCATGAACGCGGCAGTGCGGGCCGTGGTCCGCACCGCCATCGGCCATGGGGTGGAGTGCATCGGCATCCGCCGGGGCTGGAGCGGGCTGATCAGCAGCGACTTCGTCCGGCTGGACAGCAGCAGCGTCAGCCACATCATCAACCGGGGCGGCACCATTCTGTATACCGCCCGCAGCAAGGAGTTTATGGACGAGGCGGGCCGGGATAAGGCCATCGGAACCTGCCGGCTGCTGGGGCTGGACGCCATTGTGGCCATCGGCGGCGACGGCACCTTCCGGGGGGCGCTGGCCCTGTCCCGCCAGGTGGCTGAGCGGGGCCGCAAGCTGGACGTTATCGGTATCCCCGCCACCATCGACAACGATATCGGCTGCTCCTACTACACCATCGGCTTCGACACCGCCTGCAACACCGCCATCGAGTGTATCGATAAACTGCGGGACACCATGCAGTCCCACGAGCGCTGCTCTGTGGTAGAGGTCATGGGCCGTCACGCCGGCTATCTGGCCCTCTATGTGGGCACCGCCGTGGGCGCCACCGCCGTTCTCATCCCCGAGCGCCCGGTGGATTTTGAGCGGGATGTGGTGGAGAAGATCCGCCGGGCCCGGCTGGCCGGCACCACCCACTACATGGTGGTGGTGGCCGAGGGCGCGGGCAGCGCCTTTGACATTGCCGACCGCATCCACGAGGAGATCGGCATCGACCCCCGTGTCACCGTCCCCGGACACATCCAGCGGGGCGGTTCCCCCAGCGCCCGGGACCGGGAGACCGCCAGCCGCATGGGCTATATGGCGGTGAACACCCTGCTGGAGGGCAAGGGAAACCGGATCATCGCGGTACAGCGGGGCCACCTTACTGACCTGGACATGGAGGAGGCCCTGACCATGACCAAGGAGTTCGACATGAGCCTCTATACGGTGCTGGAGGCTGTGACCAACGGCGGGGCCACCCAGCTGTAAGCAGACAAACTGCCCGGACGGCGTGGCCGTCCGGGCGGTTTTGATAAGAATGGAAAGGGAGTTTGTGTAAAATGAAAAAGGCAAGATTCCTGTCTCTGCTGTGCGGGTTGTCGCTGATCCTGTCTCTGCTGCCCCTGCCGGCCGCAGCGGCGGGGAACACCTCTTTCAGTGATGTCAAGTCCGGCGACTGGTTCTATCCCTATGTTACCGAGCTGGCCGCGCTGAAGGGGGCCAGCGGCTACGAAGACGGCACCTTTCGGCCCAACGGTACCATCACACGGGCGGAGGTAGCCGCAATGGCGCTGGGCGTATTTCCTGTTGACGATATGCTCAAGGGGCAGTTTGGCGGAGGCCGCATTGCAGAGCTGGAGCGCGATGCCCAGGAGGCAAACGGGGATTACTGGGCCAACCCTTATATCACCCGGGCCACCCTGTGCGGTATTCTGGCCTGGGACTGCGACAAAACTCTCTGGAGCCAGCCGGCCACCCGGGCGGAGATTGCCCATATCCTGGTTATGGTCTATATGGTGAACAAGGAGTACGATCAGGAGATTGAAATCCCCTCCAAGGCCCCGCAGCTGATTGGCGACTACTACACCGAAGTGGTGAGCAGCCCCTACCAGGGGGAAGTTTGCTGGATGTACAGCCAGGGAATAATCTCCGGCGTCAATGAGAGGGGCGACTTTAAGCCCGGCGCCAGCGCCACCCGGGCGGAGTGCTGCACGATGCTTGTCAGCCTGCTCCATCCGGAGAAGTGGAAGCAGATCGACTGGGACAAGGTGGCCGGCGGTGCGGAAAACGGCAGCAGACTGGACGACGGGGTGGACTTTAAAGGCAAAAAACGCATTCACTACTCCAACGATGTGGCCTACAGCTTCTGCCGTGAGCTGGAGGAGGAAATCGGCATTCAGATATTCTATCTTCCCGAGTGGACGCCCAAGGAGGCCGGTTTGCTCCAGTACAGCGACATGGAGCAGTTCAACATGGACGGGGAGTACTTCAATTATGTGCTGATGGAGCTGTCAACGATGAAGACGGCCTATGACCTCTACCCCGAGGGGTTCTTGAAGGAGGTTGCCCAAAAGAAGGGGAAGCGGGGCGTGGAAATCATCCTGTGTCCCTATACCTTTCCGGGGGTACAGAGCTACGGTGTGCACGTCTACGATTACTCAAACGACGCCGGGAAGGTGGACCAGATCTATTACACCGGCATGGGTGACGCCCAGTACTACAGCCATGAGATGGGCCACATGGTCATGAGCTCCGCCGCCATTCTCAACGGCTGGAGCAGCACCTGCTCTGCCTGGGAGGGGCTGAGCACCGGACCTGCGAGCTACGTCTCTGCCTACGCCATGACCAGCCGCCCGGAGGACTGGGCCGAAACCTGGGCCTACCTCTGGCACCAGACGGACCGCGTGGTTTCCGGCTGCTCCGACCCCGGTCTGAGGGCCAAGGTTCAGTACATGAGTCAGATTCTGGATAAGGGGTACAGCACTTTTCGGGCCGGTCAGGCCCCTTGGGCCTCAGTGCTGAATTGACATATGCATGACGCCCGGACGGCGAAGGCCGTCCGGGCATTTTCAATGTTACATCTCAGCCAGCAGCTGTTCCAGCTCCTCTTTGGAAAACTGATATACCGTGTCGCAGAACTGGCAGGTCAGCTCCGCCCGGCCCTGCTCCGCAATGAGGTCCGTCAGGTCCTTCCGGCCCATGCTGATGAGGGCCCGGCTTACCCGTTCCCTGGAGCAGTAGCACCGGTACTCCACCGGGTGCTTCTCCAGAATCTCCAGGTCGAAGTCCTTCAAAACCGCCCGCAGCAGGCCCTCGCCGTCCAGCCTCCCCGCCAGGGCGGAGCTGACGGAGCCCATGGCGTGGACGCCCGCCTCGATTCTGGTAATCATATCCTCGCTGGCCCCAGGCAGCAGCTGGATAATATACCCCCCGGCGGCAGTGACGGACTGGTCCAGTCCCACCAGCACCCCAAGGGCGCAGGCGGTGGGAATCTGCTCGCTCTCTACAAAGTACATGGCCAAATCGTCGGCAATCTCCCCGGAGAACAGGCCGATGGAACCCACGTAGGGCTCCTTCAGGCCGATGTCCTTGATGACGGTGAGGGTGCCCTCCGTCCCTACGGCCCCTCCCACGTCCAGCTTGCCGGGGCGCTGCTCCATCAGCTCCACCTGGGGGTTTTGGACGTACCCCCGCACGTTGCCCTGGTGGTCAGAGACGGCCAGGATGGTGCCCAGAGGTCCGCCCCCCTTGATCTGGAGGGTGAGGGCCCCCTCCTCCTCCTTGAGCATGTCCCCCATGAGGGAGGCCCCCATAAGGGTGCGGCCCAGGGCGGCGGTGGCTGTAGGCAGGAGCTTATGGATGTTCCGGGCCCGCTCCACAATGTCCCGGCCGGTGATGGCGGCGGCCTTCACCAGGCCGTCGCCCGTAATTGCTCTGACAATCTCGTTGGTCATGCTCTAACTGTCCTTTCTCGCGGTAAAAAAGATGCGCTGCTCCCCCGGTTTTGGGGGACGCAGTTTCAGCTCCCCGAAGGTCCTCACGTCCACAAAGCCGGTCTCCTCCAGCATGGCAGTGAGCTCGGCCACGGTATAGGCCCGCTCCCGGTGGAGCTCCTCCCCCCGGTCCCACTGGCCGGTGGATTCGTCCAGCCGGAAGATATCCATAAAGTAGGAGCAAATGCGGCTCCTCTTTGAGAACTCCGCCCGCCACACGCAGTAGGCGTCTTCCGTCTCGTCCAGAAAGACCTGGCCGTCCAGCTCCTCCAGCTTTTCGGGGGAGTTGATGTCAAAGAGGAAGAGCCCCCCCGGCATGAGGAACAGGTGGACCCGCTGAAAGGTCCGTTGCAGCTTTTTGGGGTCGGTGACGTAGTTGACGCTGTCCAGACAGCAGACGCAGGCGTCGATGGTGCCGTACAGGTCCAGCTTTTCCATAGGCTGGCAGAGAAAGATGGGCTCGACGGGGGAAATCCCCCGGTTTTTCTCCGCCGCCTGGGCCAGCATGTCCGGGGACTGGTCCGCACCGATCATCTCATACCCCCGCAGGGCCAGCTCCCGGATGAGGGAGCCGGTGCCGCAGGCCAGGTCCAGTACCGTGTTTCCGGGAAGGGGATTTTTCCGAAAGTGCTTTTCGATGTAGCCGGCCCAGGCGGAGTAGTCCACGTCATAGGTCAGCCGGTCGTAGCAGCCGGCCAGAAAGCCGTAGCTGCTCATTTTCCCTGCTCCCGCAGCCGGGGGACAATGGTCTTATAGCCCCCCGCCCCGTAGTGGAGGCAGCGGTTCACCCGGCTGATGGTGGCGCTGGAGGCCCCGGTTTTCTCCAGAATCTCGCTGTAAATCAACCCCTCGTCCAGCAGCAGGGCCACGTCCATCCGCTGCTGCATGGCCTTCAGCTCGGAGACAGTACACAGGTCCTCCAGAAATTTGCGGCATTCCTCCTCGTTCTGAATGCTGACAATGGCCTGATACAGGGCGTCGCTGCTCTGCTTATCCAAAAATTTTGACATAGTGGCCTCTACCTGCCTCTCTTGTATTTTCATCTATTTTAACATACTGATGTAGAAAAGTAAACTTTAAAAAGCAAAGAAAAGCACAAAAGCGGGCCCGGAGCCATAGGATGGGGAAACAAGGAGAGGAGGCGGAGCTTATGGAAAGGGAGGTTCAGGTCTTTTGGGAGAGAGTGGAGCGCGCCCTGACCCTGGAGGGGGAGCCGGTGCTGGAGTATGCCCTGTCCTGGCCCCGGATAGAGGGGGCCGGCCTGGGAGGGCGGTGGATCAGCCGGTACTACCGCCGGCTGGCAGAGCGCTGGCAGCGGCGGTGGGAGCGGGAGGTCTACTGGGCTGCCTGCCTGGAGCTGGCCGCCCGCCGTGAGGAGGCCCGGCCCTTCACCCCCTGGACGGGGGAGCTGCTGGGGGAGACCGCCCTGCTCCGGGACGGCGTTCTCAGCCTGCGGTTCTCCGGCTCCGAGGTCCGGGGGGACGGCCGGCCCGCCCGGGTGCGCTGGGGGGATGTGTGGACGGTGCGGGAGGGGACGCCCAGGTCCCTGCGCTCCCTGTTTGCCGGGGAGAAGGGCTGGAAAGGCCGCCTGTGGCAGGGGCTGGTCAGCCAGGGGGAGGAGCGCCGCCAGGCGGGGGACTGCTTTCTGGACGGGGACTGGGTCCAAAAGGCCAAAAAAGCCCGTCCCCTCCGGGGGTGGTGCCTCACCGAGGAGGGGGTTGAGGTTGCCCTGCCCCAGTGCGCTG
Organism: uncultured bacterium; assembly: GCA_949840775.1. Classification (GTDB taxonomy): domain Bacteria; phylum Bacillota; class Clostridia; order Oscillospirales; family Oscillospiraceae; genus Lawsonibacter. The sequence goes on along the minus strand of CATKXO010000038.1, from coordinate 11,129 downwards.
CCTCCCCCGCCGCCGAGGGCTGCCCGGTGTTTATGATCCCCCTAGAGAAGCAGGAGTAGGACGGTTTTCCGTCCTACTCCCGATTATTTATTGCCCGCCCGCGGCGTATTTGCCCATGTGGATATTCAGCACCGGCCGGCCCGGCTGAATCAGGGCGTCCTCAAAGCGACACTTCCACTGAAGATTCTGGTCCAGATTGCCATCGTCCGACACGCCGTCGATGGTGTCTCCATCCTTAATAGGCCGGCGATTTTCCAGAATGTAGGAGGCAATGTTATAGGCATGGGTCACCACCCAGTTGGGGTCCATACCGTGGAAGTGGTACTGTAAATCCTCCAGATACAGCAGGGTCATGCCCAAGGTATCCACCAAGGCATCGTTGCTGCCGCTGATGTTAAAGAACCGGGCGTTGACAATATAGCGGATGTAGCGGTCCAGACCGGCAACCGTCCTGTTCCGCACCAGATCTGCCGGAATCAGCTTGCCGGTATTCAGGGAGTACACCGCCTCGCAGGTGGGGAAGAGCTCCACCAGGGCCTCCAGATAGTCCATATCAAAGTTGGCCCGCTCCAGGGGGTCCAGGGCGCCGGCCAGCATATCGTTGGCAAAGACACAGTACTTGCACTCCGACAGAATGCGGTCCCGGTCCTCCAAACAGTCCCACATCTGGCTGCGCTTCATCTCGTCGATCTTCTCCGGATGGAAGGTGTCGCAGGGCATGACGGACACCTGCACCGGCCCCTGGCCGTTGCTGAACTTGGCGATGTGGTCCATGGTGGCAAATAGGGCGATGTCCGGCATGGCCTCGGCGGTCTCCTTCTGGGGCGGGGCCGCTTCCACTTTTCCGACGTGCCGCTCCAACACCTGGGTCATCCGCTCGAGGCTGGGGGTCTCGCACTTCTCCTTCATCAGCAGCTGGACCATGAACACCCCGCCAGGGCGGATGGCGGGGTCCATCTCGTCCAGAGGTGACTTTCTTTCCGGTTCCGGGGTGCGCTCTGGCTGTTTCTTTTTCTTGAACAGTCCCATTAGGAGTTGCTCCTTTCTGTGATAAAAAATAGGGCGCAAAAGCGCCCTGTTTTTGCAATATAGGGAGAGCTTACACCTTGGGGCCGGCGGCCACCAGGGCCTTGCCGGCGTCGTTGCCGGTGTACTTGACAAAGTTCTTCACGAAGCGGCTGGCCAGGTCCTTGGCCTTGGTGTCCCACTCAGCGGCGTCGCCGTAGGTGTCCCGGGGGTCCAGGATGGCGGGGTCAACGCCGGGCAGGGAGGTGGGGACCTCCAGGTTGAAGTAGGGGATGGTCTTGGTCTCGGCCTTGAGGATGGAGCCGTCCAGGATGGCGTCGATGATGCCGCGGGTGTCCTTGATGGAGATGCGCTTGCCGGTGCCGTTCCAGCCGGTGTTTACCAGGTAGGCCTTGGCGCCGGACTTCTCCATGCGCTTGACCAGCTCCTCACCGTACTTGGTGGGGTGCAGCTCCAGGAAGGCCTGGCCGAAGCAGGCGGAGAAGGTGGGGGTGGGCTCGGTGATGCCCCGCTCGGTGCCAGCCAGCTTGGAGGTGAAGCCGGACAGGAAGTAGTACTGGGTCTGCTCCGGGGTCAGGATGGACACGGGGGGCAGCACGCCGAAGGCGTCGGCGGACAGGAAAATCACGTTCTTGGCGGCGGGGCCGGAGGAGGTGGGGTGGACGTTCTTCACGATCTTCTCGATGTGCTCGATGGGGTAGGAGACGCGGGTGTTCTCGGTGACGGACTTGTCGGCGAAGTCGATCTTGCCCTCAGCGTCTACGGTGACATTCTCCAGCAGGGCGTTGCGCTTGATGGCGTTGTAGATGTCGGGCTCGGCGTCCTTGTCCAGGTTGATGACCTTGGCGTAGCAGCCGCCCTCAAAGTTGAACACGCCCTCGTCGTCCCAGCCGTGTTCGTCGTCACCGATGAGCAGGCGCTTGGGGTCGGTGGACAGGGTGGTCTTGCCGGTGCCGGACAGGCCGAAGAAGATGGCGGTGTTCTCACCGTTCATATCGGTGTTGGCAGAGCAGTGCATGGAGGCGATGCCCTTCAGGGGCAGGTAGTAGTTCATCATGGAGAACATGCCTTTCTTCATCTCGCCGCCGTACCAGGTGTTGATGATGACCTGCTCACGGCTGGTGATGTTGAAGATGGCGGCGGTCTCGGAGTTCAGGCCCAGCTCCTTGTAGTTGGTCAGCTTGGCCTTGGAGGCGTTATAGGAGATGAAGTCGGGCTTGAAGTCCTTCAGCTCCTCCTCGGTGGGCTGGATAAACATGTTCTTTACGAAGTGAGCCTGCCAGGCCACCTCCATGATGAAGCGGATGGCCATGCGGGTGTCCTTGTTGGTGCCGCAGAACACGTCCATCACGTACAGCTTCTTGTTGGAAAGCTCCTGGATGGCCAGGGCCTTGCAGGCGTCCCAGGCCTCCTGGGAGGCGGGCTTGTTGTCGTTCTTGAACTCGTCAGAGGTCCACCACACGGTGTCTTTGGAGTTCTCGTCCATTACGATGAACTTGTCCTTGGGGGAGCGGCCGGTGTAGATGCCGGTCATCACGTTGACAGCGCCCAGCTCGGTCATCTGACCCTTTTCATAGCCGTCCAGGGTGGGGTCCATCTCGGCCTCGAACAGCTGCTCGAAGGTGGGATTGTAGACCACCTCCTTGATCCCGGTGATGCCGTACTTCTCCAATCCGTAGGTTTCCATAGATAAGTTCCTCCTTTAAAATAGTAAAAGTGGTTATCCATTCCGATCGTGCCCTATTTTACCCCATTTTTCAGGTCTTTGCAAGAGACAAGTGATTGAAAATGACTAAATGGGCAAAAGGGTCAAACAAGTCCCCGCAGGGCGCGGGACAGTTGGGCAAATTGGGGAATGGACAGCCGTTCTCCCCGGACATCAGGGGGCAGGCCGCACCGCTCAATGGCCCGGGCGACATCCTCCTTGGTGTGCTGTCCCCCCAGGCTGGCGGACAGGCTGTTGGCCAACGTCTTGCGCCGCAGGGCGAAGGCCCCCCGGACCACCTGGAAGAAGTGCTCGGGGTCATCCACCAGCTTCTCCCGGCCGCAGGGGGAGGGGACCACCATCCGCACCACAGCGGAGGTCACCTTGGGGGCGGGGATGAAGCACTCCGGAGGCACCTCAAAGAGCAGTTCCGGCCTGGTATGGTACTGGCAGTAGACGGAGAAGGCCCCATAGTCCTTTCCGCCCGGCTGGGCGCAGATGCGCTGGGCCACCTCCTTCTGGACCATCACGGTGATGACGGAGAAGCAGCCCGACTCAATAAGGGCGGTGATGACGGGGGTGGTGATGTTGTAGGGCAGATTGCCGCAGGCGGCGAGCTCAGAATATGGTGCCAAATGCTCCTGCACCAGTTGGGGAATATCCATCTTTAGGATATCCCCGGAAATCACGTGTACATCCTGACGGTAATCGGCCAGCGTCTCCTCCAGAATGGGGAGGAGGGAGCGGTCCAGCTCCACCGCCACCGTGTCCCGGGCCCGCTGGGCCAGCTCACGGGTGAGGCAGCCGATGCCGGGACCCACCTCCAGCACGCCCACCTCCGCGCAGGCTCCGGAGGCTTGCGCAATCTCCCTGGGGACCCAGTCTGCGATGAGGAAGTTCTGCCCCATGGATTTGGAAAAGCGGAATCCGTGACGGGCCAGCAGGGACTTGATTTCGTTGATGTTGCACAGGTCCATAAAACGCTCCTTTCGGTGTCAACGCATTAAAAGGCCCCCTTCGCAAAGGGGGCTGTCAGCGAAGCTGCGGCGGAACAGAAGTTGACTTACAGAATATGCACCGACTCCGGGTCGAACACCAGGGAGCACTGCTCGCCCACCTGGTAGATGCGCTTGTTCTTGGGGTTGTAGTCGGTGAGCTTCACTAAGGTGTCTCCCACCTTTACGTGGTAGTTCTGATAGGAGCCCATGAAGCAGGACAGCACCACCTGGCAGGGGAGGCCGCCCTCGTCCCGCAGAATGGCGGACTCGGGCCGCAGGACCACGGTGTACCCGGTTCCGGGGGTCATTCCCTCCTTGGCGGGCACCCGGGCGGGACTGCCCTCCACGTTGAGGACAGCGTGGCTGCCGTCCAGCTTCTCCAGCTTGCCCTTCAGGAAGTTGGCCTCGCCGATGAAGTCGGCCACAAACTCGCTGTTGGGGTGGTAGTAGATATCCTGGGGGGAGCCCATCTGGGCCACAATGCCCCTGTTCATGATGATGATGTTGTCGCTGAGGGCCATGGCCTCGCTCTGGTCGTGGGTGACATAGATGGCAGTGATGCCCACCTCCTGCTGGATGCGGCGGATTTCGGTGCGCATGGAGACCCGCAGCTTGGCGTCCAGGTTGGACAGGGGCTCGTCAAACAGCAGGACGGACGGCTCAATCACCAGGGCCCGGGCCAGGGCCACCCGCTGCTGCTGGCCGCCGGACAGCTGATTGGTCATGCGGCCCTCCATGCCGGTGAGCTCCACCAGGTCCAGAATCTTCATGACCCGCTCCTTGATCTCGCCGGCGGGCACCTTACGCAGCTTCAGGCCGTAGGCCACATTGTCAAAGACGTTGTAGTGGGGCAGCAGGGCGTAGCTCTGAAAGACCATGGCGGTGTCCCGCTTGTTGGGGGTGAGGGCGTTGATGGCCTCATTCCCCAGGTAGATCTCGCCCTCGTCCGGGCTCTCAAAGCCGGCAATCATCCGCAGGGTGGTGGTCTTGCCGCAGCCCGAGGGGCCCAGCAGGGTGACGAAGGAACCCGGCTCGATGGTCAGGGAGGTGTCTTTCACCGCGTAAAAGTCCTTGCCCGTCTTGGGGTCCTGATAGATTTTGGAAATGTGGTCCAGACGGACCCCCTTTTTCACTTTGGACATGGCTCAATCCTCCTTGATTTTTTTGCTGGTGCCGAAGTATTTGATAAACAGGTTCATCAGCAGCACCGAGCCGTAGGTAATCAGAATCAGAATGGTGGCAAAGGCGCAGGCGATGGAGTAGGCCCCCTTCTCGGCGAACTCGTTGATCTGGACGGTGATGAGGTAGACGCTGGGCGTCACCAGCAGAATGATGGCGGAGATGGCGGTAATGGACCGGACGAAAGCCGTCACCAGGCCGCTGAGGAAGGAGTCCTTGATGAGGGGGAGCGTCACCGTCATGAACACCTTAAAGCTGTCCGCCCCCATGTCGTAGGCGGATTCCTCGATGGACTTGTCGATCTGCCGCAGGGCGGAGATGCCGCTCCGGGTGCCGGTGGGCAGGGAGCGGACCACAAAGACGATAATCAGGATGGCCGCGCTGCCGTAGATGCCTTGTAAAAATCCCGTGTGGAACACCCCGCCGGAGAAGCCCCGGATATACCCCACGCCCAGTACAGTGCCGGGGACCGCCATGGCCAGCATGGAAACCGCCTCAATAAAGCCCTTGGACTTGAATTTCCGCTTGACCACCAGGTAGGAGATAATCATGGACAACAGGGCGGTGATGGGCGAGGCGATAAGGGAGAGGACGAAGGAGTCCCGGAAGGCCTGGAGGCCGTGATACCGGCTGAACACCTGCCCGAACCACTTGAAGGTGAGGGGGGTAAACTTGTAGCCCCAGGTGGGGAACAGGGCTCCGATGGGCACGCAGGCGTACATCATGATGACGAAGGCGGCGGCCAGGGAGCAGAGAATGGTGAGCGGGACGGTGACGCTTCTGTCCTCAATGAGCATCCGCCCCCGGCTGGCCTTGCCCGTGAGGGTGGCGGCGGTTTTGGCCTCCAGATAGTATTTTTGGACGATAAACATACCCAGCGTAATGCACAGCAGCACCACAGCCATGGCCGCAGCCCCCTCCTTGTCGTAGGCGCCGGTGATCTGGAGGTAGATGGTGGTGGCCAAGGTGTCGTAGGAGCCGCCGATAATCATGGGGTTGGCGAAGTCGGCGATGGACTCGATGAAGGTGACCAGGAAGGCGTTGCCCAGGCCGGGGAGGAGGAGGGGGAAGGTAACGGTGGCGAACACCGTCCACCGGCTGGCCCCCATGTCCCGGGCGGCCTCCTCCAGGGAGGGGTCGATGTTTTTCAGCAGGCCCTTGAGCATCATGTAGCACACGGGGAAGAAGGTGAGGGTCTGGACGATGACGATGCCCCAGAAGCCGTAGACGCTATTGTCCTTGATGCCCAGCAGGAACTTGGTGATGATGCCCGCCTTGCCGAAGAGCATAATCATGGACAGGGACAGCACAAAGGGGGGCGAGACCACAGGCAGCATGGACACCACCTTGAACAGCCCGCCCACCGCCCGGCCCAGCTGCACGTAGACCTCCACATAGGCGAAGAGCAGGCCCACGATGGTAGACAGGATGCCCACCAGGAAACCCACCTTCAGGGTGTTGCCGATGGCTTTGATAAAGGTGGGCATGGCCATAATGCGCTGGAAGGTGGCCAGGGTAAAGCCGTTTCCGCCATAAAAGCTGTCTACCAGCAGAATAGCCAGGGGGTAGAGGATAAACAGGGTCAAAAACGCGATGAGGACCAAGATGGTGCCCACCATAATGGGGTCGGCCATCAGCTTTTTCCGGTCCAGCGCCGCGCTCTGGCTTTTTGCCATGGAGGAGACCTCCTTTTCGTTTGGATTTGGGCATGGATGGCCCGCCCAGGGGGGCGGGCCCCACAGAAAAAATGGGGCCGCGTGTGGGGCCCGCCGCCCTCGGCGGGCCATACCGAGGAATTTTTCATAAAAACGGGGGACGGCGGTGCGCGCCGTCCCCCGCCGGTTGGGTTGTGGTTATAAATCGTCTGCCCGAATTACTCGGTCTGGAAGCGGCCGTCGCCGCCGTTCAGTGCAGCCATCACTTCCTCGATATAGGTGGTGATGTTGTTCTTGGCGTCCTCAAAGTCGTAGTCCATGACGTTGTTGGGGTCCAGGCCGAAGTCGGCGGCCTGCTGGGGCTGCTCGGCGTTGTCGATGACCAGGAACTGGTAGGAACCGAAGTCCTTGGCCTGGTTCACGCAGTCGGGGGACAGGGCGTATTCAATCCACAGCTTGGCGGCGTTGGGGTGCTTGGCGCCCTTGAAGATGGCGGTGGCGCCGATCTCGAAGGAGGTGCCGCTGGAGGGGATGACCAGCTCAATGTTGTCATAGCCGTTGTCCACGATCTGGGTGATGCCGTCATGGAGGAAGCCGATGCCGATGGTGCACTCGCCGGTGCCCACGTTCTTGGAGGGGCCGGAGCCGGACTTGGTGTAGACCTCAATGTTCTTGTCCAGGTCTACCAGGTACTGGATGCCCTCGTCGTGGCCCTTCTTCTGGATCATGGTGTTGATGACCAGCTTGGCGGTGCCGGCGGTGTTGTAGTTGGACAGCCAGATCAGGCCCTTGTACTCGGGCTTGAGCAGGTCGTCCCAGTCCTGGGGGGCCTCCAGGCCCTTGTCAGCCAGGCTGTCCTTGTTGACCATGAAGCCCAGGATGCCCTTGTAGATGCCGTACCAGTTGCCGTCGGCGTCCTTATACTGGTCGCCCAGCAGGTGGGAGGCGTTCTGAGCCTGGTAGGGCTCCAGCAGGCCCTCGGCCGCTACCACATTGTAGGGGTCGGTGGTGCCGCCGAACCACACGTCGGCGGAGGGATTGCCGTTCTCCTCCTCAATCTTGGCCTGGACCTCGCCGGTGGACAGGCGCTGGAAGGTGGTCTTGATGCCGTACATCTGCTCAAACTTCTGGCAGGCGGCGGAGAGGTACTCCTCCTCGCAGGAGCCGTAGACCACCAGCTCGCCCTCGGCCTTGGCGGCCTCTACCAGCTCGGCCATGGGGTCGGCGGGGGTGCTGGCGGCGGGATTGCTGGCAGCGGGGGGATTGCTGGCGGCAGGCTTGCTGGAACTGGCGCCGCCGCCTCCGCCGCAGGCGGCCAGGGACAGGGCCATGGCAGAGACCAGCAGCAGGGATAAAAGCTTCTTCACGTTTCATTCCTCCATTTTTGTTTTCGTCCCCAGCGGAAGCGGCTGCCCCCGCCCACAGGACCTCCTTATTGTAAAACTTTAGGTAGGAAAAGTCAAGACATATATGTGAAAACTTATGTAAAAACGGCGTGAAGCTTTCGGGAAAAAGGGCAATGTGCATAAGAGACGCCCTGGTCCTAGGGGGAAAAACCCCTTGAACGTGGGCAGAAAAAGAACGATACGTGTCAAAACGTATCGTTCTTAACCCGATCTTATCAATTTGTCCGGATGGGCTCAGGCGCTGGCAGGAGCCTCTCCGCTCTCCGCCGGTTCCGCCCTCTGCCCCTGAGGTTCGTCCATCTCTGCCAGGGTGTAAGGAATCTGGGGCACATAGAGGCCGGACAGGCGCTTTTCCTCCGGCTGTGACGGGGCGGGGTTCTCCGGGGACGCACTGCTGCCCGCGGAAAGCCAGTCCTCCCGCTGCCAGGTCACCACGCCGTTTTCCACCCTAAGGTTGGGGCCGTAGGCGCTGCCGCCGGTAATCCCCCGGGCCGCCCGCTCCTCCTCCAGGGCCTTCTGGCGGGTCTCATACTGTTCTACAGCCAGGCTGTGCCGGTAGGAGGAAAAGCCAAAACAGCCCCAGAAGGCCGCCTCTGAAAGGCCCAGCACGATCAGAAGGAGGGTCAGAAAGGGGAGGAGGAGCTCACGTTTTTGCTTTGGCTTCTCAGGGGGCTGCTGCTTGCTCTGCTCCGGTTTGGGCGGCTGCACTTCCGTTTCCTTTGCAGCTTCGGTCAGCTGTTCTTCCTGTAATTCTGTCGCCATAAAATCGCCCGTCCTTTCTGTCTGTATGTCAGCCAGGTTCCCGTTGGAGGACTGACAAGCAGTGGGGAGTACCTCAGCTTCTTAACTAGTATAATAAGGGAGGTGCGGTAAATTGTCAACAGGGGTTTCCTTATACCCGCTTCCAGGCGGAGGGGCTGAACAGCACCAGAATGGGGAAAATCTCCAGCCGCCCGATGATCATGCACAGGGACATCACTGCTTTGGACAGCCCGGAGAAGGCGGCAAAATTGCCGCTGGGGCCGATGGCCTCCAGGCCGGGGCCCACGTTGCTGACGCAGGTGAGGGCGGCGCTGAAGGAGACGGCGAAGGACTGGCCGTCTAAAGAGATCATCAGGGCGGCCACAAAGACGGTGGTCACGTAGGCCCCCAGAAAGACCAGCAGAGTGTGGAGGGTGGACTCGCTGACCAGCTTGCCGTCCAGCGTGACCACCTCTACCGAGCGGGGGTGGGCGATGCGGTGGAGCTCCCGGCGCAGGGCGCGGAACAGAATGAGTACCCGGGAGCACTTCATGCCGCCGCCGGTGGACCCGGCGCAGGCCCCGCAGAACATGAGCAGAACAAGAATCAGCTGGCAGAACTGGGGCCACAGGACAAAGTCTGCTGTGCCGAAGCCGGTGGTGGAGATGATGGAGGCCACCTGAAATGCGGCGTACCGCAGGCTCTCTCCAACGCTGTGGTATGTCCCCAGATTGGCGGCAGTCAGCACCGCCGTGGCCCCGGCCACCACGGACAGGAAGAAGCGCAGCTCGTCGCTGGACAGCGCTTCCCTCCATTTCCTGGTAAGAATCAGAAAGTACACGGCGAAATTGATGGAAAACAGCAGCATGAACACAGTGACGATAATGTCGATGGGCACGCTGTTATAGGCCCCCACGCTGGCATTCCGGTTGGAAAAGCCGCCGGTGCCGGCGGTGGAGAAGGCGTGGATGAAGGAGTCGTACAGGGGCATACCGGCGATTTTCAGACAGACTACCTCCAGGGCGGTGAGGGCGAAGTACATGGTGTAGAGAATCTTGGAGGTTTGGGACTGCTTGGGTACCAGCTTGGAGAATACCGGGCCGGGGGTCTCCGCCTGGGTCAGATAGTGGGAGCGGATCCCCAGCTTGGGCACAATGGCGGTGGCCAGCACCAGCACCCCCATGCCCCCGATCCAGTGGGTGAAGGCCCGCCAGAACAGGATGCCCTTGGGCAGCGCCTCAATGTTGGTGAGGATGGTGGAGCCGGTGGTGGTAAAACCGGAGCAGGACTCAAAGATGGCGTCCATGGGGGTGGCAAACCAGCCGGAGAACATGAAAGGCAGGGCCCCCACCAGGCCGGTGAAAATCCAGATCAGGCCCACGGTCACAAAGCCCTCCCGGGTAAAAAACTGCTGCCGGGCGGGCAGGGCGGACAGTCCGAAGCCCACAGCGGCCACAATGGCAATGGCCAGCAGAAAGGGGGCGGGGCTCTCTCTGTACAGCAGGGCCACCATCAGGGGGACCATCAGAGCGGCCGCCTCCAGCAGGAGGACCCGGCCTACAAGCTTCAGTACAAGTTTCAGGTTCATTTTGCAGCTCCTCCCGGGATGGATTCGGAGCTGTAGATGTCATTCAGGTCCAGCACGCCGCCCCCCCGGGCGATGATGATAACCCGGTCCCCCTCCTGGAGGAAGGAGGAGCCCTCAGGGATGATGATGTCATTTTTCCGGACGATGACGGCCAGCAGCACCCCAGGGCGCAGCTTCAATTCTTTCAGGGGGACGCCCAGGTGCATGGTGGAGGGGCCCACGGTGAACTCCATGGCCTCTGCTCCCCCGCCTGCAATGCGGTGGAGGGAGTTCATCACGCTGCCCTGGGAATTTTGCAGGCCCCGGACCACGTGGACGATGTTGGAGGCGGTGACGAATTTGGGGGAGATGACGCTGTCCAGGCCCAGGGAGCGGACAATGCCGGCGTAGTTCTGCCGGTTGCACTTGGTGATGACCTTTTTGATCCCCTGCTGCATGGCGTACAGGGAGATAATCAGATTGTCCTCGTCCCGGTCGGTGAGGGCCACAAAGGCGTCGCTGGCGGTGAGATTTTCCGACTCCAGCAGTTCTGAATCGGTGCCGTCGCCGCAAATGACGGTAATCCGGGGGAACCGTTCGCTGATGGCCCGGCAGCGCTCCTCGTTTTGCTCGATGATTTTCAGGCGGATGCCCATGTGGTCCAGAATATTGGCCAGGTACATGGACACCTTGCCGCCCCCTACCAGGAAGACCTGCTTCACCTTGGGGGCGTAGCGGCCCAGCTGGCGGAAGAACTGGTCCAGGCTGTCCGGCCGGCCCACCATGTACAGCTTGTCACCCGCCTTGGGGACAAAGGACCCGTTGGGGATGGACACCTGCCCCCCGCGGTCC
>CATKXO010000037.1 GCA_949840775.1 uncultured bacterium | reverse complement strand
GGGAGACGTTGGCTACAAACTCCTTGCGCATCTCCTCGGTCTTGTTGCGCTCGGTAAGGTCGTGGATGACCACCAGCACGCCGGTCTGACGGTCCCGGTCAAAGGGGGCCAGCAGCAGCTCCAGGCTCCGCCCGTCCAACTCCCGGCTCCCGGCGATAAAGCCCTTCTCCCCAGGCTCCAGCACCTCCCTCAGACTGGCGATATCGCCGAAAAGCTCGCCGTAGCTGACGCCGCCGCCGATGGGTAGCGCCCGGCCCAGCATCTCCTCAGCGGCGGGGTTGGACTGGATGATCTCCCCCCGGCGGTCAAAGGCCACCACGCCGTCGGTCATGTGGAGGAACAGGGTGCCCAGCTTGTTACGCTCGTTCTCCACCTCCTGAAGGGTGGTCTTGAGCTGCTGGGCCATGTCGTTAAAGGTGGCCGTCAGCACGCCGATCTCGTCCTTGGAGTCCACCTCGATCTTATGGGAGAAATCCCCGGCGGCCACCTCCTCGGCGCCCTCCGTAAGCCGCTCAATGGGGGTGATAAGGGTCTTGGAGAGCAAAAACGACAGCAGTACCGAAATGGCAATGCCAAAGGCCAGCGCCTCCAGAATGAGGGTCACCAGTTGCCCGGTAAGGCTCTGGGCATTCTGCTTATTGTCCTTAAGGTAGATAACATAGCTCCGTCCGCCCCGCTCGATGGGCACCGCCACGTCCATATAGCCTAGGGATACATCGGACTTATCCCCCACCTCGCCGGAGAGGGCCAGAGAGAGATTGTGGGTCATGTCCAGGCTGGCTCCTCCCACATCGTCGGAACCGACCAGATAGGCCCCCGTGACGCCGTCCAATACGTAATAGTTCCGGGTCAAGCCGTCCACGCCCAGATTACCGGCATAGGTATCCAGCATCCGTCCGACCTGCTCAGCGCCGTTTTCCTCACCGGGGGCGGCGTTTTGCAGGTCATGGACAAATTCCGCGTCGTTTTGAAAGACCCCCTGCATCTGGGTATAGAACTGGTCCAGGTAAAACCCGGACACAGAGTTGACCAGGAAGGCCCCCACCACAGTCATCAAAGAAATGATGAGCAGGGTCATGATGAGCATCAGCTTCATATGCAGACTGCGGAACATGGTACCTCCCCCCTCTCCTCGTTATCGCTCTCTTACCCCGCGCGGAAGAGGTATCCCAGGCCCCTTCTCGTCATAATAAACTCCGGGCTGGCCGGGTCGTCCTCGATCTTCTCCCGCAGCCGCCGGACGGCCACGTCCACCGCCCGTACGTCGCCCACGAAGCCCTCGTAGTTCCATACCCGCTCCATGAGTACCTCCCGGGAAAATACCTGCTCCGGCGAGGCGGCCAGAAACTTCAAAAGCTCATACTCCCGCTGGGTCAGGTCCAGGGCCTTGCCGTCCTTGAAGGCCATCAGCAGGTTCTCGTCAATGAGGATACGCCCCCGCTCCAGCCTTGTCCCCCCGCCCTCGGCGGGAGCGGAAGGCTGCGCGGACACCAATTCGGTGCGGCGGATATTGGCCTTTACCCGGGCCAGCAGCTCCCGCATGGAGAAGGGCTTGGTAATATAGTCGTCCGCCCCCACCTCCAGCCCGAAGACCTTGTCGCTCTCCCCCTCCCGGGCAGTGAGCATAATGATGGGCGTAGAGCTGTCCTGCTCCCGCACCGCCTTGCATACGTCAAAGCCGTTCATCTTGGGCAGCATGAGGTCCAGCAAAATAAGGTCCGGGTGCTCCTCCAGCGCCAGCTTCAGTCCCGCCGCGCCGTCATAGGCTTCCAGGGTGTCATACCCCTCCCGGCTCAGGTTAAAGGAGAGGATATCCACGATATTCTTCTCGTCTTCAACGATAAGGATCTTTTTGCTCATGCGCTCTCTCCCACCTCTCTGCGTATGATCTCTTTCACCTTCAATGTAATGGCGACGGTCTTGGCGTCGGTGATCTCCCCCGCCATGACCCGCTGGTAAAGGGTATCGAAGGGAATGCGCTCCACCGAGAGGAACTCATCCTCGTCGGGATGGCACGCTCCATGGCGGAGGCCCCTGGCAAAGTACATATGCAGTACCTCGGTGCAAAACCCCGGCGAGGCCAGCAGACAGCCCAGGTAGCGCAGCTCGTCGGCCTCCACACCCACCTCCTCGGAAAGCTCCCTCCGGGCGGCCTTCTCGTGGTCCTCCGGCCCGTCCAGCTTCCCGGCGGGCAGCTCCTCCACCACCTGGGCGAAGGGGTAGCGGAACTGCTTCACGGTGTAGACCGTACCATCTTCCTCCATAGCCAGCACCGCCACGCCGCCGGGGTGCTCTACCACCTCGCGCCCGGCGGTCTTGCCGTTTTCCAACCGGGCCAGATCCAGCTTTACCTTGATGATATGTCCTTCAAAAAGAGTCTGCGAGTCCACGGTCTCTTCAAAAAGCCTCATTTCCCATCGCCCCATTTTCTGTGATAGCCGGCACCCGGCGCCGCCGGTCTTATCTAAATTGTAGTCGCTTATAGTCAGTATAGCACAAAATCATCCGCTTTTCCACTACGAACTTTTATTTTTCCGTAGGCGAAAAGTTTGGAAAATACGCTTTACTTTTCCCCTGCGACACCGTATAATAACAATGTGTGACCATGTCTTAATTCTAACATTTTGGGCACAATACTGATAACAGGCCGGATCTCCGGCTTTACTATATTCCGCTTCGGAGCGTGTGCCGAAGCAGGGAGAAGCGAGGGTGCTTATATTGACGAAATACGTGATCCGCGGCGGCAAGCAATTGCATGGAACGGTAGATATTTCCGGCGCGAAAAACGCGGCGGTGGCTATTTTGCCCGCCGCGTTGCTTGTGGATGGCGTCTGCCGCATTGAGAATATTCCCCAGATCAGCGACGTTTCGCTGATTCTCAATATCCTTCAGGAGCTGGGCGCCGATGTACGCACCGTCAACCGTACCACGGTGGACATCGACTGCTCCCATATCCGCAATGTCCAGGTCCCCGACGTCCTGGCCCGGAAAATTCGGGCCTCCTATTACCTGGTAGGCGCTCTACTGGGCCGCTTTGGCTCGGCGGAGGTGGCTCTTCCCGGCGGCTGCGACTTTGGCGGACGGCCCATTGACCAGCACATCAAGGGTCTGGCCTCCATGGGGGCCGACGTGGACGTGGTGGGCGGTATCATCAAGGCCAAGGCCATCAGCGAGCGGCTTCAGGGCAACACCATTTATATGGACATCGTCTCGGTGGGAGCCACTATGAACATTATGCTCTCCGCCGTTTTGGCCCAGGGCAGCACCATCATTGAAAACGCCGCCAAGGAACCCCACATCGTGGACCTGGCCAACTTCCTTAACTCTATGGGCGCCTCCATTATGGGCGCGGGCACCGACGTTATCAAGATCCGGGGTGTGGAAAAGCTCAGCGGCGGCTCCTATTCCATCATCCCCGACCAGATCGAGGCGGGCACCTATATGGCCGCCGTCACCGCCACCGGCGGCGAGGTCCTGGTCCGCAATGTGATCCCCAAGCACCTGGAGTGCATCACCGCCAAGCTCATTGAAATGGGCGCCGAGGTGGAGGAGTTGGGCGACAAGGTCCTGGTCCGCCGGACCGCGCCCCTGCGCCGCACCAATGTGAAGACCCTGCCCTATCCCGGCTTCCCCACCGATATGCAGCCTCAGGTGGCGGCTTGTCTTTGTATGGCCCAGGGCACCAGCATCCTCACCGAGGGCGTTTGGGACAACCGCTACCGTTATGTGGACGAATTCCGCCGCATGGGCGCACGCATCCAGGTGGACGGCAAGGTGGCCGTCATCGAGGGTGTGGAGCAGCTCACCGGGGCCAACGTGGAGGCTTGTGACCTGCGGGCGGGCGCCGCCCTTATCATTGCCGGCCTGGCCGCCCACGGCATTACCGAGATCAGCCAGGTCCAACACATTGAACGGGGCTACGAGGACATCGTTCAAAAGCTGGACAAGCTGGGGGCCGACATTCGGGTGGTCATCTCCCCCGACGAAGGTAAGGCCGCCCAAGCGGGATAAGTTTTGGAATAAACGGCGGCAAGAGCCGCCGTTTTCGTTTTTTGGAGGTATCTTTCGTGGAAGTACGTACCCTTGCCAGCGGCTCGTCGGGCAACTGTATCCTCATCTCCGGCGGCGGAGAGTATCTGTTGGTGGACGCCGGTATCTCCTGCCGCCGCATTGCCGCCGCTCTGGCGGAGGACGGCCTGACTCCTGAAGACCTCTCCGGCGTTTTCATCACCCACGAGCACCGGGATCACACCAACGGCCTCATCACCCTGACAAAACGCTATCATCTTCCCATCTACGCCAGCCCCGGCACCGCCGACGCCCTGTGCTCCGGCGTCCCCGGCGCTTCTGAGGTGGTACATATCCTGGACTGCGGCCAGAGCTTCGACCTGGGCTGGTTCACCGTGGAGACCTTCCCCACCTCCCACGACGCCGCAGAACCCATAGGCTTCACCTTTTCCTGTGGGGGGAGAAAGGCGGCGGTGGTCACCGACCTGGGCTATGTCTCCGACGACGTGATGGACGGTGTTTTGGGCTGCCATTTGCTTCTGTGCGAGGCCAACCACGACGTAGAATGGCTCCGTACAGGGCCATATCCCTATTATCTCAAACAGCGTATCCTGGGAGATAAGGGCCACCTCAGCAACGAGGCGGGGGCCGCCTTGGCCCTGAAATGTGTTGAAAAAGGCGCCAAAACCGTCATTTTGGCCCACCTCTCCGCCGAGAACAACACTCCCACCCATGCCTTGACCGTAGTGGAGACCGCCCTCCGCGCCGCCGGGTTCGACCCGGAGCATGACCTGACCCTGGCCGCCGCCCCCCGGAGCCGTCCTTCCCAGGTCTTCGAGGTGTGACCGTAACGCCGCCTGTCAGAACAAAGGAGGATCCCCTATGACCAGCGTTCATATCCTCTGCGTGGGAAAGCTGAAGGAAAAATTTTATACCGACGCCGTGGCCGAATATGCCAAACGCCTCTCCCCTTATTGTAAGCTCACCATGGTAGAGCTGTCCGAGGAAAAGCTGCCTCAGGACCCCTCTCCCGCCCTCATCGCCGCCGCCCTTGGCAAAGAGGCCGCGGCCATTCGTGCCAAGCTGCCTCCCCGGGCCAGGGTGGTAGCCTTGTGTATTGAAGGTCAGCTTCTCTCCAGTGAGGAGCTGGCAAAGCGTCTTCGGGCCTGGGAGATCGGTCCCTCCAACCAACTCTGCTTCCTCATCGGCGGCAGCTACGGCCTGGACGAGGGACTAAAGGCCGAGGCCCACGTCCGCCTTTCCATGTCCCCCATGACCTTTCCCCATCACCTGGCCCGGGTCATGCTGCTGGAGCAGCTCTACCGGGCCTTCAAGATCAACGAGGGCAGCGCTTACCACAAATGAAGGAGGATAGCACCATGTCGGAAGAACTGCTGAAGCAATGGCCCCACGGCCCCGATGGAGAGCCGGAAAAACCCGCTCTTCTGGAACTGGCCGGGGATTTTGCCGCCTACGGCGGCCTTACCTGCTCCATGCTGGAGTCCTTTGGTATCCCGTACCTCGCCAAGCGTTCCGGTCAGGGACAGATCGGCTTCCTCTACGGTGGCTTCTCCCCTGAAGGGGTCAAGCTCTATGTCCCCGCCTCCCGGCTTGAAGAGGCCCGGGAACTGCTCGCCGCCCCGCCCATATTGGAGGACGAACCCTTTGTGGAAAACGAAGAGCCGGAGGATTGACCTCCG
Organism: uncultured bacterium; assembly: GCA_949840775.1. Taxonomy (GTDB): domain Bacteria; phylum Bacillota; class Clostridia; order Oscillospirales; family Oscillospiraceae; genus Lawsonibacter. The sequence goes on along the minus strand of CATKXO010000037.1, from coordinate 17,049 downwards.
ACTCTTTATTTTAGGAAAATCTCCCAAAACTCCCTTGCCCTTGTCCACCCATTTGTGATACAATTACCATACCTAATTATGGAATGGAGGCTGATTCCCATGTCCTATCGTGATACTTACGAGAAATGGCTCAACTCTCCCGCCCTCAGCGAAGCCGAAAAGGCCGAGCTGCGCGCCATTGCCGGGGACGAGAAGGAGATCGAGTCCCGCTTCTTCGCCCCCCTGGACTTCGGCACCGCCGGACTGCGGGGCACCATGTGCGTGGGGCTGCACCAGATGAACGTCCACGTCATCCGCCATGCCACCCAGGCTTTTGCCGAGGTCATTTTGGCCGAGGGGCCTGAGGCGGTGAAGAAGGGCGTAGCCGTCTGCCACGACTGCCGTAACCATGGCCGGGAGTTTGCTGAGGAGGTCTGCGCCGTCATGGCTGGCAACGGCATCCCCACCCGCATTTTTGACGCCCTTCGCCCCACTCCCGAGGTGTCCTTCGCCATCCGGGAGTACGGCTGCATTGCCGGCGTCAACGTTACCGCCAGCCATAACCCCAAGGAGTACAACGGCTATAAGGTCTATTGGGCCGACGGCGCTCAGCTCCCCCCCCACCACGCCGACGCCATCGCTAAAAAAATGGGCGAGCTGGACATCTTTGATTCCATCAAGCGTATGGACTTTGCCGCTGCCGTGAAGGCCGGTCTGGTGACTATCATGGGCGCCGAGACCGACGAGGCTTTCCTCTCCCAGGTCATGGAACAGGCCACCGACAAGACCGTGGTGGCAAAGGTGGCCGACAAGTTCAAGATCGTCTACACTCCCTTCCACGGCACCGGCTACAAGCTCATCCCTGAGGCTCTGAAGCGCCTGGGCATGAAGCACGTCATCTGTGAGCCGGAGCAGATGGTCATCGACGGCAACTTCCCCACCGTGGCCTCCCCCAACCCGGAGAACCCGGAGGGCTTTGCCAAGTCCATCGCCCTGGCCGACAAGGAGGGCGCCGACTTCATTATGGGCTCCGACCCCGACGCTGACCGGGTGGGCCTGATGGTCCGGGGCAGCGACGGCAAGTTTATCGTCCTCTCCGGCAACCAGACCGGCGTGCTGCTGCTGGACTACGTCATCGGCGCGAAAAAACGCATGGGCACCCTGCCCGCCAATGCCGTGGCCCTGAAGAGCATCGTCTCCACCGAGATGGCCCGCAAGGTCTGCGAGATGAACGGCGTCACCATGTACGACACCTTCACCGGCTTTAAATTCATGGCCGAGAAGAAAAACGCTCTGGAGGCCACCGGTGAGGGCAAGGTCATCTTCTCCTTTGAGGAGAGCTACGGCTACATGATGGGCGACTACGTCCGGGACAAGGACGCCGTCACCGCCTGTATGGTGGCCGCCGAGATGGCCGCGTGGTACTATGACCGGGGCATGACCCTCTACGACGCCCTGCTGGAGCTGTACGCCAAGTACGGCCAGTTCGCTGAGAAAACCCTGAACCTGGTCATGCCCGGCCTGGACGGCCTCCAGAAGATGGCACAGCTCATGGCCGACCTCCGCGCCCAGCCCCCGGTGGAGATCGCCGGGGTGGCGGTCAGGGAGCAGAAGGACTACAAGGACGGCAGCGTCCACTGTGTGGAGTGCGGTAAGGACAGCAAAATGGAGCTGAGCGGCTCTAACGTTCTGCGCTATGAGATGGCCGACGGCACCAGCCTCATTGTCCGTCCCTCCGGCACCGAACCTAAGGTGAAGGTCTACATCCTGGCCTCCGGCAAAGACGTCGCCGACGTCAACGCCAAGGTGGAAAAGTACGCCGCCTGGGCCGAGACCCTGAAGCGGTAAGCCCCCTTTCAAAACCGAGTAAAATTCCAAAAGGAGGCCGGTCATTGGACCGGCCTCCTTTGTTGCTGCAAACGGGCGCATAATATACGCCCCTACTGCCCCCACGTGGATACCTTCTGCAATTGAGAACTTCTTTGCAGGGACGGCCTATCAGCCGCCCGCAAAAAAGAGGCCCCGGACGTAAGTCCGGGGCCTCTCTTGTTCACTTTGTAATCAGTCTGGAGACCGAATTACTTGTTGCGATAGTTGACGTGCTCCTTGCCGGAGGTCTCGACGAACAGGACGTCGATGACGGTCACGTTGTCAACGACCTTGGTGATGAAGGCCACGTTGGGCTTGTTCTCGATAGCGTTGAAGGAATCGACGGAAGCCTCGGCCTCGGACTTCTGGTTGTCCTGATCGACGTAGATGATCTTAGCGTCACTGGCCAGAGCGTAGGTCTTGGCAGGATCAACGCCCTCGTAAGAGCCGTCGCCCGCAGCCTTGGTGCTGGTGAAGTAGGTCAGGGTATTGTCGCGGTTGCTGAACTCCTTCACGTAACCAACGAAGTAATCGTCGGTGCTGGCGGTGATCTTCTCCACCTTGCCGCTGCCGTAGTTGTCGTCAGCGGTGGGACGGAACTTCACCAGGACGCCCTTCTGGGTGCCCAGAGTGCTCTTGGAGTTGACGGTGTAGGTCTCGCCGTTGGCCTGGACGGTGTACTTGTAGTAATCCTTCACGCGGCCATCGTAAGCGGAGATCACGCCGTAAACGGTGTTGTCGGTAGCGCCGTCGGGCACGTTGTTGGCGTCCACGAACACGGCCACGACCTTGCCGTTCTTATCCTTGGCAACGGCAGCCAGCTTGCTGGTCCAGGTAGCGGTATCCAGCTCGCGGATGTCGTAAGCCTCGTACTCGGCACCAGAGAAGATCTTCTGGTTGGCGCTCATGTTGATGCCGTTCTTGGTCTGAGCGAAGAGGACACAGTCGCTGGCGGCCACGGCGTTGTTGACGGTCTTGGCCTTGCTGCTGTAGTTCACGGTGGTGACGGAAGCCTGAGCCTCGACAGTGACCTCGGCCTCGTCGTCGTCGTTGAAGCTGTAGGTGACGATGTCGCCCACGGCGTAGTCAGCGGAGGTGATGCCGTTGGCATTGGGCTCGCGGGTCTTGGTGTCGTCGGAATCCTCGGAGACAGTGATGATCTCCTTGGTGCCGTCGGCGCCCATGACCTGGAGCTGCAGGCCGGAGAACACGGAACCAGTGGAAACGCCGGTCTTGACCTCGGTGATGACGGAGTAGTTGCTGGCGCTCTCAGAAACCTGGACGGCGGCCACAACGTAGCCATTGCTCAGGTAGAGCTCCACATCCTCGCCGATGTAGTTGTTGTCGTTGCTCTTGGCGGCGAAGTCGCCAATGATCTTGACGTCGGCGTCGGGATGGTTCTGCAGCAGGCCGTGCTTCTTGGCAGAGTCGTTCTTGTAGTTGAGCTTGTAGGTCTTGCCGCCCACAACAACGTTCTCCTGATCCTTGAAGGCGGTCAGCTCGCCGGTAACGGTCTCAGCCTTCTTCACAGTGGCGACGCAGTCGCTGTCGGAGTAGGTCATGCTGTAGAGAGGAGTGACGGTGACGATGTCGCCCTTCTTCAGATCCTCCTCAATGTCGTGATCCTCGATCTTGAGGATGCCCACGCCATTGTTCAGGGTGATGTTGGTGGAGTTGATGGCGGTGACGGCGGCCACGTAGGTCTCGGTCACATAGATCTTGTTGACCTTGCCGTTGTCGTCAAAGACCACCTTGATGGGGTTGCCGGAGTTCTTCTTCAGGGCAGTGGTCAGGGGGCTGTTGGCGCCGCCGGTGCTCTTGGCGCTGGTAGCCGTGCCGGTGCCCACAAAGTTGGTGACCAGCAGAACGTCGTTCTCGTCAGCGTTGGCATCGTCGGTGCACTCGTACTTCACGCCGTCGATGTTGATCTCGCACTTGTTGTCCTTGGCGTCCTTGATCTTGGACAGCTGGCTGCGGACCACGCGGGTAGCGCCGGTGTTGAAAGCGCCGTAGATGGTGTCCTTGTTGTCGGCCTGGTTCTTGGTGCCGCGGGAGCCATCCTTCCACACGATCTTGACTTCCTCACCGATGTTGTCGATGGACAGGTCGGAGGGGAAGGTGTGGGTGCCGTTGTAGGTGGTATCGTTCTTGTCATTGACAGTGACAACGATCTCGCCCTTCAGAGCGCCGCCGCCGTTGTAGTTGTGGTTGCCAGCATAGGTGCCGGTCACAACGTTGGCGTCATAGCGCTGCTTCAGCAGGGGAGTGGTGGTGGTGCGATAGTTCCAGGTGACCTCACCGTTGTTGGTGTTCTGGTCGGGGGTGGTGGTGACCACGTAAGCCTGCAGGCCGTTCCAGATCATCTGGGCGGCGGTGTCGCGGGTGGCGGGAGCGGTCATAACGACGCTGTCCAGACCCTCGATCAGCTTCACGTTGCCAGTGTTGCGGGCACGCTCCAGAGTCTGAGCAGCCCAGGAAGCGCCGACGAGGTGATAAGCCTCGGCGTCGTAGCCCAGGGCGGTCAGGACCATCTTCAGAGCCTCAACGCCGGTCACGTTGCCGTTGGGATCGAAGGAGCCGTCGCCGCGGCCATTGATGATCTTCATGTCGGCGCAGTACTCGATCCAGCCCTCGGCCCAGTGGCCGCCGATGTCGGTAAAGCTGGGAGTGCTCTTCACGCCGGTGTTGGCCTCGCTGCCGCCGTTCATCAGGACGGCAATCATCTTAGCCATCTCGGCACGGGTGACATCACCCTTGGGATCAAAGTGGCTGCCGTCTTCCTTGCCGTTGACGACCTTCAGAGCCACGAGGATGTCCACGGCCTCGGCGTGCTCAATGTCAGCCGCGTCCGTGAAGTCCTTAGCGCTGGCGCCCATGACCATCATGCCCATCAGCATGACGGAGGCGAGACCCAGGCTGAGGACCCGCTTCAGGTTCTTCATAGGATATTCCTCCTTTTTTATTTGGCGTCTCGGGGATCGCTCCCCTCCGCCTTACGTGTGCATGATAACGCAAAACTTTTTACTATATTTTATAATGGTATAATTACGCGGTTTTGAAAGCCAAAACGCTTCAAGGGCAAAGAAAAGCGCCCCTGCTATCCTGACGGATGGCAGGGGCGCTTTTCTATTTTGGGGGGCTTTTGAACACATCAAATACAAAATGCCGCGTACAGTGGGATGGACTTTAGCCCATCCGCCTCTCCAAAATTCTTGGTGGAAAAGCGGATGGAATAGGCGGGAGCGTAGGCTTTGACAAATACGCTCAGGCTGCGGGAACGGACATGCTCACCCTTTTTGACCTCTACGCCAACGATCTGCCCTTCCTTCTGCAAAACGAAGTCCAGCTCGGCGGTGCTGGCGCTTTCCCAATAATAGAGCGGGTATCCCTTGGCGGCCAACTGCTGTGCCACATAGTTTTCCGTAACGGCGCCCATGAAGGTGTTTCCTTCGCCGGAGAGGACGGTCTGCTGGGAGATGCCGGACTTCATGGTGAGCAAGCCCACATCGCCCATATAGAGCTTAAAGGCGGACAGATCGGCGTGGACGGCAATGGGTTCTATGGCGTGGTCGATACGGTGGCATTCCAAAACCACACCGGCCAGGTTCAGCCATTCAATGGAAGCCCCAAAGAGGGCCGCACTGCCTCCCTTCTGAACCACCTTGTACTGAAATTTCCTGTTATCCTTCGCCAGTTGGGCGGGGATAGAGTTATAACAGGCCCGGATCTTTACGCTGTCGGAGTTGGAGGCGTATTTCGCCATATCGGCAATATAGTTATCCAGAATACCGCTTTGCACCAGGGACACATCCAGAAAGCTGTTGTGTTCCAGAAAGGTATTGATAGCAGCCGGCATCCCCCCGATCACCAGATACTCCCGGTATAGCTCCAGTGCCTCCTGGTGAAGCGCGTCGGGGAGGGGCATCATCCGCGCAAAGGCGGAGCGTATCTCCTCACACAGCAGTTCCTTTCCTCTGGCCCAAAGGTACTCCTCGAAATCCAGTGGATAAAGGGTGATGGTCTCCACCTTACCTACCGGGAAGGAATAGCGCTGGCGGTTGATGGCCACTCCCAGCAGACTGCCCGCCGCCGCGACATGAAATTCCGGGGCCTCCTCACAGAAATATTTCAGGGAGGTCAGCGCCCGTTCACAGGATTGTATCTCATCAAAAATGATAAGGGTCTCCCCGGCAATGATCCGCTCCCCGGTGGATGCCTCCAGATAGCGGAGCAGACGCTCAGGGGAGATATTATCATTGAAGTAGGAGGCCACAGTCAGATTGGTTTCCAGATTGACATAGACCACGTTCTTAAACTGCTCCGCGCCGAACTGCCGTAGGATATAGGTCTTCCCCACCTGGCGGGCGCCGTTGATAAGCAGCGGCATCCGGCTGGCGGTCTTATTTTTCCAAGCCAAAAGCTGTGCCTCGACTTTCCGCTTCATTGCCATCACCTCATAGCTATTATATGCGATGCGGCACAGTTAAGTCAAGAAAAATAGAAAAATAATATAATAAAGCACAGTAAAGATTAAACTCATAGAAGTTTGAAACAAAGAACGCCCCTGGAAAATCCAGGGGCGTTCTTGTTCTGTTTGCCGCGGTACAGCAGCAATTGCTTATTTGATCTTGCTACCGTCCACGTTGATGTTGTTGGAGGTCTCGAAGAACAGGGCGGTGATCACGGTGCGCTTGGTGCCCTGATCGTTGGTGGTCTCCTTAGTCACGAAGCCGATGTTCTTGCTGCCGGTGACGGAGCTGAACTCGGTGACGGAGCCCTCGGCCTCGGACTTATCGGCATCCTGGTCAATGTAGACGACCTTGCAGTCCTTGTCCAGAGCATAGCTGTGGCTCTTGACCTTGGTGCCGCCGACCTTGTTGACCTCGTAGACACCGCCGTTGTTAACGACCTCGCCGTCCACGTAGAACACCAGCACATCGTCCTTCAGCTCGCTGGCATAGCCGGTGAACCAGACGCTCTCGCCATCGCTGTTGACCAGGGTGTCCACCTTCTCAATGGCGGTCTCCTTGTAGTTGTTGTCAGCGGTGGGACGGAACTTCACCAGCTCGCCCTTCTTCAGAGCGGTGGAGTTGGTGCCCTTGTAGTTGACCTCGTACTCCTCGCCGTTGGCCTGGATGGTGTAGGTGTAGTAGTCCTTCACGCGGCCATTGTAGCTGGAGACGATGCCGTACACGGTGTCGTCAGCGGCGCCGTCGGGAGTATCCTTCATGTTGGCGAACACAGCCACCACGCGGTCACCGTCGCTGTTCAGAGCAACGGTCACGTTCTTGTCGTGATCGGCGGTCTTGATCTCGTCCAGATCACGGATGTCATAGACCTCCCACTCAGCGTTGGGCATCTTGAGCTTGTTATAGGTGTCGTTGTGAGTGTTGGCGAAGAAGAGGCAGTCGCCGGCGGTGGGAATGCTGCCACCCTTGAAGGAGACGGTCTTGCTCTTCTCGTCGTAGGTCATGCTGTCGGTGCCGACCAGGCCACGGATGGTGACCTCAGCGTTGTCGTCGGAGTCGAAGGTGTAGGTGATGATGTCGCCCACATAGTAGTCGTCCTGATCGATGTTGTCGCTGTTGGTACGGCCAGTGTCGTGGGTCAGGGACTTCTTGGCGTCCTTGTCGTAGACCTTAGAGTCCTTGGACACGGTGATGATCTCCTTGGTGCCGTCAGCGCCCATGACCTGGAGCTGGAGAGCGCCGAAGGTGCCGCCGGCGGTGGAGGTGTTCTTCACCTCGGTGATGACGGAGTAGTTCTTGGCAGCCTCAGAGGTCTGAACAGCGGCCAGAACGTAGCCGTTCACCAGGTAGAGGTCGAAGTCCTCACCGATGTAAGTGTTGTCCCGGATAGCCTGATAGAAGTTCTTGACGATGTCGCCATCCTCCTCGGGGATATCCTGGAGCAGGCTGGCCTTGCTGCTGATATTGCTGAACAGCTTGCCGGAGTCAAGGTTCTTGTAGTTGATCTTGTAGGTCTTGCCGCTCACGGTGACGCTCTCGTCCTCTTTCTTGCCGTCGTCGCTCTTGAAGGCAGTCAGCTCGCCGGAGACCTTCTCGGCCTTGGTCACGGTGGTGAGGGCCTTGGAGCCACGGTAGTTGTTATCGTAGAGGAGGGTGACAGCGACCACATCGCCGCGCTTCAGCCCCTCTTCAATATCGTTGTCCTCATACTTCAGGTTGCCGACATTGTTGTTGATGCTGATGGTGGTGGCGTTGTTGCCGGTGACAGTGGCCAGGAAGGTCTCGGTCACATAGATGGTGCTGATCTTGCCGTTGTCGTCAAACACGGCCTTGAAGGGGTTGCCGGAGTTCTTCTTCAGCAGCTTGGTCAGAGAGCTGTTGGCCGCTTCCTTCTCACCCTTGCTGTTGGGAGTGGCCTCCTCAAGAGTGGTGCCATCGACAGCGCTCTTGTTGGTGTAGGACTGGGCGTAGTTGACAACGACAGTCACGTTGCTCTCGTTAGCGACAGAAGCGTCGGTCACATCGTACAGGGTGCCGTCGATGTTGATCTGAGCCTTCTTGGTCTTCTGATCCTTGATCTTGGACAGCTGGCTGCGAACCACGCGGGTGGCGCCGGTGTTGAACACGCCAAAGATGGTGTCTTCCTTGTCGGGGCCAGCGATGCCCTTGTTGGAATCTTTCCAAACGACCTTGACTTCCTCGCCGATGTTGTCGATGCTCATGTCGGAGGGGAACTTCACGCTGCCCTTGGTGTAATCGCCCAGGGTCAGGTTGACGTTGATCTCGCCCTTCAGAGCGCCGTTGCCATTGTAGTAGTAGTTGCCCTGGTAGGTGCCGGTGGCAACGTTGGCGTCATAGCGCTGCTTCAGCAGGGTGGTAGTACCCTCTTTCCAGTCCCAGGTGACCTCGCCATTGTTGGTGTTCTGGGAGGGGGAGTTTGTGACCACGTAAGCCTGCAGGCCGTTCCAGATCATCTGGGCAGCCACGTCACGGCTGGCGGGTTCAGTCATCTTGACGTCGTCCAGCTCCTCAACCAGCTTGACAGGGTTGGTCTGACGAGCACGCTCCAGGGTCTGGGAGGCCCAGGCAGCGCCCTGGAGGTGATAAGCCTCGGCGTCGTAGCCCATGGCGGTCAGGACCATCTTCAGAGCCTCGACGCCGGTGACCAGACCGTTGGGATCAAAGGTACCGTCACCGCGGCCATTGATGATCTTCATGTCGGCGCAGTACTCGATCCAGCCTTCGGCCCAGTGGCCGCCGATGTCGGTAAAGCTGGGAGTGCTCTTCACGCCGGTGTTGGCCTCGCTGCCGCCGTTCATCAGGACGGCGATCATCTTAGCCATCTCGCCGCGGGTAACGCTACCCTTGGGATCGAAATAGCTGCCGTCCTCCTTGCCATTGATGACCTTCAGAGCCACCATGGTTTCTACGGCCTCGGTATGGACAATGTCCTCCGCGTCCGTGAAGTCCTTCGCGCTGGCGCCCACGACCATCATGCCCAGGAGCATGACGGAGGCCAGACCCAGGCTGAGGACCCGCTTCAGGTTCTTCATAGGATATTCCTCCTTTTTTATTTGGCGTCTCGGGGATCGCTCCCCTCCGCCTTACGTGTGCATGATAACGCAAAACGTATTACTGTATTTTATAAAGGTAAAAAATGCGGCCAGCCATTATTGACTGGTCGCCTTTCGCGGTTGCAATTTGCCGGAAAATGTAGCATGTTCTAAACGCCATCTGAGCAGATGCCGGGCGCTGCACAAGACGGCGGGCGGTCAGCCACATCTCTGAGAGGAGGTGAGGCAATGCCGATTACATTGCCTTTTCACGTTGTAAAAAACGAAAACCGCCACCCGGCACGGTGACGGTTTCTATTATGGACCTGTTAAGAGAAAACCGGGATCGAACAATATATATAATGTAGTCCACGGGGAGGAGGGGGGAGAAACTGCGCTGTAACAATATTCCCGCAATTTTACGGTTGTGTTACAAATGGAGTTTTGCCATTGACGGGGAAAAGGAATTAGACAACGGTATAATATGAAGCAAAAAATTTTCAGATCTTCCAATGCATGGTGAGTCTATCACCGAAAACCTCGATCCTGGAGATCAGTGTATCCACCACGCGCCGTTTGTCATCAAAGCCGACCTTGTCCCAGCTTTTGAGATGGTCCGTGATACGCTGAAGCTGCGATGCCGAGACGGAGTTCGCGGTGAGGTCGGCCACCAGCTTGAGCTGTTTTTGCCGCTCCGCGTCCAGCTCCTCGATCCGGCTGTTGGCGTATTGCAGCAAAAGGGGATTTGCCCCGGCCAGGGTGTCGATCAGCTTCGCGATCTCACCCTCGATCCTGGCAAGCTCGGCCCGGGCGGCGGTCAGCTTGGGGTGGTAGCCCTCCGTCTTGCTGTCTGTCAATGCCTGAAATTCCCGCGCTTTCTTTACCATTTCACCATAGACCGCTTCTTCCAGCGTATGCTTTGTCAGTGTTCCGGGGCCGGGACAGCTTTTGTTTTCCATGCGCTGCTTACATCTCATGTACGTTACCCCGTTTGCCGCGTTCAGACTGACCAGGGCGTACCCGCAGCAGCCACATTTGATCTTCCCGGCCAGCCAGGTGTTGTGGCATTTCCGGCCATTTTGGAACGTGGTATTTTGAGACAGCTTTCGCTGGACCTTCAGCCAGATCGCTGAGGAGATACAGCCCTTGTGGGGGGCGATGACAAGAATGTTTTCCTCTCCCTCCCGGCCCTGATATAGGTAACAGCTATGATCGCCGGTGAACAGCTCCGGGGGACTTTCGATCTTGGCGCCCTGGGCCTTGAAGTGTTCGTAAATAGCCATGTCTGCCTGGACATAGACCGGATTTTTTAAGAGCTGCGCCACAAAGCCCCGTTTCAGCGTCTTTCCATATACCTGAATTCCTTGCTCGGCAAAATACCGGGCGATGTCGCCGTAGGAGGTCTCGGGCTTGGCGTACATCTCATAGATCGATTTGGCGTATTCCATCTCGGCGTTTTCGACCAGCCGCTTTGTTTTAACGCCGTCCATCACAATGGATTCCGTATCAAAGCCGTAGGGCGCGCGGCCCCGCATATAGTAGCCCTTGGAGCAACGGGAATAGAAAGCGTCCTGTACACGCATCTGGATGCTCTCCCGCTCCAGTTGGGCAAACACGATACAGATATTGAGCATGGCCCGGCCCATGGGGGTGGAGGTGTCAAATTTTTCGGTGCAGGAGACGAATTCCACGTCATACTGCTTAAATAGCTCCATCAGCTTGGCAAAGTCCACGATAGAGCGGCTGACCCGGTCCAGGCGGTATACGATCACCCGCCGGATAAGCCCGGCTTCAATATCCTTTAAAAGCTGCTGAAAACCGGGCCGCTCAATGTTTTTGCCGGAGTAGCCCTTGTCCTCGTATTCCTTAGCCCCGCCGCCCTTCAGCTCATAGCGGCAAAACTCGAATTGGCTTTCGATACTGATGCTGTCCTTTTTGTCGATGGACTGCCGCCCATAAATGGCGTCTATTCTGCTGTCCATAATGCCCCCCCTTTGTCTCTGTATAAATGGGTGATAAAACCGCAACTAATTATACCTCGGGCAGCCCCATATCACAAGAAAATCAAGGGATCCACGCCTTATAAAAAGCTCAGGACAAGAAAGGCCCCCGGGGTTATCCCCGGGGGCCTTTACCTGTTGCGTCGTAATCAGTCGCGGAGGCTTAATTACTTATTTTTGTCATTGACGTGCTTCTCACCAGTGGTCTCGACGAAGAGGATGTCAATGACGGTGTCCTCGCCGACCTGCTTGGTGATAAGAGCCACGTTAGGCTTGTTGTTGATGGCGCTGAAAGCGTCGATGGAGGCCTCGGCGGTAGAATTGCTGTCCTTCAGGTTGACATAGACAATGATGCAGTCCTTGTCCAAAGCGTAGGTCTGCTCAGTGGCCTTGTCGCCCTTCCAGGACACGGTCTTCCCGTTTTCGTCCTTCTCATCCGCCACGGTCTTCCCAAAGAAGGTCAGGGTGTTGTCGCGGGAGCTGTACTCCTTAACATAGCCCACTTTGTACTCAGCAGTGTCCTTCTCAGGGTCGAACATGTCGGCCTTCACGATTGTAACCTTGTTATTGGCGTAGTTGTTATCGGTGGTGGGACGGAACTTCACCAGCATGCCCTTTGCCAGCTTGGTATCGCCGGGCTTCAGGTTCACGGTGTACTCCTCGCCATTGCACTGCACGATAAAGGTGTCGTAATCCTTGATGGTGCCGTTCTCGGCGGAGACGATGCCGTAGACGGTGTTGTCGGTGGCACCGTCAGGAGTCCTCTGCAAGTTAATGAACACAGCAACTACCTTGCCGTCATCGTTCTTGGCAACAGCGGCGGCAGCGGTGACCTCAGCAATATCGTCCAGCTCACGGATGTCGTAGGCCTCCCAGTCGGCGTCGCCGACGTTGAGAATGCCCTTATTGAGAGACAAGCCAGTAAAGTTGGCGCTGGTGCCGGTCTGTACGAAGAGGACACAGTCGGCGGAGGCAACGGCGGACTTACCAGCCGCGGTCACGCTCTTGGACTTCTCGTTGTAGGAAACCTTAACGTTGGAGTCGGCCCGCTCAATGATCTTGACCTCAGCCTCGTCATCGTCGTTGAAGGTGTAGGTGATAATGTCGCCCACAGAGTAGTCGGCGCTGGAGATGCCCTTGCTGGAGTCGTGGGTGGGATACTTGGTGCTCTCGATAGAATCCTTGCTGACAGTGATGATCTCCTTGGTACCGTCGGCGCCCATGACCTGGAGCTGCAGGCCGCCGAACACAGAGCTGGTATTCTTGGTCTCCTTGACCTCAGTGATGACGGAGTAGTTGCTGGCGCCCTCAGAAGTCTTGACAGCGGCCATCACGTAGCCGTTGACCAGGTACAGATCCACGTCCTCGTTGATGTAGTCGTTGCCAGTGCCCTTGAACTTGGGAATAACAACGCTGTCGTCATCCAGGCCAGGGATCTTGTCCAGCAATTTGCGCTGGGAGATGGTGCTGTCATTCTGGTAGTTGATCTTGTAGGTCTTGCCGCCCACGGTGACACTCTCGTCGAGCTTGAAGCCGGTCAGTTCACCGGAGACCTTGTCGGCTTTCTTGACGGTGACAACGGCGTCGGAATTCACAGGGGCCTTCAGTTCGTTGCCGTACAGAGCGGTGACAACGACCACGTCGCCCTTCTCCAGACCCTCTTCAATGTCATGATCCTCGATCTTGAGGCTGCCAATGCCATTGTTCAGGGTGATGTTGGTGCTGTTCACGGCGGAGACAGCGGCGATCCAGCTCTCAGTGACATAGACGGCGCTGACCTTGTTGTCGACGTCATCAAAGACCACCTTGATGGGATAGCCGGAGTTGACCTTCAGAGCCTGAGCCAGACCGGCGGCATCCTTTTTGGTCTTGGAATTCAGAGCATTGTCACCGGTAGTTTTCTTGCTGTCGGTGAAGTTGTAGATCACGTCCACGGTTTCCTTAGCATCGTACTTGGTGCCGTCGATGTTCAGGATAGCCTTGCCGGTGTCATTGTCCTTGACCTTGGAAAGCTGGCTGCGGACCACCCGGGTAGCGCCGGTGTTGAACACGCCGTAAATGGTGTCCTTTGCGTCGGCCTGGCCCTTGATGCCCTTAGCGCCATCTTTCCAGACGACCTTGACTTCCTCGCCAATGTTGTCAATGGACAGGTTGGAGGGGAAGGTGTGGGACTTGACAGCTTCGCTCTCGTTCTTGTCGTTAATTTTGTACTCAGTGACCTTGATTTCACCCTTCAGGGCGCCAGTGGCACCATAGTTGTGGTTGCCCTCGAAGATACCAGTGATAACATTGGCACCATAGCGCTGGTTCAGCAGGGTGACACCAGTGTCGGTATTGTAGCCCCACGTGACCTCTCCGTTGTTCTTGTTCTGCTCAGGGGTAACGGTGACGACATACGCCTGCAGACCGTTCCAGATCATCTGAGCGGCGACGTCGCGGGTGGCGGGCTGGTTCATAACGACGTTTTCCAGATCCTCAATCAGCTTGCAGCCCTTGGTGGTCTTGGCAAGCTCGTTGGTGCTGGTGGCCCAGGTGGCGCCCTCCAGGTCATAGGCCTTGGCATCATAACCCAGAGCACTCAGGACCATCTTGGCGGCCTCAGTGCCGGTGACCTTGCCCTCAGGATCGAAGGTGCCGTCGCCGCGGCCAGAAATGATCTTCATGTCGGCGCAGTACTCGATCCAAGGCTGAGCCCAGTGAGTGCTGATGTCGGTAAAGGTAGGTACAGTCTTGACACCAGCGGCCTCCTCATTGCCGGCGTTCATGGCGACGGCGATCATCTTGGCCATCTCGCCGCGGGTAACAGTACCCTTGGGATCGAAATAGCTACCGTCCTCCTTGCCCTTGATAATGTTCAGGGCAACCATGGTTTCTACGGCCTCGGTGTGCTCGATGTCCTCCGAGTCCGTGAAGTCCTTTGCGCTGGCGCCCACGACCATCATGCCCAGGAGCATGACGGAGGCCAGACCCAGGGAAAGGACCCGCTTCAGGTTCTTCATAGGATATTCCTCCTTTTTTATTTGGCGTTTCGGGGACTTTCGTCCCCTCCGCCTTACGTGTGCATGATAACGCAAAATAGATTCCCCGTCAATGGCAAAACTCCATTTGTAACACAACCGTAAAATTGCGGGAATATTGTTACAGCCCCCACCGCCCTCTTTGCGGCCTGGAGGCTGCCCCCACCGCCGGGATAATTAATATATATAATGTGCGTCCTTGTTAGAATGTCGGCTTCCTCTCCACGCGCGAAGCAGTTCCCTACATTATATTGTAATGTAGGGAACTTTTTTCAATAACCGCCGTCTAACCTTTAATAAACAAGGACAGCTTCAGAAAGTTTTAAGGATTTGTTACCGTTTTGTTCTTGCTTTGCCCTTTAGACAGGAATTATAATGAAGATAAGATTCTATGACCGGGAGGAACGAAAAATGTCTGAAATGCAGACCCCTGTGGCTCCCACCCCTACGGAGCCAAAGCGCAAAAGCGTTAAGAAGAAGCAGAGCCGGAGAAAGATCCGTAACGCCATCGTCACCCTTGTCGTCCTGGGCGCGTTGGGCGTGGGCGGCTATTTCCTCTACGGCTTTCTGAACAAAGAGGAGGAGGTCAACACCGAGCTGCAGACCGCCGTGGCCGACTGGTCCTCCATCCAGTCCAGCGTCCAAGGCTCCGGCTCGGCCCGGGCCAAGGAGTCGGCGGCCATTACCCTGACCCAATCCGGCACCGTGCAGCAGCTCTATGTCAACGCCGGTGATGTGGTCACAGCGGGGCAGCCCCTCTACACCATTTTCTCCCAGGCCGCCGAGGATGAGGTATCCACCCGCCAGCGGGACCTGCAAAAGGCTCAGGACGATCTGGCTGACCTTCAGCGGGAGATGAGCGACCTCTACAAGCAGCAGAACAACCTGACCGTCCGCGCCCCCTTTGACGGTAAGATCATTGATTTCACTGAGTTTACCGAGGGTCTGGACATCGCCAAGGGCGCTACGGTGTGTTCCCTGGTCAATGACCGTCAGCTCAAGCTCTCCCTTTACTTCAGCTACGCCTACGCCGATGAGATCAGCGTGGGCCAGGCGGTGAGCGTTTCCATCCCCGCCGTCATGAAAACCTTTGACTCGGGCCGGGTGGAGAAGATCAACAAGGTCCACTACATATCCCCCGAGGGAGCCGACCACTTTGAGGTCGTGGTAGTCTTCGATAACCCCGGCACCCTCACCGAGGGCATGACCGCCACTGCCGCCCTCACCGCCAGCGACGGCAGCCCCATTTACCCCTATGAGAACGGCAAGACCGAATATTACGAGGTCCGTAAGGTGGTCACTGAGGCCGGCGGTCCCATGGTCCGCACCAATCTCCTCCGCTACGCCGACGTGAAAGAGGGGGACGAGCTGCTGGTCATGAGCTCGGATACCATTGACGAGGAGCTGCGCTCCTACCGGGACCGCATTGAAACCGCGCAGAAGAATATTACCACTGCCCAGGAGGCTCTGGAAAAGTCCCAGGAGGCCCTCCAGGACTACGACGCTGTAGCTCCCATCGACGGCACAGTCACCTCCTGCACACTGGTGGAGGGCGGCGAGGTCAAGAACGGCGATACCGTCATCACCATTTCCAACAACACCACCATGGTCGTCACCATCGATGTGGATGACCGGAACATTGCCTACGTCAAGCCCGGCATGGGGGTAGACCTCATGAGCAACTGGGGCGACGGCGGCAGCTTCTATGGCGTAGTTACAAAGATCGACATGTCCCTCTCCGGCGACTCTATGGGTTCGGGTATGACCAACTATCCCGTCACCCTGGAGGTAGACAACTACGATGGAAGTCTGCTGGAGGGCATGTGGCTCAACTACTCCTTCGTCACCAGCCAGTCGGACAACTGCATCACCGTGCCCATGCAGAGCGTGAAGTACGTCTCCACCGAGGACGGCGGCACTGCGTCGGTGGTCTTCATTCAGGCTGAACAGAAGCCGGAGAACGCCGTGGACATTGATATCCCCGAGCGGATGCCCGGCGAAACTCCCAACTATCCCACCGAGGACGACGGCTTCTACGCCGTGCCGGTGGAGACTGGACTGAGCGACAACTACAATGTGGAGATCAAATCCGGCCTGGAGGGCGGCGAGACCATCTTCGTCAACTACTTCGTCCAGTCCGCCTGGGGTTAAGGTGAACGCCATGCTCATTGATATCAAGGACCTATTCAAGATATATAACGAGGGCAAGGAGAGCGAGGTCCGCGCCCTGGACGGTATCGACCTGCAAATTGACCGGGGGGAGTTCGTGTCCATTATCGGCCAGTCCGGCTCAGGCAAGTCTACCCTGATGAACATCCTGGGCTGTCTGGACATTCCCACCTACGGCGACTATCATCTGGACGGCACCGACGTCACCGAACTGAGTGACCGCCAGCTGGCCCACATCCGCAACAAGCAGATCGGCTTTATCTTCCAGGGCTACAACCTCATCCCCGCCCTCTCCGCCCGTGAAAACGTGGAGCTGCCCCTTATCTATCAGGGCATCGGCGTCGACGAGCGCCACGAGCGCAGCGAAGCGGCCCTGGAGCGGGTGGCCATGTTTGACCGCTCCTCCCACAAGCCCAGCGAGATGTCCGGCGGCCAGCAGCAGCGGGTAGCCATCGCCCGGGCCATCGCCACCCACCCGTCCATTATCATGGCC
>CATKXO010000036.1 GCA_949840775.1 uncultured bacterium | reverse complement strand
GGGTTGTCCGCTGGAGCGTTGTCGTAGATAGCCCCCACGCTCTGTCCCGCCGGGTATTTTCTCACGTTGAATCCCTCCCTTGAGCCTGCTTCACAATTCCCTGAATAGCCCTCACCGCCTTCACTCCGGCCTGCCGCTCCGTCTGCTCAGCTTCTTTATGAGCGGCCCTCTGCCGGACCTGGTCCTGGGTCACCTCCTGGGCCGAGATTGAGATGCCCTCATAGCGAGTTGTTGTAGTAGTTTTAGTCATGGGGCAGGGAATTGGCCCATCGGCCATGATGAGGAAAACTGAACCCACATCAGCCGGGTCATACGCCACCGTGTAACTATCCCCGATATATAAGCCGTCCGTTTCTTGGGGAGCATACCACAACCCATTGACCTTCAGCCCCTTCCGGGTCAGCTTGGCGGTCATCCGAGGGAGGGTCAGAGGGTGGAGTTCGGATATAGGAGGGGTTAGCAGTTTACCCCCTCCCTCAATCCAGCGCCGAGCCGCCGTCCTCCTATCTGAGAGCAGCCGACCAGAGTTGAGGTAGGTGATTGAGTGGATTAAGACAGCCGTGAACTCGTCCAGGTCCAAAACAGCCTGACTCCGATAGTCCACAGTCCAACGCTCCTGGGCGTCCGGTTCAATCACCCCCTTCCCTCGCAGGAGAGGCTTGTATCTCTGCTGGAGCAGGTCGAACGCCTTCTCCACCAGCCCCTTCCGGTCCGGGCGGAACGGCGGGAGGGCTTCCTCCTCCACTCCATACCTTTGGCACAATTCCCCAACCCTTGGCCCAAAGAACTCCCTCCCCCGGTCGGTGATGATCTCATTGGGGAGTCCGGTGTTCGGCCACTGCTCCCGGTTGATATCAACCCCGAACTGCTTGCAGAACGCCACCTTATCCATGGCGGCGCACTCCAGACATTTCATGACAGCCGTCTCATCAGAGTCCATGCCCACATAGATACCGGCAATCAGCTGGGTGGCGGTATCTACTGCCAGGTAGATGTTGGGTCGGCCGATGACGGCAGTCCGATCCAGTCGGGAGACTAAATAGATGTCAGCGACAGTCGCATCCATCTGGAAGGCTCCCGGTTCCGGCTTCCACTGGCTGGCTGTTCCAAATGCCGGGCGGTCATTGCGCTGATAGTGGGCCAGACCGTCCCGGGCGATCACCTTCTGGGGCTGCTTGTGGTAGCCGTGGTCATAGAAGTAGTGCCGGAAAGCGGACCAGCTCGGCGTTGTATTTAACAGAGTTCCGTCCCAGTTGGTGAACCTCTCAACCACCATCATTTCATAGGTGGCCCGCAGGGAGAACTTCTTGGCGGAGAAGTAGAAGGTCTTGATGGCCCGGTCAAACTCCGGCCTGGACTCCCCACCCCCACACCCCTTTGGTGCAGTCAGCACCCCCTGGGCCAGATAGCGGTAGTAGAGCCGGAGGACTCGCTTGTAAGTGGTCCCTTCCCTCTCCGCCACCTCTTTCGCCAAAGCCAGCCGGTAGGAGCGGTCTGTGATAGACCTGGGCTGGACATCCAGGAGGGGTTGGATTAAACTGAGCCGTGACTGTTGAGCCGCAGTCAGCTTCTTCCTGGAGGATTGCTCCAGAAACCCCTCCGGAGTCTGGATTCGCTCCAGTTCATCCCCGGTATAGAAGAAGGGTTGAGTGGGTTCCTCATAAGAAATCAGCCACATTCCACCCTCCCCGGTGTGCAAAACCCGATATGCCATCCCGTTGTAAGAAACAAACTTCACGGTCATGGAATAATCACCACCTTCCAATCACTGACGTCCAACACAGCCCAATACCGTCGGGACAGCTCCAGTTTCTCCAAGTCAGCCTTCTTTTGCAACTGCCCAGCCGTCACCAGCTCCCGGACTCCAACCCTCCCGTCCGCATAGTGGAGGAGGAAGTCGGAGGCCCACTCCGTTTCAAAGTAGACCAGGCGGATGCCGATGCGGTCGATGTGAGGGTAGCGGGTCATATCCCACGGGCAGGCGGCCTCGTAGGATTCCACCCAGGTCTCCCCTTCCAGCCACTTGGCGTAATCCCTGGCCGCTTTGCTGTGGACTTTGACCATTACCCCACCCTTCTCGCTGTAAAACTGGATGTCCCTTGTTTTCACTCCAACTTTTTCCACAATGAATCCCTCCCATATAACATCGATCAGGTGGGGCCTCGGTCGCCCCTTGCAAGAGGTCTAAAAAAAACGCCCCACGTTTTCCTTTATCTACCACGAAACAGTACATTACCAAAAAGCCCCATCCTTGTATCCACCGGATGAGTTGCTACCCCCAAATAACTCCTAAATCGAATTAATTTGAATTTTTGACCTTAAAATTTGAATTAATCTGATATTTGCGGTTTTTTACCCGCAAAAACTCGGATTAATTCCCTGGTTGACCTGTCAATTTGCAAAAACTCAGATTAAATCAAGGAATCTCAACTGAATTAATTTTAATTTTTGACTTGTCCCCTGGATTTTTCTGTAAAAAGGCCACCCAATTCGCAAAAACTCAGATTAAATCAAATCCTCACCCTTGAATTAATCTCAATTTTTGATGCTTACGGAATAAATCTGAAAAATGCCGTTTCAGGATCAGCAAAAACTCAGAATAAATCAAGAAGCCCCAACCGAATTAATCTTAATTTGGACTCCCAATCCTTAATTTTTGACTCCATCCCCGAATTAACCCTAAAAAATGCCCCTCAATCCCCACAAAAACTTAAATTAATTCAAAATTTTTCGGCAAAAATTCAGATTAAATAGCTTTAACTGGAACCACTCTGTCCTAGTCCCTTCCAAAACACCCCCAACATCCCCCGCATTTTGAACTGCGGCCATTTGAATTTGAGAGAATTGGGGAGAAATAGAATTGAACTTTTAAAGCTAGATTTCAACTGATTCAAGCAGAAGAACCGATAAAAACAAAGAAAAGGGCCCGAGTAATGGTGAATTACTCAGGCCCTTTGTTGGGTCGTTTTAGTTGGGATACTCGGTCGGGTTTGAGGGGGACAACGACAAGGATGAGACTGCTTACTTCAGCTCCACCTTGGCGCCGGCCTCTTCCAGCTTCTTCTTCAGCTCCTCGGCCTCGTCCTTGGACACGGCCTCCTTCAGGGTCTTGGGGGCGCCCTCGACGGCAGCCTTGGCCTCGGCCAGGCCCAGGCCGGTGATCTCGCGGACGGCCTTGATGACCTTGATCTTGGCGGCGGCGTCGAAGCCGACCAGAACCACGTCGAAATCGGTCTTCTCAGGGGCGGCCTCAGCAGCGGCGCCGGCAGCGGGAGCGGCCATGGCGGCGGCGGACACGCCGAACTCCTCCTCCAGAGCCTTTACCAGCTCGGACAGCTCCAGAACGGTCAGAGCCTTCACTTCCTCGATCAGAGCAGTAATCTTCTCACTAGCCATGATAAATAAACCTCCTAATTGTGTAATATTTTAATGTGTTTGCCTCCCCATCAGGGAGTGGTTGGTGCCGCTTACTCGGCGGCGGGAGCGGCCTCCTCAGCGGGGGCCTCGGCGGCGGGCTCGCCGTCCTTCTCGGCGATGGCCTTCAGGACGATGGCCAGGCTGGTAATGGGAGCCAACATCATGCCGAGAGCCTGGGCCTGGAGCACATCCTTGGAGGGCAGCTCAGCCAGGGCCATGATCTCGTCCAGGGACAGCACCTTGCCGTCCATGAAGCCGCCCTTGATGTTGAACTTGCCGTCACCCAGCTTCTTGGCGTGCTTGTTCACCACCCGCATGGGGGCGATGGGGTCGCCGGCGCTGGTGGCCAGGGACGTGGTGCCGTTGAGCACGCCGTCCAGCTCCTTGAGCCCGGCGTCGTCCAAGGCGAAGCGGACCAGGGTGTTCTTCACCACAGAGTACTGCACGTCGTTCTGGCGCAGCTCGGCGCGCAGGGCGGTGTCCTCAGCCACGGTGATGCCCTTGTAGTCCACCAGCACACCGCTGGCAGCGCCCTTCAGCTGCTCCTCCAGAGCGGCCACGATGGCCTTCTTCTCGGAAAGGACCTTTGCGTTAGGCATTTTTGGTTTCACCTCCAGATAATCTATACGCGAAACAAAAAACCTTCCGTCGGAAAGACAGAAGGACAGTACCATCAAAGTATATTCCTTTGAAAGCACTCTCGGCAGGAATTATGCCCGTGGGCCCCTGCTGTCTTTGAACGCACCGCATATTATATGCGATGCGTTTCGGCTTGTCAAGAGGGATTTTTCCTTTTTTGCGGAAACTTCAAGAAAACTTGTCCCTTTTTGCATTGACTTCTCCCCCACAATTCAGTATGATAGGAGCGACTCGAAATCGATGCAAAGGAGAACCGAATATGCTCACCCTGGAATCCTTCAAGGCCGCCCGCGGCGTTTTGCAGGGCGTTCTGCGGCCCACGCCGCTGATTCACTCCCCCTACCTGTCCAAAAACTGCGGCAACAACATCTATCTCAAGCCGGAGAACATGCAGGCCACCGGGGCCTACAAGCTCCGGGGGGCTTACTATAAAATCAGCACCCTTTCCCAGGAGGAGAAGGACCGGGGCCTGGTGACGGCCTCCGCCGGCAACCACGCCCAGGGGGTGGCCTACGCCGCCCAGGCCGCCGGGGTGGCGGCCACCATCGTCATGCCCACCACCACCCCCCTGGTGAAGGTGAACAACACCAAGGACTACGGGGCCAAGGTGGTCCTCCACGGCGAGGTCTTCGACGACGCCGCGGAGCTGGCCGCCCAGCTGTCTCAGGAGGAGGGGCTGACCTACGTCCACCCCTTCAACGACCTGACCCTGGCCACCGGCCAGGGCACCATCGCCTATGAGATCTTTCAGGACCTGCCCGACGTGGAGGCCATTCTGGTGCCCATCGGCGGGGGCGGGCTGGCGGCGGGCGTGTCCACCCTGGCCAAGCTGCTCAACCCCCACGTGGAGGTCATCGGCGTGGAGCCCACCGGGGCGGCCTCTATGAGGGCCAGCCTGGAGGCGGGCCATGTGGTCACCATCCCCACCGCCACCACCATCGCCGACGGCGTGGCGGTGAAGACCCCCGGCGACCTGGTCTTCCCCTATGTACAGAAGAACGTGGACCGGATCATCACCATTGAGGACAGCGAACTGGTGGAGGCCTTCCTGGACGTGATGGAGCGGCACAAGATGGTGGTGGAGAACGCCGGGCTGCTGCCGGTGGCCGCCCTGCGGCACCTGGGCTACGAGGGTAAAAACGTGGTCTGCGTTCTGTCCGGGGGCAATATGGACGTGATTACCATGTCCTCCCTGGTCCAGCATGGGCTGATTCAGCGGGGGCGCATCTTCACCTTCGCCGTCCAGCTCCCCGACCGGCCCGGCTCCCTGCTGGCCGTGGCCCAGATTTTGGCCGCCAACAACGGCAACGTCATCAAGCTGGAGCACAACCAGTTCGTCAACATCAACCGCCAGTCCGGGGTGGAGCTGCGGGTCACACTGGAGGCCTTTGGCCACGACCACAAGGAACAGATTCTCTCCGCCCTCCGGTCTGAGGGCTTCCGGGCGGTGGAGGCGGACACCGGGGATTTTTACAACTGAGCTGTCCTGTGCCGCCCGCCGGAGACATAAAAAGCCCCCGGCGGACGGCTATCTGAAAGCGGCGGGCCGGCCGGGCGGACGAGGACGGGTTTGGGCCGTGGGTCCGCCTGGAGCGGTCCTCCCCAACCCGGGGCCTCTCTCCGCTGCATTATCCTATGCGCCGGGGCTGTCCCCAGCGCCTGTCCACACAAAGGAGGAGCTTGTCATGATTAAAATCGCCCCATCCATCCTGTCCGCCGACTACGTCAATCTGGAGCGGGACATCAAAAAGGCCGCCGGCGCCGACTACCTCCATGTAGATGTTATGGACGGCGTATTTGTCCCCAACATTACGGTGGGCATCCCTATGGTCCAGGCCATCCGCCGGTGCAGCGGTCTGTTTCTGGATGTCCACCTGATGGTCCATAAGCCTGTGCGGTACGTCGAGGACTTTGCCAGGGCGGGGGCAAATCTGCTGTCCGTCCACCTGGAGGCCGACCACCCCTCCGCCATCGCCCAGGCCCTCAAGCTCATGGGGGAATGCGGGGTGAAAAAGGCGGTGGCCCTGCGGCCCATCACCAAGGCTGAGGCCGTTCTGCCCTACATCGGGGAGCTGGACATGGTGCTGGTGATGACCGTGGAGCCCGGCTTCGGCGGCCAGGCCTTTATGGAGGGCCAGCTGGACACCATCCGTCAGGTGCGCTCCATCATCGAGAAATACAACCCCGCCTGCGAGCTGGAGGTGGACGGGGGCATCAACACCAGGACCGCCCCCCTGGCCGTCGGGGCCGGGGCCAATGTGCTGGTGGCCGGCTCCGCCGTCTACGGGGCGGAGGATATCCCCGGAGCGATTCAGGCTTTGAGGGGGTAACAAGGCCCCCTTCGCAAAGGGGGCTCCCGGCGAAGCCGGGTGGGGGTTTTCTCCATAAGGAAAACCCTCCGTCACCGCCTGCGGCGGTGCCACCTCCCTTTGCGAAGGGAGGCTTTTGGGCGGCCACAGGCCGCCCCTACATTCAATCCCGGAGGTCCTTCCCATGCAGTACTTTCCCCCCGCCCTGGAAAATTTAGTGGAGCACTTTGCCAAGCTGCCTGGGGTGGGCGTCAAGTCCGCCCAGCGGCTGGCCTTTTATGTGCTGTCCCTGCCCGAGGAGGAGGCCGCCGCCTTCGCCCAGGCCATCACCGACGCCAAGGCCCACATCCACTGCTGCCCCATCTGTCAGAACCTGACCGAGGGGGACGGCCCCTGCCCCATCTGCGCCAGCGCCAAGCGGGACGAGACCACCGTCTGCGTGGTGGCCGACCCCAAGGACGTGGTGGCCATGGAGCGCAGCCGGGAGTACACCGGGCAGTACCACGTGCTCCACGGAGTGCTCTCCCCCATGAACCACGTGGGGCCCGACGACCTGCACATCCGCTCCCTGGTGGAGCGGGTGGCCGCCGGAAACATTGAGGAGGTCATCATGGCCACCAACCCGGACACCGAGGGGGAGGCCACCGCCATGTACCTGTCCCGGCTGCTCAAGCCCTTTCAGGTGAAGGTCACCCGGCTGGCCTACGGCATCCCCGTGGGCAGCCATCTGGAGTATGCCGACGACGCCACCCTGGTCCGGGCCCTGGAGGGCCGGCGGGAGATATGAAAACACCCGGCAGACCGCAGTCTGCCGGGTGTCTCCATCTCTATTCTGCGGCTTCTCCGCCGCCGGCAGCGGAGGCGGATGTCCCCTCCGCCGGGGCGGCCTCACCGGATTCGGAGGTCTCTTCGCCCCCGTTTTTGTCCTTCTCATCCAGGACGCTTTTACACTCTTTCTTGTCCTCTTTCACCAGCAGCTTCATCGCCATTGCCAGCTTATAGCCGCTGGGGTCGTTCTCCATCAGATACCGCTCATCCTCCGGGGGGACTTTTTTGCCCTTCATGATGTTCATGGCAATCTTCAGGCACTTCTGCTGGACCTTCATCTGCTCAGACAGGGCGTCCAGCTCCCCCTGTTCGGCGGAGTCCTCATCCAGCATGTCCAGGATGCTGCTGGACTTTTTGTCCGGCGCACTGTGCAGCGCCGCCTCCATCCGGGCCCGCTGCGCCTCCATCCTTCCCACCCACTGGCGGGCCTGCTCCCACCGGTCAGCGGAGGAACGGGAGGTCTCGCCCGGCTGGCTCTTTGCCCTCCGGACGGGCTGAGCGGCAACGCCGGCGCCGGTGTTTCGCAAAACCTGTTGAATCTCCACGGGCTACTCCTCCTCTTCCTCCAGCTCGTCCACCAGCATCAGGGCGGCGATGTCCTGGCACTTCTGCCGCAGTCTCAGCAGCTGAGACTGGGTCTCCAGCTCCTCCTCCGTCTGCGGGCTGTCCGGGGGAAGCTCCGGGGCGGCGCCCTGCATCCGCTGCATGGCGGCCTTGACGTACAGGTTCAGGGTCTC
Organism: uncultured bacterium; assembly: GCA_949840775.1. GTDB lineage: Bacteria > Bacillota > Clostridia > Oscillospirales > Oscillospiraceae > Lawsonibacter. Next base: position 15,464 of record CATKXO010000036.1, on the reverse strand, counting down.
TTCGACCTGCTGCTCCTCCTTCTGCTGCTCCCACTGGTGCTTCAGCTCCAGGCGGTCTATGGAAGCACGCTTCGGGGCCGCGTCTCCCGGGGAACGCTCCTGCTCACCGGAGGGAGCAAAGGTGTCCTGGCTCATCTGCACAACAGCCTCCTTGTTTGCGGTCTTACTAGGGTTATCGGCACAAGCGCCCCAAAACTTTACCCCCTACAGCCAAACCGGAACAGAGCGGCTTACCGCAAGCCTGTCCGGAGACACGGCGCACTCCAGGGCCAGCACCGCCACCCCCGCCCGGACCGCCCGGCGGAGGGCCGCTCCAAACTCCGGATGGGTGGCGTCGTTGGGCTCCACATGGTCCATGCCCGCCATCTGGACGATGAAGCACACCCCCGCCTCATAGCCCGCCTGGCGGGCCAGGACCAGCTCCTCCAGGTGCTTCACTCCCCGGAGGGTGGGGGCGTCGGGGAAACGGGCCGCGCCCCGCTCCTCCAGCGTGACCCCCTTCACCTCCCAGAAGCCCCGGCGGGATTCCCCCGGTTCCGACAACTCCCAGTAATAATCAAACCTGGAATTTCCATATGTAGTCTCCGGGCGCAGAATGGTGGGCTGAAAACCCAGGCCCCCCGCCGACGCCCACTCCCCAAAGACCCTGTTGGGGGCCTGGGAGTCCATGTTGATGAGCAGCGGGCCCTCCTCCCGCTCCTTCTCCACGGCGATGAGGTCGTACCGCGTCTTCCGGGCGGGGTTGGCGCTCTCCTCCAGCCACACCTTTACGCCGGGGAGCAGCAGCTCCCGGCACCGGCCGGTGTTCTTCACGTGGCAGACCTCCGGCCGGCCCTCCACCTCCACGTGGGCGATAAAGCGGTTGGGCCGGGCCTGAAAAACGCCCGGCAAAATTTTTCCGTAGACCATCTTGCTATTTCTCCTGTTTCCCGATATCATGTAGGGGCGGATATCATCCGCCCGAAAACGGGCCGATAACCGGCGGGCGCATAATATGCGCCCCTACATCATACCCCATTCATGAAAGCGAGACAACCCCCATGAAAAAAGCCTACCTGCAAATCATTGCCGCCGCCGTCCTGTGGGGGTGCATCGGCCTGTTTTTAAAGCTGCTCACTGCGGCGGGGCTCACCTCCATGCAGGGGGTGGCCCTGCGCAGTGCGGTGGGCTGCATCGTCTACGGGCTTTTTTTGTTCTTCACCCACCGAAAAGCCCTGTTTATCGTACCCAGAGACTGGTATTATTTCTTTGGCACCGGGGTGTGCTCCCTGCTGTTCTTCAACTGGTGTTACTTCAGCGCCATCACCCTCAGCTCCATGTCGGTGGCGGCGGTGCTGCTGTACACCTCCCCCGTCTTCGTCACCCTTATGTCCGCCCTGCTCTTCCGGGAGGCCATCACCCCTGTGAAGGCAACCGCCCTGGCTGTCACCTTCGCCGGCTGCGTGCTGGTGACGGGACTGTTCCCCCTGGGACAGAACACCATCTCCCTGCCGGTGGTCCTCTTTGGGCTGGGCTCCGGGTTCGGCTACGCCCTGTACTCCATCTTCGGCAAGTTCGTGCTGAAAAAGTACGCCCCCGCCACCGTCACCTTCTATACCATCCTGTTCTGCGCCATTTTCTCCCTGCCCCTGTCGGGGCTCCGGACCAACCTGTCCGCTTTAGCGGACTGGCGGGCCTGGACGGGGGCGCTGGGGGTGGGGGTGCTGTGCTGCGCCCTGCCCTACCACCTGTACACCGCCGGGCTGCGGGACGCCGAGCCGGGCCGGGCGGCCATCCTGGCCACCATCGAGCCCTTTGTGGCCGCCGGGCTGGGCATCCTGCTCTTTCACGAGGCGGTTACCCCCTGGAAGCTGCTGGGCATGGCCGCCATTCTGGGGGCGGTGCTGCTGCTGAATCTTCCGGAGAAAAAATCGTAGGGGCGGATACTATCCGCCCGTTACCCTGCGACCCGTAATATACGGGCGGGTGATACCCGCCCCTACATAAGAAAGGAGAAAACATATGTCCTGCAAAGAGGAGTTTATCGAGATTTTCAAGGCCAACATCACCCGGGAGGGAGCGGACAAGCTGCTGGACTACCTGGAGCACAAGAGCGACTTCTTCACCTCCCCCGCCTCCGCCCGCTACCACGGGGCCTACGAGGGCGGGCTGTGCGAGCACAGCCTGAACGTGTACCACTGCCTGGTGGACTACCTCCAGCGGGAGCGGGTGCAGGAGCTGTACGGCCTGGACTACAGCGACGAGTCCATCGCCATTGTGGCCCTGTGCCATGACTTCTGCAAAATCGGCTGCTACAAGAAGACCTTCCGCAACGTGAAGGACGACGCCACCGGCAAATGGGAGAAGGTGCCCTCCTACGCCTTCGACGACCCCCTGCCCTACGGCCACGGGGAGAAGAGCGTGTACATCACCAACGGTTTTATCCGCCTCACCCGGGAGGAGGCCATGGCCATCCGCTGGCACATGGGCTTCTCCGGCCCGGAGGACAACCGCACCGTGGGACAGGCCCTGCGGATGTACCCCTTGGCCTTCGCCCTGGCCACGGCGGATATGGAGGCGTCCTACTTCCTGGAGAACGACGAATAATAAAAAAGCCTCCCTTCGCAAAGGGAGGCGGCATTCACGAAGTAAATGACGGAGGGTTTTCCTGATCGAGACACATCTCTCTCTGCTAAGGGAAAACCCCCACCCGGCTTCGCCGGGAGCCCCCTTTCCGAAGGGGGCCTTTTTGTGCTCAAATGCGGGCCAGCCCCTGCTTTTGGGTGTAGGACCGCAGGACGGGAACCTTAGGCAGGGCGAACAGCAGCAGGGTACCCAACACATAGCAGGCCAGCGCCTCGCCTGGGATAAAGGTACCCGCGTTGAACCCGCACGCCGCCCAGAAGGCGGGATTCACAGCCCCAACCTCCGTCCAGGCCCATATGGGGGGCAAGATAACGGCGTTGACCAGAATGGGAGGCAGGGCCGCCAGATACCAGCGGGGCATTTTCATGGTGAGCCAGGCGGCAATGGCGGTGGCCAGCGTGCCGAAGACCACGTCCAGAGGGCCGTATAGAGAGAGCAGATTGGTGAGGAAGCAACCCACAACCAGTCCCGGCGCGGCGGCCGGAAAGACAAAGGGCAGGACAGTGAGGGCCTCGGCAAAGCGGCACTGAACCGGACCAAAGGTCAGGCCGAAAATGCTTCCAAAATACCCCATCACGGCGTACAGCGCCGCCACCATGGCGGCCAGGGTCAGGTCCCGGACAGTAAATTTGTGCATAAAAATACCTCCATTTTCTTATTTAGAGAACGGCGGCGGACCGCCGAACGAACACCGGATTGAAAAATTTTCCGGTGCTTGGACGAGGTGTGGAAACTCGTCAGGAGGCATTGTAGCATAAAAGACAGGGGGTTGTCTACCCTTTCTGTAGGGGGGGAGTGCCCTAACGCGCATTTTATCCGGAGATCAGCTGTAGGGGCCGCCCCCTTGGGCGGCCCGAAACCAGAAAAGGCGTTGTATTTCGGCGGGCCGCCCTTATCGAATTGCCGCTTGACTTTTAGCGGGCCGCCGAGGGCGGCGGCCCCTACTTGCACATTCTATCCAGCGGGCGTAAAATGTAAGAAATCTGTAAGAGATATCCCACTTGTTTTGTAAGAAGTTTTTGATATCCTGACCACAGCGAACGAGGAAGGAGCAAGCCCAATGAGCGAGCGAGAGACCATTTTGGTGGTGGATGACGACCGGGAGATTGTGGGGGCCATCGCCGCCGCCCTGGAAAAGGAGGGGTTCACTGTCCTCCGGGCCTGTGACGGCATGGAGGCGCTGGACAAGGCCCTGGACCCCGAGCTGCGGCTGATTTTGATGGACGTGATGATGCCCAAGCTGGACGGGCTGTCCGCCGTCCTGCGCATCCGGGAGCGGCGCAACCTGCCGGTGATTGTGCTGTCAGCCAAGAGCGAGGAGAGTGACAAGGTGCTGGGCCTGAGCATGGGGGCGGACGACTACGTGACCAAGCCCTTCAGCATGCAGGAGCTGGTGGCCCGGGTGCGCAGCCAGCTGCGGCGGTATACCCGGCTGGGGGACGTGAACGCCGCCCCGGAGGGGGTGGTCCTCAACGGCCGCCTGGCCTACGACCCCGCCGCCCGCACTTTAACGGCGGACGGCGAGCCCGTCAAGCTCACCAACATCGAGACGGGCATCGTGGACCTGCTCATGCGCAACCTGGGCCGGGTGTTCCCCGCGGAGGAGATTTACCGCCGGGTGTGGGGAGAAGAGGCCTTCTCCTCCGAGAACACGGTGATGGTCCACATCCGCCGCATCCGGGAGAAAATCGAGCTCAATCCTCGTGAGCCAGACTATTTAAAGGTGGTGTGGGGCATTGGATACAAAATGGAAAAAAAGTAAGGCAGTCATTGGATTTGTGGCCTTTCTGCTGGGCGTGTCGATGCTGCTGGAGGGGGCGCTGTACTTCGGCGCCAAGCTGACCTCCGCCGGCAGCCGGCGGTGGATTTCTGACAGCTTCGCCTCCGACTGGCGGGATACCACGGAGTTTCAGAGCTTCGTCTCCTCCCGGCTGGAGCGGCTCATCATCATGGGCGCCGGGGGCCGAGCGTACCGGGTCTATGGCAGTGATTACGGCTATGGAGACACCCTTCCGAACTACGCGCAGATCAATGAAGCGCGGAACAAAGCGGTCCATAACTCTATGAAGGAGGACAAAAATGTCCTCTATACCGTGGCCAAGGAAGGGAAAACCCTTTACAGCAACAGCGACGGGCTGACTTCGGCTACCACGGCAACCCAGCTCCCCGAGGGCTACGGCTTTCTCCTGCAATTCGACGGGGAGAAGGTCCGGGCCTGGAAGGACGGGACCGAGCTGGACCTCTATGGCGACGGCTACTACCGCTTTGAGAGCATCGACGAGCCATATCAGTGGTACGTCCCCGGCTACAAGAACTTTACGGTGGACGAGGCGGGGAGCAAGGTGAAGGTGACCATGGCCGTCATCGACGAGCCCCAGATTTTCATCAAGGGCAGCTATGGCAGCTCCGGGCCGGAGGAATACAACGAGCTGTACTACCTGAAGCGGAACCTGGCCACCTACCGGGCCAGCATCATCGGCCACGCCGTCCGCATGGGCGCGGGGCTGGCACTGACGGTGGTGTACGTTCTGCTGCGGAAGGACAAGCAGCGGGCGGACAGGGCCGTGGCCCGGTGTACGGGGCGCGTCTGGTTTGAAGTAAAAGTACTTGCCGCTGTGCTGCTGGTGTTCTTCTGCCTGCCCCGGGCCGAGTACCTGGGGGACCTATGGCAGGAACTGACCTACGCCTACGCTCCCCCCCAGGCAACCGCAGGCGTAGCCGCCTCTATCGACATCAACGGCGATATCATCGCTGAGTGGGAGGCACAGGGCCTCCCTCCGGAGGAGATCGAAGCCGCCCTCTCCGAATACGGCTACGGCCAAATCGCCTATGCTGAACAGGCCAGCGGCTTTGCCACAGCGGTGACCGTCCTCCGGGAAAACGGCGGCTGGCTGCTGCGGGAGTACCTGTGGGAGCTGGCCGACCACTCCCTCAACCTTCTGGTGGTCTTCTGGGGGCTGTATCTGCTGGTTTTCAACGACGGACGGTATAATAAACGGCCGTGGAAACAGGGGGTATTCGCCATTCTTTACGCCGGGGAGCTGAAATATCCCCTCCAGAAGCGGCTGCGGCGACAGATCCGGGGGCTGGTTTTGGCCTTCGCCCTGGTGATCACGGTAGCTTCCTACCTCATCTTTGCTATCGTGGAAAACTATAGGAATATAGCTCTGTGGTGGCTGGTCTTAGTAGAAACTCCCATCGCCCTGGCCTGCGTGCTGGTGGTGTGGACCCTGCTCCGTCAGCGGAAGCTGTGGACCGACTTCGGCGCGGTGGCCGGGCAGGCCGCGGCCATTCGGGCGGGGGAGCTGGAAAGAGAATCCGCTTTACGGGAGAACAGCGACCTGTATCAGCTGGCCGACGACCTGAACCACATCCGTCAGGGCCTGCACCAGGCGGTGGAGGAGCGCACCCAGAGCGAACGGATGAAGGTGGAGCTGGTGACCAACGTGTCCCACGACCTGAAAACCCCCCTCACCTCCATCATCAGCTACACCGAGCTGCTGGCTCAGGAGCCCCTGGAGCCCCCGGCCAGCGAGTACGTCCAGATTATGGGGGAGAAGGCCCAGCGGCTCAAGGCCATGGTCCAGGACGTGTTTGAGGTGAGCAAGGCGGCCTCGGGACAGCTCCCCGTCAAGCTGGAGCGGCTGGATTACGCCCGGCTGCTGCGGCAGACCCTGGCCGACATGGCCCAGGCCATCGACAACAGCGGCCTGACCCTGCGGGCCTCCATCCCCGAGGGGGAGGTGCCCATCACCGCTGACAGCGACCGGATGTACCGGGTGTTCCAGAACCTCATCGGCAACGCCCTGAAATACTCCCTGCCCGGCTCCAGGGTCTACCTGAGCCTGACGGTGGAGGGCGGCCAGGCCTCCGCCAGCGTGCGGAACACCTCCGCCGCCGAGCTCAGGCCCGGCACAGACTACACCGCCCGGTTTGTCCGGGGGGACGAGAGCCGCACCGACGGCGGCTCCGGCCTGGGGCTGTCCATCGCCGGCTCCTTCACCCGGGCCTGCGGCGGAACCCTCGCCGTCACCACCGAGGCTGACCTGTTTACCGCTACGGTGGCCTTCCCGGTTGCGGAGGCATAAAAAGGCCCCCTTTTCAAGGGGGCGCCCGGCAAAGCCGGGTGGGGTTTTTCCCCGTAGGAAACAGCTGTCTTACGGGGAAAACCCTCCGTCACCGCCTTTGGCGGTGCCACCTCCCTTTTCGAAGGGAGTCTTTTTATCGCGCTTTACAGTTTGTCAATCTCCTCCTGCTCCACCGCCTTGATGCCCCGTTTTGCCAGGGCGGCAGCGGCGGCGGCGGCGTCCGCCACCCGGAAGATCATATAGGCGTGGTCCGTATCCCTGCCGCCCAAAAAGGCGTACATGTACTCCACGTTCACCTGGGCGTCGGTGAGGGCCTGGAGGACCTTGTTCAGTCCGCCGGGCACGTCGGGGATGGCCACCCCCAGCACAGGGGTAATATTGTGGACGTAGCCGGCATCCTTGAGGACGGTGGTGGTCTTATACACATCGTCCACGATGATCCGGGCAATGCCGAAGTCGCTGGTCTCGGCCAGGGAGAAGGCCCGCATGTCGATCTGGTTCTGGGCCAGCACCCCGGTCATGGCGTACAGCGAACCGGGCTTGTTCTCCAGAAAGACGGAAATCTGCTTGATGCTCATTCGTTGTTTCCCTCCTGTCAGCAGGGGCCGCCGCCCCGGCGGCCCGCTGCCAATGTTTTATCAATAATTGAGACGGCGGGCCGGCCAGGGGGCCGGTCCCTACGGAAAACAATTAAATTTTCCGCTTGTCGATGACCCGGACGGCCTTGCCCTCGCTGCGGACGATGGTCTTGGGGGCCACCAGCGTGACCTTGGCGGCCAGGCCCAGCATGGACCGCAGGCCGTCCACCAGCTCCTTCTGCCGCTTGGCAATCTCGCCCATGTTGTCGGTGAACATCTCGGGGGTCATCTCCACCTGGACATCCAGGGTGTCGGTATTCTTCACCCGGTCCACAATGATCTGGTAGTTGGCGGGATATCCGTGGTTGAGGAGGACGGTCTCAATCTGGGACGGGAAGACGTTGACCCCCCGGATGATGAGCATGTCGTCGGTGCGGCCCTGGGGCTTGGTCATCTTCACGTGGGTGCGGCCGCAGGGGCAGGGCTCACGGGTGAGGGTGCAGATGTCCCGGGTGCGGTAGCGCAGAAGGGGAAACGCCTCCTTGGTGATGGAGGTGAACACCAGCTCGCCCTGGGAGCCCTCGGGGAGGACCTCGCCGGTCTCCGGGTCGATGATCTCAGCGATGAAGTGGTCCTCGTTGATGTGCATCCCCGTCTGGGCGGAGCACTCGAAGGACACGCCGGGGCCGGACAGCTCCGTCAGGCCGTAGATGTCGTAGGCCTTGATGCCCAGGGTGTTCTGGATGTCCTGACGCATCTCCTCCGACCACGCCTCCGCGCCGAAGATGCCCGCTTTCAGGGGAATCTGGTCCGGGGTGAGGCCCATCTCCTTCATGGTCTCACCGATGTAGGCGGCGTAGGAGGGGGTGCAGCACAGGATGGTGGCGGACAGGTCCCGGATAAACATGATCTGCCGCTCGGTGTTGCCCGAGGAGGTGGGGATGGTGAGGCAGCCCACCTTGTGGGAGCCGCCGTTCAGGCCGGGGCCGCCGGTGAACAGGCCGTAGCCGTAGGACACCTGGCACACGTCCTCGTCGGTGCCCCCGGCGGCCATGATGGCCCGGGCACAGCAGTCCTCCCACAGGTCGATGTCGTGCTGGGTGTAGAAGGCCACCACCCGCTTGCCCGTGGTGCCCGAGGTGGACTGGATGCGCACGCAGTCCTTCAACGGGCGGGCCATCAGGCCGTAGGGGTAGGCCTCCCGCAGGTCGGCCTTGGTGATAAAGGGCAGCTTGTGCAGGTCGTCGATGGACTGGATGTCGTCGGGCGTGACCCCCTTCTCCTCCATCTTCCTGCGGTAATAGGGTACGTTTTCCCAGACGTTGCGCACCTGCTTTACCAGACGCTCGTCCTGCCACGCCTTGATCTGTTCACGGGATGCGGTCTCAATTTCGGGCTGGTAATATCTTTCCATTGGAATCATTCCTCTCGGATTATGTGTATGTTCTTTTTCTTGAAAGAAAAAGAACCAAAAAGAACTTTGCGAAAAACTTCGTTTTTCTTCTTATTTTGCCAGTCTCCGCCCCAGGGCCACCCCAGCCAGGCACAGCCCCAGGCTCAGGGCCACGTAGCTCCCGCCCAGGAGCCATTTCTTTTGCTCCAAGAGGGTGAGGCCCTCCAGGGAGAAGGTGGAAAAGGTGGTAAACCCGCCGCACACTCCGGTTTTCCAGAACAGGGTCCAGCCGGGGGACAGCCGCCCCTGGTCCGCCGCCCCCACGATAAACCCGATGAGCAGCGCGCCCAGGAAATTGGTGCAAAGAGTGAGCAGGGGGAAGTCCCCCCGCCAGGGCAGCAGGCTGATTCCGTACCGGCCCGCCGCCCCCAGCGCCCCGCCGGCGGCGGCCAGCAGTACGTTCATACCCCCAGAGCCCGGCCCCGATTCACGGTGATCTTGTTCCTGGGGCCGAAGTCCATGTCGAAGATAACGGTCACCGTGACCGGCGGGGCTTTCACAAACTCGTCAAAGACGTAGCCGGATTCCAGGTCTGCCAGATTGGCAAAGTCGTCCTTGCCAAAGCCGGTGTAGTCCGAGCCGTCGGAGGCCATATCCAGGTTGATCCGGGCCTGGTAGCCCTCGCTGCCCTGGGTGATGGAGATGGCGTATTTGGGGGAGTTGACATAGTTGGCGGGCAGCTTCTCCTTGAAAAACTGCTTCAGCGCCTGGGCCTTGGGGTCGTCTATCTCCCCCTTCTTGGCGCCGCCGCCAAAGAGGTTAGAAAAAAGTCCCATGTTTCATCGTTCCTTCCATCATATATTTAACTTAAAGAATCGCTTTCAAAGCCTCCCTTCCCAAAGGGAGGTGGCATTTGCGAAGCAAATGACGGAGGGTTTCCTCCTACCGAAACGAACCTGTCCCGAGGAAAACCCCCACCCGGCTTCGCCGGGAGCCCCCTTTGCGAAGGGGGCCTTTTTCGCCTGCGGGCGGGACGGGGTTACTTCTTCTCTAACAGCCCGATCACCCGGGCCAGGCCCAGGGAGAGCAGGCCCATGCCGAGCCACTGGCCCAGACTGGTAGAGCTGTAACTTAAAAGCAAATACAGCTCGCTTTCTGGGTCCAAAAATAACATTCTATACAGACATATCAGTGCGCAAAACAGGCAAATCCCGCCCCACACTGTTAAAATTCCTTTCATGTATTTCATGCTCGTTTCCCCAACTCGAAAGCCTTTTTATTCAGCTCCAGGAACTTGGGGGGCACCATGGCCTCCAGGGACTGCTGCCACGCTTCGTCGGGCAGGTCGAAGTAGTGGGACAGCCGGCCCATGAGGACAATGTTCACCGCCTTGGCCGACCCGGCCTCCTCGGCCAGCTTGAGGCAGTCCAGGGCGTCCACTTTGGCCCCGGCGGCCCGCATCTTCTCCACCAGATTGTCCGGGTAGCTGGCCGCGCCGGTGATGACGGGCATGGGGTCGATCTGCTGGGTGGAGGTGACAATCTGGCCGTCGGGCTTTAAGTAGCTCAGCCACCGGGCGGCCTCCAGCAGCTCGAAGGAGACGATGTAGTCCGCCTCCCCCCTGTCGATGACGGGGGAGTTTACCTTATCGCCGTAGCGGACGTAGGTAACCACCGAGCCCCCCCGCTGGGACATGCCGTGGACCTCAGACACCTTCACGTCGTACCCCTGCTCCATCAGCAGGTGGCCCAGCAGCTTGGAGGCCAGGAGGGAGCCCTGTCCCCCCACGCCCACAATCATAATATTTTTCGTTTCCATATGTTGAAACAACTCCTTGTTTATTCGATGGATGTGGGACCCGCCCCCCTGGGCGGGTCATTTTATTTCCAACGGTGGTATGTCCATTGGATGGCCCGCCGAGGGCGGCGGGCCCCACATAAAATCCCAGGTCAGGAAAACGCCTTCACGCCGCACAGCTGCTCACACACGCCGCAGCCCACGCAGAGGGTGGCGTCCACATGGGCCTTGCCCTCCCGGATGGAGATGGCGGGACAGCCGATTTTCATGCAGCTGCGGCAGCCCACGCACTTCACCGGGTCCACCTTCAAGGGGGCCTGGTGCTTCACGTACTTAAACAGGGCGCAGGGCCGGCGGCTGATGATGACGGAGGGCTCAGCGGCGGCCAGCTCCTCTTTGATTGCCGCGTCGGTGGCCTTCAAATCGTAGGGGTCCACCACCCGCACCCGTGTAAAGCCCATAGCCCTGCACAGGGCCTCCAGGTCGATTTTACCGGCGGGGTCGCCCTTGATGTTGTAGCCGGTGGTGGGGTTCTGCTGGTGGCCGGTCATGCCGGTGATGGAGTTGTCCAGAATAATCACCGTGGAGTTGGACTGGTTGTAGGCGATATTGGCAAGGCCCGTCATACCGGAGTGCATAAAGGTGGAGTCACCGATGACGGCCACCGTTTTGCCCTCGGCCTCCGCACCGCGGGCCTTGTTGAAGCCGTGGACGGCGGAGATGGAGGCCCCCATACACAGGGTCATGTCCATGGCGGACAGGGGGGCGACTGCCCCCAGGGTGTAGCAGCCGATGTCCCCCAGGACAGTGACCTTGTTCTTGCTCAGGGTGTAGAACAGGCCCCGGTGGGGGCAGCCGGCGCACATGACGGGGGGCCGGGGGGGGATGGGGTCGTCGATGGAGCGCCCGGTATGTACCGCCCCGCCCAGCTTTTCCGCAATCAGGTTCTGGGAGAACTCCCCCTCAATGGGGAGCACATCCTTGCCGGAGACGGCAAGGCCCAGGGCTTTACAGTGGTTCTCTATGACGGGGTCCAGCTCCTCCACCACAACAAGCTTTTCCACTTTACAGGCAAAGTCGCGGATCAGCTTCACCGGCAGGGGATTGGCCATCCCCAGCTTGAGGACGGAGACGGTATCCCCGAAGACCTCCTTCACGTACTGGTAGCTGGTGGAGGAGGTGATGACGCCGAGCTTCGTCCCCCCCATCTCCACCCGGTTGACGGGGGCGGTCTCCGCCCACTCCTGAAGCTTACGGGTGCGCTCCTCCACGAAGGGGTGGCGGCGGATGGCGTTGCCCGGCATCATGACGTACTTGGCGATGTTCTTCTCATAGGGCTTCCTCTCGGGCTCCGTCCGGGGGGCGGTCTCCACCAGGGACTGGGAGTGGGCCACACGGGTACACATTTTCAGCAGCACCGGCGTGTCAAACTCCTCGCTGAGCGCAAAAGCCAGCTTGGCGAAGGCCAAGGCTTCGGCGGAGTCGGAGGGTTCCAGCATGGGCACCTTGGCGGCAATGGCGTGGTGCCGGGAGTCCTGCTCGTTCTGGGAGGAGTGCATCCCGGCGTCGTCGGCCACACCGATGACCATGCCGGCGTTGACCCCGGTGTAGCTCATGGTATACAGGGGGTCGGCGGCCACGTTCAGCCCCACGTGCTTCATGGCGCAGAAGGACCGCTTGCCCGCCAGGCAGGCGCCGAAGGCGGTCTCCATGGCCACCTTCTCGTTGGGGGCCCACTCGCAGTAGATTTCGGGGTACTTGACGGCCTCCTCGGTAATCTCGGTGCTGGGGGTGCCGGGGTAGCTTGAGATCACGCAGCACCCCGCCTCATACAGTCCCCGGGCAACGGCGGCGTTGCCCAACATCAGTTGCTTCATATCCTTTTCCTGCTTTCTGTTTGGTTTCGTTTTACTCTGTAGGGGCGGATATCATCCGCCCGTCTTTTCTGTGCATTGTTTTTTCGGGCGGATAATATCCGCCCCTATGTCTCTTCTTTCTCGTGGAGTCCCTCCCGGGCAATGACCTCCCGCATCACGCCCCCGGCCCCGTTGTCCAGCATGGAGCGCCGGACCCGGCTGATGGTGGCGCTGGAGGCCCCGGTCCGGTCCAGGATGTCCAGGTAGACCAGCCCCTGCTGGAGGTAGACCGCCACGTCGAACCGCTGCTCCAGGCTCCGCAGCTCGGTGGGGGTGCACAGATCGTCGAAAAACCGGCAGCACTCGTCCAGGTCCTTCAGCTTCAGGATGGTCTCATACAGGGCCATGCTCCGCTCCCGCTTTTCCGCCTTTGCCATAACAATACACTCCTTTACTCAATATAGCATCCGGGAAAATTCACTTGTGTAAAGTGTAGCACAGGAAAGTGGGGAAGTAAAGAGCGCTCCCCTTAAAATTTTTGGTTCCGGGGGAATTTTCTTGACAATATTCCAAAAATGCGCTACACTACTTTAGCGGTTAAAATCAATAAAGCAGTGCGGGCCTGCCCGCTTCTGGAAAGGAACGAATATCATGCCTATCACTGACCTGTTGGAGCGCAACAGCAAGCTCTATGGCGACGAGGCCGCCCTGGTGGAGATCAACCCGGAGGTCCGGGAGGAGCAGCGGGTCTCCTGGCAGGAATATGAGCTGATTCAGCCCACAGGCGACGCCCCCTACCGCCGGGAGATCACCTGGTCCATCTTTGACGAGAAGGCCAACCGGGTGGCCAACATGCTGCTGGGCCGGGGCATCCGCAAGGGCCAGAAGGTGGCTGTTCTGATGATGAACTGCCTGGAGTGGCTGCCCATCTACTTCGGCATTTTGAAGACGGGGGCCATCGCCGTCCCCCTGAACTTCCGTTACACCTCCGACGAGATCGATTACTGCCTGCGGCTGGCCGACGCCGACGTGCTCTTCTTCGGCCCGGAGTTCACCAGCCGCATGGAGCCCATCGTGCCCAAAATCAACCGGCAGATGCTGCTGTTCTTTGTGGGGGAACACTGTCCCCCCTTCGCAGAGGACTACCTGCGGGCCACCGCCAACTGCTCCAGCCGGGCCCCCAAGGTGCTGGTGGACGACGAGGACGAGGCGGCCATCTACTACTCCTCCGGCACCACCGGCTTCCCCAAGGCCATTCTGCTCAAGCACACCGCCCTGATGCAGTCCGCCCGGATGGAGGCCATCCACCACGAGACCACCCACGACGATGTCTTTCTGTGTATCCCCCCCCTGTACCACACCGGGGCCAAGATGCACTGGTTCGGCTCCCTGTTCACCGGGAGCAAGGCCGTCCTGCTGAAGGGCAACTCCCCCTCCGCCATCTTCCAGGCGGCCAGTCAGGAGAAGTGTACCATCGTCTGGCTGCTGGTGCCCTGGGCCCAGGATATCCTGGCCGCTCTGGACCGGGGGGACCTTAAACTTGAGGATTACCAGCTGTCCCAGTGGCGGCTGATGCACATCGGGGCCCAGCCAGTCCCCCCCTCCCTCATCAAGCACTGGCTGGAGTACTTCCCCCACCACAAGTACGACACCAATTACGGCCTGTCCGAGTCCACCGGTCCAGGCTGCGTCCACCTGGGGGTGGACAACGTCCACAAGGTGGGGGCCATCGGCGTGCCCGGCTACGGCTGGAAGATCAAGATTGTGGACGAGCAGAACCAGCCCGTCCAGCAGGGCGACGTGGGCGAGCTGTGCGTCAAGGGGCCCGGGGTGATGGTGTGCTACTACCACAACCCCGAGGCCACCGATGAAGTGCTGGAAAACGGCTGGCTCCACACCGGCGATATGGCCCGCCAGGACGGGGACGGCTTCGTCTTCCTGGTGGACCGGAAGAAGGATGTCATCATCTCCGGCGGCGAGAACCTGTACCCGGTGCAGATTGAGGACTTCCTTTCCGCCTACCCCAAGGTCCACGATGTGGCCGTCATCGGCCTGCCCGACAAGCGGCTGGGGGAGATTGCCGCCGCCATTATCCAGATTAAGGAGGGCATGAACTGCACCGAGAGCGAGATCAACCAGTTCTGCATGGACCTGCCCCGGTACAAACGGCCCCGGAAGATTATCTTCGCCCCCGTCCCCCGCAACCCCACCGGCAAGATCGAAAAGCCCAAGCTCAGGGAAAAATACTGCGGCGTGCGTCTGGTGGAGGCGCAGAATCAGGGGTAAACAGTCAGGGAGACGTTCAAACGCGTCTCCCTGCTTTTTATCTTGTGTTGACGGATACGTAAAATACGTATATAATGGGTTTGGAAATGGAGTGATGCGCTATGCCCATGACACCGCGGGAAATGATCCAGCTTCTCCAGGAAAACGGCTTTGTGTGCGTCGGCTCCAACGGCTCACACAGGAAATTCTGGAACGAACAGACCGGAAAAACCGTGATTGTTCCCTTTCACGCAAGGGATTTAAAAAAGGGCTTGGAGCAAAAGATATTAAAAGACGCAGGGCTGAAATGAGCGCAGACGCAAAAGGAGGCATATCGTGAAAAACACCTATTATCCGGCCGTATTCCACCCCGAGGAGGTGGGGTTTTCGGTCTTTATCCCGGACATCGAGGGCTGCTGCACCCAGGGGGACACCATGGACGAGGCGGTGGAGATGGCTAAGGACGCCATTGGGCTGATGCTGGAGGGCGTGGACGAGTACCCCCACGCTTCCAGTCCCTCCGCCCTGTCATTGGAAGGGGAGGATTTTGTCGTTATGATTTCTTTTAACCCGGCAGAGTACGCCCGGAAAAATAACCGGGCAGTGAAAAAGACCCTCTCCCTGCCCGCCTGGCTTAACGAGGCGGCGGAGGCCGCCCACCTCAACTTCTCCGGTGTTCTACAGGAGGCGTTGAAGGCCAAACTGGGCATGTAGGCGTGCGTCTGATGGAGGCGCAGAATCAGGGATAAACAGAAAGGCGCGCCGCCCGCGCGGGCCGCGCGCGCGTGTTGTATTACTCCTCCGTGATGGGGCGGGGGGGCGGGGGGGTGACAGGGCGGGCGCCCGCCAGCGGATGGGAGGT
>CATKXO010000035.1 GCA_949840775.1 uncultured bacterium | reverse complement strand
CAAATTCCTCTTAGTAGAAATGATGGACTACGCCGAGAGCATCACCGCCGAGCGTGTCAAGCGGGTCATTGACGGCTACGGTGAAGGCAAAAACGCAGTAGAGGGCACAGACGGCGACTTCACCTTCTACGATCTCGGCTCCATCCTGCTCCTGCCCAACGGCAATCTGAACGAGGACGTAGGCGCGGCAAAAATCCGGGAATACGTCTATTTCATGGAGACAAAATCCTCCATTGAATCGGATAAAGAGGGCGAGCCCTATTACATGGGCGTCCACCTGGACAGCGCCTATTATTTCTATTATGAGCGGGACAGCCTTACTACCCTGAGCCGGGATTTCCTGGGGAGCATCAAAACCAGAGCGGGCCGATATACGATTTACGCCGACCAATGCACCCTGAGCCAGACAGAACTGGAGCGGTGGCACATTACGTTCAAAAAAATCCCACGGGACATCTCGAAGCTGTAAGGAGGCGGCGTTATGGAGCTGAAAACCTATCAAAAGCAGGTCATGGACGATCTGTCCGCCTACCTGGGCCATCTGAACCAGGACAGCGATATGTTCGCTACCTGGAAAGGTTACTGGATGGATAAGGACATCCCCGTGGGTCTAGGCGGTGTCCCAGCCTACAAGTCCGCCATTCCCGGCGTTCCCCACGTCTGCACAAAGGTTCCCACCGGCGGCGGGAAAACCTTCATGGCCTGCGCCGCCCTCAAGCGCATTTTTGACACCATGCCTCTGGACAGGCCCCAGGTGGTGGTATGGCTCGTGCCTTCGGACTCCATTCTGACGCAGACCATCCGTAACCTGTCCAATCCGGACCATGAATACCGTCTGCGGCTCAATTCGGACTTTGCCGGACGGGTGGGCGTGTATACGAAGGAAATGCTCCTGAGCGGCCAGCAGTTTTCCCCCGATACCGTCCGGGAGATGCTGACAATCTGTGTGCTGAGTTACGCCTCCCTGCGAATTGACAGCAAGAAAAAGGAGGTGCGTAAGGTCTACCAGGAGAACGGAAACCTGCTGAAATTTGCCCAGTATTTCAAGGATGACTCCGTACTGCTAGCCGATACGCCGGACACGGCGCTGATCCAGGTGCTCCGGCAGTTGTCCCCCGTGGCAGTGGTGGACGAGAGCCACAACGCCGGGTCCGATTTGAGCGTAGAGATGCTGAACAATTTGAACCCGTCCTTTGTGCTGGACTTGACCGCCACCCCCAGGAAGAACAGCAATATCCTCTCCTACGTGGATGCGCGGGAGCTGAAAAAAGAAAACATGGTGAAGCTCCCGGTTGTGGTGTATAACCGTACCTCCCGCCAGAGCGTGATCCAGGACGCCATTCATTTCCGAGGCAGCATTGAACGTCAGGCGATAGCGGAGAATGAAGCGGGCGGGGAATACATACGTCCTATTGTTCTGTTCCAGGCCCAGCCCAAGATCAACGAGGACAGTGAAACCTTTGACAAGATCAAGGCCATGCTGGTGGATATGGGGATACCGAAAGAGGAGATCGCGGTCAAAACTTCCAAGGTGGACGAACTGGGAAAAACGGACCTCATGAGCCGGGATTGTCCGATCCGGTACATTATCACAGTCAACGCCCTCAAGGAGGGGTGGGACTGCCCCTTTGCGTATATTCTGGCGTCATTGGCCAATAAGACTTCCAAGGTGGACGTAGAGCAGATTTTGGGCCGTATCCTCCGCCAGCCCTACGCGAAACGGCACAATTCTCCGTTGCTGAATATGTCCTATGTGTTTACCTGCTCCAACGATTTCAGGAATACTCTGGACAGTATCGTGAGCGGTTTGAATATGGCGGGATTCAGCCGGAAGGACTTCCGGGTGGGTGAGGTTCCCGCTCCGGCTCCCGCGCCCAAGCAGGATGAAGCGGAACAGATGGAACTCGGCGGCAACGCTCCCGCCGCAGAAACAGATTTGTTTGACGATGTTGATACGGGCGCAGTAAAGCGAGCACTGGAAAGCGGGAGCGACCAGCCGGATTCTCCCCTCGGAGAGATGCTCCAGGACGCGCAGCGTCAGGCGGACAGCTACGATACGGAGATGAGGGAGAGCGGCAACTCAGGCCTTTGGGGAGGTGAACTGGGAGAGATGTTGAACCAAAACGCTATGCAGCCTCAGTTTGCAGCGGAAGCCTCCGCATTGCGTATCCCGCAGTTTTTCCTGAAAAGTACGCCCGATCTGTTTGGCGGGGAATATGAGCTGCTGGAGGCGGAAAATCTGTCGGAGGGCTTTTCTCTCAGCGGCCAGGACGCGCAGATCAGCTTTGAACTGGCCACCGGCGAAATGTACCGGGTGGATCTTCAGGAAAAGGGCGAGGCGATCCCCAAGTATATGCGGGCCTCCAAGGAGGAGAGCGAGTACATCCGGGAACGATTGGCGAAGCTGCCGCCGGAGAAGAAGGTGCAGAAATGCGTTGATCTGATTTGCGGAAATCTCAACCGGAACGACCGCTACGCTGCCCAGGAGATCAGCGCATACGTCCATCGCGTAGTGGAGAACATGACGGAGGACGAGTTAGCAGCGATGGAGACGGCGATTCCCACCTATGCGCGAAAAATCCAGGATAAGATTGACGGGCTGGAGCGGGCTTATCGGACAGCCCAATTCAAGAAGTGGCTGGACAGCGGGAAGGTGGTGTGCAGGGAGTCCTACGCTTTGCCGCAGGTCATTACCCCCGCCGAGACGATTGATACAATCCCGTATTCCTTATACGATGCCGAGAAAGACGACATGAACCAGGAGGAGCGGAACCTGATTGACGTTGTAGTAGGGCTGGGCAATATCAGGTGGTGGCATAGGATCATTGAACGCAAGGGATTCCGGCTCAACGGGAATATTAACCATTATCCCGATTTTATGGTAATGACAAAGGCCGGAAAGCTGGTTCTGATTGAGTTCAAGGGCGATGACCGGGATAACAGTGACAGCAGGATGAAACTGGAATTGGGCCGTCAGTGGCAGGCGCAGGCGGGGCCGAACTATCGTTATTTCATGGTCTTTAAGAATAAGGATTTTGGAATTGATGGGGCCTATAAACTTGAGCAGTTTGTAGAAATCATGAGAGAACTATAACATAACGCGGCTCAGACAAATATGCCTGGGCCGCGTTACTCACAATTTTAATGCTGGATGGTGAAATTGTCCTTGACAAATCGCTTCTCAGCTGTTGTTACTCCACAAGTACGCAGAGGGCCAGGGCTTCACCAACTGCCTGGAGTTCTACGACGACAATATAAGCGGGACCACCTTCTCCCGTCCGCAGTTTATGAAGATGTTAGCGGACATTGAAGCGGGGAACATTGACACAGTGATTGTCAAGGACCTGTCCCGCCTGGGCCGTGACTACATCGAATCGGGCCGCTATCAGGAAATTGTTTTCCCCGAGTTGGGGACCCGCCTAATTGCCGTCAATGATGGATATGACAGCGCCACGGGAGCGGGTACAGATTGCGCCGTGTTCAAGAACGTGTTCAATGACTACTACGTCAAGGACATATCCAACAAGACCCGTTCAGCCCTAGCCGCCCGAGCCAGGGCGGGGAAATATCTTTCCTCCGGTGTATATGGCTACGCCAAGGACCCCCACGATAAAAACAAGCTGATACCGGACCCCGAGACAGCGCCCATAGTCCGCCGTATCTTCTCCATGACCGCCGCCGGAATGAGTTTCCGAGCCATTACCCGGATACTGGCAAGCGAGGGAGTATTAACCCCGTCAGCGGTGAAACAGCGCACCCCCCGGACAGCAACCTCCCGGCCTACGGACTGGAACGCCGCCACCCTAACCCGTATCATCAGCAATCCGGTGTATCTGGGTAAGCTGGTGTATGGCAGGAGCCGCAAGGTCAGCTACAAGAGCAAGAAAGTAGTTGCCACCAACGAAGAGCAATACATCGTCACCGAGGGCACACACGAGGCAATCATCAGTCAATCCGTTTGGGAGCTTGCCAACGAGGTCGCCAGCCGCCACAAGAAAACCAGTACCACGGGACGGGTAAACATCTTCTCCGGACTTCTGTACTGCGCCGACTGCGGCACGTCCATCACGCAGACCAAGGACGGCTACGTCTGCCGCCGATACCGCCAGTATGGGAAAGAGAGCGAAAACGGTTGTACTAGTCACCGCATACCCTACAAAGTGCTGTATGCCACTGTGCTGGCAAGTATCCAGGAAGTGACCGAAGAAGCAAGGCGGGACCGTGATAGCCTGATTGCCCGGTTGTCTGGTGTGGGCCAGAAGAAACAGCAAGCCGCCCTTGCCACTGCCAGGAAAGACCAAGCCAAGACGGAAAAACGGCTTGCAGACATTGGGGAACTGATACGCAAGGCATTTGAAAAAAATGTCCTGGGGGATATGCCCGATGATGTGTATAAGAGCCTGACAGACGGATACACCAAGGAACGGGCTGACTTGACCGCACACCTGGAAGCTGTTACAATACAGGTCACAGAGCTACAGCGGGAGACAGACAACGCAACGCAGTTTGTAGAGCTTGCGGAGCGGTACGCCGATATAACCGAACTGGACCAGGACCTTATACACCGCCTGATTGACCGTATTGAAATCGGGGACAGCTACAAGGAAAACGGTATCCGGTATCAGCCCGTAGACATTTACTTTCGATTTGTCGGTCAGATTGAAATGTGACCTTTTGACACATAAAGGCCCCCTTCGCAAAGGGGGCTCCCGGCGAAGCCGGGTGGGGGTTTTCTCCTACTGAGAAACATCTGTCTCTTTAGGAAAAAACCCTCCGTCATTTGCTTCGCAAACGCCACCTCCCTTTGCGAAGGGAGGCTTTTTTACGTCTCCGTCAATCTCGCTTTCAGTCCGGAATAACGGCGGGTCTGCCGGTTGTTGGCCACCATCCCGGCCACGGCGGCGGGGTCGCCCACCACGATAAACAGCTCCCTCGCCCGGGTGACGGCGGTATACAGCACCCCCCGGGTCATAAGGAAGGGGGCCCCCTCCAGGGCGGCCAGAATGACCGCCCGGTACTCGCTGCCCTGGGCCTTATGTACCGTCACGGCGAAGGCGGGCTCCAGCTCCCCCAGCATGTCGGGGGAGTACTCCACCACCTTGCCGTCGAAGTCCACGGTGATGACCTCGTTCTCGATGGAGCGGATCACCCCGATATCCCCGTTGAACATCCCCATGCCGGCGTCGGTCCCATCCTTCTCCCGCCAGAGGATATCGTAGTTGTTGCGCACCTGCATCACCCGGTCCCCCGCCCGGAAGACCCAGTCGCCGAAGCGCCGCTCTCTCTTCCCCTCCAGGGGCGGGTTCAGGGCGGCTTGGAGGGCCTGGTTCAGGGTCCGGGTGCCCGTTCCCCGGCGGCGGGTGGGGGACAGCACCTGAATCTGGTCCGCCGGGATACCCATCCGCTCGGGCAGGCGGCGGCGGCACAGGTCCACGATGGTGTCCAGCACCCCCTGGGCGTCCCGGCGGGCCAGGCAGAAGAAGTCGCCCTGATTGAGGCGCAGGTCGGGGACCTGGCCGCAGTTGATAAGGTGGGCATTGCGGATGATGGCGCTCTGGGCGGCCTGGCGGAAAATCTCCGTCAGGCGGACGGTGGGCACCACTCCGCTACGGATGAGGTCGGCGAAGAGGGCGCCGGGCCCCACCGAGGGCAGCTGGTCCGGATCGCCCACCAGCACCAGGCGGCAGTCCCCGTCCAGGGCGTCCAGCAGGGCCGCCATGAGGGGCACGTCCACCATGGAGGTCTCGTCCACAATCACCGCGTCCGCTTTCAGGGGGTCGTAGGAGTTTTTGGTAAACACCAGCTTGCCGCTGTGGGGGTCAAACCCCGTCTCCAGCAGGCGGTGGATGGTGGAGGCGCCGGTATTGCACAGCTCCCCCAGCCGCTTGGCCGCCCGGCCGGTGGGGGCGGCCAGGGCGGTATCCAGTCCCATCATCTCGAACAGGGCCAGCACCCCCCGCAGGCAGGTGGTCTTGCCCGTCCCCGGCCCGCCGGTGAGCAGCATCACCTGCCGGTTGGCGGCCAGCTCCACCGCCTGGCGCTGCTGGGGAGCGTAGGAGATATGCTGCTCCCTCTCGATGCGGCTGACAAGCCTGTCCAGCCCCTCCGGAGGCAGCAGCTCCGCCCGGCTCATCTCCAGGATGCGCTGGGCGATGTAGGACTCCGCTTCGTACAGGGCGGGGAGATACACCGCCTCCTGCCCCGCCACCTGCTGGCACTCCGCCTCGCCCCGGCGGATGAGGGCCTCCAGGCACTCATCCAGCAGATCGCCGGGGGCCTCCAGCAGCACAGAGGTGGCCTCCAGCAGCTTTCGCCGGGGAAGGAAGGTGTGGCCGTTGTTGTAATTGTTGTGCTCCAGCTCAAAGACCAACCCCGCCTCCAGCCGCAGGGGGTCCTCCGGACCCACCCCCAAGGCCAGGGCCAGGGCGTCCGCCTGGGAGAACTCCACCGCAAACTCCCGGTCTGCCAGCAGATAGGGATTGGTCTTCACCACCTCCAGCGCCATGTCGCCGTAGGCCCGGCGGAGCTGAACGGCCAGCTCCAGGGGCAGCTGGTGCTCCCCCAGGAACTCCAGCAGGCGGCGGGTCCCCATCTGCTGCCGGAAGGTCTCTCCGATTTGTATGGCCCGCTTTTTGGTGACGCCCCTGATCTTGACCAGCTGCTCCGGGTCCTCCTCGATGACGGTGAGGGCGTCCTCTCCGAACTCCTCGATGATGAGCTTGGCCGTGGCCTTACCCACCCCCTTCACCGCCCCGGAGGACAGGTAGTGGTAGACCTCCTTCAGCCCCTGGGGCAGGCGCCGCTCCACAATCTCCGCCTTCAGCTGGGGACCGTAGGTGGGGTGCCGGGTCCAGCGGCCCCGGACGGACAGATATTCCCCCGGCGCCGTTCCGGCCAGGGAGCCCACAACGGTGACCTCCTCGCCTTGGACATCCATCTTGAGAATGGCGTAGCCGTTTTCCTCGTTCTGAAAAATAACGGCGGAGACGGCGCCCTCCAGCAGCTCCAATTCCTGGTCTGACATGGGCATCGCCCCCTTTCATCTAAAGCCTCCCTTCGCAAGGGGAGGTGGCATCCGCGAAGCGGATGACGGAGGGTTTTCTTTTATGTAGAAAACCCCCACCGCCCTCCGGGCGGAGCCCCCTTTGCGAAGGGGGCCTTTTAGGTCCTCGATATGTAATCCCCCAAATCGCTGGCCGGCCACAGGATGACCTCCGGCCAGCGGGCGGCAAGGCGCAGGGCCAGCTCCCAGCCGGCCGGGGTAAGGTCAACGTCAACAATCATGATGGGGCAGCGCAGCAGCCCCAGGCCCCGCAGCCAGAGAAAGGAGCGCACCAGCTGCTCCAGCTCCTCCCCCTCGCCCCGGCCGGGAATGACCACCTTGGCCTCCCGCCCCGGCAGGGGACGCAGCAGCAGCCCAAACAGCCACCCGCCCACAAGGGCCAGCCCAAGAATGCAGGCCACCGCCAGCGTCATATCCCAAAATACACCCACAGAGCAACACCTCCGGGGTATTCTATGCGAAAAAACGGCAGGGGTTCGTTTGTAGGGCAGAACGACCCGGCCTGCCTTTCGAACGGCGCGCCGGGCCGTCGCGCCCTACACCGCCCCGGAGAACAAATTGATCCCCACATGGGTCAGCCCCAGCATAATGCACCCGGCGGTGAGCACCCCCAGTACCACGGCGGGCATGGCCTTTTTCAGCCGCATCCCCAGAAAGGCCGCGGCCAGAGAGCCCGTCCAAGCCCCCGTCCCCGGCAGGGGGACGGCCACAAAGAGCCACAGGCCCAGATATTGATACTTCTGCACCTTTTTTCCCTTGAGGTGGGCCTTCTTCTCCAGCTTGTCCACCAGGCCGTTGAGGCTGGGCAGATACTTCCGCATCAGCTCAAAAATCCGTCGGATGTAGACGATAATGAAGGGGGCGGGAATCAGGTTGCCGATGACCGCCGCCGGGAAGGCCAGGTAGTAGGGCAGGCCCAGGGCCACCCCGAAGGGCAGGCCACCCCGCAGCTCTATGACGGGAATCATGGACACCAGCATGGTAAACAGGCATTTTCCGGACGTGGTGCCGGTGAGAAATTGAAAGAGTTCCATGGAAATCTCCTGCTTATTTCGTCGTTGATATGTGCGCGTTTTATGATATAATACAATTATAGCACAAACAGGAAGGAGCGGCCACATGATTTATTCTATTTCTGATATCAAGTCCATCCTGGCCCGGCAGCTAGCCGCTACTCCGGTCAGGCAGGCGGTTCTGTTCGGTTCTTATGCCAAGGGCTGTCCCCGGGAGGAGAGCGACTTGGACCTTGTGGTGGATATGGGCGGCAACACCCGCAATTTTGCCTTTTGGGGCGTATATGAGGTACTCCGGGAAGCCTTTGCCATTCCAGTGGAGCTGTTTGAAAAAAGCGAGATACGCCCCGGACAGGCGGTGGCGGAAGAAATTCAGAGGACTGGGGTGATCGTCTATGACCGCTAAAGACCGCGTCCTTCTGGAGAAGATGGCCCGGTGGGCCCGCAAAGCGGAGATCGATTACCAGGCTGTCCGCTCCGAATATGAGCCGGGCCCGCTCTCCAACCCTGTAATCCTGACTTCCTTCAGCTTGGCCCAGATTGGAGAGTTGTCCGGCCGCCTGTCCGCAGAGCTTCAGCAGCAGTACCCCGATATCCCCTGGAAGCAGATCAAGGGGATGCGCAATTTGATTGTTCACGACTACACCGGCATCGACCTGACCATGATTCAGAACACTGTTGAACGGGACATTCCCGTTTTGCGGGCGCAAATTGAACAAATACTATCCTCCGAGCCGTAATCCCTATTCCAGCATCTTTTTCAAATACTGCCCCGTGTAGGAGCCGGGACAGGCGGCCACCTCCTCGGGGGTGCCGGTGCAGACGATCTGCCCGCCGCCGTCGCCCCCCTCGGGGCCCAGATCGATGATGTGGTCGGCGGTCTTAATCACGTCCAGGTTGTGCTCGATGACCACCACCGTATTGCCCCCCTCCACCAGCCGCTGGAGGACCTCGATGAGCTTGTGAACGTCGGCGGAGTGGAGGCCGGTGGTGGGCTCGTCCAGAATATAGATGGTCTTGCCGGTGGACCGCTTACTGAGCTCGGTGGCCAGCTTCACCCGCTGGGCCTCGCCGCCGGACAGCTCGGTGGAGGGCTGGCCCAGCTTCACGTAGCCCAGGCCCACCTCCTCCAGGGTTTTCAGGCGGTTGTAAATCTTGGGGATGTTCTCGAAGAAGGGCAGGGCCTCGTCCACCGTCATCTCCAGCACCTCGTAGATGTTCTTGCCCTTGTACCTCACCTCCAGGGTCTCCCGGTTGTACCGCTTGCCTTTGCACACCTCGCAGGGGACGTAGATGTCCGGGAGGAAGTGCATCTCGATTTTCAGCAGGCCGTCGCCGGTACAGGCCTCGCACCGGCCCCCCCTGGTGTTGAAGGAGAACCGGCCCGGCCCGTAGCCCCGGCTTTTGGCGTCGGGGGTGGAGGCGAAGAGCTCCCGGATGTCGTTGAAGAGGTTGGTGTAGGTGGCCGGGTTGGAGCGCGGGGTACGGCCGATGGGACTCTGGTCGATGTTGATGACCTTGTCCAAAAACTCCTCCCCCTCGATGCGGTCGTGCTTCCCGGCCCTTGTCTTGGTGCGGTTCAGGTCGGCCCCTAGCTTCTTGAACAGAATCTCGTTCACCAGGGAGGACTTCCCGGACCCCGACACCCCTGTCACACAGGTGAAGGTGCCCAGGGGGAAATCCACATTTACCCGGCGCAGGTTGTGCTCCGCCGCGCCGAAGACCTTTAAATAGTGTCCGCTCCCCTTCCGCCGCTCGGTTGGAACGGGGATTTTTTTCCGCCCGGTGAGGTAGTCCCCGGTGATGGAGGCGGGGTTGTTCATGACCTCCTCCGGGGTGCCGGCGGCCACAATGGTGCCCCCGTTCACCCCCGCGCCGGGGCCCACGTCGATGATATAGTCGGCGGCGCGCATGGTGTCCTCGTCGTGCTCCACCACCAGTAGGGTGTTGCCCAGGTCCCGCAGCTCCTTCAGGGTCTGGAGGAGCTTGTCGTTGTCCCGCTGGTGCAGGCCGATGGAGGGCTCATCCAGGATATAGAGCACCCCCATGAGGGAGGAGCCGATCTGGGTGGCCAGGCGGATGCGCTGGCTCTCCCCGCCGGACAGGGTGCCCGCCTCCCGGGACAGGGTCAAATACTGCAATCCTACTGACTGCAAAAAGCCCAGCCGGTTCCGGATTTCCTTCAAAATCTGGGAGGCAATCATGGTCTGGGTCTCGTTGAGGACCAGTTTTTCCATAAAGTCCAGGGCCTCGGTGACGCTCTTGCGGCAGTAGCTGTCGATGTCCAGGCCCCCCACGGTGACGGCCAGGGACTCCTTTTTCAGCCGCCGGCCCTGGCAGGCGGGGCAGGGGCACTGGGACATGCACTCCTCCAGTTCCCGCTTCATGGCGTCCGACTGGGTCTCCCGGTAGCGGCGCTCCAGGTTGTTGACGATGCCCTCGAAGGGCTGGTACAGGGTGCCCTTGCCCCGGGGCTGGTCGTAGTGGAGGGTGAGCTTCTCCCCGTTGGTGCCGTAAAGAATCACGTCCATGACCTCGGGGGGCAGGTCCTTGATGGGGGTGTTCAGCTTAAACTTGTACTTTTTGGACAGGGCGTCGAAGTACATCCGGGAGATGCCGTCGGACTTGATATTGTTCCACCCGGAGGCGGTAATCCCCCCCTCGATGATGGACAGGTCCTTGTTGGGGATGATGAGCTCCGGGTCCAGCTTCATCTGGGAGCCCAGGCCGGTGCAGGCGGGACAGGCCCCAAAGGGGTTGTTGAAGGAGAACATCCGGGGGGACAGCTCCTCGATGGACACGCCGCAGTCCTCGCAGGCGTAGTTCTGGGAGAACATGATGTCCCGGTCCTCCCCCACGATGTTCACCACCACCAGGCCCCCCGCCAGGTTGGAGGCCACCTCCACCGAGTCGGTGAGCCGCCGGGCGATGTCCTCCCGGATGACCAGCCGGTCCACCACAATCTCGATGTGGTGCTTCTTGTTCTTGTCCAGCTTGAT
Organism: uncultured bacterium; assembly: GCA_949840775.1. Lineage (GTDB taxonomy): Bacteria > Bacillota > Clostridia > Oscillospirales > Oscillospiraceae > Lawsonibacter. The sequence goes on along the minus strand of CATKXO010000035.1, from coordinate 20,076 downwards.
TTCCTCGCTCAGGTCGTAGAGGGAGCCGTCCGCCCGCACCCGGACGTAGCCCGACTTCCGGGCGTCCTCGAAAATCTTCTGGTGCTCCCCCTTCTTTCCCCGGATCACCGGGGCCATCACCTGAATGCGGGTGGCCTCGGGGAGGGCAAGGACCTGGTCGATGATCTGGTCGATGGTCTGCTGCTTGATTTCCTTGCCGCAGATGGGGCAGTGAGGGGTGCCCACCCTGGCCCACAGCAGGCGGAGATAGTCGTAAATCTCCGTCACGGTGCCAACGGTGGACCGGGGATTTTTCGACGTGGTCTTCTGGTCGATGGAGATGGCCGGGGACAGGCCGTCGATGTAGTCCACATCGGGCTTCTCCATCTGGCCCAGGAACATCCGGGCGTAGGAGGACAGGGATTCCACATACCGCCGCTGGCCCTCGGCGTAGATGGTGTCAAAGGCCAGGGAGGACTTGCCCGACCCCGACAGCCCGGTGAGCACCACTAGCTTGTCCCGTGGTATTTTTACGTCGATGTTTTTCAGGTTGTTCACCCGCGCGCCCTTGACGGAAATGTGTGTGTGCATAGCTTTGGTTCTCCTTTATTATCTTTGCAGGATGGGTCGAAGCAGAAACAGCCAAATATCCGCCAGAAGGATAGCGGTACCCACGAAGCCGGAAAGAATCCGTATTATTTTGGGCGGTTTCTGCCATGCGGCAACGCAAATCAGGGCAAATGCCAATGTTCCAATCAATGCGGGGCCATATATCACCAATAATACGTCCAGCAGGTTCCAATATTCAGAGTCCATCCTCTGTCTCCTGTTATTTCCGTTTCCGGATGGGCGTACACTGTGCGTCCCTACAGCCTAACGGAACAAATTTTTAATGTCAAGCCTGTTTTTTCACCGGTTTCGCCTTCATCAGAATCAGCCGCTGAACCTCCTCCAGCTGTTCGGGCCCCTTCACGTCCACCAGCAGCCACTTACCGCCGTTGAACAGGGAAGTTTTCTCATACAGCCTGCGGAAGGAATCGGAGAAGGTCTCCAGCAGGGGCTCCAGCTCCAGAAGCTGTTTTGCTCCCAGGGTCACCATGGCGGCAAAGGCCCCGGACCGGACATAGAGGACGCACAGGGACTTGCTCCCCTTCTTATATTTGACGTTCCACCCCTTGTCCAGAGAGCACTTGCTGAACTCGATGGAGGGCTCCACCCCGTAGGTCTCCCCCATCCAGGCCAAAAGCTCCTCAAAGGCGGGATTGCTGACCCAGGCCCCGATATCGGAGAGGGCGGGTTTCATCTGCTGGGGCCAGACCACATCCCAGGGCAGGGGGCCCTCCGCCTGGGCGGGCTCCTTTTTCTTGGGGGCCTTCTTTTTGGGCAGGGGCGTGACCTCCTCCGCCAGACGGACCGCCTCACGCAGGGTATCCCAGTCGTCCGGGTCCAGCAGGTAGTGGTCCTTGGCCCCCTCGTAGGGCGGCTCGGTGGGGCGGCCCCGGAGGAGCTCCTCCAGACAGGGCAGCATCTTCACCATGGGCCGGTCGTCGCAGATGATGACCACCGGCTTGTCGTTGAGGTAGACCATATACTCCCCGAACATCTTCCGGGAGCGCACCGCCCCCAGGCCCTCCAGCTGCTCACAGATGTAATTGACAAAATCAGGGCTGCTTGCCATTGTGTTTCCTCCTTATACCGTTAAATCAGCGGTGAACGCCCCCACCAGCTCCATCAGCGCGGCGGGGTCCAGCTCCACCTGGAAGCCGATCTTCCCGGCGGAGACGCAGATGGTATCGAACAGCTCCGCCGTCTCGTCAAAGACGGTGGGGTACTGCTTCTTCATCCCCACCGGGGAACAGCCCCCGTGGACGTAGCCCGTCAGGGGCAGCAGCTCCTTCTGGGGAATCATGGCGACGGACTTCTCCCCCACCGCCCTGGCCGCCTTCTTCAGGTCCAGGCTGGCCTCCACCGGAATGTCGAACACGTACAGCCCCCCGGAGGCCCCCCGGGCCACCAGGGTCTTGAACACCGCCTCGGGGTCCTGGCCCAGCTGCCGGGCCACGCTCACCCCGTCCAGACCGGCGTCCGGGTCGTAGGCGTGGGCAATATAGGGGATGTTTTTCTGCTCCAACACCCGCATGACATTGGTTTTTTCGTCCTTTTGCTTTGCCATTTATCTGCTACCGTCCTCGTAATAACAATCTTCCCGCCATTTTGCGGGGTTGGTGTCGATGTACTCCCATATCCGCCGATAATCCGCCTCATTGCGAATAATGTGGTCGTGGTAACTCTTTTGCCAAATGGGGAAACCGATCGACTTTGTAACCGCTTCTTTCATTCCATGCAGGATTCCTGGAATGGATGAACGGCGTGTAGGGGCGCACATTGTGCGCCCGCCATTTCCCTCTAAGACCAGGATCATATGGATATGATTGGGCATAACTACATATTTATCCACATAAACACCTTGGTAATGTTTTGGTATCTGCAAGATCGCATTTTTCACAACACACCCAATGTCGGAGAGCCTTACGTATGCGGGCGCACAATGTGCGCCCCTACATTCTCTCACGACCTCACCCAACATCTCTGCATGCCCCTCAATACAGATGGTAATGAAATAACACCCCGCCCGGCTGTAATCGTAACCTTGCAGCCGGTTTTTCTTTCGCTGGCGCAGTTCCATTTGGTATCACTTCCCCCGCAGCTCGATGATCTGGTCCCGGAGGGCGGCGGCGAGCTCGAACTCCAGCATCTTGGCGGCCTCCCGCATCTCCTTCTCCAGCCGGGCGATGCGCTCGGCCTTCTGCTGCTTGGTGAGGCCCTGGACCTCGCCCCGGCGCTCGGCGGTGTCCTCCCCGGCGGAGATGCTCATCAGGTCCCGCACCGACTTGATAACCGTCTTGGGTACGATGCCGTGGGCCTTGTTAAAGGCGTCCTGCTTCTCCCGGCGGCGCTCGGTCTCGTCGATGGCCCGGCGCATAGACGGCGTAATGCTGTCGGCGTACATGACCACCATTCCCTCCGCATTCCGGGCGGCCCGGCCGATGGTCTGGATGAGGGAGGTCTCCGACCGGAGGAACCCCTCCTTGTCCGCGTCCAGAATAGCCACCAGGGACACTTCGGGCAGGTCCAGCCCCTCCCGGAGGAGGTTGATGCCGATGAGCACATGGAAGGTGCCCAGGCGCAGGTCCCGGATGATCTCCATGCGTTCCATGGCGTCGATGTCGTGGTGCATATACCGCACCTTGATGCCCGCCCCCTGGAGGTAGGTGGTCAGGTCCTCGGCCATCCGCTTGGTGAGGGTGGTCACCAAAATCCGCTCGTTCCGGGCGGTGCGGGTGTTAATCTCCCCGATGAGGTCGTCAATCTGGCCCTCCACCGGCCGGACCTCAATCACCGGGTCCAGCAGACCGGTGGGGCGGATGACCTGCTCCACAATCTGCCCCGACCGGGTGCGCTCATACTCCCCCGGGGTGGCGGAGACGTAGACGATCTGGTTCACCCGCCGCTCGAACTCCTCAAATTTCAGGGGCCGGTTGTCGAAGGCGCTGGGCAGGCGGAAGCCGTAGTCCACCAGAGTGGTTTTCCGGGCCCGGTCGCCGTTGTACATGGCCCGGACCTGGGGCAGGGTGACATGACTCTCGTCGATGAACAGGACAAAGTCCTTGGGGAAGTAGTCCAGCAGAGTGTTGGGGGGGGAGCCCGCCGGGCGGCCCCCAATGACACGGGAGTAGTTCTCAATGCCGGAGCAGTAGCCCAGCTCCTGCATCATCTCAATGTCGTACATGGTGCGCTGTTTGATGCGCTGGGCCTCGATGAGCTTGCCCTCCCCCTCAAAGAAGGCCACCCGCTCCTCCATCTCCTTGTAGATGTCCTGGACGGCGGCGTCCATCTTCTCCTTGGGGGTAACGTAGTGGTTAGCGGGCCAGACGGGGATGTTGTTCAGCCGGCGGATGGGGGCGCCGGTAACCACGTTGATCTCGGAGATGCGGTCAATCTCGTCCCCGAAGAACTCCACCCGGATGGCGGTGTCCTTCCAGTAGGCGGGCCAGACCTCCACCGTGTCCCCCCGGACCCGGAACATATTCCGGTCGAAGGCGATATCGTTGCGCTCGTACCGGATGGAGACCAGCCGCTTCAGCAGCTCGTCCCGCTCCAGGGTAGCCCCCACCCGGAGGGAGATCATCATTTTGCCGTAGTCGTCCGGCTCGCCCAGGCCGTAGATGCAGGACACGGAGGACACCACAATCACGTCCCGCCGCTCCAGCAGGGAGGCGGTGGCGGACAGCCGCAGCCGGTCGATCTCCTCGTTGATGGAGGAGTCCTTCTCAATAAAGGTGTCGGTGTGGGGGATATAGGCCTCAGGCTGGTAGTAGTCGTAGTAGGAGACAAAGTATTCCACCGCATTGTTGGGAAAGAACTCCCGGAACTCGGCGCACAGCTGGGCGGCCAGGGTCTTGTTGTGGGCCAGTACCAGGGTGGGCCGCTGGACCTGTTCAATGATTTTGGCCATGGTAAAGGTCTTGCCCGAACCGGTAACGCCCAAAAGGGTCTGCTCGTCCAGCCCCATCTCAATGCCCCTGGACAGAGCCTCGATGGCCTCCGGCTGGTCGCCGCTGGGGGTGTATTCGGATACTACCTCAAATTTGGGCATAGTCCTCACCTCGGATAGAATGTCCCTATTATAACAGAACTAACGTTCCACATCAAGGGGTAATCGAACAAATTTTTCACCGCTGGCCGGGGTAGACCATGCGGTAGCCGCCCCTCTTCCCAGAGGCCCTTGTCTCCCCGACAGACACCAGATCGCCGTCCACAAAGACCAGGTGGTCCACCAGACGGATACCCAGGGGTGCCAGAGCAGTGCGGACCACGCTGGTGGTGTTCATATCCTCCGGGGAGGGCAGGGCCACGCTGCTCACATGGTTGTGGGCCAGGTAGCAGAAGGAGGACCGCAGGGCCAGGCACTCCTCCGCCACCCGGCGGATGGTCACGTCGGAGTTGCTGTTGTTGCCCTCGGAAATTCTCTTGACCCCCAGCAGCTTCTCCTTGGCGTCCAGGCACAGGACATAGACCATCTCATTGCGCGCCCCGTAAAAATAGGGGGCCAGGACATGCCCGGCCTCTGCGGTGGTGTGGATGATAACGCCCGGCCCGGTGCGGCCCTCCAGGTAGCGGCCGGTGACCGCCGGGACCAGCTTCAGCAGCGTAACGGAGTGCTCCCCCATCCCCTTCACCTTCATCAGCTCCTCGGGCAGGGCGTCCAGCACCCCGTCCAGGGAGCCGAAGCGGTCGATGAGCTCGTGGGCCAGGGGGTTCACGTCCCCCTGGGGGATGGCATAGAACAGCAGCAGCTCCAGCACCCGGTGGTCAGGCCAGCCCTCGATGCCCCGGGTGACGAACTCCTCCTTTACCCGCCCCCGGTGGCCGGTGTGGATGGCTCTCTTTTTCTCCGCCACGGTACAACAACCCCTCTCCAGTAGGGCGCGACGGCCCGGCGCGCCATTTGAAACGGGTCGCCGGGTCGTCGGCCCCTACACGCAATTTACCGCGCCCCATATTGGGCCAGATAGTCCTCCATTTTGGCCTTCATGACATCGTCAATATACACTTTGCCGTCCACCGGATTGTTGTGGAGGAAGGAAATGACCTCCTTCACGGTGACGATAGGGAAGACCCGGATGCCGTAGTCCTGACGCAGTTCGTCCAGGGTGGAGCAGTCCCGGGTGCCCCGCTCCATCCGGTCCACCGAGACGAAAAGAGCCCTCATGTCCACCTTGGCCACGTGACTGAACAGTGCAATGGACTCCCGAACGGCGGTGCCGGCAGTGACCACATCCTCAATGATGGCCACCCGGTCCCCGTCCTGGGGCTTGTACCCCACCATGGCTCCTCCCTCGCCGTGGTCCTTGGCCTCCTTGCGGTTGAAGCAGTAGGGCAAATCCCAGCCGTAGTTCCGATACAGGGACGCCGCGGCGGAAACGGCCAGGGGGATGCCCTTGTAGGCCGGGCCGAAAAGGCAGTCGATTCCGCCGGGCATGTTCTCCTGGATGCAGGCGGCGTAGTAGTCTCCCAGCTTGGCGGCCTGAGCGCCGGTCTTGTAGTTGCCGGTGTTGACAAAGTAGGGGGTCTTTCGCCCCGACTTGGTGGTGAAGTCCCCGAAGGTAAGCACGCCGGAGCGCACCATAAAGGTGATAAATTCCTCTTTGTAAGTCATAGCGGTAAACCCCTCTATCTCTGATTTTTGGCTCTCCGGGAGCCGTAACGGTTTATTATACCACTCTTTTTTCCGCTATACAAGACCTTGCCGCCGCGGGGAATTGTCCTTTTCACAGATTTTCATGCAGGGACCGCCGCGACACATTTCGACCCCGTTAAGATTTTCCATCTCCCCGCCCCGCTCTTTACCTTTCCCGGAATATTTGATATAATCGAGAAAACCGGAAAGGGGAGGCAAGCTATGTCCCAGCGCTTCACAGCTCTGTACCACCGGCTGGACGCACAGTTTCACCGCATCCCGGCCATTCCCCGAAACATCGGGGTCATGGCCCTGTTCCTGTGCGCCGCCTACTGGGCCAGCAGCATTCTCATCACCCACACCGGCGGGGAAAACAACTCCGCCCTGGTCTTTGTGCTGGCGGTGGTGTTCATCTCCCTGCTCACCTCCGGGTATTTCTACGGCATCGCCGCCTCTATCATTGGCACACTCTGCATCAACATCTACTTTATGGAGCCCTACGCCGCCTTCTCCCTCAGCCGTCCCGGCTATCCGGTGGCCCTGCTGTCCATGGTGGCCATCTCCTGCGTGGTGTGCGCCCTCACCGCCCGTGTGAAGAAGCAGGCCACCGAGGCCGTCCGCCGGGAGAAGAAGGCCAAGGCCCTCTATGAGCAAAACGAGAAGCTCAACGCGGAAAAGGCGGCCATTCAGCTCCAGTCGGAGCGCATCTCCATCCGGGAGAACATCCTCCGGGCGGTGTCCCACGACCTGCGCACCCCCCTGACCTCCATCTCCGGGGCGGTCTCCGTCCTGCTGGAGAGCCCGGATGTCTCGCCCAAAAACCTGGCCATGCTGGCCGACATCAAGCAGGACGCCGACGGGCTCATCGTCATGGTGGAAAACCTGCTGTCCGTCACCCGGGTGCAGGACGGCACCATCCCCCTGAAAAAGCGGGAGGAGATGCTGGAGGAGGTGGCAGGGGACGCCCTGCTCACCACCCGCCGGCGCTTTCCGGACTACCCGATCGAGCTGGACCTGTCGGAGGATATCCTCTACCTGCCCATGGCCCCGCTGCTGGTGAAGCAGGTCATTGTCAATTTGCTGGAGAATGCCATCCGCCATTCAGGGGACCGGGAGCACATCGTCCTGCGGCTGTACCGGCAGGATGACTGGGCGGTGGCCGAGGTGCGGGACCGGGGCCGGGGTCTGTCCCCGGAGGTCTGTCAGGCAGTTGCAGCCGGACAGCCCATGCCCCGCTCCCTGTCAGGTGACGCCACCAGAGGGATGGGTATCGGCCTGTCTGTCTGCCAGAACATCATCAAAGCCCACGGCGGCTTTTTCACTGCCAAAAACCGTCCTGGAGGCGGGGCGGTCTTCCGCTTCGGCCTGCCCACAGAAGGAGAGAAACTATGAGCGAAAAACAGACCATCCTCATCATCGAGGACGAGCGGACCATCAGCAACTTTATCAGCCGGGCCCTGGCCGCCAACGACTACCGCGCCATCCCCGCCTACACCGGAAAGGAGGGCCTGTCCCTGTTCTTCTCCCACGGCCCCGACCTGGTGTTGCTGGACCTGGGGCTGCCCGACATGGACGGTCTGGAGATTCTTTCCCAGCTCCGGGGCCTGCCCCGGGAGGCGCCGGTCATCATCATCTCCGCCCGGGACCGGGAATCGGAGAAGGTCCGGGCCCTGGACATGGGGGCGGACGACTACGTGGTAAAGCCCTTCGGGGTGTCGGAGCTGCTGGCCCGCATCCGGTCCGCCCTGCGCCGGGCCGACCGGCTGAAGCTGAGTCAGGGCATCCAGCGCAGCATCTACCAGATCAAGGACCTGACCATCGACCTGGCCAAGCACCAGGTCCTGCTGGGGGAGCAGGAAATCCACTTTACCCAGAACGAGTTTAAGATTATCGAGCTGCTGGCCATCCACGCCGGCAAGGTGCTCACCTACGACTTCATTCTGGAGCACATCTGGGGCCCCTACGGCGGCACCGGCAGCAACCAGATCCTGCGGGTCAACATGGCCAACATCCGCCGCAAGCTGAAAGAGAACCCCTCTGAGCCCAAATATATCCACACCGAGCTGGGCATCGGCTACCGGATGCTGGACGACTGAGTTAACAGCATTTTTACGGCCCGTCCCTCCACGTTGACACCCATTTTACCCTGCATCCGCTATAATAAAACGTGTCAACGGGATTTTGATGTTTCCCAAAATCTTCGCTGCCGGGGCAGTCCAGTCCGCCTCTCTCCTGGGCTGGCCCTCTCTCCCCCCGGCACACAGACAGACCGCCCCCCTTCCGCCAAAGGGGGGCGGTCTGTTTATCCGTTTATCCCATGAAGCTCTGTAAATAAAACGTTCAAGGCGCTCTCGCCCTCAATAAATCCCTCATAGACGCGGCCGTTTATGGCGATTCCAGGCAGAACAATCTCTGTTTTTTCCCGTCCAAAGTCCAATTCGATCCTCATCTCAAACCCGGCAGGCGGCGTATCTCCCGGACCCGCCTCCATATGGCCGCTCCACTTCCACTCTATCCTTCCGATCAAATCGGTGAGAGCTTTTATGTCCTCTTCCGCTGTAAAAACCGGGTTTCCCAGCTCCTGGTCATATACGATAACTGACACCGGATCACCGGGCAGCAGCCGCTCCATAAGCAGGGTCGTGATATCCCGCTCATATTCCTCTCTCACCGCCCGCTCAGCCTGATCCACCATAACATGGACACAGCCGTACCCCAGGAGGGCCAGCAGCAGGCCAAGCACCACAAAGGCCAGTATCCAATCCAACCACTTACGTATATGATCTTCCATTTCCTGCCATCCCCCTGGACCTCATACTATATGATCCAATTATACTCGCGGCAGGGCTTTGTGTCAATTTATCCCGTTCCCGCTATATCAGCTCATCTCTCAGCTTGTCCAACGCCCGCCGCTCCAGGCGGGACACCTGTACCTGAGACACCCCCAACACCCGGGCGGTGTTCATCTGGGTCAGCCCCTTGTAGTAGCGCAGCAGCAGCACCTGCTGCTCCCGCTCAGGTAAATCACTGATGGCGGCGCGGAGGGTGAGCCGCTCCACCATCCCCTCCTCCTCGTTGCCGGCGGTGAGCATCCCCTCCAGGGTGAGGCCGTCCGTCCCCGTCTCCGTCTGGAGGGAGACCACCGGCTCGATGGCGGTCTCGGCGGCGGCGATGTCCTCCGGTGACAGGTCCACCTCCTCCGCCAGCTCGGACAGGGTTGGTTCCCGGCCCAGCTGGGCGGACAGCCGGGCCCGGGCGCCCCGGATGGCGGTGCCCCGCTCCTTCAGCCCCCGGCTCACCTTCACCGGGCCGTCGTCCCGGAGGAAGCGGCGGATCTCCCCGGCGATTTTGGGGACGGCGTAGGTGGAGAACTGGGTGCCAAATTCCGGGTCAAAGCCCTGGATGGCCTTGAGAAAACCCAGACACCCCAGCTGATACAGGTCGTCGGGCTCCACCCCCCGGCCGTAGTACCGGCGCACCACGCTCCAGATCAGCCCGTTGTTCTCCAGCAGCACCTGTTCACAGGCGTCCCGGTCGCCCCCCCGGGCGGCCTCCAGCAGGGCGGAGCCGGCAAGGGGGCCGCTCACCGCCCGGCCCGGCGGGAAATTTTCCGGGCCATGGTGACGGTGGTCCCCTTTCCGGGGGCGGAGCGGACCTTCAGGGTGTCCATAAAGCTCTCCATGATGGTAAAGCCCATGCCGGAGCGCTCCTCGTTCCCCGTGGTGAACAGGGGGGTCCGGGCCCGGTCCACGTCGGCGATGCCCACCCCCCAGTCCTTCACTGCAATTTCCAGAATATGGCCCTCCCTGATGCGCAGCTTCATGGATACCTTCCCGATGACATCCGGATAGGCGTGGACAATGGCGTTGGTCACCGCCTCGCTGACGGCGGTTTTGATGTCGTTGACCTCCTCCAGGGTGGGGTCCAGCTGGGCGGCGAAGCAGGCCGCCGCTGTCCGGGCAAAGCCCTCGTTGGCCGACCGGCTGGGAAATTCCAATGTGACCTGGTTCTCAATTTTCATATGTATCGGTCCTTTCTTGGCGATAGGGCTTAAATCTTGCTTCAAAGGCCCCCTTCGCAAAGGGCCGACTCCCCCTGTCAGGGGAAGATGGCCGTAGGCCAAAGGGGGTAGGGATGCCCCGGCGCAGCTGGGTGGGGGTTTTCTCCCAAGGCAGCTGCCGAACAAATAGGAGAAAACCCTCCGTCACCGCCTTCGGCGGTGCCACCTCCCTTTGCGAAGGGAGGCATTTCATTCAAACCTTATAATCCGCTCCAGGCCGGCGGCCTTGAACACACGGCCCGCCTGGTCCGGAGTGTTCACCACCCGCATGGCTCCCCGCACCTGCCCCATCCTCCGGTGGGCCCGGAGGAGGACCGCGATGCCTGAGCTGTCCGTAAAGGTGAGCCCGCCCAGGTCCAGGGTGAGCTCCCTGGGCTGGACCAGGTCGATGCGGCGGTCCAGTTCCTCCATCACCGACTTGGCGCCGTGGTGGTCCAGCTCTCCGTCCACCAGGGCGGTGAGCTGGCGCTTATCCTCTTTACAGGTCACCGGCATGTTGACCCGCTCCTTCCCTTGGGCGTATCCCATTATTTTCCATTCCATTATAGGACAGGCCCCCTGTCGGATTTACGGGCTTTCCGCCGGGGACAATAAAAAACAAGACGCTCCCCTTCCCACTGTAGGGGCGGCCTGTGGCCGCCCGTGGAAAGATACAACCGCTTTACAGGTGGGCGGCCACAGGCCGCCCCTACAAATTTGCTCTGAAAATTTTTGTCTTTCCCTATTGACAAAGGAAAAAAACGCGTTATACTGTATATATAGTATATATACAGTAAATCCAATATCAGCGGAGGGGCGCCGGCGTAAGACCAGCGCGCGGCTTGCAGTCAGCACCTCGCCCGCTGTTGAAAGGCAGGCCAAATGGATATCATATTGAGTAACGCCAGCGGAAAGCCCATCTACGAGCAGATTACCGACCAGGTGAAGGAGCAGATCATGTCCGGTGTGCTGCCGGCGGGGGACGCCCTGCCCTCCATGCGGCTGCTGGCCAAGGAGCTGCGCATCTCGGTCATCACCACCAAACGGGCCTACGAGGAGCTGGAGCGGGACGGCTTTCTGGAGAACGTCCCCGGCAAGGGCTGCTTTGTGGCCCCCCAGAACCGGGAGCTGCTCCGGGAGGCCCAACTGCGGAAGGTGGAGGAGAAACTGGCCCAAGCGGTGGACGAGGCCCGGAAGGGGGCCTTCCCCCTGGAGGACCTCCACGAGATGCTCGACATACTATATAAAGGTGAGGAATTATGACAAATTGTATTGAAATCAAGGGGTTATGCAAGTCCTACGGGGATTTTGCCCTGAAAAATATTGATCTGACCCTGCCCGGCGGCTCCATTCTGGGGCTCATCGGGGAGAACGGCGCGGGCAAGACCACCACCATCAAGTGCATCCTGAACCTCATCCGCCGGGATTCCGGAGAGATTACCCTGCTGGGCTATGATAACGTCCGGGAGGAACGACTGGCCAAGGCGGACGTGGGGCTGGTGCTGGATGAGTGCTTCTTCCACGACACCCTCCGCCCCCTGGACGTGGCCAAAATCCTGGCCCCCGCCTACAAAAACTGGGACGGGGAGCTGTTCCGGTCCTACCTGAACAAGTTCGGCCTGCCGGAGAAGAAGCTCATCAAGGAGTTCTCCCGGGGCATGAAGATGAAGCTGTCCCTGTCCGCCGCCCTGGCCCACCGGCCCAGGCTGCTCATCCTGGACGAGGCCACCGCCGGGCTGGACCCGGTGGTCCGGGACGAGATTCTGGACGAGTTTTTGGGCTTCATCCAGGACGAGGACCACGCCATTTTGATGTCCAGCCACATCACCTCCGACCTGGAGAAGGTGGCCGACTACATCGCCTACATCCACCAGGGGGAGGTGGTGCTGTCCGACGCCAAGGACAGCATCCTGGACTCCTACGGCCGGGTGGGCTGCACCGCCGCCCAGCTGGAGGCCATCGACCCCCACGACATTCTGCGCACCCGGCGGGGGAGCTTCGGCTGCGAGGCCCTGGTGAAGGACCGGGCGGCCTTCAGCCGCAAGTACCCCATGTTGCTGGTGGAGCGGACCACCTTGGAGGACATTATGCTCTTTGTGGGGAAAGGAGAAGAAAAATGACCGGTTTAATGATGAAAGACCTGCTTGTAATGCGGAAAGCTTTGAAATCTTATTTTCTGATTATCGCATTTTACGCCGTTCTGGCCTGGATGGATATTTTGAATTTCGGCTTTATCATAACCTTCATTCAGGTAATGCTGATGGTGCTGCCCATTTCCGCCTTCGCCTATGACGACCAGGCCAAGTGGGACAGGTACGCCATGTCCCTCCCTTTGGGACGGAGCAAGGTGGTGGGCGCCCGGTACCTCTTTGTGCTGCTTCTCTCCCTGTGCACCCTGGCTTTGGGCCTGGGCGGCGCCGCGTTCAGCTGTATGTTCCAGCAGGAGGATTTGCTGGAAATGTTGCTTACCCTTATAGTTTCCGCAGCCATCGGACTGTTGATTCCCGCCCTCCTGCTGCCTGTCACCTATAAATGGGGGCCGGAGCGGGCCCGAATCTATCTCTATGCCATGCTTCTCATCCCCTTTGTCGGCTTCCTGCTGCTGGCCAAGGCAGACCTCATCGACTTCTCCACCCTGAACCGGCTGGGAACCCTCCCCCCCACCGTCCTCATCGGCGGAATGGCCCTCCTCCCCTTGGGAGCGCTGGCAGCCCTGTTCGTCTCCTACTTTATCTCCTGCCGGGTGGTGGCGGGGAAGGAGTACTGACATGCGCGCCGCCGCCCTCCTCCTCTGGGCCAGCTGCCTGTATACCATCGCCCGGTCGCTCCTCTGCCTTCTGTTCACCGCCAGCCCCCTGCGGCGGGCGCTGACGCTGGCCGTCCTGCTTCTGGCTGTCCGCTGTGCCCACAGACCGAGGGAGAAAACCATGTAGGGGCGGATATCATCCGCCCCTACCTCAAAACCAGAAAAATCACCAATAAACCTCTTGCGCTCCGCCCCTGTTCTGTGGTAAAATAACAACAGTAAAGGAGCGTGAGTGCTATGCGTTTGAAGGATATGACCACAAAGGAAGCCATCCGTCAGCTTCAGGACATGAAGCAGTACTGCACCGCCAAATCCATTCCCGCCCTGGACTACGCCATCAAGGCCCTCAAGGAAAAGGCGGCAGCCGAAGAAACAGCAACATAAGGCAAGGCCCCCGGCTCAGCCGGGGGCCTTGCATATTTGCACCAAATTTCGTGTAATCCGCCCGGTGAGGCCCCAGATGGCCCGCCCCTGCCAGGGGTAGACGGGGACATTTTCCTTTCCGTTCTGCCACTGGTAGTCCCGGGGGATGCCGATGACCTCATAGGGGAAATTGACCGCCGGGGTGGGGATCAGCTCGTACTCGTATTCAATAGGGGCGGTGTTCAGCAGGTGGGACAGGGGGACGCAAAAGACCTCCTCCACCTCGGCGGGGCCGGGGCACATCCCCTCCAGAGCCCCGCCGTCCACCAGTCCCAGCACAGGCTGCATCAGGAAGTTGGCCCGGTGGGCGATGAAGTCCAGCCGCCCCAGCAGCCTGATCCGCTCAGGCGGGATGGCCAGCTCCTCCCAGGTCTCCCGCAGGGCGCACGCCTCCGGGCTCTCCCCCGGCTCCATCCGCCCTCCGGGGAAGCAGACCTCCCCCGGCTGGCGGCGCAGAGTGCGGGCCCGGACCTCGTAGAGCACGTCATAGTCCCCGCCCCGCTCCACCAGAGGCACCAGCACCGCGTAGGCGCGGCGGGAGTCCATCAGGCCGGGGGCGCGGCTTTGGAGTGTGTGTTCCAGAGCGGTCAGGTCAAACTGCATACTATCCTCCGTGGGGCCCGCCGCCCTCGGCGGGCCACTTGTATGAATACCGATTGACCCGCCCAGGGGGGCGGGTCCCACTGAGCGCCAACCCTATTTACATCTTCTCCGGGGCAGACACCCCCAGCAGATTCAGGCCGTTGGCCAGCACGTCACGGGTGGTGTCAACCAGCTTCAGCCGGGCGGACTGGAGGCAGGGATCGTCCACCATACAGCGGCAGGCATTGTAGAAGCGGTGGAAATCCCCGGCCAGGGCGGTGAGATAGCGGTTGATGCGGCTGGGGTCGTAGTCACGGGCGGCCAGGTGGAGCTCCTCCGGATACTGGGCCAGGGATTTGATCAGGGCCAGCTCCTCGGGCTGGGTGAGGACACAGGCGTCGACCTGACCCGCACCGCACACTTCCGCCCCGCTCTCCCTCATGCGGGCCAGCAGGGAGCAGATGCGGGCGTGGGCGTACTGCACGTAGTACACCGGGTTCTCGCTGTCCTGGCGGACGGCCAGGTCCAGGTCGAAGTCCAGGGAGCTGGAGGCGGCCCGGTTGTTGAAGTAGTACCGGGCGGCGTCCACCGAAATCTCGTCCAGCAGGTCGTGGAGGGCGATGGCCTTGCCCGTCCGCTTGGACATCTTCACCGGCTTGCCGTCCTGGAGCAGGTTGACCAGCTGCATGAGGACAATCACCAGGCGGCGGGAGCCGTTCAGCCCCAGCCCGTCCAGGGCGGCCTGGAGCCGGGCCACATGGCCGTGGTGGTCCGCCCCCCAGATGTTGATGGCCAGGTCAAAGCCCCGCACGTCCAGCTTGTTCCGGTGGTAGGCGATGTCGGCGGCGAAGTAGGTATAAAAGCCGTTGGCCCGGCGGAGAACATCGTCCTTCAGGTCCAGCTTGTCCACCTGCTCCTGGCTTTTGCCCTCGGCCATGTATTTTTTCTTTAAAAGCCCGGTGGTGTTCAGCCACAGAGCCCCGTCCTTCTCATAGGTCCAGCCCTTCTCGGTGAGCAGGCCCACCGTCTCGGCCACATAACCGCTGTTGTGGAGGGAGGACTCAAAGAACCACTGGTCATACTCGATGCCGTACTTGTTCAGGTCAGCCTTCATCTTGGGGATGTTGTGCTCCAGGCCGTACTGGGCCATTTGCTCCAGCCACTCCCCCTCAGCGGTCCCCCCGGGAAAATCGATTCCCTCCCGGGCCAGGAAGCCCTGGGCCAGCTCCCGGATGTCCTCCCCCTGGTAGCCGTCAGCGGGGAAGGGGTAATTGGCCTCGCCCACCGTCAGCTGCATACACCGGGCGTAGATGGACCGGGCAAACTTGTTGATCTGGTTGCCCGCGTCGTTGACGTAGAACTCCTTCCACACACTCCAGCCGTCCCGCCTGAGGACGTTGGCCAGGGTGTCACCCAGCACGCCGCCACGGGCGTTGCCCATGTGCATGGGGCCGGTGGGGTTGGCGGAGACAAACTCCACCATCACCTTTTTACCCGCCCCGTCGCCGCCGGAGCCGTAGCCCGCTCCCTCCCGCTCGATGGCGGACAGCACTTCGCTGTACCACTTGGGGCCCAGGGTGAAGTTGAGAAAGCCGGGGCCGGCGATCTCCGCTTTCTGGAAGTAGCTGCCCTCCAGGTCCAGGTGATCCACGATGGCCTGGGCGATGGCCCGGGGGGCCATATGCAGTTCCCTGGCCCCCGCCATGGCAAAGTTGGAGGCGTAATCTCCGTGAGACGTATCCCTGGGGATCTCAATCGTAACCGTTACCGCCTCCCCCCCGGCGGGCAAGGCCCCCGCCGCGCGGGCCTTCTCATAGGCCGCCCAGGTCAGGGCGGCCACCTGGTCTATGGCGGACTGAATCATGTTTGTCATCTTCTGCACCTCATTCTGTATTTTAGGGAAATGACCCGCCCAGGGGGGCGGGTCCCACATATTATATTTTGGCATTCTGTGGGGCCCGCCCCCCTGGGCGGGCCATTCTTGTGTTACTGCTTCAGGCTGCCCAGGCCGCCCTCCGCCTCCCTCACGTTAATGCGGAAGACGTTGCGGCCGGCCAGGGCGTGGTCCACCTCCACCGAGTAGTCCACCTCGATATCGCCCCCCTGGTCGGTAAGCTGGGCCAGCAGGTGGCGGGTATTCACCCCGATGGTCATTGCGCCATATGGTGTATTGTACATGGCAATGTGCCGGCGCCCCTCCTGAAATACCAGCTGGGAATTGAACTCCCCCACCCGCATCAGAGTGACCTGCTCCCCATCCACCTGAATGGTGGTAAGGGTGCCCTCCAGTCCGGTGAGCTCGCTCTCCTGGTAGGACAGGGTGTAGCTCTTCCCGTCCCGGGCCAGACGGCCCTCGGTAATCAGTTCGATGACATCGGGGGGCGTGCCATCGTATTTCTGCATCCCCTTGATGGAGATAACCACTTCCTTTTCCATTGGACGGCCTCCAATACCTGAAAAATCCGGCCCGGCGGAGCGGCCCCACCGGTCAGTCTGAGGTATTATACACACTTTGGCCCCCTATGTAAAGCGGCTATTTTATTGTATGTCATTTTGCCTGAAAAAACAAGTAAATTTGCCTGGTTTCTCCATTTGACAAATTGAAAATGGAGACTATAATGCTATATAAACAGTCTTTTGCCCGGAGAGGAGGGGCCCCAATGAATTTGGAGCTGAACAAAAAGCAGTTTCGCAGGCTGCTGGACCTGGTGTACATCGGAAATTGGATTCTGAACTCCACCCGGGGGGACCAGCGCTTTGCCGACTACGACGAGGTGGAGAGCCTGCTCTTCAGCCGGGCCGCCCTGGAGGGAATGCCCCAGCTGGCCGAGCTGTATCAGGGCGAGGTGGTCCCCTCCCGGGCCTTTGTGGAGGGGGGCATCCACGAGGCCATTGTGGAATATGAGAACAACGTGTTTTTCGACATCCTGGCCGAGGACCTGGCCCGCCGGGATATGGACGACGCCCCCATCGACGAGAGCAACTACGCCGAACTCACCAGCCGCATCGACGCCTACATCGCCGAGTTTGAGGAACACGGGACGGATCACATCCTGGTGGATATTGAGGACTAATGCTTTCTGCCCCGCAACATCAAAAGGCCCCCTTCGCAAAGGGGGCTCCCGGCGAAGCCGGGTGGGGGTTTACTCTGACAACTGCGTCATTGTGGAGAAAACCCTCCGTCATCCGCTTCGCGGATGCCACCTCCCTTTGCGAAGGGAGGCTTTCCGTAGCCTGAAAAGCCCGCCGGGAGACCGGCGGGCTTTGTCGTGCTCTTGTACTCTGACGAGATTTGGATTAGTTGGTGGCGGAGAGTTCCTCAAACTCAGCCGTCACAGTCACACGCCCGGCGGGCATGGTGAAAGTATATGTAGCACTATCACCATAATCCTCACTAAGTTTGGCAGCAACCGTGTTCTCTCCATTCATAACCCTTAACGTGCCACTTTTCAGCTGGTAACCTTCGGCAGGAGTAACAGTCAAAGTCACGGTATCGCCCATATTGGCCCCGCCGCTGCCCTTGTCAGATGTAACGGTGCCGTTGGTCATGTCGTAAATGATAACAGCGTAGACAGCCTTCTCAAACTCAGCCGTCACGGTGACATTGGCATCAGGCATTTTGAAGGTCATGGTCATGGTCGTGATTTCATCATCAAAGCTCTCATGAGTTGGCCCCACATAAGCCGCCGCACCTGTCAACCCAGTTCTACTAACAGACCAATCTTTCAGCCGATAGCCCTCAGCGGAAGTGAAAATTAAGGTAATGTCATCATTCTCTTTGAGGCCGGTGGCCTTATTTGCCGTAACGGTGCCGTGAAGGGGATTTTCATCAGTGCCTTGGGGCAGAGTGATGGTGTAGGTAGTGACCTCGGGCTCCTTGGTTCCGGGGGCCCCGCAGATTCCACAAGTGGCAGTCGTCAGAATTAGATTGTGAAATGACTTAGCGGGGCATTCCCACTGGCAAACAGTACACTGGCTGGTCTGCGCATCCCACTGGTGCGCCCCTTCGTTAACTTTAGCGGTGCAGTTCTCGGTTGCGCATTCTTTCCAATGCGCGTCAGTATCATGCTTCCACGTAGCATCGGTGGCGGCGGCGTGTTTGCCGGTGGCGGCGATTTCCTCTGTCTTCTTCGCCCCGCAGGTGCAGGTGCTTACCGTGGTGCCCTTTGTGATGCAGGTCGCAGCGGTGCTCTGCTCGTCGTCCTTCGTCCAGGTGTGATTTGCCTTTGTGTCGGCAGCGTCGCAGTACTTGCAAAGCTTCCAGTGCTGAGCGTCATCCGTACCATAGCGGGTGCTGTTGGCAAAGTCGTGAGCCAGCTTGGCAATCGTCTCATTGCCGGTCTTCTCGTTGCAGCCGTCGTTGGCGCAGGAGACCTCCATCACACCCTCTGTCGTGCAGGTGGGCTGGGTCTTCACAGTCTTCTTGGTAAAGCTGTGTTCCAGCTTGGGGATTGTCACGGTTGATGTTGCGCCACAGGTTTCCACAGTACAGGTATAGGTGCCGGTACCAGCCTCAGCACAGGTGGCCGCTTTCGTCACAGTTACATCGCCCCAGGTATGGTCGCCCTCACACGCCGTCTTATCTGCCGGTACAGTCACTTCACCGTCACCTGCCGCAGGAACATCGGCCTCACTGGGCGTTCCGTTACTGCCCGTCGCGCCGCCGCGCTTGTCTTCCTCAGCCTCTCCGGTGCCGGGCTTCTCCACAGTGGGGTCCTTGGGGGTCTCAGGCTTGGGGTCCTCGGGCTTGGGAGGATTGGGGTTTTCGGGGGTCGTGGTGCCGCCCTGGTTCCCGCCGGTATTGCCTCCGGAGGAGGACCCGCCGCCGGAGGAATCGGAGGAGCTGGAGCCGGTGGAGGTAGTGGTGTCGGTCTTGCCTGCGGACACGGTGCCGCTGCCGGTGGTGACGGCGCTGGAGGAGTTGTTCTCCACCTTGGTACCGTTGGTCATGACCTCGGTTCTGGTGGCCCCGGCGTTGGCGGTGACGTGCTCCACCTTGCCGCTGCCGGTCACGGTGGTGCCGGCGGCGGAGGTCTCCACGCTGGAGACGGTGGCCCCGGCCCTGGCGGTGACGGTGGCGTTGGAGGCGCTCCCGGCCACAGTGACGGCGTCCACCTTACCGGCCACGGTCACGGACGCCCTGGGGGCCTCCACGGCCACGGTGTCCACGGCGGCGGACTTGTCCACGGTGAGCTTCGCGCCCTGGGCGGCCACCACCACCTCGGCGGCGGTGGTAGAACCCGTCAGGGTGACGGAGGCGGAGGGGGCGCCGGGGGCCACGATGAGGGGCTCGCTGAGGGCGGCGTCCTGGAAGGTGACGCCGCCGGCCTTGACGATGACCACGCCCTTCACCTCGCCGGTGATGACCGCCCCCGGCTGGGTGACGTACTCCGCCACGATGTTGTCCACCATGGCGGCCACGCTGGCCCGGTTGATGTTCACGCCGGGGGCGAAGGTGTTGCCGCCCATGCCGCTGATCATCCCCCGCTCGGTGAGGGCGGCCACGGCCTCCCTGGCCCAGCCGGACACGCTCCCCGCGTCGCTGAACCCAATGCCCGCCCCCCGGCTGGGCCTGATGTTCAGGGCGTTGCACAGCAGCACCGCCGCCTGCTCCCGGGTAATGGGGTCATTGGGCGCGGCCAGGTTGCCGCCCACACCGGACATCACCCCGGCGGCGTTGAGCCTCAGGATGGCGTCGGCGTACCAGGCGTCGCCGGGCACGTCGGCAAAGGTATTGGGGGCCTTCTCGGTGTAGCCCATCAGGTTGCACAGCATCTGAGCGAACTCCGCCCGGGTCATCTCCTTGTCGGGGAGGAAGCTGCCCGCGCCGTCGCCGGACAGCACCCCGGCGTCAGCCCAGCGCTCCACCGGGGCTGCGCCCCAGTGCCCGGCGGTGTCGCCGAAGCCAGCGGCCAGCGCCGGCGACAATGAGAGCGCAAGTGTCAGGAACATTGCCAAAACACGCTTTTTCATCCAAAAATCTCCTCACTTTCTTTACGTTCAGAA
>CATKXO010000034.1 GCA_949840775.1 uncultured bacterium | reverse complement strand
CTCCTGCGGTGTGCTGCCGTCGCCCTTGTCAGGCTCGGTGGGCTCTTGCGGTGTGCTGCTATCGCCCTTGTCGGGTTCAGTGGGCTCATCGGGTCCGGGCTGTTCGCCATTCGTGGGATCGTCGTCCCCAGGCGTGTTGTCCTCGAAATCACCGGGGCCAGGTTGGCCGGCAGGTCCAACATTGTTGTCAGCCCCGGTCTGGTCCCCGTTCACGTCAGGATCAGTGGGTCCGCCGGTCTCAGGCTCAGTGCCCTCGGTTTCGGTGTCCCCTTCCGCGCCGCCGGTGTCCTCCGGCTCTTCCCGGAGGTAGTACTCGTGGACGACCTTATAGGTGCCGGTGGTCACTGTCGGGTTTTCCTCACGGTAATAGCGCAGGATGATGATATTCCGGCCGTCCTCCGTGGCAACGATGTGGTCGGCGTCGCTGTTGGGGCGGTAGTGCTGATGCGGTTCATTACTCGGATCGTCCGGCTTATCCGGATTATAAGAGACTTTTCGATACAGTTCCACCAGCGGGTCGCTGTGATCCTCACTCAAAGTGCCGTAACTGGGACGCTCGTTGTAGGTATAGGTATACTCCTTACCTCTGTGTTCACACGCTGTGGGCGTGAACTTGGGCTCCTTGGTAATGACATCGGCCGAGTAGGGCAGCCCAAGCTGTCCCACGTTTGTCTTGGTCTCACTGCTGCCCTCCCAGTGACTGCCGTCTTTATCCCGGAAGTAGTACACATGGATATATTTGTAGCTGCCCTTCTGCTCCTCTGGCAGCACCCGGAAATAGCGCAGGATGATGATCTGAGACTTATCCGTGTCAACTCCAATTTTCTCGGCTGCGGTCAGGTCATCGTCCACATAGTAGTAGATGGTTTTATCGCTGCGCTTTTCCACGCTCTGGTTCGACGGGTGGATATCTGTCGTACTGGTCGGAGTTTTCGGCTCCTCATACGCATAGCCATAGCCGTTGTTGTTGGGCATATAGGCATAGGTATAGGTCTGTCCGCCGATGGTAAATCCCGGCTCCTTGGTAATGTCGATGGAACCGTAGGACTCCTTG
The DNA here is from genome assembly GCA_949840775.1 of uncultured bacterium. GTDB lineage: Bacteria > Bacillota > Clostridia > Oscillospirales > Oscillospiraceae > Lawsonibacter. The sequence goes on along the minus strand of CATKXO010000034.1, from coordinate 31,205 downwards.
TCGTCCCTCCGGCCGCCCACGGTGGTGACGGGGCTGCATCCCTCGTAGGTATAGGAGGTGCATTCGCCGTTTTCATTGGGGTGTCCGATGTAATACTCGTGTACGTAGCGGTAGCCCATGGTGCCCTCCACAAACACGTTGGTAAAGGTCACGGTGGCGGCCTGGCTGGAGGGGACCTCCGCTTTTACCTGGCTGCTGTCGCTGCACTTCAGCTCAAAGATCTCGGTCATGTCGTCCACGGGCGTGACCTTATATTCGCCCGCCGGGAGGATGATGCTGCTGTCGCTTTCCCCCGCTTTGAGGGTCACAGTCTCCGTCTTAAAGCTGTTTTCTCCCTTGGTCTGTTCGATTTTGAAGGTATAGTCCCGCCCGCCGTTCTCAGTCGTAGACCCATACTTTGTGATGGTCAGCGTGCGGTCGCCCATAACGGTGATGTCAGAGGACTTTCCGGCCTCGGTGGAACCGAAGGGCTTACCGGAGATATCCATCTGGAAGCCCACCGGCTCATCGTCAATAGCCACCGTCTCCATGACCAGGTAGCTGCCCGCCGCAAGGCCCGTAAGCGTGTGCTCCTCGCCCGGTTTCAGGGTCAGCACAATGGGATCGGCACCCGCGCTCTTTCGGAGGGTATAGGTGTAAGTGACTTTTGCCGCGTGCTCGGAATCTGGAATCTCTGGTGCTTTAATCTTTATCCAGCCGCGGTTATCTATGGTAACGGAATTGTTTGTGTCAGCATCTTGGAATGTGTTCGGGACTTCTTTTTCGTCGTACTCAATCCAATTTACACCAATCGTTTTCGCTGTACTGCTTTTTAAGCCTGTAACAGCAATATATAACCGTTTTCCAGAACCTACACTCATCCGAGCTGCATCTGTCATAGTTACAGTCAGATTTCCCTTAAACCCTGTACTCCTGTTATATGTTTTAATGTTGGTAATTAGTTTCCCATCCTCAGAGAGAAATCCGTAACGGAAAGTAGTGTAGGAAGTAGAAGAGTTTAAACTATTTCCGCTACTATTGTAAAGCGGACCAAAGCTCACCATCTTGATGTAATCTACGTCAAAATTTTTATCCTCAAGGTCAATGTATTTCCAGCTGTTTGTGGTTCCGCTGGTCAGTGCGCTGCTTCTCCCGGTCCGCTCCCGTTCATCCGTTTGCGGCACCGTCACTGTAAACTCGGTGGGCGCGTTGGAAAAAATGTGCTCCGTCACCTTGTACTGGCCCCGAGGCAGGTTGTCGAGAGTATATTTTTCCCTGGATGCGACAGCCTCGGTGGTCCGGTTCTGAAAAGGCTGTGCACCGTCTGGGGCATCGACCCGCTCGACGGTATAGTAGTGCTTGCCGCCGTCGTCTTTTGTACCCCCGGCGGTGATGGTCAGACTGCCCGGCTTGTTGTTGATGTAGAAGGTGCCGGTTTCTTTCGGGGCGACTGTTATATTTTTCCGTTCCCCCAGGGTGATGGTGTAACCGGACACGGACAGGTCTTCGATGGTATACCGCCCCGCCTGGAGGCCGGTCAGTTCAATAGGGGCCTCGCCGGGTTCCAGCGTCACTACTTCATTATATGGTTGCCAGCTGTCGGGCTTAGCAAATTCGTCTGGCCCCCAGGGCCACTCGCTCTTGATGCGGAAGGTGGACGTGGTGGTGACGCGTACTGTATTAAAATTTCCGTTCCCATCATTGACCAGCTTTTCATCGGGCCGGGAGAGGACGATTTTACCGTTGTTGTTCAGGTCCCGCACCTGGGGGCTTTCGCTGAACAATGTGGCGGTCTCGGCCTGGGAGCTGCCCATGTTGTACTCCTTGCCGTTCACTTTGAGCGTCACGTCGTTAGTAATCTCCGTCACGGAGACGTTGAAGGGGCTGCCAAAGGCGATTTCATCAGATTTCCAGGCATCCTCGCCGCTTACACCCTCCCGGGGAAGGGTAATGGTTTCATTAATTGGAATCAGTTGGTCGTTGTCGCCCCGCTTGGTCCCCTCAATCTTGAAGGTGTAGGACTGTTTTTCCGCCTCCGCCAACACGTCTGCGGGCGTATCGGCAGCAAACTTCTTCTCAATCACCAGGCTGTAGGAGCCGCTGCGCGGTTCTGCGGCAAAGACGATTGCTGTTCCAACCGCCAAAACGACCATAAAAAAGAGGATGCAGGCGCCGAAGAATCTTGTTCTCCTCTTGGGGACTTCCATTGCTCATTCTCCCTTCTGAAAAGTCTTTGTGCTGTCTCCGTGGGAGACAGCGTACTGGGGCCCGCCCCAGTACGATCTATGTCAAACGCGTTTCCGCGTGAATTTTCACCCGCTTTTCAGCCGGCGGTTCACCTCGCCGGCCAGCTCCCCCATCCGGCTTTTCAGATAGGGCCCCGGGCATTCGGTCTCGTCATAGAACATGCTGTGCAGGGTGAGGGTGCCGGTCTCATCCCCGGTGTAGCGCAGCTCCGGAATGCCGTTGCGCCGGCAGATGTCAACGCACAGCTCGATCAGCGTCTCAAAGGCGGTGTCGCTTACGTGCCAGTCTCCGCCCACCTGGTCGTTGGCCACCTCAATCGTCACCGCCTGGTCGTCGTTGGCCAGGCTGTTGGAGCTCCAGGCCCGGTTGCCCTCCTCCACGTAGAGGGCCACCCGGCCGCTGCTGTCAATGGCATAGTTGGAGGATGCCCGGCGGTCCCGCCGGGCGAAGGAGGCCCCCAGGTCCTCCAGAGCCAGGTCCCCCGCCATGTGGTGGACTGTCACCTTACGGATTGCGTCCCCGGGGGGGAAGTCGGCATTGGGGGAGAGGTAAACATATTCCGTCATGGGGCTGTTCCGCGCCGTGATCTGGACTGTCTCCTCCGCCGTCAGCATCCGGCCCACGGTATCCGGCATCTGAGACCGGGCGGTGACGCACAGGGCCAGCACCACCGCTGCCGCCGCGCAGAAGCCGGCCAGCAGCAGCCATACGCTGCGAAAGTCGTTTTCCTTCATCCCGCTCCCCCCTAGGCGGTCATCACCCTATAGAAAAGGCTGTAGGCGAACAGCCCGGCGAACAGGGCAAAGAGGAGCTTCACCCCTCCGCCGCCCAGCCTGCGGTCCCCCTCATGGGAACCGCCCGCCGCCGTCAGCGCCAGCGCCGTAATCCCCAGATAGAAAAAACTGGTGTCGATCATATTGTGGGCGATGAAAGCGGCCGTCAGGGCCCGCTCCTGAGGGGCCCTAGGCTTGGTCAGCGCCCGGACTCCGATGAGGACCAGCGCCCCCATGGCAATCCAGCCCATCTCCACCCCCACGTGGATTACAACGTTGTGGATATGCCAGGTGTTGAAGTATTTGCCGCCGTCGTTCAGGTCCAGCAGCCGCCACTGAAAGGGCCCCACCCCCAGGAGGGGATTTGCCGTAAGGTAATGGAGGCCGCTGGCCATCATCTCCAGCCGCTCAGTAAAGGTGGCCACGGCGCTGGGCCGGATTACCACCGCCGTCCCCGCCACCAGCACACCCAGAGCGGCAATCAGCACCGAAATTTTGGGCTTGGCCTCCAGAAAGCGCTCAAAGCTCCGCCAACAGGCCAGCACCATCCCCCCGTAGGCCAGCAGAAACAGGCAGGTCCAGGGCACGCTGGTCCGGGCGGCGGACAGGTAGATCAGCAGCCCCGTCCCCATACCCAGACTGCACTTGGCCAGCAGGCGGCAGGCATATAGAAGTGTAGACCCCAGGGTTTGCGTCCCTCTTTTTTCGGCCAGAAGCACCAGGATTCCCGCCGCCATGGCCGCAAAGCTGCCCATCGACAGGGTCATGGCCGCCGCGATGAGCAGCAGCGGCTCCAGCAGAGACCGGGCCGCAGCCCAGTCCCCCTCGTCCACCGTGGGACACGTCACAAGGAACCAGCCCAGTACCAGAAAAATGCCCATGGCGTTTGGATTGCCCAAAAGGCCGCTCATCCGCCCCACCCTGCCCTGGGTTATGGCCAGAAATACGAAACGCCCAATCCCCACCGCTGCCGCAGCCCCGGTCCAGAGGGCGCACAGCCGCTTCAGCAGCCGCTGCTCGTCCGGCTCCAGACAGGCAGCCAGCAGCCAGAGTACAGGGAAAATCCCGTGGGTCACCCCGTAGCCGCCTGTGATTTCCCCATAGGCGGCGCAGGTGGAGGCCAGACAGGCCAGGTCGTAAACCAGCAAAGGGACCAGAATCCACGGGTCTGCCCGGGCGGACCGCCGGGTAAGCCCCGCCATGCACAGCAGAAAGCCCAGCAGGCTGACCACCACCACGTCCCCCACGCCCACCAGCGACAGGACAAATAAGGCGAGGGCGATACAGACGGAAGTGTAGTGATCAATCAGGCTGTCCAATCCCCGTTCCACCCTGTGAAGCATGTCTCATCCCTCTCCCGGCCGGGCTCAGAAAAGGGCGCAGGCCCTTGCAGGATAGCTGTTTTCCAAATTGAGCCGTTTATGATACGATTATAGTCGCTTCCTGTCTCCGCGTCAAGCAACAAAAATATTTTTACCTGCCTGCTTTTTCTCCAATTCTCCAAGGTTTTCAAACCGTGTACTCATACAGCAGGAAGTCCGCCAGGCCAACGCTCTCGTAGAAGATTTTCTTTGTGCAGATGTACGCAAAGCCCGCCCGCCGGTAGAGGCGCTGCGCGGCGGTGTTGCTGTCCAGCACGTCCAGCCGCAGGGCCCTCCAGCCCCTCTCCCGGGCCAGGTCCACGGCCCCCCGGATCATCTCCAGGGCCAGCCCCCGGCCGGAAAAATCGGGGGAGACGCCCAAGGTGTGGATTACCGCTGTCTCCTCATCCGGGGCATCCACCCGCCAGGGGGGATTTCCATAGGTCTTATCCGTCCCCTGGGTGACCACCATCCCTGCGGCCGGCGCCCCCTCCAGCTCGCCCACGTAGAGCGTCCCGGTGTCGATGGCCTTTTGAAAGTCCGCCTCGGTGGGATACACGCCCTTTCTCCAGCCCCTCCCTCCGGTCTGGGCCTGAAAGCGGTCGATCACCCCGTCGTAGAGCTCCAGAATGGCGGGCATATCCTCCGGGACCGCCTGTCGTATCTTCAGCATGGTTCAATCCCCCTTTGTGCACTCCATTATACCCCGCCCCGGCAAAATTGCAAGGGAACAGACCCCGTGAGACCGTCCTCTGGCAAATTTTCCGCCCGGTACGGATTTATCCGTTGCTTTTTTGTACACCTTATATTATACTCAGTTTTGAGGAGAGCCTTTTATCCCGGGGACGGCCCCGGAACAAGAGAGATAAGGAGTTTTTTATGGATACGAAAAAGCATAAATTTTCCAGCGGCTGGGGCTTCGTACTGTCTGCGGTGGGCTCCGCCGTGGGAATGGCCAACGTGTGGGGCTTCCCGGCCAAGATGGGCAGCTACGGCGGCGGGGCCTTTCTGCTGGCCTACCTGTTCTTCATCATGCTGTTTGGAACGGTGGGCCTGTCCGCCGAATACGCCGTGGGCCGCCGGGCCAAAACGGGCACCCTGGGCTCCTACCGGATGGCCTGGACCAGCCGGGACAAAAAGCTGGGGACCGCCGGCGGGGTCCTGGGCTGGCTGCCCCTGGCCGGGTCCATGTGCATCGCCCTGGGCTACGCCGTCATCATCGCCTATGTGCTGAAGGCTTTCGCCGCCTCGGTGGGCGGGACCCTGATGACGGTGGACCCCGGTCCCTGGTTTGAGGGCTTCTCCCTCCACGACTACTCGGTGGTCCCCTTTCACGTCATCGTGGTGGTGGGCACCCTGCTCACCCTCCTCCTGGGCGCCAAGAGCATTGAGAAGAGCAACAAGGTGATGATGCCTCTGTTCTTCATCATCTTCCTGATTCTGGCCGTCCGGGTGGCCCTCCTGCCCGGAGCGGCAGAGGGCTACAAGTATATGTTCACCCCCCGGTGGGCCGACCTGCTGGACCCCATGGTATGGATCTGGGCCATGGGCCAGGCTTTCTTCTCCCTGTCCATCACGGGCAGCGGCATGATTGTCTACGGGGCCTACCTCTCCCCCGAGGAGGACGTGGTCTCCCTGGCCAGACAGACCGCCCTGTTCGACACCATCGCCGCCCTGGTGGCCGCCCTGGTCATCATCCCCGCCTGCTTTGCCTACGGGCTGGACGTGGGGGCGGGCCCCTCCCTCCTCTTCGTCACCCTGCCCCGGATTTTGCAGGACATCCCCTTGGGCCGGCTCTTTGCTATCATCCTGTACACCGCCATGGTCTTTGCCGGGGTGAGCTCCTTGCAGAACATGTTCGAGGCGGTGGGCGAGTCCCTCCTCCACCGCTTCCCCAAGCTGAACCGGAAGGCCATGCTGGTCATGCTGTGTGTCATCTGCCTGGGCATCGGCCTGAACATGGAGCCCATCTTCAAGTGGGGCCCCTGGATGGACATCGTCTCCATCTATATCATCCCCATCGGGGCCACCCTGGGCGCCCTGTCCTGGTTCTGGATCATGAAAAAGGACGAGCTGATGGAGGAGATCAACCGGGGGGCAAAAAAGCCCTCGGGCCAGGTGTGGTACAACGTGGGCCGCTGGCTGTATGTTCCCTGCGCCGTCATCCTGTGCTGCGTGGCCCTGTTCCTCAAGGTAGCGTTCTGATATGGGAGGAAGTTTTATGACGTTTGAGCTGAAAAAGGGCAGCCTGCGGGCCACAGCCCGGACCCGAGGCGGAGAGCTGATCTCTTTTCAAGACGGAGAGGGCCTGGAGTATATCTGGCAGGGCGACCCGGCCTTCTGGTCCGGACAGAACCCCATTCTGTTCCCCATTGTGGGCTCCCTGAAAGACGGCAGGGTGGAGATCAACGGCGGAACCTATGAGATGGGCCGCCACGGCTTTGCCCGGGGGATGGAGTTTGCCCCCGTGGAACAGGAGGAGGACTTTGTCACCCTGGAGCTGCGGGAGAGTGAGGACACCCTGGCCCGCTACCCCTTCCCCTTCTCCCTGAAAGTAACCCACCGGCTGCTGGAGGACGGCTTCTCCACCTCCTTCACCGTAACAAACACGGGGACCGCCCCCATGCCCTTCTGCATCGGGGCCCACACCGCCATCCGCTGCCCCCTCCGGGGGGGAGAGCGGTTCGAGGACTACGAGCTGCTCTTTGAGGAGCCCGAGCACGCCGGCAGCCACCTCCTCAATTCCGAGGGGATCATCCTCCACGACGGCCGCAGGCCCATGCTGGACGAGGACGTGAAGCTCCCCCTGGATTACCACACCTTCGACGAGATGGACACCATCATTTTCAGTATGCTCCGCTCGGGAAAGGTGTCCCTGGTCCACAGAGACACCGGCCGGGGGGTGGAGCTGGACTTCCGCCAGTTCCCCATGGTGGCCTTCTGGACCAAGCCGGGGGCACCCTATCTGTGCCTGGAGCCCTGGCAGGGCTGCGCCGCCTGGGACAACGAGAGCGGCAAGTTTGAGGATAAACCCTTCTGCACCGTTCTGGAGCCTGGCAAGGAGAAGTCCTTGACATACGCCTTTTCCATTGTATAATTTGCCTGAATAGCGCAAAAATGCGTCCCATCTATACCGGATGGGACGCGTCTCTTTGTAAAGGAAAATGCTTTACTGCACGTGGGTGTGGTTGTTGATGTGGTTGGCGCAGTAGCAGTAGTAGCCGGTGCACTTGGAGCAGTATCGGAACTCCATATTGGGGTCGTCCTGGTCGGTGACGCCGCAGACAGCGCACTTGTGGAGGTAACCCCGGCGCTGGCGCAGGTCCTTCTGGGCCTTTTTAAAGTTGATGGTCTGGGAGGAGTGCTGGTGCACCGCCCTGGCCCGGCCCCGGCCCAGAACCTCCATCAGGTCGTCCCAGAAGAAGATAAAGTAGTTGAAGATGGCGATGACAGGCAGCAGAGCCATGGCGAACTGGCCATAGGACAGATAAAGCAGAATCTCATAGGCAAACAGGGCGGCGTCCAGCAGGGCCAGCCATTTCAGCCGAATAGGGATAAAGAAGGCGGCCAGCACCGTCAGGTCGGGGTAGAGGGTGGCGTAGGCCAGGAAGAGGGACAGGTGGAGGTAGTTCATGCCGGCGGTCTGGACCAGCAGATACATGGGGTTAATCAGGGGCAGGAGCAGGCCCACGATGATATTCAGGATGACCCCCAGCCCGTAGTAGATGGTAAACCGGGCGGAGCCCCAGGCGTTCTCCAGACGGACACCCATATAGTAGGTGAAGACGGTGGTGAGGATAAAGCCCAGCGGGCCAAAGCTCATGGGGATAAAAATGAAGGTAATCAGCCGCCAGACCTGCCCCTGAAAGATGTAGGCGGGGACAAAGGTGAGCCAGTTGGTGGACATACCGTGGGTGAACAGGTCCAGCATAAAGACAAGCAGGTTGCCGCCCACTATGTAGCGGATCAACCCCTCTACGCACAGATTGGAATGGTTATAGCTGAACCGGGACAGCCACCGGGAGAGAGTCCTCATATAGATCAAACCCCTTTGGTCATTTTTCATGTAAAGGATATTGTACCCGGTTTTGGGTGAAATGTCTACGTCCAAAGTGTAAACAAATTTTATTTCCTCTTTCCCTGGAGCAGAAAATATGTTAAGATAGAGCCGCCGAAATTTTCCCATAACAAAGAGGATAACACCATAGGGAGGATCACCATGAGTATTGTCAAAGACATGTCCCTGGCCCCCTCGGGCCATCAAAAGATTCAGTGGGTGCGGGACTTTATGCCCGCCCTCAGCGGCATTGAGGAGCGGTTCCGCCGGGAGAAGCCCTTTGCCGGGCTGACCATCGCCGTCTCCGTCCACCTGGAGGCCAAGACCGCCAACCTGGGGCTGGTCCTCCGGGAGGGGGGCGCGGAGGTCCACCTCACCGGCTGCAATCCCCTGTCCACCCAGGACGACGTGGCCGCCGCCGTGGCCGACTCCGGGGTGGCCACCTACGGGGTCCACGGGGTCAACATGGAGGAGTATGAAAACCTGCTTGTCGAGACCCTGAAGTGCCGCCCCCACCTCATCGTGGACGACGGCGGCGACCTGATTAACCTCCTGGGAGGCAAGTGCGCCCAGTACGGCGACCGCCTCATCGGCGGCTGTGAGGAGACCACCACCGGCATCCACCGCCTCTATGCCAGAGAGCGGGAGGGCATCCTCCCCTGCCCCATGATGGCGGTGAACGACGCCAAGGCCAAGCACTACTACGACAACAAGTACGGCACCGGCCAGTCCACCTGGGACGCCATCATGCACACCACCAACCTGATCGTGGCGGGCAAGACGGTGGTCGTCGCCGGCTACGGCTGGTGCGGCAAGGGCATCGCCATGCGGGCCAAGGGCATGGGGGCCAACGTGGTGGTCACTGAGGTGGACCCCTTCAAGGCTCTGGACGCCACCATGGAGAATTTTAGGGTCATGTCCATGGACGAGGCAGCCAAAATCGGTGACATCTTTGTCACCGCCACTGGCTGCAAAGATGTAATTGTCAAGCGGCACTTTGAGGTGATGAAGAACAACGCCGTCCTGTGCAACTCGGGCCACTTCGACTGCGAGGTGGACGTGGCCGCCCTGAGGGCCATGTCCGCCGGGACCTTCCCCCGGCGGAAGAACATCGAGGGCTTCCGCCTCCCGGACGGCCGCGTCCTGAACGTGCTGGCCGAGGGCCGGCTGGTCAATCTGGCCGGGGGCAACGGCCACCCCGCCGAGATCATGGACATGTCCTTCGCCGTTCAGGCCCTGTCTCTGGAGTGGCTGGCCAAGCACCGGGAGGGGCTGGAGAAGAAGGTCTACATCGTCCCCGACGAGATCGACGACCAGATTGCCCGGGTGAAGCTGGCCGCCATGGGCCTGACTATCGACGAGCTCACCGAGGACCAGAGAGCATATCTGGCCGGCTGGGAGGCCTAAGAGCCGGCAAAGCCGGCCCCAAATGGAAGCCCAGCGAAGCGGGTTCCATTTGGAGAGGACAAACAACGGAATGAAACGGATGCCCGGCTTTAGCCGGGCGGAATGAAATGGAGTTTGTGAGGACGAAATGCACAATGAATTGACCGAAACCGACATCAAAAAGATGCAGGAGGAGCTGGACTACCGGCGCCTCACCCTCGGCCCCCAGCTGGTGGAGGAGGTCAAAGTGGCCCGGGCCTTCGGTGACCTGAGCGAAAACTTTGAGTACAAGGCGGCCAAGCAGGAGAAAAACAAGAACGAGAGCCGCATCCGATACCTGGAGAACATGATTGAAACAGCTGTCATCATCGACAGCAGCTCCGCCCCCAACGAGGTTGGCCTGTATGACAGGGTGACCGTCTATCTGGAGGACGAGGGGGAGGAGGAGACCTGGCAGGTGGTGACCTCCGTCCGCCAGGATGTGCTCAACGGCCTGATCAGCAAGGAGAGCCCCATGGGCTCCGCCCTGCTGGGAAAAAAGGAGGGGGAGCGGTTCTGGGTCCAGGTAAACAAGGATTACGGCTATTACGCGGTCGTCCGCTCCATCGAAAAGGGGCGGGACGACGGCTCCGTCCCCCTAAACAGCTATTGACATTTCAGGTCAATATTTGCAGATTGAAAGGCCATTTATGCTGAGACTTGCGCCTGTTGATATGCTATGATAAGCACAGTTGATTCCGCAGTCGGAAGGACGGGAATAAGATTAGAAAATAAGGAATGAAAAGGAGCAAACGCTATGGCTATTCAAAACATTTTCGTAGTGGGCGCCGGTTTGATGGGCAGCGGCATCGCGCAGAATGCTGTTACCAGCGGATACAATGTGGTCCTTAACGACCAGCGCCGGGAGGCCCTGGACCGGGCCAAAGCCAATATCGAGAAGGCCCTGGCCCGTGACGTAGAGAAGGGCCGCATGACCGCCGAAGACCGTGACGCCGCCCTGGCCCGGCTGACCTACGACGCCACCCTGGAGGGCGCCAAAAACGCCGACCTGGTTATTGAGGCCATTATTGAGGTGCTGGAGGCCAAGCAGGCCGTCTTCAAATCCCTGGAGGAGATCTGCCCGCCCCACACCATCTTCGCCTCCAATACCTCCTCCATCTCCCTCACCGCTCTGGCCTCCGCAACCAAGCGGCCCTCTCAGGTGGTTGGTATGCACTTCTTCTCCCCCGTCCCTCGGATGAAGCTGTGCGAAGTCATCTTCGGGCTGCTCACCACCCAGGAGGTGCTGGCCGCCGTGAAGGAAGTGGGCGAGCGGATGGGCAAGACCCTGATTCAGGCCGACGACAAGCCCGGCTTCATCGTCAACCGGGCCCTGCTGCCCATGCTCAACGAGGCCTGCGTCATCGTGGGCTCCTACATCGGCTCGGTGGAAGAGATGGACAACGGCATGAAGCTGGGCTGCAACCATCCCATGGGTCCTCTGGAGCTGGCCGATATGATCGGTCTGGACATTCTGCTGGACGTGATGACCACCATGGAGAAGGAAATCGGTTCCAAGTACGCCCCCTCCCTGCTGCTGCGCAAGCTGGTGGTGTCCGGCTTCCTGGGCCGCAAGAGCGGCGCCGGCTTCTATACCTACGAGAACGGCAAGAAGACGGGCGTCAACCCCGTCCTCACCCACTTCCAGAGCCTGGCTCGCTGATCTGCTTCCCTCACAGGGCCGCCTTCGGGCGGCCCTGTTTTTTTCTACGAAAAGGCTGTTGTAAATAAATCCAAGCTCCGAACGATTTTCCAGATTATTAGTGATATTGTCTATTTCAATTTTGCTTCTGACGCGCTACAATAGGAATATCAAACGAACCCGCGCAACTATTTCTGTAAAGGAGCGGTTATTATGTCTATTCTTGTCTGCGGCGGCGCCGGCTATATCGGCAGCCATACCTGCGTGGAGCTCATCGAGGCCGGCTATGACATCGTCGTGGCCGACAACCTGTACAACTCCAGCGAGGAATCCCTCCGCCGGGTGGAGAAGATCACCGGCAAAAAGGTCCCCTTCATCAAGACCGAGCTGTGCAGCGAGGCCGAGGTAGAGGCCCTCTTTGCCCAGCACCCCGGCATCGACGCGGTCATCCACTTCGCCGGGCTGAAGGCCGTGGGCGAGAGTGTGGCCAAGCCCCTGGAGTATTACTCCAACAATCTGATCAGCACCCTCTACCTGCTCCAGGCCATGCGCCGCCACGGGGTAAAGAACTTCGTTTTCTCCTCCTCCGCCACCGTGTACGGCGACCCCGCCACCGTCCCCATCCGTGAGGACTTCCCCACCGGCGGCACCACCAACCCCTACGGCACCTCCAAGCTCTTCCAGGAGAAGATGCTCATGGACATCTGCGCCGCCGACGCTGAGTTGAACGTGGCCCTGCTGCGGTACTTCAACCCCATCGGCGCCCACGAGTCCGGCCTCATCGGCGAGGACCCCAACGGCATCCCCAATAATCTGGTGCCCTACATCGCCAAGGTGGCGGTGGGCCAGCTGGAGAAGGTCCACGTCTTCGGCAACGACTACGACACCCCCGACGGCACCGGCGTGCGGGACTACATCCACGTGGTGGACCTGGCCAAGGGCCACGTGGCCGCCCTGAAGAAGCTGGACACCAACTGCGGCCTGTTCGTGTGCAACCTGGGCACCGGAAATGGCTACTCGGTGCTGGACGTGGTCCACGCCTATGAGAAGGCCTGCGGCCATGAGCTGCCCTACGTCATTGAGGCCCGCCGCCCCGGCGACATCGCCGCCTGCTACGCCGACCCCGCCAAGGCCCGGGAGGAGCTGGGCTGGGAGGCCCAGCTGGGCATCGAGGAGATGTGCGCCTCCTCCTGGAAGTGGCAGTCCCAGAACCCCAACGGGTACAAGGGTTGATCTGTAGGGGCGCACATCGTGCGCCCGCATTTCCGGATGCTCCTGTCTGTAGGGGCGGACATTGTCCGCCCGTATCCCTTACCGCACGCTCGTACCTCTTACCGCAAATCTGAACGGGCGCACACTGTGCGCCCCTACATCGCGCCCGGCGAATTTCAACGGGCGGATGATATCCGCCCTTACATAAAAATCTGAGGAGGACAACAATGAAAAAGCCTGTTTTAGTGATTATGGCCGCCGGTATGGGCAGCCGGTACGGCGGCTTGAAGCAGCTGGACCCGGTGGGCAACCACGGCCAGCTCATCATCGACTACTCCATCTACGACGCCCGCCGGGCGGGCTTTGAGACGGTGGTCTTTGTCATCAAGCCGGAGATCGAGGCCGACTTCAAGGCCGCCATCGGTGACCGGGTATCCAAAGTGATGGATGTGAAGTACGCCTACCAGCTGAAGGAGGACCTGCCCGAGGGGTACTCGGTCCCCGCCGGCCGGACCAAGCCCTGGGGCACCGCCCACGCCGCCCTGTCCGTCCGGAAAATTGTGGACGGCCCCTTCGCCATCATCAACGCCGACGACTACTACGGCCCCGAGGCCTTCCGGGAGATCTACAGCTACTTATCCGCCCACGAGGACGGGGACGTATATGAGTACGTGATGGTGGGCTATCTGCTGAAGAACACCGTCACCGAAAACGGCACCGTGGCCCGGGGCGTCTGCGAGGAGACGGCGGACCACTACCTCACCCAGGTGACCGAGCGCACCAAAATCGAGAAAGGGGAGCCCCCCCGGTACACCGAGGACGACGGGGCCACCTGGACCGATCTGCCCGGCGACACCATCGTATCCATGAACATGTGGGGCTTTACCCGCAGCTTTTTGGACGAGGCCCTGGCCCGCTTCCCCGCCTTCCTGGACAAGACCCTGGCGGAGAACCCGGAGAAGGGGGAGTATTTCCTGCCCACCGTGGTCAGCCAGCTCATTGACGAGGGCAAGGCCCGGGTGAAGGTTCTGCGCAGCGAGGACAAGTGGTATGGCGTCACCTACCGGGAGGACAAGCCCACCGTCACCGCCGCCATCGCCGAGAAGACAGCCGCCGGGCTCTACCCCGACCGGCTGTGGGAGGTGGAGTCATGATCCAGGCTGAACAGACCCTCCAGGAGGTGCTGGGTGCCTTTGACTTCGGCGCGCCCGTGGTGGGGGCCATCCGGTACGGCCAGGGCCACATCAATGACACCTTCGTGGTCCACACCCAGCCAGAGGACCGGTGCTGCCGCCGGTTCATCCTCCAGCGGATGAGCGCCGCCGCCTTCAAGCACCCGGACCAGCTGATGGACAACATCATCGGCGTGACCGAGTACCTGGGCAAGCAGATTCTGGCCAACGGCGGCGACCGGAGCCGGGAGGCCATGGAGGTCATCCGGCCCAAAAGCGGAGAGGACTACTACACTGACAGCCAGGGGGGCGCCTGGCGGCTGTATCCCTTTGTGGAGGGCACCGTCTGCCACCAGGCGGCGGACAGCCCGGAGCTCTTTGCCGCCTCCGGGCGGGCCTTCGGCCGGTTCCAGCAGCTGCTGAAGGACTACCCCGCCGCCACCCTCTATGAGACCATCCCCCACTTCCACGACACCGAGGACCGGCTGGCCAAATTCAAGGCCGCCGTGGAGGAGGACAAGCTGGGCCGGGCGGCGGAGTGCCAACCCGAGATCGACTTTGTCCTGGCCCGGGAGGCGGACTGCTCCGTGGCCCTGAACGCCATGCGGGAGGGCAAGCTGCCCCTGCGGGTCACCCACAACGACACCAAGCTGAACAACGTCCTCATGGATGAAAAGTCCGGCGAGGGGATGTGCATCATCGACCTGGACACTGTGATGCCCGGCCTGGTGCTCTACGACTTCGGCGACTCCATCCGCTTCGGGGCCAACCACTGTGCCGAGGACGAGACCGACCTGAGCAAGGTCAGCCTGGACCTGGACCTTTTTGCCGCCTACACCGCCGCCTTCCTGGAGGGCACCGGCGGCTCCCTCAGCAGCGAGGAAATCGCCTACCTGCCCTGGGGGGCCAAGCTGATGACCCTGGAGTGCGGGATGCGCTTCCTCACCGACTACCTGGTGGGGGATGAGTACTTCCACATTGCCCGGGAAAAGCACAATCTGGACCGCTGCCGCACCCAGTTCAAGCTGGTGGCCGACATGGAGGACCACTGGGGTGAGCTGGAAGCCATCGCAGCACAGTATCGGAAATGAACATACTCTTTGACGAGGAGCAGCTGCGCAAGCTGATCGCCAATCTGAAAATCCTCACCGGAGTGCCCGCCAACATTCTGGACCCGGAGGGCCGGGACATCAATCTGTTCCGGGGCCACCCCCCTTTCTGCCGGGCCATCAACGACCTGCCCGAGGGCCACGAGCGCTGCATCGCCTGCGACCAGTGCAAGATCAGGCACTACACGGCGGAGAGCGGCTTTCAGTTTTACCGCTGCCACCTGGGCATCTGTGAGGCCGTCATGCCCCTCTATGACAAAAACACCCCTCTGGCCTACCTGGCTGTGGGCTGCTATCTGGACGACACCTCCATGGAGGAGCAGTGGGAACACACCCGCGCCCTGCTGGACTGGTGGCCCGGAAACCCCGACGAGCTGAAGGATGCCTTCTATCAGTTCCGCCAATACTCCCACCAGGAAATACAGGCCTACGCCGAGACCCTGGAGGCCCTGTCCGCTTACATCCGCCTGAAGGGGATGATTCTTACCACGGAGCAGACCGACACCCAGCGGCTGGAGCTCTTTCTCGACCAGCACTACATGGACAAGCTGTCCCTGGCCTCCATCTCCAAGCAGCTGCACATCGGGCGGACCAAGCTGTGCGCCCTGGCCAAGGAGCTGTCCGGGGGGGAGACTCTGTCCTGGCTCATCGCCCAGCGGCGGATCAGCGCCGCCAAGCGGCTGCTGCTCCAGAGCAACATGCCCATTTCCGCCGTGGCGGAGGAGGTGGGCATCAGCGACTACAACTACTTCTCCAAGGTCTTCCGCTCCATGACCGGCACCACCCCCAGCGCTTTTCGGAAAAAGGCCCGGTCCCGCAGCGGCGACTGAATCGTCAATTTTGCCATTTTTATTCAAAAATCGTACGAGCTTTCATTGGTTTGTACGATTTTTCTATAAGATGTACGTTTCACACTATAGATTTACACAATGAACAAGTATAATAGGAATTGTTAAGGTGCATTTGTGAATTATCTCTATGCACCTTATGGCACGCAGTCAAAACAAACAAAAAAGGAGAATGAAAATGAAGAAAATTCTTGCAGCCTTACTTGCCACCGCTATGACCCTGTCCCTGGCCGCCTGCGGCGGCGGCGGAACCAGCACTCCCGCCGCCAGCACCCCCGCCGGCTCCAATCCCAGCGCTTCCACCCCCGCCGCCAGCGGAGACAAGGTCGCCATCAGCGTCATTGCCGCAGAGTACGGCAAGCAGACCAAGGACTGGTGGTCCAACTTCCAGACCGAGTTCAACGGCAGCCATGACAACATCGACCTGAACGTGGAGGTCGTCTCCTGGAACGACATTTACACCGTGGTCAACACCCGCATCTCCAACAACGCCGCCCCCGACATCCTGAACATCGATGTCTTTGCCGACTACCAGGCCGACGACCTGCTCCGGCCCATTCAGGAGTGCGTCTCTGACGAGACCTACGCCAAGTTCTATGACGCTTTCCTGGAGCAGTCCAACATCGACGGCACCATCTGGGCCATCCCCGACCTGGCCTCCGCCCGGGCTATGTACTACAACAAGGACATCCTGGACGCCGCCGGCGTGGACACGGTTCCCACCACCTGGGCTGAGCTGAAAGCCGCCTGCGAGAAGATCAAGGCCTACGACGCCAACATCTATCCCTGGGGCGTGGACATGACTACTGACGAGGGTCAGGCCTGCTTCGCCTACTACTCCTGGACCAACGGCGGCGACTTCCTGGGCGCCGACGGAAGCTGGGCCCTGAACAGCGCCGAGAACGTGGAAGCTGTTGAGTACATCGTCGGCCTGGTCAAGGACGGCCTGACCAACTCCGACCCCGCCACTCAGACCCGCTATGACCTGCAGGAGCTGTTTGCCGCCGGCAAGCTGGCCATGATGATCGGTCCCAACCAGATTTCCTCCTACGTTGCCAGCTCTGACAACCCCATCAACTTCGGCATCGCCTCCATCCCCGCCAACGAGGGCAAGAGCACCTCTTCTGTGGGCGTTATGGACCGCTTCATGGTCTTTGAGAACGACGACACCGACGACAAGATCGACGCCATCAAGGAGTTCTTCAACTTCTTCTATGAGGACACCCGCTACTCCGACTGGGTTATCATGGAGGACTTCCTGCCCGCCACCAAGACCGGCGGCGAGATCATGGCCGCTGCCAACCCCGACGCCGCCAGCTGGATTGAGATCGTTGGCTCCGCCAAGTTCTATCCCACCGCTCAGGCCAAGTGGGCCGACGTGAAGCAGGGCGTCATCGACGTGGAGCAGCAGGCCCTGCTGGGCGGCAATGTGAAGGAGCTGCTGGACGCGCTCCAGGCCAAGATCGCCGGCTAAGCCGCACCCATCCATATTCAGTTACCGCACACAACCGTGGGGCCGGGCCAGAACGGCCCGGCCCCCATCTCTCTTCCAGCCGTTTTCCAAGGGCGCGGCGCCCGCCGCTTTTGGAAAGCGGCCGGAAGGCGCTGAACAAACTTTCAGGAGGTGTCTTCGTGAGTACAAAAACCCCGGCAGCTCCCGCCAGGCAGCAGTCGCAGCAGCGGGAGCCACGCCTGCCCAATCCCGGAAACAAAAAACTCTTTCGCACCGTCGAACCCTACATCTGGATCGCCCCCAGCATCATTCTGATGGCCATTTTTATCGTAACCCCCATCGTGAAAGTGTTCCAGCTGTCCATGAACAAGGTGACCCGGGCGGGCAAGCTGAAAGGCTTTAACAACTTTGAAAACTTCACCACCGTCATCAAAGACCCCTCGTTTGCCCTGGTGCTGAAAAACACCATTCTCTGGACCATCGCCGTGGTAGTCCTCTCCACCCTGCTGGGCTTCATCCTGGCCCTGATCCTGAACAACGAGTTCAAGGGCCGGAAGGTGGCCCGGGCCATCGTGGTCTTCCCCTGGGCCACCACCCTGGTCATCCAGGCCAGCGCCTGGAAGTTCATCGTCAATACCGACTACGGCACCCTGAACACCCTGCTTATGAAAATGGGCATCATCAGCGCCCCCATGAACTGGACCTCCACCCCTGCCGCCTGGTTCACCTGGGAGATCGCCTGCGGCATCTTCGTCACCATCCCCTTCGTCTGCTTCTGTGTGCTGTCCGGCCTGCAAAGCATTGACAACTCCTACTATGAGGCCGCCACCGTGGACGGCGCGGGCTATTTTCAAAAGCTGTTCAAGATCACCCTGCCTTTGGTCAAGTCCTCCCTGACGGTATCCACGGTGCTGAATATCATCTACGTGTTCAACTCCTTCCCCATCATCTGGACCATGACCAAGGGCGACCCCGCCAACCACACCGACACGCTTGTCACCTACCTCTATAAGCTGGCCTTCTACAACGGCAAGCAGGGCGAGGCCTCCGCCGTATCGGTGATCGGCTTTATCATTCTGCTGATCTGCGCCAGCATCTACATGATCTACACCCTGCGGAAAGGAGATGAGGACCTGTGACCCAAACCGTGAAAAAGCCTGTCTCCATGAAAAAGACAATTCTGCGCCTGCTGCTCTATTTCGTGGTGCTGGACGTGTGCGTCATCACCCTGTACCCCTACTTTGCCATGCTGTGCACCGCCCTGAAGAGCCGGGAGGAGATCTTCTCCGCCGTCGGCACCGTTCTGCCCGTTACCGCCCTGTGGTCCAACTTTATCGACATCTGGAGCCGGGCTCCCATGGCCAAGTACATGCTCAACTCCATCATGATCGCCGGCGGCTCCACCATCATCGCCATGCTGTGCGGCATCCCCGCCGCCTACGCCCTGTCCCGGATGAAATTCAAGGGGCAGACCGCCTTCCTGGGCTTTGTCATCGTCTCTCAGATGTTCGCCCCGGTGGTCCTGCTCATCGGCATCTATCAGGTCATGCAGGTCCTGCACCTGACCGACAGCATCTGGGGCCTGATTTTCATTAATGCCGCTTTCAACCAGGCCTTTACCATCTGGCTGCTCCGTGGCACCTTTATGGGCATCTCCGCAGACATGGAACAGGCCGCCACCATCGACGGCTGCAACCGGATTCAGTCCATGATGAAGGTGCTCCTCCCGGTGGCCGCACCCGGCATCGTCACCACCCTGATCTTCATCTTCATCAACGCCTGGAACGAGTACACCGTGGCCCTGTGCCTCATCCAGACCGACACCCTCAAGCCCCTCACCGTGGGCATCAACACCTTTAACGGCTACAACATCATCGAGTGGCAGTACCTCTTCGCCGCCTCCATCTTCGCCATCATCCCCGTGGTCATCCTCTTCATGTGCATCGAGAAGAACCTGGTCAGCGGCCTGGCTTCCGGCGGCGTGAAGGGCTGATGTTTAAAATTCAGTCTTGCATATCCCGCGCATATCATATAAAATACCAGTATGAAAAGGAGTAATGCGCTATGATTATTTACCGTGAAAAGGACTACAACGCCATGAGCCGCCGGGCCGCCTCTGTCATCGCCGGTGAGGTTGTCCACAACCCCGCCTGCCTGCTGGGCCTGGCCACCGGCTCCACCCCCGAGGGGGCTTACAAGTACCTGGTGGACTGGTACAAGCAGGGCCTCATCAGCTTTCAGGACGTTCTGTCCGTCAACCTGGACGAGTACGTGGGCCTGGCCCCCGACCACGACCAGAGCTACCGCTACTTTATGCAGAGCAACCTCTTCGACCATGTGGACATCAACCCCGACAACACCCGCGTGCCCGACGGCCTGACCGCTGACCCCAAGGCCTTCTGTGACGGGTACGACGCCTATATCCGCTCCATGGGCTATGCGGACCTCCAGCTGCTGGGCATCGGCCGCAACGGCCACATCGGCTTTAACGAGCCCGGCGACTGCTTTGTGAAGGAGACCCACGTGGTGGACCTGGCCGAGAGCACCATCGACGCCAACGCCCGTTTCTTCGCCAGCCGTGACGATGTGCCCAAGCAGGCCATCAGCATGGGCATGGGGGCCATCATGGGCGCCAAGAAGGTGCTGCTGTGCGCCAGCGGCGAGGAGAAGGCGGACGCCATCTATCACTCTGTCTGCGGACCCATCACCCCCCAGTGCCCCGGCTCTATCCTCCAGCTGCACAAGAACGTGGTGCTGGTGGCTGACGAGGCCGCGCTCAGCAAGCTGATTGCCGCCGGGGTGGAAGTATGAAAATCGTTGGCGGCCAGGTCTTCGACCTGGAACAGGGCTTTTCCCTGCGGGATATCTGTACCGACGGCACGCTGATTTCAGCGGCCAGCGGGGACGATACCGTCCTGGACGCCAAGGGCTGCTACGTCATCCCCGGACTGGTGGATGTCCACTTCCACGGCTGCGTGGGAGAGGATTTTTCCGACGCCACCCCTGACGGCCTGCAAAAAATTGCCGACTTTGAGCTGTCTCAGGGCGTGACCTATATCTGTCCCGCCGGCATGACCCTCCCGGAGGACCAGCTGACGGCCATCTGCAAGACCACTGCCGTCCACCGGAAACAGAACGCCGGCGGCGCCGAGGTGGTGGGCGCCCACCTGGAGGGTCCCTTCCTCTGCATGGCCAAGAAGGGCGCCCAGAACGGCGATTATCTCCACGACCCGGACGCCGCCATGCTCAAGCGTCTCCAGGACGCGGCGGAGGGCTGTGTACGCCTGGTCACCCTGGCCCCGGAGCAGCCCGGCTCCGTCGAGTTCATCAAGGCCGCTAAGGAACTGGGGATTCACGTCTCCGTGGGCCACACCGTGGCCAACTACGACACCGCCAAGGCCGCCTTTGAGGCGGGAGCAGACCACGCCACCCATCTGTACAACGCCATGCCCCCCCTGGCCCACCGGGACCCCGGGGTCATCGGCGCGGCCTGGGAGGTCCCCTCCGTCATTCCCGAGCTGATCTGCGACGGCATTCACATCCACCCCGCAGTGGTCCGCCTCACCTTCGGCCTGTTCGGCAAGGAGCGGATGATTATCATCTCCGACTCTCTCCGGGCCACCGGAATGCCTGACGGCGAGTACCCCTTCGGCGGCCAGATGATCGAGGTCCACGGCAATCGGGCCACCATTCTGGGCCACCCGGAGACCCTGGCCGGGTCGGTCACCAGCCTGATGGGCTGCCTGCGCCAGGCGGTATCCTTCGGCATCCCCGTGGCCGACGCTGTCCGGGCCTGCACCTACAACCCCGCAAAATCCATCGGCATCGAGAACCGGGTGGGCACCCTGGACGAGGGCAAGGAGGCCAGCATCGTCCTGCTGGACGAGAAGGATTTGTCCATTAAGGCCATCGTCTTTAAGGGGCAGAAGGTATAGGAACGCGCAAAAAGCCTCCCTTCGCAAAGGGAGGTGGCATTTGCGAAGCAAATGACGGAGGGTTTTCCCAATCGAAACGCATCTGTTTCTTTCGGAGAAAACCCCCACCCGGCTTCGCCGGGAGCCCCCTTTGCGAAGGGGACCTTTGGAGGAGACCTGTGGGTTTCCTGCTGTTCGTTGGAACGGGCGGGTCCGCCCGCCTTTCCAAATATAATCCAAGGGTCGGGAGGCTACTCCATCTCGGACCCCAGGCACAGCTTTGCGGAAACTGATCCGGACAGGGTCCAAGAGGCGTGCCAAAGGTCTCACATAGCCCCCGGCACCAAAACAAAAGGAGGAAACATACCGCTGCGGCTTGCGGTGCGGCAGTGTGGAGACCTGCCGTAAAGCCCCTGGGGACTATGCTGCTCCAGGGCGAGGTGGAGATGGCGGAGGCCGCTCCATCAAAGCCGGACCATTATGGCAACTCTGAACCTGAAGAACATCCAGAAAATCTACCCCCACAGCGGAGACCAGAAGAAAGCCAAGAAGAAGAAGGGCGAGCCCGAGAAGAAGACCAACCTGCAGGTCACGGAGCAGGGCGTCATCGCTGTCCAGTCCTTCAACCTGGACATCGCCGACAAGGAATTTATCGTGCTGGTCGGACCCTCCGGCTGCGGCAAGTCCACCACCCTGCGCATGGTGGCCGGCCTGGAGGAAATCTCCGGCGGCGAGCTGTACATCGACGGCAAGCTTGTCAACGATGTGGAGCCCAAGAACCGGGACATCGCCATGGTGTTCCAGAGCTACGCTCTGTATCCCCACATGACGGTGTATGAGAACATGGCTTTCCCCCTGAAGCTGCGCAAGATGGACAAGGACGAGATCGACCGCCGGGTCAAGGAGGCCGCCGAAATCCTGGACATCACCCAGTATCTGGACCGCAAGCCCAAGGCCCTGTCCGGCGGCCAGCGGCAGCGTGTGGCCATCGGCCGCGCCATCGTCCGCGAGCCCAAGGTGCTGCTCATGGACGAGCCTCTGTCCAACCTGGACGCCAAGCTGCGTAACCAGATGCGTGCCGAGATTATTAAGCTGCGTCAGAAGATCAACACCACCTTTATTTACGTCACCCACGACCAGACCGAGGCTATGACCCTGGGCGATCGTATCGTGATTATGAAGGACGGCTTCATCCAGCAGATCGGCACCCCCCAGGAGGTCTTCGACCACCCCGCCAACCTGTTCGTGTCCGGCTTCATCGGCATGCCTCAGATGAACTACTTCAACGCCAAGCTGGTCAACGAGGGCGGCAAGTACGCCGTGGCCGTGGAGAACTGCAAGGTCGTGCTCTCCGACGAGAAGCAGAAGAACCTGGCCGCCCACAAGGTTGAGGCGCAGGACATCACCCTGGGTGTCCGTCCCAGCCACATGGTGCTGGCCAAGCAGCCCGGCAACACCCTCTCCGCCACCATCGACGTGTCTGAGCTGATGGGTTCCGAGGTCCACTTCCACGCCAATGCCAACGGCAAGGACGTGGTGGTCATCGTGCCCACCATGAACGCCGACGGCGAGCGCATCGACTCTTACCACGCCGGCGACAAGCTGAACCTGACTTTCAGCGGCAATGTCTGCCACCTCTTTGGTAAGGACGGCAAGAATCTGGAGTTCTAAGCACATCCTTCCTCCCCGCAACATAACCGGCCCCGCCTTTGATGGAAAGGCGGGGCCGGTTTTTTAATTTCATCCGTAGGGGCCGCCCCCCTGGGCGGCTCAAATTTGACGCCCCAGCGGGCCGCCGAAGGCGGCGGCCCCTGCACCAGGTCAATCTGTGCCCAACTGGGTCCACAGAGTGTTGTACAGGCTGAGGGTTTTGGCGGGCAGGTTCAGATAGGCCTCACAGCGCTCCAGCGTTTCGGCGGGGGCAGCCATAATCTCGTACAGCTCGGGGTCCAGCTCCTCGCCGTAGAGCTCCTCGTAGTAGGCGGGGTAGCGTTCCAGGGCCTCCCGGTTGGGGGAGGCATACCAAATATAGTCCATATTGGCCAGGTTGGCCTGGGTGGAGGCGATGAAGTTGATCCACATGTGGGCTTCCCGCTGGTGGGGGGCGTCCTTGAGCATACACATGGCATCCACAAACCAGTTGGAGCCCTCCTCCGGGATGACAAAGGCCAGGTCCTCGTTGTTTTCCAGCATGGACAGGTAGTCGCCGGCATAGTAGGTGGCGATGGCGGCATTGCCACCCTCCATCTTCTGGAAGACCTCGTCCATCACCCGGCCCTGAAAGACCCCCCGGCGGTTGGCATCGGCCACCAGCTCATAGGCCTCCCGAATTTCAGCCTCGTCGGTGGTGTTGACGGAGTACCCAAGGTAGAGCAGCGCCTCTCCGATGGCGTCCCGGGAGTTGTTGATGAGCAGCACGTTCCCGGCATATTTTCCGTCGTACAGGGCACTCCAGCTGGTGATCTCCTCCTCCACCATGGCGGTGTTGTAGATGATGCCTAGGGTGCCCCAGGTGTAGGGGACGGTATACAGGTTGTCCGGGTCATAAGACAGATTCCGGAAGCGCTGGTCAATGAGGTCAAAGTTGGGGATCTGGCTGTAGTCCAGGGGCTCCAGCATGTCCTCAGCGATGAGGCGGCCGATCATATAGTCGGAGGGGACCACCACGTCGTAGTCCGCGCCGCCGCTTTTCAGCAGGGAGTACAGGGCCTCGTTGCTCTCGGCGGTCTGGTAGTTCACCCGGATTCCGGTCTCTTCCTCGAACTGGGTGATGAGGTCCTCGTCGATATACTCCCCCCAGGAGCACACGTTGACCACCGGGCGGGAGCCGGTCGCATGGGCCAGCGCCGCCACGGTGAAGATAAAGGCACAGGCCAGCACTCCTGCTGTCCCCCGGCGCACCCACTTGAACCGGGGCTCTGCAAATTTCAGCCGGGCCCTCTCCAGGGCGGAGGGCTTCCGGGCCGCGCCCAGCCGTTCCCGGGCCTCGGCCCGGACCTCCTTCAGGTTGGACAGCACCAGCAGCACCAGCACCGACAAAAACAGCAGGGTTGACACCGCGTTAATCTCCGGGGTGACCCGCTTCTTGGTCATGCCGTAGATGGTCATGGCCAGGGTGGAGCTGGCCGACCCGGCGGTGAAATAGGAGATGATGAAGTCGTCGATGGACATGGTAAAGGCAATCAGCGCCCCGGAGACGATGCCCGGCTTGATCTCCGGGAGCATCACCTGCCAGAAAGCCCGCATCCAGGTACAGCCCAGGTCCTGGGCCGCATCCATCAGGTTCCGGTCCATCTGCCGCAGCTTGGGGGCCACGTTGAGAATCACATAGGGGATGTTAAACGCCACGTGGGCCAGAAGCAGGGTGGAAAAGCCCAGCACCAGACGGTCGGGCAGCTCCACAACGCCCTGGACCGAGTTGAACCACCGGGCAAAGCTCCCCCACCCCTGAAAGAACGCCACAAAGAACAGGCACAGGGACACTCCGGTGACGATGTCGGCGTTCATCATGGGGATGTTGTTCACCATCAGCAGAGCCTCCCGCCGTTTGCGGCCCAGGCTGTACAGCCCAATGGCGGCAAAGGTGCCCGCCACGGTGGCAATGGCGGTTGCCAGCAGGGAGACCAGCAGAGTGGTGTAGACGCTCTCCATAATCAGCCGGTTCTGGAACAGCCTGGCATACCAGTGAAGGGAAAAGCCCTTCCACACCGCGCTGGAGTCTCCGGCATTGAAGGAGAAAACGATGAGCAGGAGGATGGGGGCGTACAGGAAGAGGAACATCAGGCCAATCAACAGGCGGCTGCCCAGGCGATTTTGCTTTTTCACAGCATCACCGCCTCCTCCTCACCCTCGCCGAAGCGGTTCATGACCACCATGCACACCACCACAATGACCATCATCACCATAGATATGGCCGCCCCCAGGTGGGGGTCGTAGGACCCGCCCAGGAACTGCTGCTCAATCAGGTCGCCCAGCATGATCTGGGTGCCCCCGCCCAACAGGCGGGAGATGGCGAAGGTGGACACCGATGGGACAAACACCATAGTCACCCCGGACAGCACCCCGGGCAGGGACAGGGGCAGGATCACCTTGCGGAATACCCGCCGGCTGTCCGCCCCCAGGTCCCGGGCGGCCTCCAACAGGGAGTAGTCCAGTTTGACGATCACCGAGTAGATGGGCAGGATCATGAAGGGCAGGTAGTTATACACCATGCCCAGCACCACCGCCCCGGAGGTTCCGATCATGGGGATGTACTCCACCCCCAGCAGGTCCAGCAGGCCGATGGTCTTGAAAAACTGGTTCAGCAGGCCGTTGTTCTCCAGGATCGACATCCAGGAGTAGGTCCGCAGGAGGAAGTTCATCCACATGGGGAGCATAATCAGGGCCATTGCCACCCGCTGGAAACCGGGGCCCTCATGGGCCATCCAGTAGGATACCGGGTAGCCGATGAGCAGGCAGACCAGGGTTGCAATCAGGGCTAGGCGAAAGGAGCGGAAAAAGACCGCAGCATAGGTGCCCATCTCGGCAAAGTTTTCCAGGGTGCCCTCATAGTCCGCAGTGGTAAAGGCGTAGACCACCATAATCAGGATGGGGATAACCACCATCAGCGCCATCCACACCACATAGGGGACAGCAAACCAGGACAGTTTATTCTTCATCCCCGCTGTCCTCCTCCTCCGGGTCAAGGCTGGCGTCACTGATCTCCTCGTACTCCTCGGAGTAGGAGGAGTAGTCGCCGAACATACCGGAGTACTCGCTCTTCTTCATGACATGGATACCGTCGGGGTCGATCTTGATGCCGATGCGGCTGCCCACGGGGGACAGGTCGGTGGTCTGGATGAGCCACTTGAAGCCGTAGAAGTCCACGATGATGTCGTACTGCATCCCCTTGAAGGTGACGGAGGTGACGGTGCCCTTGAGCTGGCCCTGGTCCTCCGGGACGATGTCCACATCCTCGGGACGGATAACCACGTCCACCGCCTCGTCCCTGTCAAAGCCCCCGTCCAGACACTGGAACCGGCGGTTGAAAATCTCCACCACCCCGTCGGCACGCATAATGCCGTCGATGATGTTGGACTCGCCGATGAAGTCGGCCACAAAGGCGTTTTGGGGCTCGTTGTAAATGTCCTCCGGGGAGCCGATCTGCTGGATGCGGCCGGCGTCCATGACCACCACCGTGTCGGACATAGCCAGGGCCTCCTCCTGGTCGTGGGTGACATAGACGAAGGTAATCTCCATGGCCTTCTGGATGCGTTTGAGCTCGTTCTGCATGTCCTTGCGGAGCTTCAGGTCCAGCGCCCCCAGAGGCTCGTCCAGCAGCAGCACTTTGGGCCGGTTCACCAGCGCCCGGGCGATGGCCACCCGCTGCTGCTGCCCGCCGGACAGCTGAGTGGTCCGCCGCTTTTCAAAGCCCTTCAGGTTGACAATCTCCAGCATCTCCATCACCCGCTGGTCGATCTCCTCCTCGGGCAGCTTCACCCGGTTCCCCTTTCCGTCGGTTTTCGGGATGCGCAGGCCAAAGGCGATGTTCTCGTACACATTGAGATGCGGAAACAGGGCGTACTTCTGGAATACGGTGTTGATGGTCCGTTTATGCGGCGGAACAGCATTAATCCTCACCCCGTCGAACAAAACATCTCCAGAGGTGGGCGTCTGAAAACCACCGATGATTCTGAGCGTGGTGGTTTTGCCGCACCCGCTGGGTCCGAGCAGTGTGAGGAATTCCTTATCCCTGATGCTTAAATTGATTTTGTCGAGTACAACCTCGTCGTCGAACGCCATGACGCAGTCGGCCAGGCGGATCAACTCCTTGGACATGTATCCTCCCCCATTTCTAATTGTTTTCTTTGTCAGCTCCCTCGATTTATTCACCCATTGTCCGCCATTGGCGGACAATGGGCTTTCACGGATAGCGAGATACACTATAGCGGGTTATCGCCGAAATGTCAATGACTTTTGCCGAAAAATCTGACGGTTTTCCTGCAAAGAATCTGATATCCGCCCAACCGGGCGGCCGCCTCACCTCTCCCCCCGCTCCCGGCGCTTCCAGGCATACCGGAGGAGATACAGCCCCAGCAGCACCAGCCAGGAGAGGGCCTCCGCATAGGCGATCACCATTCTGCCCAGCGTCGCCGCAAGGGCATAGGAGGAGGCGATGCGCACCAGCAGGGCGGCGATCCCCGCCATTCCGGAGAAGGCCATGTCTCCCACCCCCTCCAGATACCCCCGCACCGCCATGGCCAGGCCGTAAACGATATAAAAGCTGCCCAGACGGACGAAAAACTGCCTGCCGATCTCCACCGACTCCGGGGTCAGTCCAAACATGGCGATAAGATACTTCCCGGCCAACACAATAAAGAGGGTCAGCAGAAGGGATACCCCCGCGATCATGGCCGCCCCGGTTTTCAGTGCCTGCCGGGCCCGGTCCGGGCGGCCCGCCCCGATGTTCTGGGCCACCATGGTGGCTACCCCGGAGCCGAAGTTGATGATGGGCAGCATAAGCACCGTGTCTACCCGGTAGGCCGTGGTGATGGCGGCCACCGTCTGGTCGCCGAAACCGTTCATGAACCGCTGGAGGATAATATTGCCGAAGGAGGTGGTCCCGGATTGGATGGCGGGTGGAATGCCGAAGCGGGTCCCCTCCCCTGCGGTCTCCCGGCGGAGCATGCCCCGCCGGGGCCGCAGGAAGGGGTACTTTTCCGCCGCGTACCACAGGATATAAACCGTCATGGCGATCTGGGACAGGACAGTGGCGATGGCCGCCCCCGCCGTACCCAGCCCCAGCCCGGCCACAAAGATCAGGTCCAGGAATACGTTGATGACACAGCACACCATGACGGAGCTGAAGGGGGCTCTGCTGTCCCCCAGGCCCCGCAGAACGGCGCAGCAGGTGTTGTACAGGGCCAGAAAGGGGATACCCATAAACATGATGCGCAGATAGTGCTCCGCGTCTTGGAAGATGTTCGCCGGGGTGTCCAGCAGGACCAGAATCTGCTCCACAAACACCGCCCCCAGGGTGCAAACCACCAGGAAAACAGCGCCCAGCACCAGGCTGAAGGAGGTCAGAATGTAGTTCAGTTCCTCCGTCCGCCCCATTCCAAACCGCTGGGCGGCCAGCACAGACAGCCCGGAGGTAAACCCCACGATGATCATGACAAACATGCTGTAGGTGGCGGTGACCGCACCGATTCCGGCCAGGGCCAGCTCCCCCTCCACGTTGCCCACAATAAAGGCGTCCACCCAGTTAAACAGCTGCTGGAACACGCCGCTGAGAATCAGCGGCACTGTGAACGCCGTCAGCGCCCTGGCGATGTTCCCCTGGGTCATATCCTGCTTCATATCGTCTCCTCCCAGTTCACCCGAAACCGATAAAGAAAAGGCATCCAAAAGCTACCATACGGCAGATGCCGTACCACAGGGGTAACTTATGAACGCCTCTCACTTGATAAAATTGTAACGTCTGTGTGTACTGTAACAGAACTTTCCGGGAAAGTCAACCCTTTTCCGCCCGCCGGTCCTGCTCAATCAGCCGCTTGAGGGCCTCCACCCCGGCGGTGATGGCCGCCCCGGTGTTGTGGGATTCCTCCTGGTCCAGGCCGGCGGCCTCCCGCTCCTGGTTCCAGATGACATGGAACACCGAGCCGCACCGCACCCGCCGGGCGGCGGCCACGGCGAAGAGGGCGGCGGACTCCATCTCGGAGGCCAGCACCCCCAGCCGCTTCCAGGCTTCCCACTTCTGTTCCAGCTCATAGGACACGGGCATCCGGGCCGGGGAGTGCTGCCCATAGAAGGAATCCTTGCACTGGACCACCCCGGCGTGCCAGGAGTAGCCCAGGGCCTTACACGCCTCCACCAGGGCGGTGGTGACGGTAAAATCGGGGACGGCGGGCCACTCGACGGGGGCGTACTCCCGGCTGGTCCCCTCCATCCGCACCGCTCCCGTGGCCACCACCACGTCGCCGCTCCGGACAGACAGGTCAATCCCCCCGCAGGTGCCCACCCGGACGAAGGTGTGGACCCCAATGTTGGCCAGCTCCTCCATGGCGATGGCGGCGGAGGGCCCCCCGATGCCGGTGGACACCACGCTCACCCGCTCCCCCAGCAGGGTCCCGGTGAAGGTGACATACTCCCGGTTGGTCCTGATGTGGACAGGACTGTCAAAGTGCTTTGCGATGGCCTCACAGCGGCCCGGGTCGCCGGGCAGGATGCAGTAGCCCCCCACCTCTCCCTGGACACATTGAATGTGAAACTGCCGTTCTCTTGTCTGTTCATTCATAGCAGGTGCCCTCCCCATACTGTTTTCTGTGCTATTTTACCACAGAAGAGGCCAATTTTCAAGGTCTGCTGTCTATTATGTCTTGACCTTTTCCCGATTTCGTCCTATAATGTAAACGTAGCAGAATCGCCTCATACCCACGATCCCTGTAAGGAGGCCGCAATCTTGAAACGATTTTTAATTTTTCCCTGTATTCTGTCCCTGGTCATCGGGCTGCTGGTCGGAATCCTGCTGCCCATTGATTTGAGCGGCAGCGATGCGCCCCCCGCAGTCAACAAGACCCCCAACACCCTCACTCCGCCGCCGGGCGTCTCCCAGCCGGCGGCCAGCAGCTCCGCCAGTTCTTCCGCCAGCACCGACATTCAGGAGCTGGATCCCGAGGACAACTTCCCCCTGCTGGGCTCCGCCTGCGCCGTCTGCCGCTGCCTCCAGCAGCAGGACTGGACCACCCTGGCCGCCTATGTCCACCCGGAGCGGGGCGTCACCTTTACCCCCTACTCCACCGTGGCCCCGGAAAACGACCTGAACTTTACCGCCGACCAGATCAAAAACCTGGCCCAGGACCAAACCGTGTATACCTGGGGCTTTATAGACGGCCGGGGCGACCCCATTCAGATGACCGTCTCCCAATATTTTGACCGGTATGTGTGCGACCGGGACTACACCCAGGTCCCGGAAATCGGCGTGGACCGCATCATGACCGGGGGCAATGCCCTGGAAAACCTTGCCGAGGTATACGAGGGCTGCCGTTTTGTGGATTTCAGCTTTCCCAGCGCCGACCCGGTGAACGACGGGCTGGACTGGACCTCCCTCAAGCTGGTGTTCCAGCCGGAGAAGGAGCACTGGTATCTGGTGGGCGTGGTCCACGGGGAGTGGACAATCTGATCCGGTCTGTGGGGGCCGCCGAAGGCGGCGGCCCGCCTCCAAATGTATAACGGGCCGCCCAGGGGGGCGGCCCCTACCGTTCATTCTATGGAAAGGACCTCTCACTATGGATATTGTCATCGTAGGCAGCGGCAAGGTGGGCTTCTCCCTGGCCGAGCAGCTGGTGATGGAGGAGCACAACGTCACCGTGGTAGACAGCGACGAAGACGCCCTCCGCCGGGCCGGGGACCAGCTGGACATCATGACCGTCCGGGGCAACGGCGTATCCGCCGCCGTCCTGCGGGAGGCGGGGGTGGAAGGGGCCGACCTGCTGGTGGCCGCCACCAACGCCGACGAGGTAAACATGGTGTGCTGCCTCACCGCCAAGGACCTGGGGGCGAAGTACACCATCGCCCGCATCCGCAACCCGGAGTACACCGCCAGCGTGGGCGAGCTGCGGCGCAACCTGAAAATCGACATGGCCATCAACCCGGAGAACACCACCGCCGTAGAGATTTCCCGGCTGCTCCGCTTCCCCTCCGCCGCTAACATAGAGACCTTCTGCCGGGGCAAGGTGGAGCTGATGGGCTTCCGCCTCCAGGAGGGGGACTTTCTGGTGGGCGCCCCCCTCTACGCCCTGCCCGACAAGGTAAAGAAGCTGTCTCTGCTGTTCTGCGCCGTGGACCGCGGGGGGCAGGTGTCCATCCCCAACGGGTCCTTTGTCCCCAAGGCGGGTGACAAGCTGTACATGGTGGGCCGGCCGGACAGCCTGGACCAGTTCTTCCGCCAGCTGGGCCGCTACGCCCCAAAGGTGAAGCAGGTCTTCCTGGTAGGGGGCGGCAAGGTGTCCATGTACCTGGCCAATATTCTGGAC
>CATKXO010000033.1 GCA_949840775.1 uncultured bacterium | reverse complement strand
CTTTCAAATGAGACCTATAAAGAGATTCATACTTTTTGATTGTAGCGTAGGCCCTTGTAGCCGGAGCTTCCTCGGCCATAAACTGTTCATAATTTTCTTGGAAAGTAAATTTTTGGTTTTCAACGTACTCACCAGTATGATTGTAGTGGTGAATAACATCATTCATCGCCTTAAGCGCTTCACGCTCAGTTTTATAGCCGCTCTTTTCTATTTGCTTTCTCTTTCCATCAATCTTCCCTAAATCAATACGGTATGACCAAGTCTTCCCTTTAAGTCGTACACTTCCTTTCATTATTGATCCCCCTTACATCGTGTTGATAAGCATCATACCACAACAGAGAAGCCGATGCAAGTTTTTTCCCACATATAAATATAAATAAAAACCTCGAACTCCTTGCAGCCCAGTGTGTTCAGAGCTTTTTGTGGGAAAAAATTCATTTTGGGCAAAAATCGCTCTACGCAGTAGAAATTTCCCACGCTTTTCCCACCAAAGAAATAAATTGAGATAAATACAGCAAAACACGGATAGCGATTTTTCGCTATCCGTGTTTCGTGAACAAGTGTCTGAAATTCAGTAAAATGAACTTGATGTGCTGATTATCGGGCGTATTTATTTGTATTTAGCCGTATCTACGTTTATCTAAATATCAGCCAAAATACCGCTCCAAAAGCCCCTTAAATGCCTTACCATGCCGGGCCTCGTCCCGGGCCATCTCGTGGACGGTGTCATGGATGGCGTCCAGGCCCAGCTCCTTGGCCTTCTTGGCGATGGCGACCTTACCGGCGGTGGCGCCGTTCTCGGCTTCCACCCGCATCTCCAGGTTCTTCTTGGTGGAGTCGGTGACCACCTCGCCCAGCAGCTCGGCGAACTTGGCGGCGTGCTCGGCCTCCTCATAGGCGGCCTTCTCCCAGTACAGGCCGATCTCGGGGTAGCCCTCGCGGTGGGCGACGCGGGCCATGGCCAGATACATGCCCACCTCGGTGCACTCGCCCTGGAAGTTGGCGCGCAGGCCCTCCAGGATCTCGGGGTCCACGCCCTGAGCGACACCCACGATGTGCTCGGCGGCCCAGGACATCTCGCCCTTTTGCTCTACGAACTTCTCAGGGCCGACGCCGCACTGGGGGCACTTGGCGGGGGCCGCGTCGCCCTCGTAGACATAGCCGCACACGCTGCAAACAAACTTTTTCATGATGATGATTCCTCCTTAAAATTTTGATCTTGGTGCAAACAGCTGGGACATAAACCGTAGAATGTGAGCTTGCAGCGTTCCACTGCAAACCCGTATTGCGAGCTGACGGCCTGTTCCAAACCGGTCTCCGGGTGGATGCCCGGCAGGTCTGAGACAGAGCCGCAGCAGTTGCAAATGAAGTGGCTGTGGGGGGTGACGGTGGCGTCGAACCGCTCCTGTCCCTGGACGACCCCCACGCTCTGGACCTGGCCGCGCTGCCGGAAGAAGTCCAGATTGCGGTAGACTGTGCCCAGGCTGAGGTCCGGGTGCCGGGGCTTGAGCTGGCGGTATACCCACTCGGCGGAGGGGTGACAGCTTGTCCCCTGGATGGCGCTCAGGATGGCCTCCCGTTTTTTGCTGTAACGAACGGTGCGCTCCATGAGTTGCCCTCCTTAACGATATTTATTCTTGTTATGCTGGTATCCTATCATAAGAACCGGAGTTTGTAAAGGGGAGAAATGTAAAATTTTTGGAAACGTGCCAAAAATTTTACGGGCCTATTCAGTTTTCCCAGTTTTGTGCCCTTTCAAACGGCGGAGGACGGCCTCTTCCGCCGTGTTGCCGTATTTCATCCCCAGAAGAAAGAGAACCAGTCCCGCAAGGGCGAGGGGGACCATCACCCAAGGAGACAGCCCCAGGGTAGAACCGCCCAGAGCGCTTGCGAAGAGCAGCCCCCAGGGACGGGCCAGCAGGACGATCAGGGCGAAGCGGCGGAGGGACAGACTGGTGAGCCCGGCCAGGATGCACAGCATGTCATCGGGGAAAAAGGGGAAGAGAAAGGCCAGGGTGAGGAAGACCGGGGCCTTGACCCGCAAAATGTCCTGATATTTTTCTGACAACTTACGGCTGACCAGCCGGTCGGCGAAGTCCCGGCCCAGGGCCCGGGCTAGGGAGAAGGTGAGCAGGGAGCCGGCCACTACCGCCGAGAAGGTAATCAGAAAGGCGGGGCCGGTGCCAAAGAGAACGCCCCCCGCCGCGGCGACGAAGTTGCTGGGAATGGGGGCCAGCACCACCGACAGGAACTGCACCAGGAAGAACAGCAGGTGGGAGCAGGGGGCGAAGCGGGCGATATAGGCCCGCAGGGTCTCCAGGGACCGGACGGCCTGGAAAAAGCCGCTGGTATATAAAAACCACCCGCCGCCAATGAGCAGCAGGAGGGCGGCGGCCAGGATAATGAGCTTTTGTCGTTTTTTCATGAGAGCGCCTCCGTTCACAGGAGGTATTTTAACACAATCCGGTGGGAATAACGACAAAAAACTCCTTAAAATTTCATAAACAAATTATGAAGGGCCGCCTGCGGGCGGCCCGTTCTCATTACAGTTTGCGGATAGAGGCGATGCTCCCGGCAATTTGCCGGGCCACGTCCGGGTTGTTCATGGTGTACAGATGGATGCCGTCCACCCCGCCAGCGATGAGGTCGGCAATCTGGTCGATGGCGTAGGCGATGCCCGCCTCCCGCAGGGCGTCGGGGTGGTCGCCGTATTTGGCCAGGATGCGGGTGAGCTTGGCGGGCATGGACGCCCCGCACATAGACACCATCCGCTGGATGGACTTGGCGCTGAGCACCGGCATGATGCCCGCCTCAATGGGTACGCCGATGCCCGCGATGCGGGCCCGCTCCAGAAAACGGAAAAAGTCCTCGTTGTCGAAAAACAACTGGCTCACCAGGTGCTGGGCGCCGGCGTCCACCTTCTCCTTGAGGTGGCGGATGTCGCTGACCAGGTCGGGACTCTCCAGGTGCCCCTCCGGGTAGCAGGCGGCGGACACGCCGAAGTCCCCGTGGGCCCGGATGTAGGAAACCAGCTCGGCGGCGTACTTGAAGTCGGTTTTCGGGGGGAAATCCGGGTTCACATCCCCCCGCAGGGCCAGGATGTTCTCCACCCCATCCGCTTTCAGCTGGGCCAGCAGCCGGTCCACGTCCTCTTTCCCGGCAGCCACGCAGGTCAGGTGGGCCATGGCGGGGATGTGGTACTGATTCTCGATGAGGGCGGCGATCTCATGGGTGGTCTGGTTCACCTGGGAGCCCCCGGCCCCGAAGGTGACGCTGATGAAATCGGGGTGGACATCCTTCAAACCGTCCAGGGTCTGATAGATGCTGTCCACCGGGGAGGTCTTCTTTGGGGGGAAGACCTCGCAGGAGAAGACGGTCCGGCCCTGGCCGAACAGGTTACGCAGTTTCATGATCAAGAGCCTTCCTTCTAAATTGTAGTCAGGGCTGCCTGGTACCGGTGCTGGAGGTAGTGTTGGGCCACGCGGTAGGAGATGGCGGGATAGGGGTGGAGCAGGTCCAGGACCTGGTCGAAGGGGACCCAGGCGGCCTGGTCCACCTCGCCGGACAGGTGAAAGGCATGCTTCCGCACTTGGGCGATAAAGCCGACCATCAGCATGTCCTTTTTGCCGAACCAGTAGGTCCCGGTGAGGGTCAGACCCTCTACCATCAGGCCCAACTCCTCCTCTACCTCACGGGTGGCACACTCCTCTGCACTCTCGCCGGGCTTCATATAGCCAGAGACCAGATTGTGGTACTGGGTGGAGATGTAGCTCTGCCGCAGCAGGGCAGCTTCCCCCGCCTTCTCGTCCACCGCCAGGGCGATGATACAGGTGGAGAACATGGGGAACAAGGGTTGCGCACAGGCAGAGCACCAGGGGACAAGGCCCTCGTCACCGATTTCCTTCGGGACCGCTTTTGTGCCGCAGTGGGGACAGTATAGAAATTCCATACCAACGCGCTTCTTTCTGTAATGTAGGGCAAGGGCTCCGCCCTTGTCTGGAGCAGGTCTTCGGCTCTAAAGGGAGGCAAGGCCGCCCCTGCTGTCAAATATCCAGCTCCAGCAGGACGGGGCAGTGGTCGCTGCCCTCCACGTCCGCCAGAATCTCTGCCCGGAGGATTTTGTCCTCCAGACGGCGGGAGACGATAAAGTAGTCGATGCGCCACCCGGCGTTGTTCTTCCGGGCGTTGAAGCGGTAGGACCACCAGGAGTAGGCCCCCTCCCGGTCGGGGTAGAGGTGGCGGAAGGTGTCGGTAAAGCCGGAGGAGAGCAGGGCGGTCATTTTCTCCCGCTCCTGGTCGGAGAAACCGGCGTTCCCCCGGTTGGTCTTGGGGTTTTTCAGGTCGATCTCCTGATGGGCCACGTTCAGGTCGCCGCAGTAGACCACCGGCTTGGTCCGGTCCAGGGACAGGAGGTATTCCCGCAGGTCGTCCTCCCACTCCATCCGGTAGTCCAGCCGCTTCAGGCCGTCCTGGGCGTTGGGGGTGTAGCAGCACACCAGGTAAAACTTCTCGTACTCCAGGGTGATGAGCCGCCCCTCGTGGTCGTGGGGCTCCCGGTCCATGCCACAGGCCGCGGCGATGGGAGCGTGGGGGGTGAAGACGGCGGTGCCGGAGTAGCCCTTCTTTTCGGCGGAGTTCCAGAACTCCAGTACGCCCTCCCCCAGGGGAACGTCCGCCTGGCCCTGCTCCATCTTGGTCTCCTGAAGGCAGAGAAAGTCTGGGCGGCGCTCCCGGTAGAAGTCCGAAAACCCCTTTTTCATGCAGGCCCGCAGGCCGTTGACGTTCCAGGAAATGAATACCATAAGAGAAACTCCTTTTAGTGGTTCAGCACCCGCACCCGGATCATATTGGGGATGGAGCGCAGCTCCTCCACCGCCTCCTCGGTGAGGCGGGTGTTCACGTCCACCATAGTGTAGGCGTAATCCTTCTTGGACTTGTTGGTCATATTCTCCACGTTGATGTGGTCGTCGGACAGGGTGGTCATAATCCTGGTCAGCATGGCGGGGACGTTCTTGTGAATCAGGCAGATTCGAGCGATGCCGCTGCGCTCCTGAGACACGTTGGGCAGGTTGACAGAGTTCTTGATGTTGCCGTTGATGAGGTAGTCCTGAAGCTGGCGGGCGGCCATCACCGCGCAGTTTTCCTCGCTCTCCGGGGTGGAGGCCCCCAGGTGGGGCAGAGCGATGACGTTTTTCACGGTGGTGATGGTCTCGTCGGGGAAGTCGGTGACGTACTTGGCCACCCGGCCGGCCTCCAGGGCGGCGATCATGTCCTCGTCGTTCACCAGGCCGCCCCGGGCCAGGTTGAGGACGCGCACCTGGCCCTTCATCTTATTGATGGCCTCGGCGTTGATGAAGTCCTTGGTGGCGTTGGTGTAGGGGATGTGGAGGGTGACGTAGTCCGATACCTTATACAGCTCGTTCACGTCCTTCACCACATGGACGTGGCGGTCCAGCCGCAGGGCGGCGTCCACCGAGAGGAAGGGGTCGTAGCCGTAGACATCCATCCCCAGGTCCAGGGCGATGTTGCACACCAGCGCCCCGATGGCCCCCAGGCCGATGACCCCCAGGGTTTTCCGGTACAGCTCCGGCCCGGCGAAGGCGGCCTTGCCCTTTTCTACGGCGGCGGCCACGTCCACCTTGGGGGTGTGGGCCTGCTCCTGCACCCAGTCGGCGCCCCCCAGGATGTCACGGGAGGCCACCAGCATGGCGGCAATGACCAGCTCCTTCACCGCGTTGGCGTTGGCGCCGGGGGTGTTGAAGACCACGATGCCGCTCTCAGAGCAGCGGTCGATGGGGATGTTGTTGGTGCCCGCCCCCGCCCGGGCGATGGCCCGGAGGGAGTCGGGGAAGACGTAGTCGTGCATGGGCGCGGAGCGAACCAGGATGCCGTCCTCGTTTTCCACGTCGGTCCCTACCTGAAAGTTGGCGGGGTCCAGACGGGACAGGCCCACGGAGGAGATTTTGTTCAGAGTTTTGATACGGTACATAGAAATTACCTCGGATCAGTGTAATATTCCCAAAAGGGGAGCGCAAAGCCTCCCTTCGCAAAGGGAGGTGGCGCCGGCTGAAAGCCGGTGACGGAGGGTTTTCCCCTGTCGAGACGCATCTGTTTTGTTAGGAAAACCCCCACCCGGCTTCGCCGGGAGCCCCCTTTGCGAAGGGGGCCTTTTTATCTTCGCTCGTCCGTCAGCCCCACCAGATAGTCCAGCGAGACGTTGTAGAACTTTGCCATTTGAACAAGAATGGGGGCAGTCGGCTCCCGCTCGTCGGTTTCGTAACGTTGGTAGGAGTTTAATGAGATGCCCAGCTCCTGACTTACCTCTTTTTGCGTCATATCTCGTTCTTTGCGGAGAAGAGAAAGCCGCTCAGCCAGTATCAGCATTTTTATCCTAACCCCCTTGACACACCCAAATAGGTGTATTATAATAAGAACAGAAACACACCCAATCGGGTGTCTGAAGGGAGGAATCACCATGGACGACCTGACAAAATGCCTGTACGAATTTGTGTGCAGGAAGCGTCTGGGCAGCTTGGCTGTGGATGAGGAGTATCAGGAGACGCTCCAGAGCATTGAGCAGCAGCGGGTGAAAGTAGAGGCTTATCTGGACAAGGAGCGGCAGTGGGAATTGCGTCTGTTAATCGACAGTGTGGCCGGTCAGGGCAGCATTGAAGGGGAGCACCTGTTTCAGGCGGCGCTTTCACTTTACAGGGAGCTTATGCGCCTACCCGCTCTTTAAGGTGGACCCCATCCAGCGCGGGGGCGATGACGAGAAACAGGGCGCCGCTGCCAATGCCCTGGACCAGGGTGCCCAGAAACTGGGGAACAAAGGCGGCCATGGTCCCGGCCATGGCGCAGCCGGCCAGAGCGTAGGCGGCGGGGGAGAACAGCCCGGCGATGACAATGGCGGCGCAGTTGCGGCGGCAGAGGATGCGCTCCGTTTTGCTGGTGAAGAACAGCACCACCACCGCCTTGATGGCCAGGGTGGGCAGCACCCACATGGGGGCGGTGAGCAGGTCGGCCAGCCCCGCGCCGATGGCGGCGGCCGCCGCCGCATAGGGGGCGGGGAGCAGGCAGGCGGCCAGGTAAATCAGGGCGTCCCCCAGGTGGATGTAGCCCCCGGTGGGGATGGGAATGTGGAGCATATAGGCGGTCATCACCGTAATGGCCGCAGCAAACAGGGCGGTGGTGACCAGGAGATGCAGATGATTCTTACGGAACATAGATGCCGTCTTCTTTCTCAGTTGTTCTTGTCAAAGCTCCGGATGAAATCGCACAGCTTTTCCACGCCCTCCACGGGCATGGCGTTGTAGATGGAGGCCCGCATTCCGCCGGTGAGCCGGTGGCCCTTCAGGTTGACAAACCCGGCCTCCGTGGCCTCCCTGACAAACTTGGCGTCCAGCGCCTCGTCCCCGGTGCGGAACGTGACGTTCATCCCGGAGCGGGAGCCCTTCTCGGCGTGGAGGCGGAACAGGCGGGAGTTTTCCAGGGTGTCGTAGAGCATATTGGCCCGCTGCCATTTCAGCGCCTCCATGCCTGCGGCCCCGCCGTTTTCGGCCACCCAGTCTAGGGTGAGGCCCAGCATGTAGATGCACCAGCAGGGGGGCGTGTTATACATGGAGTCCTTGTCAATCATGGTCTTGTAGTTCATCATCAGGGGGGTGTAGGGCAGCTCATGGCCCTGGAGGCCGTCCCTGATGATGACCACCGTCAGCCCGGCGGGGGCCATGTTCTTCTGGGCCCCGGCGTAGATGATGCCGAATTTGGACACATCCACCGGCATAGACAGGATGTCGGAGGACATATCGCACACCAGGGGCACGTCGCCGGTCTCCGGGACGTAGTCCCACTCGGTGCCGAAAATGGTGTTGTTGGCGCAGTAGTAGAAGTAACCGGCCTCCTTGTCCAGCGTCAGCTCCTCTTGCCGGGGGATGTAGCTGTGATTCCGGTCACCGGTGTCACAGGCCAGGGTGATCCGCCCGTACTTTTTGGCCTCCTTGGCGGCCAGACCGGAGAAGTTGCCGGTGACGGCGTAGTTGGCCCTGCCCGTCTCCCCGATCAGGTTCAGGGGGATCATGGAGAACTGACCGGAGGCTCCGGTCTGGAGGAAGAGGATGTGGTAGTCCTCCGGGACGTTCATCAGCCGGCGCAGCTTGTCCTGGGTCTCCTGGAATATATCCATGAACGCCTTGGACCGGTGGCTCATCTCCATCACGGACATGCCGGATCCCCGATAATTGGTGATCTCCGCCCCGGCGCGCTCCAGAACGGACAGCGGAAGGACGGAGGGGCCGGCGGCAAAATTATAGACGCGGGAATTGCTCATGAGAAGAGCCCCTTTCTAAGTGGATTTTTTATAATATTTATTGTATCGGCTGCTAGTTTTGTATTATAGCCCCGGAAAAATAGGGTGTCAATGGCAAAAGCGAAGAACGAAAAAACATTTTCCTCCGTTTTTTGTGGAAACGGTCCCCGGTGAAGGAGGTGTCGCCGTACAGGAGACAGATGTTTTCGTAAAAATCGTGTCTGGGGCCAAAAATTGTATATATTGCATAAAAACGGAATCGATAAATAGACACTTTCGACAAAAACAAACGTTGACGCGGGCGGGTCCGTCCTGCTACAATACGGGAAACCGCTGAGACCGGCGGTTGAAGGAAGCTGTCAACAACCGAGTTTTATGCAAGGAGGTCTTTGCAATGTATAGAGAAATTGAAATCCGGGACGAGGCTCAGGTGGAAAAAATCAACCGGCTGGCCTGCGAGACTCCCTATGAGGTCTGGCTCAGCGCCGGCGATATCATGCTGGACGCCCGTTCCCTGCTGGGGCTGTTTGCCCTGATTGGCCAGAAGGCCCACGTGGTGGTGGAGGACTATGTCACGCCCCGCTCCTTCCAGAAGCTGGTTACAAAAATGGCCCGCTGATTCACGGCCCCGTCCCTTTTGGGGACGGGGCTTGACATTTCTTTCCCCCTCTGCTACAATACCCTCAACTTCATATGTTACCGCCGGGTAACCTGGTTAACGTCTTTGCCGCTCCATAGGCCGTAGAAGGAGCGGACGGGGGCGTTTTATTTTTTTGCTTGGGAGGTTTTTTGCTATGTACGAGGGCACACCCCGCACATTGTTTTTCCGCTTTGCCGTCCCCCAGGTGGTCGGCCTGCTGTTCAACTCGGTGTACACCATTGTGGACGGCGTCTTTATCGGCAACCGGCTGGGCCGGGAGGCCATGGCCGCCGCCGCGGTGGCGGTGCCCCTGATTGAGGTGCTCATCTCCGTGGCCATCGCCGCCGGGTCGGGGGCGGGGGTGCTCATCGCTGTCCGCCTGGGGGCGGGAGACCGGGCGGGGGCCCGCAGGCTGTTCAACACCGCCGCCTGGATGCTGGGCGGGGCGGGGCTGCTGGTGGCCCTGCTGGGCAACCTGTTTCTGCACCCCCTGGCCCGGCTGCTGGGGGCCACCCCGGAGGTGCTGGAAATGGCCTGTGCCTACCTGTGGTTTATCGTCACCTTTGCCCCCTTTCAGCTGTTCAGCTTTCTGCTGGGGGGCATGGCCCGGAACGACGGCCGGCCCAGGCTGGCCATGACCGCCATGGTGCTGGGGGCGGGGTCCAATATCCTGCTGGACTACGTCTTTATGTACCCCCTGGATATGGGCATCCGGGGGGCCGCCCTGGCCACCGCTCTGGGGCCCATCTTCAGCGTGCTCATCCTCCTGCCCCACTTTTTGAGGCGGCGGGGGGCGCTGTACTTCGCCCCCTTTCGCCCCAGGCTGTCCGACGGCAGAAGTATTCTGGTGTGCGGCGTGCCCTCCTTTATGATGGAGTTCTCCATCGGCATCGTCACCTTCCTGTACAACCTGGCCATTGCCCGGTGCGGCTACGGGGAGCTGGGCCTGGCCGCCTACCTGGTCATCGGCTACCTGATGCTCATCCTCCTGACCCTGTTCCTGGGGATGGCGGAGGGGCTCCAGCCGGTGTTCAGCCGCTTTATGGCCACTGGGGAGCGGGACCGGGGGCTGGCCATGCGCCGGTTCTCCGCCAAGGTGTTCCTGGGGGTGGGGCTGGTGAGCTGCCTGCTGATCTTCTTCTCCTCCAGGCAGTTTTTCCTCCTCTTCGCCCCGGAGGACCCGGTGCTGGTGGCCTTTGCCGCAGAGAAGTCCATCCCCTACTTCTGCGGCTTTTTCCTCACCGGCTTCAACATTCTGATGATCTCCTGGTGGCAGGCCACCCGCCAGACCGGGCGGGCGCTGTGCTTTTCCCTGCTGCGCAGTGTGGCGCTGCCCCCGGTGCTGCTGCTGGTCCTGCCCCTCCTCCTGGGCCGGGAGGCCCTGTGGCCCTGTCAGTCCGCCGCCGATGCCCTCACCGCCTGCCTTGTCATTTTTTCCCTTGTATTCCGGCGGGAACCGTGGTACAATCAACCGATCCCGGGAAAACCGGGGCAAGAAATGAGGATTTAACATGAAGATTAGAATCATGACCGATTCCGCCAGCGACCTGCTGCCTCCCCACCGGCCCGAGGTGACCGTCCTGCCTATGGACGTGACCTTTGGCGGGGAGACCTATCAGGACGGCGTGAACCTGACCCACCACCAGTTCTATGAGAAGCTGATAGAGGGGGAGGACCTGCCTGTCACCAGCCAGATTCCGCCCGCCCGGTTTGAGGAGGCTTTCCGTCAGGCGGTGGAGGCCGGGGAGAGCGTGGTGGCCGTGGTGCTGTCCGCCAAGCTGTCCGGCACCTGGCAGAGCGCCTGCATCGCCGCAGAGGAGTTCCCCGGCCAGGTCTTTGTGGTGGACAGCGCCAACGCCACCATCGGAGAGCTGATCCTGGTGGAGCGGGCCCTGGAGCTGCTGGACCAGGGGCTGGAGGCCGCCGCCATCGCCGCGAAGCTGGAGGAGGAGAAACAGGACATCCGCCTGGTGGCCCTGCTGGACACCCTGGAGTACCTGAAGCGTGGCGGCCGGGTGTCTGCCTCCGTGGCCCTGGTGGGCGGGTTGCTGGCCATCAAGCCGGTGGTGGCCGTCCAGAAGGGCGAGGTGGTGGTGCTGGGCAAGGCCCGGGGGTCCAAAAACGGCAACAACCTGCTGGTCCAGGAGATCGAGAAGACCGGCGGAGTGGACTTCTCCCGGCCCTACCGCCTGGGCTACGCCGGGCTGGACGGCGGCCTGCTGCAAAAGTACATCGCTGACAGCGCCGCCCTGTGGACGGACCACGCCGACCACCTGCCCATCGGCACCGTGGGGGGCACCATCGGCACCCACGTGGGCCCCGGCGCCATTGCGGTGGCCTTTTTCCAGAAGCATTGACAAAAGGGACGGCTGAAAGGCCGTCCCTTCGTTTATACCTTCTCCACCGGAAAGAGCACCCCGGTCTCCAGCTGGTCAACAGGCGTGTTGTCCGGGTCGCCGAAGTAGCGGTCCATGGCGGGGCCGCACATCCGGTATTCGGTGTGTTCCCCCAGCCAGGCGCACAGGGCGTCATAGGCCAGGTGCAGATTCTCATAGGGCCCCTTGTGCCGGACCGCCGCGCAGAGACAGGCGGGCTTGATTTTCACGTCGGGGCCGTCCTGGGCCACCACCATCTGGGCCTCCACGTCGGAGTGTTCATGGCTGAACTCCTCGTCGTGGTAGAGCATCTGTATGGGTCCCGCCTGTTTTAGTCCGCAGGCCCCCGCCTCCCGGTACAGCCGCGCAAAGAAGTCGTGGTACTGGTCCACGCCGATGGTCTCCCGGATGGAGAAGACCTTCTGTTCCGGGTCCTGAATCAAAACCACATGATACTGCTTTTCCATAAATGTTGTTCCCTCCATACGGAGGATGTCTGCCTCAATCTGGTGGATGATTTCCTGCTGCCGGTTCAGTTCCCGGCAGAGGTCCAGCCGCCGCTGCCGCAGGCGGGGGAGCAGCTGGTCCTCCTCCAGCCCCAGCAGCGTCCCGATCTCCCCCAGGGAAAAGCCGTAGCCCTTGAGCCACTGGATTTTTACCAGGTCGGACAGCTGTTCCTGCCGGTAGTAGCGGTAACCGTTTTCCCCCACCGCCTCCGGGCGGAGCAGGCCCAGGGCGTCGTAGTGGCGGAGCATCCGGGGGGTGACCCGGCTCAGCCGGGAAAAATCACCGATGGTCAGCATGACATTCCTCCTGAATTTGTTCCCCAATTCATTTGGATCGTTCTTTTCCACTATGTTCCCGCCCCTGCGGGACGGGAACGCAGATATTGGGGGCGTTTTGTTGTGGGAACCGGTTCCGAAATTCAGGATAAACCCTTACACAGTGGGAATGTCAAGCACTTTTTTCAAAAATTTTTCCGGGGGCCTCGAGTGCCCGCACACCGCCGCCGCCCAGCCCGGACCGGTCCAGGTGCCAAACCACAGCCCGTCAAAGAGGACGGGCCCCGCTCCCGGCAGGGGGACCCGGATGTCCCGGACGGACGGAGCCAGCCCCCGGCCGCTCTCCTTGACACTGGCTTCCTTCAGGGTCCACAGCAGTGTGAAGGCGGGCCACAAATCGGGCTGTTTTTCCAGCCAGGCCAGCTCCTCCGGTGAGCACACCCGCTGGGGCAGGGAGGGGCGCCACTCCCGTACAATCTGGATGTCCACCCCCACCGGAGCGCCGTCCAGGGCGCACAGGGCCAGTTTCCCGCTGTGGCTCAGGTTGAAGTGGAGGTCCTGGTGCTCTGGAAAATAGGGCTTGCCCCTCTCCTGCCGGGCAGTTCCGGGCAGAGGGGACAGCCCCCAGGTCTCCTCGGCCGCTAGGGCCAGCAGGTC
Organism: uncultured bacterium; assembly: GCA_949840775.1. Taxonomy (GTDB): domain Bacteria; phylum Bacillota; class Clostridia; order Oscillospirales; family Oscillospiraceae; genus Lawsonibacter. The sequence goes on along the minus strand of CATKXO010000033.1, from coordinate 20,845 downwards.
CCGGGCCTGGGCGCGGGCGGTGAGGCCCGATGCGCTGTAGATAACCAAAAAATCCCCTCCCTCTCCTTTCAGTATAGCAGAAGGAGCGGGAGGAGACAACTGTTTTCAGCAGGGCAGGGGCAGCCAGGAGCCCACAGCGGCCAGGTCGCGGAACAGCAGGCCCTCCGGGGGATAGAGGGTGAACCAGCCGATGAGCAGGGCCAGGGCGATGGCGGCGGCAATGGGCAGCAGCCATTTGATACCTTTGAAAGGCCCGGAAAACCGGGTGGCCAGCCAGAATCCCAGGGTCATCACCAGAATGTAGATGGCGATATCCACCCACATGGCCTCGCCGCCCAGCATGACGTGATAGACCCAGCCCAGAGCCAGTATCAGGGCGCACATCAGGGGCAGCACCAGCAGCCAGGGGCGTGTCCCGCCGGGACGCCCCCGGTTGAGGACCAGGGCGGCCCCCAGGAAGGGCCAGAATATCAGCTTCACGTGCTCCCACAGGCTCTCATTCACCGGGGAAAACAGGGCGGTGACAGCATTAGGCCACCACTGATACAAAAAATGGAGGACACATCCTGCCAGCAGGGCGGCAATCCAGGTGACTGTCAGCTGTCGTTTGGGATAGAACAACGCTCTCACTCCTTCCGGTACAATTTATGCGCAGACAGGCTGTTTCATACGATGTTTCGCCGCATATTTTTTTCATCCGGGGAAACGCTAAGAAAACGGAAGGAGAGAAAACGATGAGCATGACCAATCAGGACTACGGCAAGCTGGTCAATGAGAAGTCCAGGCCGTCGCCCATGGGAAAAAATATCGTCTGGGCCTTTTTGGTGGGGGGTGCCATCTGTACCGCCGGCCAGGGGCTGACCAACCTGTTTCAGAGCTACGGCCTGGACAAGGAGCAGGCGGGGACGGCCACCTCCGTCACCCTGATTTTGGCTGCTGCCCTGCTCACCGGGCTGGGGCTGTTCGACAAGCTGGCCAAGCGGGCGGGGGCGGGCACTCTGGTGCCCATCACCGGCTTTGCCAACGCCATGGTGTCCCCGGCCCTGGAGTTCAAGAGCGAGGGGTTGATTACCGGAACGGCGGCCAAGCTGTTCACCGTGGCCGGTCCGGTGCTGGTCTTCGGCATCAGTGCCAGTGTGATCTACGGGCTGATTCTGTGCCTGCTGAAATCCTTTTAACAGAGACAAAGCGGCGGCGACCGTCTTTCGGTCACCGCCGCAAAATTTTTTTGTCAAAACGCAACCAAAGCAGGGGAAATCCCGTATAATCAGGTGAAGGGGGGAGAGCATGGAGCGCACATGGAACGATCCCGGGGCGCTGGCGCGGCGGTACGCCCCGGCTGTGTACCGCCTGGCCTACGCCCGGACAGGCAGCAGGACAGATGCGGAGGACGTGATGCAGGAGGTATTTCTCCGCTTGATGAAGGCCGGGCCGGTCTTTGAGAGCGAGGAGCACGCCAAAGCGTGGCTTCTGCGGGTGGCCTCCAACTGTGCCAGCGACCTGTTCCGCCTGCCCTGGCGGAGGCGGGAGGAGCCTCTGGAGGACAACCTGCCCGCACCGGAGGAGACGGGGACGGGGAGCGTCACCGAGGCGGTGCTGGCCCTGCCCGCCCGCTACCGGATTCCCATTCACCTGTATTACTACGAGGACTATTCCGTGGCGGAGATTGCCAAAATCATGGGGAAGAGCGAGGGGACGGTAAAATCCCGGCTCTTCCGGGCCAGAAAACTGCTGCGGGCAAAGCTGGAGGAGGAGAAACATGCGGGACAGATACAGGCATGAGCTGGAGCGGCTGGGTCCCCGGCAGGAGGAGCTGGACCGGCTCTATGACATGATAGAAGGAGGAACCGAGATGAAACAGACGAAGCGGTTGAGCAGACGGGCGGCGGCCATTCTGGTGTGCGCCGTTCTGACCATCACGGCGGCGGCCGCCGCCGCAGTCCCCGCCGTGTGGGAGGGACTTCTGGAGCAGCTGGGGCTCTTCGCCCCCTATGCCCAGACCATTGACGGAGCGGTGTGCCGGGACCAGGGCATTGAGGTCCGGGTACTCAGCGCCCTGTCCGACGACCTGGAGGCCCGGTTCTACCTCTCTGTGCGGGACGTGGAGGGGGACCGGCTGAACGAGTACCTGAACCTGCGCGGCCAGCTGAAAGCCGACGCCATCCCCAAGGCGTGGGAGGAGGATGGGCCGTGGGTCCGGGTCACCACCGCCCCTGCCAGCAGCTTCAAGCTGCTGTCCTACGACCCGGAGACCAGGACCGCCCTGTTCTCTACCAGCGTCCGGTACGCAGAGGAGGAGCCGGGCCAGGGGGCGCGGCTGTCCCTCACCGGGATGACTACCCGGGAGATGCAGGTGTACGCAAGCGTCTCCTGTGCCGGCGTCACCGGACGGACGCTGGACAGCCTGCCCGTGGGAGAGGGGGACCGGGTCGTCTTCCGGCCTGACAGCATCTCCAACTCCCCGTATACCGACGCCGTCCTCCCCGACCGGCGTGTGGTGCTGGCCCCGGAACAGAACCCCATGCCCCTTGAGGGCACAGAGGAGATGTGGGTGTCCTCCATGGGCTTTGCCGGCGATGGCTGTTTCCACATCCGCCTGGGCTTTTCGGAGGGAATCGGTGCGGCGCTGAACGAGTCGGGAGAGAGCCTGCTCTACAGCGACCTGCTCCTGGAGGGGAAGGACGACGGCGAGAAGTACACCTTCCAGGCCACTCTGGTGCCGGGGGGAATGGATATCCTCTACCCCCTGATCGTACCGGAGGATTTGGAGCTGCTCCGGGCCGGTCAGGCCCGGGTCTACGGGACCTGCACCCGGCCGGGCACAGAGCTGGAGGGGGAGTGGTCCGCCGAGTTTCAGCTGGAGCACCACCGCTCCGTCACCCTGGACTGGGCCGGCGAGCTGGCCGGCCGGCAGGTGCAGCAGGTGACCGTCTCCCCGCTGTCCGTCACCATAACCAGCGCCGACCAGGGGGGATTTTCCCGCGTCCCGCTGTATGCCGTGAGAAAGGACGGCTCCACCGTGGCCGCCGAGCCCGGTTCCGGGCGCTACTCCAACCGGGCCTTTGGCACCGGCTCCGGTGAGCCGGTCTGGGAGGCCTACAACACCTGGCGGTTTGAGGAGCCGGTGGACCTGGAGGAGCTGGCCTGCCTCACGCTGCTGGACGAGACCATCCCGGTGGAACAAGGTTGATAGGGGTAAATAGATTGAAACGGGGCGGCCGGAGGCCGCCCCATTCACTATCTTGCCACGAATACTGCCACGCTCCGCCCTCTGACGACGGTCTGCGTGCCGTTGACAGGGCTTTCGGACTGTTCCGCCGTCCAGGTGTCCACCGCCCTGACCCAGTACATGGAGGCGGGCAGCTGGGGCAGAGTGACGGTCAGGTCCTCCCACCAGGCGTTGGAGGCCACATAGACCACCTGGGGCCCGGTATCCCGCTCCCAGCCGGAGAACATCACGCCGATGTAGCGGTCGTGGCCGTCGAAGGGCCTGTCCCGCCAGGGCGCGGTTCCGTGGAAGCTGACATCGGGAAAGCCGCAGGAGCCTCCGCCGGTCTCGGTGCGGAGCACCTGCCACTGCTTGCGGAAGCGGATCATGAACCGGAAGAAGCCGAACATGTCCCGGTTCTCCTCCAGCCGGCTCCAGTCCAGCCAGGAGATGATGTTATCCTGACAGTAAGCGTTGTTGTTGCCGAACTGGGTGTTGCAGAACTCGTCCCCGGCCAGGAACATGGGGGTGCCCCTGGAACACATCAGCAGCGCGAAGGCGTTGCGGCACATCCGCCGACGCAGCTCGTTGACGGCGGGGTCGTCCGTCTCTCCCTCTGTGCCGCAGTTCCAGCAGTTGTTGTCGTTGGCTCCGTCGGTGTTGTTCCAGCCGTTGGCCAGATTGTGTTTTTCATTGTAGCAGTACAGGTCCCACAGGGTAAAGCCGTCGTGGCAGGTGATAAAGTTCACCGATGCGTTGGTCCGGCCCTGGGCGGCGTACATGTCCTGAGAGCCGGCAATCCGCAGGGCGGCGCCCTGGGCAAGGCCCCCGTCCCCCTTGAGGTGGCGGCGGATGTCGTCCCGGTAACGGCCGTTCCACTCCGCCCAGCGGTTCCAGGAGGGGAAGGCCCCCACCTGATACAGCCCGCCGGCGTCCCAGGCCTCGGCAATGAGCTTTACGTTGCCCAGGATGGGGTCAAAGGCCAGGGATTGGAGCAGGGGCGGGGCCCCCATAGGGGAGCCGTCCTCACTGCGGCCCAGGATGGAGGCCAGGTCGAAGCGGAAGCCGTCCACCCGGTAGGTGGTCACCCAGTAGCGCAGGCAGTCCAGAATCATCTGCCGGACAATGGGGTGGTTGCAGTTCATGGTATTGCCGCAGCCGGAGAAGTTGTAGTACTGGCCGTCGGGGGTGAGCAGGTAATAGATGTTGTTGTCGAAGCCCTTGAAGGAGAAGAAGGGGCCCTTTTCATTGCCCTCGGCGGTGTGGTTGAAGACCACGTCCAGATAGACCTCAATCCCCCGCTGGTTGCAGGCCTGGATGAGCTTTTTCAGCTCATTGCCCTCCCGGTTGTACTCGGTGGAGGCGGTGTAACTGGTGTTGGGGGCGAAGAAGCTGACGGTGCTGTAGCCCCAGTAGTTGTACAGGACATTCCCGTCCACCTCCCGGTAGTCCTGCATCTCGTCAAACTCGAAGATGGGCATCAGCTCAATGGCGTTGACCCCCAGGTCCTCCAGATAGTCCAGCTTCTCCATGATGCCGGCGAAGGTGCCGGGGTGGGCCACGCCGGAGGAGGGGTCCTTGGTAAAGCCCCGGACGTGGAGTTCGTAGATCACCAGGTCCTCCATAGGGATGAGGGGCTGGGGCATATCCGCCCAGTCGAAGTCATCCTTCACCACCCGGGCCTTGTAGTGCTGGCCGAAGGGGGCCTTGGACCCCCACTGGCTCTGGCCGGTGACCGCCTTGGCGTAGGGGTCCAGAAGGTATTTGGTGCGGTCGAAGATCAGGCCCTTCTTGGGGTCGTAGGGGCCGTCCACCCGGTAGGCGTATTCAAACTCCTCGATGTTCAGCTTGAAGACGATCATAGAGTAGACGTTGCCGATGCGGTAGTGCTGGGGGAAGGGGATGACGGCGAAGGGCTCGTCCTGCTCCCGGTGGAACAGGAGCAGCTCAATGGAGACGGCCCCGTGGGAGTGGACCGTGAAGTTGACGCCGCCGGGGATGGCGGTGGCGCCGTTGATCTCGTAGAAGCCGGGCCGGACATCGAAGCCGGCGATGTGGTCCAGGGGGACCAGGTGGATGGTGCGGGGAAGGGCTACCTGGGCCGCGCCCTCGGTGGGGGACGGAGCGGGTTTCGGCATGGTTCGATCCTCCTTGTTAAAAATAGTGCTGCCTCCATTATACACTTTTTTTCCCATTTGTCATTCCTTTTTATCCCTGGGACGGTTTGCTTTGTGCGGTCCGCTATTTCAGCGTTTTTACCCTTGCGCCGGGGGGAGAAGTTTGCTATAATCCTCTTAGTCTCTGCGCGCCGGGCCTTGGCAGGCATAGGGCGCGATAAAATGAAATGACGTAAGGAGCGATTGATTATGGGTTTTTTCGGAGGACAGACCAGACCTGAGCCGATGGGTACTCCTTCCTTTGAGGAAGAGACCTTTGAGGATGCGTTCGACTCCCTGCCCCCCCTGCCCAAGCCTCAGGACAATACTGTGATTGCCAAAGGGGTGACCTTTACCGGCACCATCGAGGGCGAGGGCATGGTCCAGATTGAGGGCCGGCTGGAGGGCGAGATTAAGCTGAAGGGCTCGGTTACCGTGACCACCACCGGCGTGGTCCAGGGGCCCATCACCGCCGACTCGGTCCGGGTGGCCGGCGAGGTCCAGGGCAGCATCACCGCCCGGGACAACCTGTGCCTGGAGCGCACCGGCAGCATCCACGGCGACGTGTCCACCTGCTCTCTGGTGGTGGAGAACGGCCGGCTGGACGGCAGCAGCAGGATGCTGGCCGCCCCGGAGCGGCCCTATGTGGTGCAGCCCTCTGAGGTCAGTCCCAGCATTGACGAAGAGTTCCCGGCAGACGGGGAGTAAAAAAACGGCCCGGAGCAGTTCATTCACTGCTCCGGGCCGTTTTTTGCCGTCTTATGCCGCTTTGATGTTGTGCTTCTCGGCGTAGCCGGTGAGGATCAGGGTAAGGGCGCCGTCGCCGGTGACATTGCAGGCGGTGCCGAAGCTGTCCTGGAGGGCGAAGATGGCCAGCATCAAGGCGGTGCCGTCGCCGGAAAAGCCCAGCACGCCTACGATCAGGCCCAGGGAGGCCATCACTGTGCCGCCGGGGACGCCGGGGGCGCCGATGGCAAAGATACCCAGCAGCAGGATAAACAGAATCATGGAGCCCACGCCGGGCAGCTTGCCGTACAGGACCTTGGACACGATCATCACAAAGAAGGTCTCAGTCAGGGCGGAGCCGCACAGATGGATGTTGGCAAACAGGGGGATGCCGAACTCCACCATGTCGGGGCGGAGGGAGGGGCTCTTCCGGGCGCAGTCCAGGGCCACGGCCAGGGTGGCGGCGGAGGACATGGTGCCCACGGCGGTGAGGTAGGCGGGGCCGTAGTACTTGACCACGTCAATGGCGCTGCGGCCGGAGTAGGCCCCGGCGAAGCCGTAGAGGACGGCCATCCAGATGTAGTGGCCCGCCATGACAATGACAATGGCCAGCAGGAAGACGGGGAACTGCTTGGTGATGGTGCCGTCGTAGCTCAGGCCGCAGAAGGTGAGGGCGATAAAGAAGGGCAGAATGGGGATGACCACCTTTTTTACCACGGTCAGCACGATCTCCTGGAACTCATCCAGTACGGCAATCACGGTTTTCGCCTTGGTCCACACGGCGGCCAGACCCACCAGAACGGAGAACACCAGGGCGCTCATCACGGGCATGATCTGGGGGATGTCCAGCTGGAAGGCCACGTCGGGCAGCTTTTTCAGGTCCTCCATGCTGGTGGCGATGGGCAGGTGGGGCACCAGAACATAGCCCGCCACCATGGACATGAGGGTGGCCAGCACAGTGCTGACGTAGGCGATGACGATGGCCACCATCAGCATCCGGGTGGCGTTGGAGCCCATCTTGGTGATGGAGGGGGCGATGAAGCCGATGACGATGAGGGGCACGCAGAACATGATGACCTGGTTGAGCACATACTTCAGGGTGACCACCACGGTCATGGCGCTCTCCGGCAGGAACAGGCCGGCCACGATGCCGACGACGATGCCGATGAGCAGCTTCAGGGGCAGATTATCCGATTTTTTCATACTTTTCTCCTTTCCCTTTCCACGATACACAAAATCGTGCAGTTACAGCATAGCACATTTTATGGAAAAAAGCAACTGTTCAGGCCAGCAGTGTATGCTCCAGCAAAATTTTTGTCCCGATCCCCATGAGAATCAGCCCTCCCAGCAGCTCGGCTTTGCTTTTGAACCGCCCTCCAAAGACCGAGCCCACCCTTACGCCGGCGGCAGACAGGGTGAAGGTGGTCGCGCCGATGAGCAGGACGGCGGGAAGAATCTCCACCTGGAGGAAAGCGAAGGTGATCCCCACCGCCAGAGCGTCTACAGAGGTGGCCACCGCCAGGGGGAGCATGGACCGGGGGGAGAAGGAGGTGCCCAGCTCCTCTGCTCCGCCGCTCCGGGCCTCCTTTATCATGTTGAGGCCGATCATCCCCAGCAGGATAAAGGCAACCCAGTGGTCCACCGAGACGATGAAGTGCTGAAACCGCATCCCCAGCAGCCAGCCTAAAAGGGGCATCAGGGCCTGAAAGCTGCCGAACCAGCCGCCGCAGCTCAAATAGTGCTCTGGCCGGGGGCGGCCGGCGGACAGCCCCTTGCAGATGGAGACGGCGAAAGCGTCCATGGACAGGCTGACCGCGATCATAAAAAGCTCATACAGGTGCATCAGCAAAAGCTCCTCTCTCATACCGTCCCTGCCAATCTATTCCGCCAGAGGGAAAAATATGCGTGAGAGGCCGGCTGAAAGCACAAATATCCTGAGAACAGGACGGATAATTTGTAGAAATTTACAATTCACTTTTCCTGAGCAAAGTGGTATGCTTCTTATAACCCACAAGCAAAGAGGGACTGACACATGACCAGACAGACTTGCAGTGCTGAATACCGCTATTTTAGCTTTACTTACGGCTTTACCTACTTTTGGGGTAAGGCTTGTTTCGGTTTGGCTGAAAGAGCGGGCATGTGAGCTTGGTTTGGCAGAAGCCATCTTGTACATGACGACCCGCGGCCGAACCGGCCGCGGGTTTTTTGTACGGTAAACTGGAATAATTTAGGAGGACACCGCTATGATAGTCATTTTAAAGCACGACCACAATCCCAATCAGCTGGACAGCCTGATCTCCTGGCTCCAGGAGAAGGGCATCACCATCCACACCAGCATTGGCGAGGCCAACACCGTCCTGGGCCTGGTGGGGGACACCTCCAAGCTGGACATCGACCTCATCGCCGCCCTGGACATCGTGGAGGACGTGAAGCGGGTCCAGGAGCCCTATAAGAACGCCAACCGGAAATTCCACCCGGAGGACACCGTCATCCAGGTAGGCAATACCCAGATCGGCGGGGGGAACCTGACCATCATGGCCGGGCCCTGCTCGGTGGAGAGCGAGGACCAGGTGGTGGCCATTGCCAGGGCGGTAAAGGCCAGCGGAGCCACCATGCTCCGGGGCGGGGCCTTCAAGCCCCGCACCTCCCCCTACGCCTTCCAGGGGCTGGGGGAGACCGGCCTGGAGTATCTGAAGGCCGCCCGGGCGGAGACCGGCCTGCCCATCGTCACTGAGCTGATGGACGTGACCCACCTGCCTCTGTTCAAGGATGTGGACGTGATCCAGATCGGCGCCCGGAACATGCAGAATTTCGACCTGCTCAAGGCGGTGGGCCACCAGGACAAGCCGGTAATGATCAAGCGGGGCATGTCCGCCACCTATGAGGAGTGGCTGATGAGCGCCGAGTACGTCATGGCCGGGGGCAACGAGAAGGTAATCCTCTGCGAGCGGGGGATTCGCACCTTTGAGAGCTACACCCGCAACACCCTGGACCTGGCGGCCATCCCTGTTCTGCGCAAGCTGACCCACCTGCCCATCATCGTGGATCCCAGCCACGCCACCGGAAAATACTGGCTGGTGGAGCCCCTGGCCATGGGGGCGGTGGCCACCGGGGCGGACGGGCTTCAAATTGAGGTCCACAACGACCCCGCCCACGCCCTGTGCGACGGTCCCCAGTCCCTCAAGCCAGAGGCTTTCGATCCTCTGGCCAGGAAGCTGCTGGCCCTCCACGCCACGATCAGGGGGATGGAAGCATGAAAGTGGGAATCGTCGGCCTGGGTCTGATCGGGGGGTCCATGGCCAAGAGCATCAAAAACCGCACCGGCCACACCGTCTACGGCGTCGACCTGGACCAGGAGACCATGATGCTGGCCCGGATGTGCGGGGCCATCGACGGCCCGCTTAACGGGGAGACCCTCCCTCAGTGCGATCTGGTGCTGGCAGCCATCCGTCCCCAGGCGGCGGTGGACTGGGTGAGGGCCCACGCGGCCGAAATCAGCAGGTCTGCCATCCTGGTGGACCTGTGCGGGGTGAAGCGGGTGGTGGTGGAGCAGATTGCCCCCATCGCCGCGGAGCGGGGCTTTGCCTACATCGGCGGCCACCCTATGGCCGGAAGGGAGCGGGGGGGCTTTACCGCCTCCACCGACGACCTGTACGCGGGGGCCTCTATGATCCTCACCCCGGACAAGCGGACGGACATGAAGCTGCTGGAAACCCTCCAGACCTTCTTCCTGGATGTGGGCTTTGCCAAGCTCACCTTCTCCCAGCCGGAGGAGCACGACCGGATCATCGCCTTTACCTCCCAGCTGGCCCACATCGTGTCCAGCGCCTACGTCAAATCCCCCGAGGCCCAGCGACGGCGGGGGTTCTCGGCGGGGAGCTTTCAGGATATGACCCGGGTGGCCCGGCTGGACGAGGACATGTGGACTGAGCTGTTTCTGGACGACGCGGACTACCTCACCCACGAGCTGGAGGTCCTCATCGGCCACCTGGAGGAGTACCGCTCCGCCCTGGAGGAACGGGACGCCGGGCGGCTCCACGACCTCCTCAAAGAGGGCCGGGAGCTGAAGGCCAGCGCGGGGGGGAATTAAAACATGTGGCCCCCCCTGGGCGGGTCATCTTTCAAAACCTCCTGGCCCCTCCCATGGCCCGCCGAGGGCGGCGGGCCCACAAAATCAGAAAAGGAGCGTCCAAATATGTCCATCCAAACCATCCATGTCCGCACCAATCCGGAGTACGACGTGACCATCGGCCCCGGTCTGCTGGCGGAGTGCGGCCCCCGGCTGAAGGAGGCAGTTCCCCTGTGCCACATGGCGGTGGTGACCGAAAGCAATGTGGCCCCCCTGTACCTGGAGACGGTAAAAAACTCCCTTTTGGAGGCGGGATACAAGGTCAGCACCTATGTCTTCCCCGCCGGGGAGGGGAGCAAAAACTTCCACACCCTGTCCAACATTCTGGAGTTCCTGGCGGAGGAGCAGCTCACCCGTACCGGCTGCGTGGCCGCGTTGGGGGGCGGCGTCACCGGGGACATGGTGGGGCTGGCCGCCGCCCTGTACCTGCGGGGGGTGAAGTATGTCCAGCTGCCCACCACTCTGCTGGCGGCGGTGGACTCCTCCGTGGGGGGCAAGACGGCCATCGACCTGTCCGCCGGGAAAAACCTGGCCGGGGCCTTTCTCCAGCCCGCCGCCGTCATCTGTGATACGGACTGCCTCAAGACCTTGCCCCGCCACGTCTTTGCCGACGGGGCCGCCGAGGCGCTCAAGACGGCTGTACTGAGTGATGAGCGGCTGTTCGCCAAAATGGAGGGCGGGCTGAGGGACTCTATGCTGGAGGAGATCGTTGCCCATTGTGTGGCCTACAAGGCCGGCGTAGTGGAGCGGGACGAGAAGGAGCAGGGGGAGCGGAAGCTCCTCAACCTGGGCCACACCATCGGCCACGCCATTGAGAAGTGCAGCGGCTTTACCATCCCCCACGGTCACGCGGTGGCGGCGGGGCTGGCCATCATGACCCGAGCCACGGAAAACCTGGGGTGGCTGACAGACGGGGCGAAGCAGACATGGGAAGCGGACCGCATTGAGAGCGCCGTGGAAAGCCTGGGACTGCCCTCTTCTACAGAGTACCCTCCCGAGGCCTTAGCGAAAGCCGCCCTGTCTGACAAGAAGCGGGCGGGGAATAACATCACCATTGTGGTGCCCAGTAAGATCGGACACTGCGAGCTGAAAACCATCCCTGTGATCCAGCTGCAATCGGTCATCGAAGCGGGGTGGGCGCTGGAATGAACATCCGCATCATCCCCGGCCCCCTGGAGGGGACCGTCACCCCGCCCCCCAGCAAGTCCCAGGCCCACCGGGCCATCTTGGCCCAGCTGCTAGCGGGAGGCGGGACCATCTCCAATCTGGCCTCGTCTGAGGATATCGAGGCTACCCAACGCTGTGCCGCCGCCCTGAAATTGGCGGGGGACGGTCTGCCCCTGCTGGACTGCGGGGAATCGGGCTCCACCCTTCGATTTCTCATCCCGATCGCCCTGGCCCTCCGGGGAGGCGGTATCTTCACCGGCCATGGCCGGCTGATGGAGCGGCCCCAGCAGCCCTATTTCGACATCTTCGACGAGAAAGGCGTCTCCTATGAGCAGAAGAACAGGACGCTCACCCTCCGGGGGGAGCTGAAACCGGGGGAGTACCGCTTGCCCGGCAATGTGTCCAGCCAGTTTGTCACCGGCCTGCTTTACGCTCTGCCCCTACTGGACGGGGACAGCCAAATTATCCTTACCTCCCCCCTGGAGAGCCGGGGCTATGTGGACATGACTCTGGATGTGCTGGACAAGTTCGGCGTTCGGGTCGAGGTGCTGGAAGACGGTTTTGCCGTCCCCGGCAGACAGGAATACCGGCCCTGTAACCTCACGGTGGAGGCTGACTGGTCTCAGGCGGCGTTCTGGTATGCTGCCATTGCCCTGGGGAGCCCGGTGGAGCTTGAGGGGCTGAACGCCTTCTCCACCCAGGGAGATATGGAAATCGTTCCCTGCTTCCTCAAGCTGCAAGGGGCGGGAGAGGTGGAGCTGGATGTCTCCGATTGGCCTGATTTAGTACCGCCCTTGGCGGTAATGGCGGCTCTTCGGGGAGGAGAAATTACCCGGCTGACCAACGCCGCCCGGCTGCGGATAAAGGAGAGCGACCGGTTGGCCTCTGTAACCCAGGTGTTCAACGCTCTGGGGGCTCAGGTGGAGGAGGGCCCGGATTTCCTCAGGATTACGGGCCGGGACGGCCTGGCGGGGGGCGTGACGGTGGACTGCCATAACGACCACCGCATCGCCATGATGGCCGCCGTAGCCGCCACCCGGTGTAAAGCGCCCGTTACCCTGCTGGGGGCGGAGTGCGTGAAAAAATCCTACCCCAATTTCTGGGATGACTACCGTATGTTAGGAGGGAAGCTGGATGTCCTCTGAGTTTGGAAAAATATTAAAGGTGTCCGTCTTCGGCCAGTCCCACGGGACGGCCATCGGGGTCAACATCGACGGTCTGCCTGCCGGGGAGGCCATCGACCTGGAGGAGCTCCAGCGGTTTCTGGACCGGCGCAGGCCGGGGAAAAACGCTCTGTCCACCGCACGAAACGAGGGAGATGTGCCGGAAATTCTCTCCGGCCTGCTGGACGGCAAGACCTGCGGCGCGCCCCTGTGTGCCATGATCCGCAACAGCGACCAGCACTCCCAGGACTACACGGAGCTGGCCGACAAGCCCCGGCCCGGCCACGCCGACTACACCGCCTGGGTGAAGTGGAAGGGCCAGGCTGACATGCGGGGAGGGGGGCACTTCTCCGGGCGGCTCACCGCCCCCCTGTGCATCGCCGGGGGGATCGCCAAGCAGATTCTGGCCCGGCGGGGGGTCTATGTGGGGGCCCACCTGTATTCGGTGGGGAACTATCTGGACGCGCCCCTTCCGGACTGTCCTACCCCCGAGCTCTTTGAGGCCGTTGCCACCAAGCCCTTCCCGGTGCTGAACGATAAGAACGGTGAGCTCATGCAAAAGCTGATCGAGCGGGCCAAAAAGGAGCTGGACTCGGTGGGGGGCATTGTGGAGTGCTCCGCCATCGGCCTGCCCGCCGGGCTGGGCGACCCCGTGTTCGACGGGGTGGAGAACCGGCTGGCGGCGGCGCTCTTCGGGATACCCGCTGTAAAAGGGGTGGAGTTCGGCGAGGGATTCGTTGCCCCCTGTCTCCACGGTTCCCAAAACAACGACGCTTTTGCCGTGGAGAATGGCAGGATTGTCACCACTACCAACCACGCCGGCGGGATTTTAGGCGGCATTACCACGGGGATGCCCATCACGCTGCGGGTGGCCGTCAAGCCCACGCCGTCCATCGGCAAGCCGCAGAAAACGGTCAGCCTGTCCGCCATGGAGAACGCGGACCTGGAGATTCACGGCCGCCACGACCCCTGCATCGCCCACCGGGCCGTCCCGGTGGTGGAGGCGGTAACCGCCTGTGTACTCTTAGACTTACTATTGGAGGGAAATCATGGAACTTTCTGAGATTCGCGCCAGGATCGACGCGGTAGACGACCAGCTGCTGGACCTCTTCCTCAAGCGCATGGCCCTGAGCGAGGAGGTGGCCGACTACAAAAATCAGCACAACCTGCCCATCCTGAACCGGACCCGGGAGCGGGAGATTCTGGCCAAGGTCACCGAGAAGGCCGGGGACAAGGAGCGGTACGCCTACCACCTGTACTCCACCCTCTTCGAGCTGGCCCGGTCCCGTCAGGCGGAGCTGATCTCCGCCCCCACAAAGGTGGAGGAGCGGGTCAAGGCCGCTCTGGCCTCCAACAGCGAGGTCTTCCCCCAGACGGGCATGGTGGCCTGCCAGGGGGTGGAGGGGGGCAACTCCCAGGTGGCCTGTGACCGGCTGCTCCCCAGGGGGAACATCGTCTATGTGAAGAGCTTCGACGCGGTGGTGTCCGCCGTGGAGTCCGGGCTGTGCAAATTCGGCGTGCTGCCCATTGAAAACAGCTCCAACGGCTCGGTGCGCAAGGTGTACCAGCTGCTTCAGGAGCACGACCTGTCCGTGGTCCGGTCCACCCGGCTGTGTATCCGCCACGAGCTGCTGGCCCTGCCCGGGGTGAAGCAGGAGGAGATCACCGAAATTTACTCCCATGAGCAGGCCATCGGCCAGTGCTCCCGGTTCCTGGGCGGGCTGAAGGATGTGAAGGTGGTCCCCTGCGCCAACACCGCCATGGCCGCCAAGCTGGTGGCCGAGAGCGGAAACCGCCACGCCGCCGCCATCTCCTCCCACCCCTGCGCCGCCCTGTACGGCCTGGAGTGCGTCAACGGCTCCATCCAGGACAGCGACAACAACTACACCCGGTTCATCTGCGTCACCAAAGACCCGGTGATCTACGCCGGCGCCAACCGGATCAGCCTGATTGTGGCCTTTGAGAACCGGCCCGGCGCCCTGTATGAGATCATCTCCAAGCTGGCCGCTATGGATATCAATATGACCAAGCTGGAGTCCTGCCCGGTGGCGGGGAGCGACTTTGAGTTTATCTTCTTCCTGGAGCTGGAGACCTCAGTAAAGGCCCCCGGCGTGCTGGCTATGCTGAAGGAGATGGAGCGCAGCTGTGCCCAGTTCCAGCTTTTGGGCAACTACGCGGAAGTGTGAGCCATGGGAGAGAAGATTTACGGCCTGCTGGGGCGGAAGCTGGGCCACAGTTGGTCCGTCCCCATCCACCGGGACCTGGGCTGTGAGGACTACCGCCTGATTGAGCTGGAGCCCGATCAGCTGGGGGACTTCCTCCGGCAGGAGAATATCGGCGGGCTGAACGTCACCATCCCCTACAAGCGGGAGGTGATGAAGTACTGCGATGCAATCGACGAGGGCGCGAAGGCTATCGGCAGCGTCAACACCCTGGTCCGCCGGGAGGGGAAGCTCTGCGGCTACAACACCGACATCGACGGCTTTCTCTACATGCTCCGCCGGGCGGACATCTCTCTGGCGGGGAAAAAAGCGCTGATTCTGGGCAGCGGCGGGGCCTCTCTTACAGCCCGTGCCGCCGCCGCCCGGGAGGGGGCCAGGGAGATTGTGGTGATCTCCCGCTCCGGCCCGGACAACTACGAAAACCTGGACCGCCACGCAGATGCCGAAGTGCTAATCAACACCACCCCCGTAGGTATGTGGCCCAATATGGACGGCCGGCCTGTGGATTTGGCGCGGTTCCCCGGGCTGGAGTCGGTGGTGGATGTGATCTACAATCCGGGCCGTACCAATCTGCTCCTTCAGGCCGGGGAGCTGGGCCTGCGCCGCTCCGGCGGACTGCCCATGCTGGTCCGGCAGGCGGTGCGGGCGGAGGAGCTGTTCTCTGACCGGACCGTCCCAGACAGCGAGACGGAGCGCATCTTTGCCGAACTCTGGCAGGACCGGACCAACATCGTCCTGGCGGGGATGCCCGGCTGCGGCAAGACTACCGTAGGCCGGGAGCTGGCCCGGCTGTCCGGCAAGCCTTTTGTCGATTTGGATGAAAGAATCGTTGACGCCGCAGGTACCTCTATCCCGGAGATTTTCAGGCAGGAGGGGGAGGAGACCTTCCGGCATTTGGAGAGCATGGTGTTGGACGATGTCTGTGCCCAGGGCGGGCAGATCATCGCCACCGGAGGCGGGGCGGTGCTCCAGAAGGAAAATCGGACCGCCATGCGCCGCACCGGGCGGGTGTACTTCCTGCGCCGGGACCTGTCCCTGCTGCCGAAAGAGGGCAGGCCCCTGTCTCAGAAGGGAAGTTTAGAGGAGATGTACCGGGTGCGGAAGCCCCTGTATCAGGCTGCCGCCGACGCAGTGATCGACAACAGCGTGCCGCTGGACGAGACCGCCGCGCTGATTTGGAGGGATTTTTGTGAACATTCTGGTGATTAACGGCCCAAATCTGAACTTTTTGGGCATTCGTCAGCCGGAAATCTATGGAAAAGCCACCTACGAGGACCTGAAAGCCATGATTCAGGCTGAGGCGGACAGGCTGGGGGTTCAGGTGAGCTTTTTCCAGTCCAACCACGAGGGGGCCCTGGTGGACGCCATCCAGCAGGCTTACTTTGACAAGACGGACGGCATCATCATCAATCCGGGGGCCTACACCCATACCAGCGTGGCCCTGCTGGACGCGGTGAAGGCGGTGTCCATCCCCACGGTGGAGGTGCACATCTCCGACCCGGACAGCCGGGAGGACTACCGCCGGGTGTCCTACATTCGGGCCGCCTGCAAGGCTACCGTCAAGGGCCGCGGGCTGGAGGGCTATCTGGAGGCCCTGCGGCTGCTGGCGGAATAAGAACAGAAAAACCTGGAGCGGCATTTCGCTCCAGGTCTTTTCTGTTCCAGGGTCCCAGCGGGATTTACGGCGCGGCGGAAATCACAGGCGGCGGAAGCCGGGACTTAAAAGGTGAGAATCTCGTCCCAGATATCCAGGGCAGTCTTCTCTACCAGGGCAAAGTCCACGTGTGGGTTGTAGATGGCCTCCAGGTCGTCGTGCATGGCCTTGGCCAGAGCCAGAGAGGATACAGCCTCCTCCATCAGGGCGGCAGATACCTTTTTGACGAAGCGGAGGCGGGGGCGGCTGTGGCGCAGGACCTCGCTGTCAACGGCGGTGTTCAGGCGGATGGTGCGGCAGGGAGTTCCGGGGACAGCCTGGCCGTCGCCGGCAGTCAGGAAGGCCAGCCCGAGCTGGGGGGCCAGCAGGTGGGCCAGCCGGTCGGGTGCCATGGGGTCGGGACAGGCCACCACGTCATAGCCGTTTGCGGTCAGACCGGCCAGAAGGTGGACCAGCAGCTCGTGGGCCAGGCCGCAGGGGTCTGTCAGAGCGTAGACGCGCTGGCACTGGGCCAGGGCGGTATCATACAGGCACAGACTGCCCAGGTGAGTGACCGCCCCCAGGAAGCGCAGCTTGACCCGGCCGGGCAGCTCCCCTTTCCGCCGGGGGACCTCCCGGGTCAGGATGCCCCGGGCCCGCTTGGCCAGCTTTTGAGACAGCGCGTCGGTGAGCAGCGCTGAACGCTGGTCTTCCATGATCTCCGCCGCCGCCCCGAGACAGCGGTAGGCCCGCTGGTAACAGCCCTTGTAGCCGGACATGCACTCCATGATCTGCTGGCGCAGCGGCCACAGGGCCTCCTTGTCGTAGCAGTCCCCCATATTGACATAGCGCTCTACTGCGCCGGGATATTTGGGCTCCACCACGTGGGGTGTGGTGCCGTAAGGACACGGGACAAGCTATTTAAATCGGTGTAACTGCTCAATTTTGACAACCAAATGTGATATGGAAAGTAGAGCAGATCGCACAGAATATTTTCGCAGCCCAGCACCAAAAAAGAGGCCGTTCCTGAGTGTTTGTGAAACATAGAGGAGAATAGAAAATGGGTATGTTCCATTGCCATAATCACTGCGGCTGTCTGGCTACATCGGCAGGCTGGACGAGAAACATATCCGTGGCATCAACCAGGCCCTGGCGGTCAGCATTGGCCTGATCAAACCCGTACCCCCTAAACTGACCCTCTGTGCAAAGTCATGCCGGGATACGCTGAGATGTGCAAAGAACTCTCCCAAACGGCAAATGGCGGAAACGCCTGAAAATCAAGGCTTTGCCGCCATTTACCAAGTTACATAAGGTTAGGACTGGAGATTGCAAAATCTTTAATTGAAGAATCAACATGACTTTTTCCTAAACCGTTTTAAGATAATCCATACTCCAATAGCGCCAATCATTCCCAAGCCCACCAAATCAGTGGTGAGCCCTGGCTGTATCATACTTATACCGGAGATAATTAACAGTAAGCGGATAATCCTGGGTAATTTAATCAAAAACCAGCCCTTTAGTCCGGCGGCGAATGCAGTCACTCCAACCAAGGAGGTAGTAATTGCCAAAACAATGTCCTGAGGGGAGCCGACCATTAGAAGTTCTGGAGCAAACAAAAACATAAATGGAATGATAAAGGTAATAATGCCTAGCTTCGCGGCCTCAAATCCTGTTTTCATAAATCTCGTTCCGGCAATTTCTGACGCGGCGAGAGACGCTGGAGCCACTGGAGGTGTAATCATAGAAACCAAAGCGAAATAGAAAGCAAACATGTGGCATGATAAAGTGTGAAATCCCAACTCCTTCAGTGCGGGCACAGCCACAGCAGCAACTACAATATAAGCAACCGTTGTTGGTACTCCCATACCTAAAACGATGCAGGCCAACGCCACCAACACTGGCGCGACCCAGACGCTGCCATTTCCCAGAGCAGCGACACTCCCTACAAAATTGAGTCCCAGACCAGTGTAAGCTACAACACCAATTATAATACCTGAAATAGCACAGGAAGACGCTATCATTACCGTCCGCTTGCCAGCTAGTGAAAAGGATCGTATTAGTTTTTGTGGAGTAAGCCAAGACTCCCTAGAAAAGCAGCTTACAATCATAACGGATAAAACCGCATAAGAACCTGCCAGCGGAGCGCTGAACCCTTTCAGAAGCAGTGCTACAAGAAAAATCAAGGGGAGCAGAAAATAGCTTCGCTTCCAAATACTCTCCCATGATGGGATATCTTCTTTGTCTAACCCCTTCATACCATACAGCGCCGATTCAAAATCCACCTGGAGGAACAAGGAAAGGTAGTACAGAAGGGCCGGAACCAAAGCTGCAATCATAATCTCCACATATGGAACGCCGATATACTCTGCCATGACAAAGGCCGCAGCACCCATAACAGGCGGAGCCAGTTGGCCTCCGGTGCTGGCGGTGGCCTCTACGGCACCCGCAAATTCCGGACGGTAGCCCAATTTTTTCATCATGGGGATGCTGAAAGATCCTGTGGCATAGACATTTGCCACTGCGCTGCCCGATATGGCGCCAAATAAACTGCTGGTAATTACCGCAATTTTGGCGGGGCCTCCTCTGGAGCGGCCAGCCAAAAATTTCCCCAAATCCATCAAGTATTGTCCGCCTCCGGCTTCCTCATAGACGCATCCAAAGATAATGAAAATGACTATCAGCGTAGAACACATTGATATGGGTAAACCGAATACGCCGTTAAATCCGCAAAATGTAAACTCCATAATTCGACGCATAGAGAAACCCCTGTGATGAAACACTCCGCTGAGATAGCCGCCGCCATAGGCATATGCTATTACCACAATCGCTACAATGGGCAGCGCAATCCCTGTAGAACGGCGCCCAACCTCCAAAAGCAGAAGGAGACATACAACACATATAAGGAACATTTGATCTGTATAGTTGGAGATAAACATCATCCAACTATTCATCAAATCCTTATTTACTACAAAGAATCCAAACGCCGCCACAGCTACGGCCGCTAGGGTAACATCCAGTATGGTAAACACTGTTTTATCCAGTTTTGCATGAGGCTTGTAGTAAAGCAGCCCCAGCACAACAGCAAAAATCAGATGAACAGAGCGCTGTATGGGCGCCTCAAACAGGCCAAAAAAACCAGTATATAAGAAGAACAGGGCATATGCCACTGAAATAATTGTAATCACAAGATTGTCACGATATTTGACCTCCAATATATCCTGCTCCTGCATAAAACGCTCCTTTCTCTCCGCAATAGGTTGGAAGCCAATTTACGGCCGGCATGAGGGGAATGCCGGCCGTAAATCAAACTGGCTTGTCAGCTGAGATTCCCACGCTCTGTATAGAATTTAACAGCACCTGGATGAAGATCGCCGCCTACATCCTCATGCGCATGGTCCGGATCGAAGGAAGCGTGCGTAGTTCCCCAGCCACGGATAATGTCGGGCTTATCGCTAATCAACTGACATACCTTGTAAGCAATATCGTCTGGTAGGTCTTTGCGGCAGAGCAAAATATTGGGTTCACCAATGGACCAGAACTCCCCGTTATAATAGCTGTAAGTGCCCGCTTCCACAAAGTTCTTGCTGTAACCGTATTTTTCGACCAGATTGTCAATCACTTTTTCGTCCAAAGGAAGAATTTTCATTGGGGTAGAGGTTGCCAACTCTACAATCGCGGCGACCTCAGGCGCGATGATACCGTCCGCGTGCCCGTCTGAAATGAGTTGACATCCGTCGCTGTAATCCAAATACTGCAAACTTCCACCCCACGATGTCAAGGTTTCCAGCGAGACGCCATACTCATCCAAAATTCGAACGGCACCCAGGTAGGGAGTACTGCTTTGAAGCGTTGTTACCAGTTTAACAGGATATTTAGCCTCAACCAACTCTTGGAATGAATCAAAGGGAATATCTTCCCTAACAATAATCATGCAGGAGTCGCTTGTCCCAATATTGGCCAGAGCGGTCAGCTGATCAAATTCTGTGCCGTCATCATAAGGAGCTTTGCCCTCCGTGGCAGCTCGGTACAAGTGGGCCACTGTGGTGGAAATATCCGCATCACCATTTTGCGTAAGGGATATATTCCCAATACCGCCGCCGGGCATAACGGCAAAATCGTAATTGGTCATGGCGCTCTTCAGTTCAGAAACAAGCTGGCCGGCCAACCCGTACCAGTTGCCTCCTTGAGGTCCCCCGGCAATGGTATATTCGTTCTTACGCTCTGTTCCGCCTCCGTTGGCGGAAGAGGACGGCTGGGTTCCGGTTTTTCCACCACAGCTTGCCAATATCAGTACCGTACATAGCAGCAGACTGATTACAAAATTTCTTTTTTTCATATTTTATCCTCCCTATAGACACAAAGGCTTTTACGCGGTGTTTTCCCATATAATTATGAAAATTATCCATCTGTTGAAACCGCGGTATGCAACAAATCTGCGATT
>CATKXO010000032.1 GCA_949840775.1 uncultured bacterium | reverse complement strand
GCCGAATCCCCGGAGCCCGCGCCTGCACCTGCACCCGCACCCGGCGGCAAGATGAGCCAGGAGGACATCGAAAAACTGCTGGCCGGTGCCGGTACTCCCTCCGAACCCCCGAAGCCCGCCCCCGCACCGGAGGCTCCAAAACCTGCTCCCAAGCCCCAGCCTCCTGAGGAGGACGAGGTCTCCTATACAAACATTATGCAGGTGCTGGTGGAGGAGAAGGCCCCCGCCTATATCAAAAAGTTTGGGCTCTGCACCTGCAAGCAGTGCGCCGCTGATGTCAAGGCCCTCACCCTCACCAATCTGGTTCCCAAGTATGTGGTGCTGTCCAAGCTGGACCGCATTCCCATGCTTACCGTCTATGAGGGGCGGTACAACTCCACCATCTTTGCCCAGCTTACCCGGGCCTGTAAAACCGTTATGGACCACCCGCACCACAATCGACAGGAATAAGAAAAAGCCCGCCGCCGGCGGGCTTTTTCTTTATTTCGCAGTTCTTTTTTCTTCCAGAAGATGGTCCATCACGTCCACCAGGTGGCCGATCTCCGGCTTGCTCATCTGCTCGTCGGCGCCCAACTGGCGACCCTTGATCCGCATCTCCTCGCTGATAAGGGAGGAGAAGATAATCAGCGGGATATCCTGGAAGCGCGGGGTGCTCTTCACCAGCTTGGTCAGCCGGTGGCCGTCCATCTGGGGCATCTCAATATCGGTGATAATCAGCGCAACCTGGTCAAACATCCTGCCTTCCTCAGGCAGGGCGTTCAGCGCCTCCCACAGCTCCCGGCCATTGGGGAACATTTTCAGGTTGGCGTACCCCGCCTTGTGCAGGCAGTCCCCAATCATCTTGGACAGGAGGATGGAGTCCTCCGCAATCCAGATTGGCTCCTCGCTGCGGGTCCGGGGGCCCATCTGTTCAATCTCGTCCGCCTGGATGGTGGTCTCCGGGGCAATCTCGGCTACAATGCGCTCAAAGTCCAGAATGGTCACCAGGTCTTTGCCGCACTGGGCGATGCCGGTGGCCACCCCCTCGGACCCGCCGGACACCGTCTTGTCCGGCTTGTGAATGTCCATCCAGGAGATGCGGTTAATGCCCACCACCGTGTGCACCCGGAAGGCAATGTACATCTTATTAAAGTTGGTAATGATAAACAGGTCTTTCTCGCCCTTCGGGTTGGCCGCGCCCAGGTAGGTAGGCAGGTCCACCACGGTAATGACAATGTCCCGCGGCTTAATGATTCCCTCCACGGCCGGGTGGGCATGGGGCATCATCTTGACCGGGGTAGGCATGACAATCTCCCGCACCTTGGCCACGTTGATTCCGTACAGGTTTCCGTCAATAGTAAACTCCATGATCTCGATCTCGTTGGTGCCGGACTCCAAAAGGATACCGCTGTTATGTACCTCCGCCATTTCTGACACTCCTCACTCTATTTAGGATAAGCGCCGCCCGGCGCCTTGGACCGCTCGCTGGTTAAAAAATGATGTCTTTTTGTCCGTAGGACCGGATGCAGCCCTGGCCGCTGGCCACGTCAAAGAGCAGTGTCCGGGCCACCTTCCCGCCCACGTCCTCCGCCAAAAGGCGGATATTCTCCCGTTTCAGGATCGCGTGGACGCTTTCAATATTTCGCTGTCCGATATTGCCCAGACCGCCGCCGCCGGAGACCTCAAACATCTTGGCGCCGCCGGCGATCTTTACCGTCAGCCGGCCCCGGGAGGCCCCCTTGGCCTCCAGCTGCCGCAGCGTCTCCTTGATGCCGCTGTCGGCGTACTTCAGCGGGTGGGCCCGTCCCGCCTCCATATTCAGCGGCAGCATGATATGGAGCAGCGCTCCCAGCCGCAACTTCGGGTCATGGAAGCACAGTCCGATGCAGGAGCCCAGCGCGTAAGTCACCAGGATGCCCTCCCCCTGGAGCATCTTCATGTCAGCAATTCCTACCGTCAGCTTTTGCTCAGCCATCGCTAACGCCCAGCTTTCTCAACAGGAAATCCAGGGAACGCAGATCGGGAGACAGCAGCAGGTGGCTGGGGATTTCCTGCCCGTTGCATACGAAATTTCCCCCAATCGTCATCAGGTAGTCGGACATGCCGCCGTATTCGGCCATGGGCACTGTTAAAATCGCGCCCTGCATATCCACCGCGAAGGCGGGGACTGTCAGGTTGATGTCAATGCCAGCCAATCCGGACAGGGCCGTTACAAAGGCGGAGATCATGATGTTGCCGATCTCAATCAGAGCGGACTGCTGCAGCTCCTCCAGCTCCTCATAGCTCTGGATGCCCTGGCCCAGCATGGTCTCCAGAATGAAGTTGACCAGCTCCAGCTTCTGCACCGACAGCATAATGCCGCCAATGTCGCCGCTCATCTTCACCAGCACGCCGGCGGTCACCGCCTCCGGCCCGCCGATCCACTCGATGGCCTCGTTGTAGCCCATGATGCGCACCTCCGGCATGGTGATGCGCACCTCCTTGCCCAGCATCTGTGACAGGGCGGTGGCGGCGTTGCCGGTGCCGATGCTGCCAATTTCCCGCAGGGTATCGATCTCCAGCGACGTTAACTGATCGTAGTTCTTTATCATACCCCAGCTTCCCTTCTTTCTCATTAGTTGGACAGGCCGTTAATGGTCTGCTCGATCTCATCCGTCGTCTGCACCATCCTCAGCGCGTAGCTGTAGGCCCGCTGGGACTCAATGACCTTGACCAACTCCTGGGCCAGATCCACATTGGAGCGCTCCAAAACGCCCCGTTTCACCGTACCGGTGCCCATATACAGGTCGCCGTTCTTCTCAATCGCGGAGAATCGGCCGCTGTCGGCGTGAAGCATGCCGTCATAGACGCGGTAGTCAAATACGCCGATGTCCAGGTCCGCCTTCCGGTCCTCCGGGTCGATGATGATAAAGTTGCCCATGGAGTCCAGCACACAGCGGCCCTCGTTGTCGGACAGCCGCCATTCGACGGTGTTTTCGGGCTCGATCTCCTCCCCGGTATCCGGGTCAATCTCCGGCTCGGCGTCCTCAGGAGGCGGGACCTCGTACCGGGCCATAATAAAGGCGCCGTCCCGCGTAAAGGATATATCCTGTGTGACCGGATTGTACAGGGCAAAGAAGCCGTCTCCCACAATGGCAAAGTCGAACACACGGCCGGTATCGGTGTAGCCCCCGGTCTCGTAGTCCACGCTGGCCTTCACCATCTTGGTGCCTGTGCCCTTGGGCAGCTGCTCCTCGTCGATGCCCGTCACGTTGCCGTACATCAGGTGGTGAAAGGTGGCCCGCTCCGCCTTATAGCCGTAGTTGTTGACGTTGGCGATGTTGTTGGCCTGGACGTTCATGCGCTGCTGCTGCTGCCAGGCGCCCACAGCACCGGTGTAGAAGGACATATTCATAGCTTGCTCACGCCTTTCTTTACTTCACAGAGGATTTCAATCACTGCATCCGGCCGATATCGCCCACAGCCCGGGTGATGACCTCGTTGTAGATCTTGCTCATCTGGGCGGCGCTCTGAAGGGCCCGCTGGGTGGTCATCATATTGACCATTTCCTTCACCATATTCACGTTGGAGCGCTCCACCCACTTGTGGAGGATGGTGGCCTCCTCGTTGAGCTGCGCCCCGCCGCCGGTAAACAGGCCGTAGGGGGTGCGCTCCAGCTCACCGTTGTCCTCAAACATATACACACCCAGGGTGGCCAGATACTCGCCGTCCTTGGTGGAGAGGTTGCCCTGCTGGTCCACCTCCAGCTTGTCGGTGGGCAGCTGGATCTGGTTACCCTCGTTATCCAGCACCCGGCCCAGCTCAGATAGGCACAGGTATCCCTCGTTGTCCAGCGTGAAGCTGCCCGCCCGGGTGTAGGCCACGCCGTCCACCGTCTGAATGGCGAAGAAGCCCTCGCCCTGGATGGCAAAATCCAGGGGCAGGTTGGTCTCCTCAAAGGAGCTCTGGCTAAAGTCGGTATACAGGTGGTCCGGGGCCAGGATATGGGCCTGATAGGTGGGCAGCTCCTGGTAGGCGTTCTTGACCTGGTTGCCGATCCGCACTGCCATCACCTCGTCAAAGGTGCGGTCGGTGTAGTGCTCGGCCTTGTAGCCGGCGGTGGATATATTCGTCATATTGTTGGCCACCACGTCCAGCCGCCGCCCCTGGGACAGCATCCCGGAGGTCAGATTATAAAAGCCCTTCATCATAGCGCAAAACTCCTCTCGATCCGGCGGCCTACTTTCCGCCGGTCATATACTGATTCATATACAGCTTCAGCTTTTGAATGGCCCGGGAGTGAAGCTGGGATATCCGGGGTTCGCTGACCTCCATCACCTGGGCAATCTCCTTCATGCTGAGGTTTTTGTGGTAGTAGAGAGAAATGACCGTCTGTTCATTCTCCCTCAGGGAGCTGATGCCGCGGGTCAGGGTCTCCAGCAGCTCCTGGCGGAGCATGGAGTCCTCCGGACGGCTGTCCGCCCCGCTGTCTGGCACCTCCGCGCCCCCGTTCTGCTCCCGGTCCTCAAAGAGGGCGTCCAGGGAGAGCACGTTGCACATGGAGGAGTTGGCCAGGTCCTCCTGATACTGGTCCTGGCTGATTCCCAGCCGCGCTGCCATCTCCTGATCGGTGGGGTAGCGGCCCAGCTCGGAAAACAGCTCGCTGCTGGCCTGGTCGATATCCCGGGCCTTGCGCCGCACACTGCGGGGCACCCAGTCCTGCCGCCGGGCCAGGTCAATGACCGCCCCCCGGATGCGCTTGGACACATAGGTCTCAAACTTGATGCCCTTGTCCGGGTCAAACTTATCTACCGCGCCGGCCAGGGTGAGCAACCCCTCGTTGACAATGTCGTCCACCTGGGCAAAGCTGCTGTACACCCCCCGCACCTGGAGAGCGATGGTCTTCACCAGCCCCACATACCGCATGACCAGGGGCCATTTCAGCTCCTCATTTCCGGTGCGCTTATAGGTCTGGAACAGCTCCTCCGTGGTGAGCGCGTCCAGCTCCTCCTGGCTCCAGGTCAGCTTCTCCTGCCCGGAAACAGCCGTCCCCCCGCTCATACCGCGGCCGCCTTTCGCTCGGGCCTGGCGTGCGCCGTATCCAGCGTAATGTTGCCCAGGGACTGGATCTGCACGTCGCTGGTAATCTCATTAAAGGAGAGGACATAAACGCTGGGATAGAACTGGGAGAGCATCCGGCTGAGATAGACCCGGATGACCTGGCTGGTAAGGACGATGGGGGTCTGGGACAGATCGTTGAACTTTTTCAGGTAGTCGCCCAGCTGGGTGACGATGGTCTGCATCAGGTCGGGGCCCATGGCCAGGTAGATGCCCTGCTCGTTCTTGCTGAGGGAGTTGATGATCCGCTTTTCCACCTCGGCGTCCAGGGTAACCACCCGGAGCTGGCCGTGTTCGCAGAACCGGCGGGTGATGGTGCGGCTCAGGGCCACGCGGATGTTCTCGCACACCATATCCATATCTTTGGTGGTCATCAGGGAGTCCACCGCGGTCTCCAGGATGGTGGCCAGGTCCCGGATGGGGACCCCCTCCTTCAAGAGATTGCGGAGTATCTTCTCCAGGTTGGCGTAGGTCAGCACATTGGGGATGGCCTCATCCACCAACTCGGGGGAGTTCTTCTTCAGGTTCTCCACCAGCTGAATGACCTCCGCCCGGCCCAGCAGCTCGTAGGCGTGGCGGCGGACCACCTCGCTCAGGTGGGTCTGCATCACGGACAGGGGGTCGATAACGGTGTAGCCGTAAATCTCCGCCATCTCCTTGTTTTCCGGCAGAATCCACCGGGAGGGGATGCCGTAGGCGGGCTCGATGGTCTCGATGCCGTCGATCTCACCGGCGGGGTTGACAGGCTCCAGGGCCAAGTAGTAGTCCACCAGAATCTCGCCCCGGGCCACCTCCTCCCCCTTGATCTTCACCACATACTGGTTGGTGCCCAGGGCGGAGGAGTCGTGGAGGCGGATGGAGGGGATAACGAAGCCCATATCCTGGGCGTACTGGCGGCGGAAGATGACGATGCGGCTGATGAGCTTGCCGCCGCTGCTCTCATCCACCATGGGGATCAGGCTGTAGCCAAACTCCATCTCAATGGGGTCCACACTGAGCAGCCCGTATACGTTGTTGATGTCCTTGTAGTAGTCGGTCTCGCTGGGGGCGGCCGTCATATCGGCCTCCGCAGGTGCCTCTGTCTGGACCAGTTCCGCGGCCTCTTTCCGTTCCAGCCGGCCGCTCATCAGGTAGCCGGCCACGGCCAGGCCCACGCCCACCAGCAGCAGGGGAAGGGTGGGGGTTCCGGGAATCAGCCCTAAGATGACGAGCACAGCGCCGGCGGTGAGGATGGCCCGGGGCTGGGCGGCAAATTGGTTGATGACATCGGCGTTCAGGCTGCCGTCAGACACCGACCGGGTGACAATCATGCCGGTGGCGGTGGAAATCATCACGGAGGGCAACTGCGACACCAGCCCGTCGCCGATGGTGGCGATGGAGTAGGTCTGGGCCACAACGCCCAGGTCGCCCACGCCGTTGATGGAGCCGATGATAATGCCGCCGATGAGGTTGATTGCCGTGATAATCAGGGACATGGTTGCGTCGCCCTTGACGATCTTGGTGGCGCCGTCCATGGCGCCGTAGAAATCGGCCTCCCGCTGAATCTTTTCCCGGCGCATCCGGGCCTGCTGCTCGTTAATCAGGCCGGAGGACAGGTCGGCGTCAATAGCCATCTGCTTGCCGGGCATGGCGTCCAGGGTGAAGCGGGCGGCCACCTCGGCCACGCGCTCGGCGCCCTTGGTGATGACGATGAACTGCACCAGCACAATGATGAAGAAGATAATGATGCCCAGCACAATGTTGCCCTGGGTAATCAGCTGGCCGAAGGTCTTGATGACCGGCGTGCCGGGGGCGTCGGTGCTGCCGTCATAGCCCAGAATGGCCCGGGTGGTGGATACGTTCAGGCCCAGGCGGAACAGGGTGGTAATCAGCAGCAGGGAGGGAAAAATAGAGAAC
This sequence comes from uncultured bacterium, assembly GCA_949840775.1. Lineage (GTDB taxonomy): Bacteria > Bacillota > Clostridia > Oscillospirales > Oscillospiraceae > Lawsonibacter. The sequence goes on along the minus strand of CATKXO010000032.1, from coordinate 29,272 downwards.
TCCAGTGCGTCGGAGATGGTCATGGTGACCATCAGGATCACGATGGACAGGGAGATATTTGCAATAATCAGGATATCCAGGATCGCTTCCGGAAGGGGGATGACCAGGAACAGGACGATGACCACCACCATCAGCGCTATGCTGTTTTGAAAAATACGCCGCATGGTTTCATCCTTTCCTCTTTATTGAAAAGCCCGGCAGGGCGGGCCTTGCTTGCAACGTCAGGGGGTCTTTTTGTCCAGCTTCAGGACGTAGACCAGAACCTCGGCCACAGGGCCGTAAAATTCGGGGGGGATTTCTCTGTCAATATCCACAGAGGCATACAGGGCGCGGGCCAGAGGCACGTTCTCCACAACGGAGACGCCGCTGTCCTCGGCCACCTTGACAATACGGAGAGCCAGCTCATCCATCCCCTTGGCCAGCACCACCGGGGCGCCGTCCTCCTCCTCGCGGTAGCGCAGGGCCACGGCGAAGTGGGTGGGGTTTCGGATGACCACGTCGGACTGGGGCACCTGCTGCATCATGCGCTGCTGGGCCCGCTGCCGCTGGATCTGCTTGATCTTGCTCTTGACCTGGGGGTCGCCCTCCATCTGCTTATACTCCTCTTTGATCTCCTGTTTGGACATTTTCAGCTGGCGTTCGTAGTCCCACCACTGGTACAGGTAATCAAAGAAAGCCAGCACCACAAAGGCCACTGCAATCTGCATCACCAGAGTTACAATATCGCTGAACAGGATCGCGCAGGACTGCCCCAGCTCCATATCCAGGAACCTGCTGAAGGTCAGGGCCACCTTGCGGAAGTAATTATAGATCAAAACCAGGAGAATTACAATTTTCAGCAGGTTTTTTACAACCTCAACCACGCTGCGCAGAGAAAACAGCCGTTTGATGCCCTGGAGGGGGTTGAGCCGGCTGAACTTGGGCCGGAGGGGTTCGGTGGTTACAAGAAACTTGGTCTGGTAAAAGGTCACGCCCACCGCCAAAACAATGGTGACCGCCAAAAAGGGGCCGCAGATGGTGACAAAGGTGAGCAATGCCGTTCCCATCAGCTTGGGCAGCACCTCAGAGAGTACATTCGGGCTGCCCGATGCCATATAGCCAAAGCAGACCTTAAAGATGTCTTCCATGCGCGTCAGAAAGGTGTCGCGCATCACATAGACCATAAACAGGCTGCCGACCAGGGTGGACACGGCGACGGCGTCCCGACTCATCAGGACATTACCTTTTTTTCGTTCGTCCCGCCGTCTTTTTGGTGTCGCCTTTTCGGTTTTGGAGTCGCCGGCCATGGAATCATCCCCCCTTTGTCAGCCGTTTTCCGGTTCGCTCAGCCCGACATAAAGGGCAGCACACGCTGGATGGCCAGAAGCATTTCAGTCTCCGCGTTCAGCAGATATCCGCTGAGGGGGATTATCATAACCAGCAGCATCACCAGTCCCACGATCACCTTCAGCTCGATGTTGATGGCAAACACGTTGATCTGGGGAATGGCCTTCATCAGGATGCCCATGCCCACCTGGCCCATCAGCTCCGCGGCCAGAATCGGCATACTCATCTTGACGCCCAGCAGGGTACAGTCCAAAAATATCTGGATCATGGCGCCGAAAAAGCCGTCTCCCAGCGCCACCGAGCCGAAGGGGACCACCAGCCCTGTGGTGGCAAAAATGCGGATCAGCGTGCAGTGGCCGTTGGACGCAAAAAACAGCAGGGACATCAGCACATTGAACAGCGTGGAGACTGCCGTCACCTGGATACCCGAGGCGGGGTCATAGGTTGACGCCATGGACAGGCCCATCTGCATACTGATGACGGATCCCGCCATAACCGGGATGTAGAAGAAAAAATTGATAATCAGCCCCAGCGCATAGCCCAGGAACAGCTCCATCAGAAAGGTGACTGCCAGGCCCAGCAGATTGGAGGGCAGCTCCAGCCTCACCGGCGTTATGGCAAAGACGCTGATGGACAGCAGCAGGATAAAGCCCGCCTTGACCATGCTGGGAACCCCTCTTCGTCCAAAAATGGGGTTGAAGAGAATCAGTCCGGTCATGCGGCCGGTGACCATCAGAAAGAGGGTGAGCGCGTTCCAATCCACGAGAGCCCACCTCCCCCTAGCGGGTGGCCATCAGCGTAAAGATCCCTCTGGTATAGTCCAAAAGGTTCTCCATCATCCAGCCGCCCCCAATCAGGAGCACCAGGACCACCACGGTCAGCTTGAGGATAAAGCCCAGGGTTTGCTCATGAATCTGGGTGACGGCCTGAAAGATGGCTACCAGCACGCCTACCGACATGCTCAGCAGCAGCATGGGGCCGCTCAGCTTGATCGCCACCAGTATGCCCTCTCTCAGCACTTGGGTAATTGCATTTGTATCCATGTTTCCTCCTTACCCAAAGCCATAGCCTGCCACCAAAGTGGAGAACAGCAGCTGCCATCCGTCCAGCATAATAAACAGCAGCAGCTTAAAGGGGGTGGAGACCATGGACGGCGGCAGCATAACCATGCCCATGGACATCAGGGTGGAAGCCACCACCATATCGATCAGGACAAAGGGGATGTACAGCAGAAAGCCCAGCGAAAATGCCTTTTTCAGCTCACTGGTGACAAAGGCCGGGATTACCACCGTCAGGGGCAGATTTTCCGCCTCCTCCGGACTCTCCGGGGCGGGGGTGCCCGTCATGTCGCAGTACATTTGCATGCTGGACAGCTCCGTACATTTTCCCATAAACCGCTTTAGCGGCACCTGGGCCCGCTGGAAAAATTCCTCCTGGGTGATTTCCTCCTGCTGGTAGGGGATAAAGGCCTCCTCATTGATCTCCCCCAGGGTGGGACTCATGGTAAAGAGGGTCAGAATCAGCGCCATGCCCACCAGCACCATATTGGGCGGGGTCTGCTGGGTGCCCATGGCGGTGCGCAGGAAGGAGAAGACCACCACATACCGGGTAAAGGAGGTCATCATGATAATCAGCGAAGGGAGGAGCATCAGGATCGTGGTCAGGAACAGAATCTCCAGCGCCTGCACGCTATCGCCGTTTACATTGATCAGCGCCTCGGTTGGCATTCTTCCTCACCTCGATCCACTCGCCGGCACTTTGGGTTATTTTTTCTCTCTCAGCCGCTGTATCAGGGCATGGAAGTCCGGAGACCGTTTTGCTTCCGGTCCCTCAGGGGGCATGGGCGGGTCCCAGCACTCCCCCTCCTCCCGGGTCAGCTCGGCCAGCAGGGTAAGCCCCGTTGGCGTGCTGCCCAGCAGAAGATACCGCTGTCCGGCCTTCACCACCAGCAGGGCCTGGTCCCGGCCCACTGCGGCCCGGTCCAGCACCTGGATTCGGCCGCCCCGGGCGGCAAACAGCCCGCCGCCCATATTCTGCCCTGCCCAGCGGGTGAAGAAGTAGGCGCCTGCCAGTACCAGCAGAATAATGGCCAGCAGGCCGGCCACGGAGAGCACCTGGGGCCAGAGGTCCATCAGGGCTCGCCTACAATGGAGGTGACGGTCTTCAGCACGCGCTCGGGCTTGAAGGGCTTGACGATGAAGTCCTTGGCGCCGGAGCGGATCGCGTCGATAACCATGGTCTCCTGGCCCATGGCGGAGCACATGACCACGTTGGCATTGGCGTCGGCGGCGCGGATGGCCTTCAGGGCCTCCAGACCGTCCATGTTGGGCATGGTGATGTCCATGAGCACCAGATCGGGCTTGAGCTCGTTGTACTTCTCCACCGCCATGGCGCCGTCCTCAGCCTCATAGATATCGGTGTAGCCAGCCTTGCTCAGAGTGTCCTTAATGACCTTGCGCATAAAAGCAGCGTCGTCAACCGTAAGAATCTTAGCCATAGTTAACCATCCTTTTCAAAAATAGTTGATTGATTTATCTAAAAGGGCTCAGCCCTGGGTCAGTACGTTGATATCCGGCTTTTGCAGAATCTCGGTGATGCGGATGCCAAAGTTGTCGTCAATGACCACCACATCGCCCTTGGCCACACACTGTCCGTTCACCAGCAGGTCCACCTGGTCGCCGGCCAGTTTGTCCAGCACCACCAGGGAGCCCTTGGAGAAGGACAGGATGTCCTGAATCTTCCGCCGGGTCCGGCCAATCTCTACCGCCACCTCCAGAGAGACGGAGAGGATCAGGTCCAGATTGTCCTTCTGCTCCTGGTTCAGCTGGGTCTCGGTACTCAGCTCTTTCATCCGGTTGGGCTGGGCGTTGATAATCTTGGGATCATGCGGCGGGGCCGCTTGGGCGGGAGCATTGTTCGCCATGGCCGAGGTCATAGCCGACATCATGGCCGCCATCATCGCTCCAAGGTCCGCCGCTGTCGCGGGCTGGGCCGCGCCGGCAGGGGCGGCGGGCTGGGCCGCAGGAGGCGCCGGCTGGGCCGGTGCGGGAGCCGGGGCTGGCGCAGGGGCGGCGGGAATGCCACCGGCCATCATCCGCTCGATCTCCTCCTGGCTCATGGTCGCGCCGCCGGCGGGGGCCGGCGCGGGTGCGGGGGCCGGAGCGGGCGCGGGGGCCGGTTCAATGTCGCTGAGACCGAAGCCGGCGATCAGCTCCTTGCCCAGCTCCACCGACATAACGTTCATGAACTCGCTGTCCAGCACGCCCTCAATCTTCAGATTGAAGCGGACCACCACCACCGGGCCACTGGTGACGGGGAAGTGCTCCTCCTTCACCTTGTCCAAATCGTGGAGCTCGAAGGACTCCGGGGTGGAGATGTTCACCATCCGCCCCAGCAGATCGGACAGAGCTGTGGCGGAGGAGCCCATCATCTGGTTCATAACCTCGCACACGGCGCTGATGGACAGTTCGTTGAGCTCAAATTCCTCGTCGGGGGTCTCGGTCATCAGCAGGATATCGGTAATGGCCCGCACATCGCTGCGCTTGAGCAGCATAATGTTGCTGCCCTCCAGGCCGCAGACATACTTGATCTCTACGCCTACCGCCGGCTCAATCTTGCCAAGGGTGAAATCCTCTACGTTGACCACGCTCACCCTGGGGGTCGTGATATCCACCCGGTGGTCCAGCATGTTGGAGGCCGCAGTGGCGGAGGAGCCCAGGCTGATGTTCATGATCTCCCCGATGGCGTCTATTTCCATCGGGCTAAAAATAATGTCTTCCATCCAGATTCGCTCCTTTTAGCCTACATTTTTATGTAGGTCTCTCCAATTTTCACGGCGACCTGCTTGTTGCTGGTGCCCATTTTTCCGTCGAACCACCTTCGGCCTCCAATGTTCAGGAAGACCGGGGAATCCTTGGAACGCTTGATATCCACCACATCGCCCACGTTCAAATGATACAGGTCGCTGAGCAGGATCCGTGTCCGGGCCAACTCAGCCACGATTTCCAGCTCGGAATCCCGCAGGGAATCAAAAATCTCCTCGGATTTATCCTCGCCGGTGGAGCGGCGGCTGGTACTCTTGCTGATTTCGCTGAAGACGTTGGTCAGCATCTCGCCGGGCAGGCACAGGCTCATACGGCCTGTGCAGTTGGGGAACTTGATGTTCAGTCCCACGATGACCACCGTCTCATCATAGCCGATAAGCTGGACCAGGGTGGGGTTCACCTCAGTGCGGACATAGGCAAAGTGGAGGGTCATGTAGTTCTCCCAGCTGCCGCTCAGAATGGGAATCAGGTCGGCAATCAGGTCGTCGTACATGTTCAGCTCCAGGTCGGTGAGCTTGTAGTCGCTGGGGACAGTGGGGTCCGGGTCTCCCTCGCCGCCCATCATGCGGTCCAGCATAGACAGCACCACCGGCGTGTCCATGTGGACCAGGATGGGGTCGTCCCCCTGGAGCTGCTCCTGGTCAATCTTGGCCAGGGCCACCACGTCGCTCTCCGTCAGTGCGTTGGAGAACTCGTAGTACCGCTGCTCCTCCACGCTGTCCACGTCGATTTCGCAGGTGGCGTGGAGCAGGGCGTTGATCCTGGAGTTGATGACCCGGGCGTAGCTCTCAAAGATGCTGTTGAGCATCTTCAGCCTGTCCTTGGTGAACTTGCGCGGGCTGTAAAAGTCATATTTACGATATTTTTTCTCTTCAGACTTATCCGCCGGCTTGTCCACGTCCAATTCTCCGCTTCTGGCCGCGTTCAGCAGGGCGTCTATCTGACTTTGTGATAAGACTTCAGCCATATTGTTCCCTCATTTTAGATACTTGCTTACTCCGGTGTCAGTTGCCGTTGGTGGTATAGCTGATAACGGCGTTGCCGTCTGACGCAAACTCGGTGCCGCTGCCGGTCATGGTGTAATACTGCCGGTAGCTGTCATTCATCTCGTTCTCCAGGTCCTTGCCGCTGATGATGATCTCCACACGGCGGTTTCTGGCCTTGCCCTCGGCGGTGGCGTTGTCCGCCACATTCCGCCACTGACCGTAGCCCTCGGCCAAATAGCGGCCAGGATGGATCAGCCCGTAGTCGATATGCTCCTGGAGGTATATGACCACCTCGGTGGCGCGGTCCGAGGCCAGGTGCCGGTCGTAGGGGACATCGTTAGGGACATTCCGGCTCTGGGCAGTGTGCCCCAGTACCTTCAGCTCGTCGATCATGGGGCCGGCCTGGGCGATGCCGGGAATCAGGCTGTCCAGCACGTCCCTTCCCTCCTTGCGCAGGTAAGAACTGTTGCCGTCGAAGAAGATTGCGTCGTCGAAGGAGATAAAGACGTAGTCGTCGCCCTGGCTGACAGAGATGCTGTCCGAGGCTGCGGCCGAGCTCTCCGTGTACTCCACCAGAAAGTCGTACAGCTCATCCAGGGCCTCGTCCACCTCGTTATTTTCGTCGGGGACAGGCAGGCCGTCGCCCCTGGAACTGTCCTGGTCTCCAATCGGTCCCGGAGGGACATCCATCTGGTCCACTGCGTCCCGGTTGAAGCTTTTTACAAAGACCATCCACTTCTCCTGGTCGATGGTGGAGATGGAGTACAGCAGGACGAAGAAGCACAGCAGCAGGGTAACCATGTCGCCGTATGTATCCATCCAGTTGGCGCCGCCGCCCCCGGAGCTTTTCTTTTTGATGCTTGCCATGGTTTCACCTCAGTTCTCTATAGGGGGAGGGGCTTATTCGCCCTTGCCGCCCTTCTTGCCACCACCCTCGGCGCGCTGCTTCTGGCCCATGAAGGTGAGCAGCTTCTCCCGGAGGAACTTGGGGTTGGCGCCGGACTGGATGGACATGATGCCCTCCACGATGATGAGCTTGCACAGGGTCTCCTCCTCGTCCCGGCGGCGCAGCTGGGTTGCGATGGGGCCGAAAATCATGTGGGCCAGCACACAGCCGTACAGGGTGGTGACCAGGGCGGTAGCCATGGCGGGACCCAGGTCGCCGCCGCCGCTCTCCACGTCCATGGCCTTCAGCATGTTAATCAGACCTACCAGCGTACCCACCATGCCGAAGGCGGGGGCCACGGCGGAGGCCTTCTCATACATGCCCGCGCCGTCCTCGTGGCGGGCCACCGACTGCTCGATGTCGTTCATCATGATCTCTTTGGCCTGGTCGGCGTCGTTGTTGTCAACGATGAGCATGATGCACTGCTTGAAGAAGGGGTCCTGCTCCTGGTTGCCCATCTCCTCCAGGGCCAGCAGGCCGTTTTTCCGGGCCACCTGGGCCAGCTCCACCAGCCGGTCGATGATGGCCATGGGGTCATACCGCTTGGCGTTCATAATCACCGCCATGTGCTTGGGGATGGCGGTCAGGGCGCTGATGGGGAAGCTGGCCACCAGCACGAAGATGGTACACCCGATGACGATGAAGATACTGGCCGGGTCGAAGAAGTTCATGATCTGTTCCGGGGTAAGCAGTCCGCCCTCACCGCCGAACATCATACCGACGACCATGACCAGGATAGCAGCTACAGTACCGATGATATAGGTAATGTTCATAGGTCCGCTCCTCTCCCCCGCTGGGGGTTTTTTATTTCTCTCAGGGCACATTTGAAAGGCGTCGGGGCGGTCCCTCCGCTTCAGGCTTGACGCCTGTCAAATATGCCCCGTGACCGGCGGCTCAGCGCCGGTCTACGATGGTCAGTTCCCTGCGCACGTCCTGCACCTTGGCGGTGTACTCGGCGATGCGCTTGATAATCTGCTCGGGGGATTCCCGGACAATGAAGTAGTCACGATTCATCATGACGATCTTCGATTCGGGAATCATCTCAATGCTCTCGATTTGGGTGTGGTTGACTAAAAACCGCTCTCCGTTCCGTTTCGTCAGTTGGATCATGACAAACCTTCCTTTCCTCGTTCAAACCTCTCGTAAGCCTCCCTTCGCAAAGGGAGGGGGACCGCCGTCCAAGGCGGTGGCGGAGGGTTTTCTCCGGGTATCTCGTGCTTTGGAGAAAACCCCCACCCGGCTTACGCCGGGAGCCCCCTTTGCGAAGGGGGCCCGCAGCGTTCAACCGGAAAAATCAGCTTACCGCTTCATGTTCACCAGCTCCTCCAGCATGGAGTCGGTGACGGTGATGATGCGGGTGTTGGCCTGATAGCCGCGCTGGGTGGTAATCATCTCGGCGAACTCGTTGGCCACGTCGGTGCTGGAGGCCTCCAGGCCGCCGTTGCGGACCTTGGTGGTCTTCTCGGTCAGGATAGCGTCGCCGGCATCGGGCGTGACGGGGTCAGCGCCATTCGCGCCCTCCGTCGCCACCTGATTGCCCAGGTAGGAGGTGGGCAGCTCCACCAGAGTGGAGACGCGCAGGTTGCCCGCGCCGCCCATGGCCTTGTAGTAGGGGCCGTCGATGTGGGTCACGCCGTCGGGGCTGTCGGCGCTGGCCACGGCGATGTAGCCCACGATGACCGTGTCGCCGTTGGCGGCCACGCCGTAGATGGAGCCGTCGGTGCCGATCTGCATGTTCTTCAGCTGGACGGGCATCACGTCGGAGACGGCGTTCTCGTTGGTGTTCTTGGCCACAGGGTACAGGGTCTGGGGCTTGGCTGTGTTGGTACCGCCCGCAGCAGGCGCCTTGGAGGCATCCTGATTGGCCTTCAGCGCTGCCTCATAGTCCGTATAGTCACCGGGGGTGCCATACTGATTTGTGCCGCCGGTAGCGGCGCTCAGGAAGGGATAGACGGGGTCGCCCTCATCCCAGACGTGCTCACCGTTATCCTTAATCCCTTTATTATCCTTCGTAGGCGCGGCAGCGGACAGGGGCACACGCAGGGGGACCAGGTGAGTGCTGATGATCGTCTCCTTCTTGGCGAGCTCATAGGCGTCCATCGCCTTTTTGTCCGTCGCATCCTGAGGAGGCTTTGCGTCCGGATCATAGGCGGGGTTCTGCACCCGGGCAAAGCCGTAGACCACCTTGTTGTCGCGGTTGCAGATATAGCCGTCGGGGTCCACCCAGAAGTCGCCCACGCGGGTCAGGTCCATCTGGCTCACCTCGGAGCCCTTGGTGATGCCGCCGGTCCAGACTTTGTTGATCTCGTCATACTCCAGCTTGTCGCCCACCATGAAGAACCCTTCGCCGTCCAGCATACAGTCCAGGCCAACGCCGGTAGGGGCGTAGGTGGAGGGGGACATGTTCAGGTCGATGGAGCCCACCGAGCAGCCGTAGCCGATCTGGGAGGGGTTGTTGCCGCCCATGGTCACGCCGCCGTTGGAGCCGGAACGGCTGGTGGTGTACATAGACTCCTTAAAGGTCATGCGCTGGGCCTTGTAGCCGTGGGTGTTCACGTTGGCCACGTTGTTGCCGATGACGTTCAGCTTGGTCATGTGGGATTTCAGGCCGCCGATGGCGGCGTACATTGCGCCTGTCATTGATTCGCAAACTTCCTTTCTGTGGCGCTGCCGGTCCCCTGTCAGTCGGGCAGGGGACCAAAGCATCCATAAAGGTCCTGCTTTCTGTTATTTCAGCAGTACAGCGCCGTCAATATTGGTGAAGATATTTTCTTCCATCTCCTCCTGGGACATGGTGGTAATCACCCGCCCGTGGGGGACGTTGATGATGAAAGCCCGGGTGGCGTCGAAAGCCAGAATGTTGGTGGCACCCTTGGCCTGGGCCCGCTCCACTGAGTCGGCCAGCTGGCCCATCAGGGTATCGTCCACCTGGATGCCCCGCTCCTCCGCCCGGCTCTGGGCGTGCTTGGAGAAGGAAATCGCAGGCTCTGCGACCTTCAGTTCCCGGTTCAGCAGAGCGCCAAACTGTCCGGACATCGCCCGGCTGACCGGGCTCACCCGCTGGACGCTCTCCACCTGGGTCACGCCCTGGATGGCATTGATGCGTTCCGCCATGATATATCCTCTTCTTTCTCGCGGACCTCCTGTCCGCTTATTAGGGCCGGATTCCTTCCCGGCCGCCGGCCTCAGCCTTTGCCTTCGTCCTTGTCTGCTCCGTTCACGCCTTCACTCTCGCCGTTTCCGCTGCCTTCGCCATCGCCGTCTTCCCCTTCGCCGGGCTTACCCTCCGTCTTGGGCGGCAGCGTGCCTACGGCCATAATCTCGCTCAGGAAGTAGCCCTTCCCGTTGTCCAGATAGATGACCTGCTGGCCGTTGTAGGTGCCGGTGCCCTGCACCACGCCCACCAGCTCCTCCGTCTCCTTGGTCTCCTCGTTGTACAGGCCCACGGTGACCGTCTTCCCCACCAGAGAGGCGGAGTAGCTCATCACATTGGCCAGGGTCAGCTCCTTAATCTGGGTGCTCATCTCGGTCATGGCCTGCATGGAGCTCATCTGGACCAGCTGGTTCATCATGTCAGTGGTGCTGGCCTGGTTGTCCATGGTCTGGTTCTGGAACTGGGCCACCATCAGACCCAGCATATCGGTGAAGGACAGGGTGGTCTTGTCCTCGTAAAGGGCCTGTTCCTTGTCCCAGTCCGCAGGGTTGGTGTAGATATCCCGGCCGCCGCTGGTGCTGTTGGTGGTGTAACGCGCCGTGAGGTCAACCCCGGTTTGGATAATAGAATCTGCCATATCGTTTCACCTCCGTTTAAGTCATGTCGTCCAGCCCGAACAGCCCTAAGCGGAGCTTTTGAACAAAGTCGCCGCTGTGCTGCTCCTCCTGCCGGCGTTCCTGCTGCTGTTGCTGCTGGTTGTGGCCGTCGGGATTGGTCTGCTGGTGCTGCTGCTGTTCGGCCTGCTGGCCGTTGTCGTTGCGCTGGACCTCCACCCGGACCTCGCTGTTCTGGTGATAGCCCTGGAGGGCCGCGTTCAGGTTATCCAGGTGCTGGTTCAGCAGATTGGCCGCCTTGTCGTTGGCCGCGTGGAGCACCACCTGGAGGGTGCCGTCCGACGCCTGGGTCAGCTTGACCGTCAGATTGCCCAGATTCTCGGGGCTGAGCTTAATCTCGATCTGCCGCAGGCCCTGCTGGGCCGCAAAGCGGACCGCGTCGGCCAGATGGTCGTCCATATCGGGCTCCTGGGTGTCCAGCTGGAAGTTCTCGCCTACCTTGATGGGGGCGGCCTTCACGTCGTGGAACAGGGGCTTGCCGGCCATCGCCGAGGCGTCCAGATTGGCGTCGTCCTGATCGTTGGAATTTTCCTGATCCACAGTATCCTGTGAGGAAATGACCGTCATGTCCAGCTTCTTCAGACCGTTCAAAATATCCATCTTAGGCTGCTCGGGGAATAGGTCGATTTGCTGCTTCCCGCTGTCCGTGACCTGGAAAAGCTTGTGATCGCAATTCTCCGGATCCAGATAAACCTCAAACTGCTCGCCGTTGCTGTTGGTCAGCACGAAGGGCTTACTCCAGTCGATCTGACCGTTGGGCAGCGTGGGGATAATCACCGCGCCGGGCATGGTGTCAACCCGAAGCAGGAGATCGCCGCTTTCCGTCTCCAACGGGGTCAGGAAGCCCGCCGCGATCTGCGCCTGAGTGGCAGGGTCCATCGCCCTGATCCGGGGGTCTTTCATGTTGGTGACGGCCTTACTCTCCGTTTTCTGGGCTGGCTCCTTCTTCTGGACGGCGTCATCTTTCTTTACAGTGCTGTCCTTCTTGGGGGCCTCCACCTTCTGGTCCTTGGCCTTATCCATCATGTCCTTGAAGCTGTCGCCCTTTTCAGGCTTCGATACATCGGCGTTCTGGCTGGTCTGGGGCAGGGAAGCGGCCATATTGGCGGCCATCTGCTGCATCCGTTCCAGCATCCATTGGTCTGTCACATTCATGTCTCGTTACACCTCCTTTCCGGTTAAAGTGGGGTCGCTGGTCTCGCCGGGGTCGCGCGCTTCTGTGACTTCCAAGCGTTCTTCTGTGGCTTCCTGCTCCTCCTGGGCCTCGCGGTTGTTCTCCTCCACCTCGTCGGCCTGTTCAAAATTGAACCGGTCTCCCAGGCAGGCGAGAAGTGCCTGAACGGTCAAGGTTGTGGTGGGGTCTACCCATTCCACCTCCTTGGTCCCGTCCTCCCGCACCGTTGTGTGCTGGTCCACGATGGCCTTGCCGGCATTGGCCAGGGAATTGGTCAGGGTTCGCTCCGTCTCGCCCGACGCTTTATCCTCCTCCGAGGCGTTCATGGCGTCGATCATGGCCATCAGGGCGTCCTCTTCGGCGTCCTTGGCGTTCTTTTCCCGCTGTTCCCGGACCTTTTGCAGGTAGTCCAAAAAGAGTTGCTTGGGGTTCCAGCCGGTCTGCTCCTCAATGGTCTTCTGAGGAGCGGGCATCTGCCCATACCTTGCGCTGATGTCACAGAATGAAAGCGGCGTGCTCATTGCATTCACCTCCTTTCTGTGACCCATTATATAGAGAAACACCTTGCGGTGTAACTCACCCTGTTACATACCCAGCGCCGCCATGGCGCGGGTGGTGGAGACAAACTCCTCGATGCGCTGTTCCTCGTCCTTCTGCTCCGCCTTGCGGTAGTCCTCCAGCTTGTGCTCCTTCAGCTTTTCGATGGTGGCCGTCTCCTTTCGGGCTTCCACCACCTGGGAGCGCTTCTCCTCCTCACGCTTCTGTAACCGCTCCAGCCTGCGGTACTCCTCCTGAAGCTTGCGCTCCAGGGAGCGGAGGTACTGCTCACAGCTCATGGCGTCCAGCACGTTGATCCCCTCCAGCTTGCGCCGTGTGAAATCGGCGTCCACCTCGCGGTGTTCGGCCTCCAGGTCCTCAATCACCTTTTCCTGGGCCCGGACCTGGGCCAAAATCGCCCCATGCTCCGCCCGGAGGGCGTCCAACGCCTGGTTTTTGTAGTCCAAAACAGTTTCCAGTGAAAAACGGAATTTTTTCATCGGCCCCTTGGCTCCTTTTCAGGAATCTCTCTATTTCAGGATACGCCGCAGCTGGTCCAGGCTCTCCTCATAGGAGAACGCCTCGTCCACGCCCTGCATGAGGAACTGGTTGATGGCGTCGATCTTGCCCAGGGCGTAGTCCAGCTTGGGGTTGGTCCCCGCCTTGTAGGCGCCGATGGACACCAGGTCAGAATTTTTCTCGTAGACGCCCATGATGTCCCGGAGCTGCCCGGCCAGCTGCCGGTGCTCGGGGGAGACGATCTCCACCATCAGACGGGAGATGCTGGCCCCCACGTCGATGGCGGGGAAGTGGTTGGCGTTGGCCAGCTGGCGGGAGAGGACAATGTGGCCGTCCAGGATGCCCCGGACCGTGTCGGCGATGGGCTCGTTGGTATCGTCGCCCTCTACCAATACGGTGTAGACGCCGGTAATAGAACCCTTTTCAAAGTTTCCGCTGCGCTCCAGCAGCTTGGGCATCTCGGCGTACATGGAGGGGGTGTATCCTCTGGCCACCGGCGGCTCCCCGATGGCCAGCCCGATCTCACGCTGGGCCATGGCGAAACGGGTAAGGGAGTCCATCATCAGCAGCACGTCGTAGCCCTGGCCGCTGAAATATTCAGCGATGCTGGTGGCCACGCTGGGGCACTTCATCCGCAGCATGGCGGGCTGGTCGCTGGTGGCTACCACCAGCACAGAGCGGCGCATGCCCTCTTCTCCCAGGTCCTTCTGCATAAACTCCAGAACCTCGCGGCCCCGCTCGCCCACCAGGGCAATGACGTTGATGTCCGCCTTCACGTTCTTGGCGATCATGCCCATGAGGGTGGATTTGCCCACGCCGGACCCGGCGAAGATGCCGATACGCTGGCCCTTGCCGATGGTGAGCAGGCTGTCGATAGCCTTGACGCCGAACTCCATCCGCTCCCGAATGGGGGGGCGCGCCATAGGGTTAATATATGTACTGTCCACAGAGAAGGTGTCTGCCCGTTGAAAGGGCTCCAGCCCGTCGATGGGCTGGCCCAGGGCGTTGATCACCCGCCCCCGCAGAAAGGGTCCCACCGGAAGGGTGAGCCGCTTGCCGGTGTTGCGGACAAAGTTGCCCGCGGAGATGCCGCTCATGTTGGCATAGGGCATTAAGAGGATGTGGTCATTTTTGAAGCCCACCACCTCGGCGGGAATCTGGCCGCCCGACTCGTTGGAGTAGATGCGGCAGATGTCGCCGATGGCGGCCCGGCCGCCGGAGGCCTCGATGGACATGCCCACGATATTCTCGATTTTTCCCGTCCTGCCCACCGTCTCGGCGGAGCGGACGGCAGGAATCAGCTCTCGAAACACGTCCTAAGTCTCCTCTTACTGGGGCCAGTAGCCCCCCATCTGCTCATAGAGCACGTCCCGGATATTGGACATCTGCGTGGACACACTGGCGTCCGCAATCTCGTCCGGGGTCTCTACGATGCAGGTGCCGATCTCGTCGTCCCCCATGGGGACCACCTTGATATGCTGGGACAGGACTCCCAGGGTGGTGGTCAGGGCGGGGGATATCTGGGCCACCTGCCGGGCGTCGCAGCCGGAGATGTAAATATGTACCCACTCCTGCCGCTTCATCCGCTCGGTGGCGGTCTGGATCATGCGGACGATGACCTCGCTGCTGCTCTTCAGGCTCACCCGCACCACTTTCTCAGCGATGGACAGGCACAGCTCCAGCAGCTCGTCCCGGCTCTGGAGGAGCATCTCCTCCCGGGCCAGGGTGGCCTTCTCCAGGAAGGTCTGGACCTCCTTCTCCAGCCGGGCGGCAGTGGCCTCCCGGTCTCGGACGGAGTCCTCCATGGCCTTGGCGATGCCCTGGGCATAGCCGTCCCGGTATCCCTCATCCCGGGCCCCGGCGCGAATCTCCTCCACCTCGCCCTGAGCCCGTTCCCGGGCCTGGGCCAGGATTTGCTCCGCTTCCTCCCGGGCCTGGTTCAGAATCAGCTCCGCCTGGAGCTGGGCGTAGTGGACGGGGGTCTCCTTCTTCGGCTCTTCCCGCTTCTCCGGCTCCGGCTGTTCCTCCGGTCCCTCGCCGCCCACTGTAACGTCCAGGGGCTGGTCCGGGGGCGCCTCCTCTTCCACCGGAGGGACAAGCTCCTCCTCCCCCGCAAAGCGGATTTCATCGGCGTCGGGCAGAACGTAGGCCTCCGCCTTGGGCTCCAGGAACCCTTTCAGGATGTTACGCAATGATATCGTCCTTTCCGCCCTTCATGATGATGATTTCGTTTCTCTCCTCCAGGTCCCGGATGACGCTGACGATACGCTGCTGGGCGTCCTCCACGTCCTTCATACGGACATTGGTGGTGACCTCCAGGTCGTCCCGGATGCTCTCGGCCATACGGGCGGACATATTGGTGAACAGCTTGTTGGACACCTCGGCGTTGGCCGTCTTCAGAGCCAGCACCAGGTCTCTGGGGTCGCAGTCCCGGACGAAGCGCTGGACAGAGCGGTCGTCCATGGTGATGATGTCCTCGAAGACGAACATCCGCTTGCGGATTTCGTCGGCCAGCTCGGCGTTGTGGGCGGACAGGCCGTCGAAGATGGATTTCTCGCTGGACCGGTCCAGGTTGTTCATGATGCCGGCCACGTAGTCGATGCCGCCCACCTTGACGTTGGAACTGGTGATGATGCTGGAGAACTTCCGCTCCATCTCCGCCTCGATGGTCTTGATGGCGGTGGGGGAGGCGCTCTCCATGGTGGCGATGGCCTCCACCACCCGAATCTGGCGGCGGGGCTCCAGCTGCTCGATGACGCCGGCCGCCTTGTCCGGGTCCACGTAAGACAGCACCAGGGCCATGGTCTGGGGGCGCTCGTTCTGGAGGGCGGAGTACAGCGCCTTGACATCCGCCTTGTCCAGGAAGGCAAACTCCCGGTTTTTCAGGGACTTGGTCACCTTCTCCAGCAGGGCCAGGGCGGTCTGATTGCCGAAGGCCTTCTCCAGCACTGTGCGGGCGTACTCCAGGCCGCCCTCGGTCACGGCCTTGCTGGTCATGCAGTTCTGATAGAACTCGGTGAGCACCGCCTCGGTCTGCTCCGAGTCCAGCATGCCCAGCCGGGCCACCTCCAGGGTGAGGCTCTCGATCTCCTCCGGCTCCATGTACTGGTACAGGCCGGAGGCCTTATCCGCTCCCAGGGAGACGATGACAGCCGCTGCCTTTTGCGGGTAGGACAACTCAATTTTCGCAGTTTCAGCCACCGTTTTCCTCTCCCTTCAGCCAGGCCCGCACCATCTGAGCCGCAATCTCCGGGTTGTTCTGGGCGAACTGCCGGACTTGCTTGCGCAGCTCCATGCTCTTCTCGGTGTTGACCTCCATAATATCGGCTCCGCCGGTGGGAGGAGCGGCGGCGATGATGGCGGCTGCCTCTGCGGCCGCCTGAGCCGCAAGCATCTCCTCCTCCAAAATCTGCTGCTGGGCCAGGCGCTTCTTTTTGCGCCGTCTGGCCAGCAGGAGGATCAGGATCAGCAGAATGACGAACAGCACCAGCCCGCCGATGGCGGCGTAGAGAATCCAGCTGTTCTCCATGCTGAAGATGCCGCCCGGTCCGGTGGGCGCCAGGTCGCCCCTGCTCTGGAAGGGCACGATGCTGACATGGACCCGGGACAGGGGGTCGTCCGACCCGATGCCGGCCAGGGTTGCCACCTGGTCCCGCAGGGCGTCGATGGTCATGGCCCCGGCGTTCTCGCCATTCTGGTTGACGGCCACTACCACCCGCAGGTCCTTGAGCCGGCCCTCCAGCACCTCTTCCTGCTCCTTGGTCTCGTTTACCACGCCTGTCCGGTCGATCTCGTTGCCCACATACTCCTCATTGCCGTCCAGATTCTGGGTCATATCGGGGTAGGTGGGGAAGTTGTCGCCCCCCACGTCTGAGTTGGTGGTGGTGCCCACGGTGCCGCCCGTGGGAGTGGTGCCGTCCCGAATGATCTCCTGGAACAGGGTGTCGCCGACGATCAAACCGCCCCCGATCACAGAGCCGGCGGGCTGGGTATAGTCCTTTCTGTCGATGACCTTGTGGGTCACCTCCACGCTGCACAGCACGCTTACGGTCACGTTGTCCTCGCCGTAAATCCTCCCCAGGGTCTGGAAAATCTGGCTGCGGACGTTGTTGTTGATCTGCTCCTCATACTGCATTTTCAGCGCAGTGGCCTGATTGCTCTTGGATATGACGCTGGTATCGGAATAGGGGCTGCCGTACTGGTCCTCAATGCTGATATCCTCGATGTTCAGCCCCTGCACGCTGTGGCTCACGGTGTAGCGGATGGCCCGGACCACGTCGTCGTCCAGCATCCGGCCGCCCTCTGTGGTGACCTTGACCGACGCCTTGGCGGGGGTGGCGCTGTCCTGGATGACATAGACCTGCTTGGTCGCGGGGCTGATAGTCACCCAGGCCTCCTGAACGCCTTCAAAGGTCTGGATGATGGCCTCCAGCCGCTCCTGGGCGGAAATCAGAAGTGCCTGGTCCCGCTCGTCGGTAGTGCTCAGGGCCCCAATCTTATCGGTATAATAGGGGTACAGGAAGGCGTCTTTCAGATTGCCCGACATAATCAGCGCGCTCTGGAGCTGGGTCTCCCGCCCCGCCGGCACCAAAATCGTGTCGTCTTTGATCTGGTAGTCCGTCACGCCGTTGTCGCTCAGGAATTTGACCACGGTGCTGGTCTCACTGGCGGTCAGGCCGGTGAACAGGGTGGTGTATTCCTTTTGGTTCATCCGCAGAGACAGCAGGATCACGGCGGCCAGGACCACGACCAGGCAGACGCCCAGCAGGATCCGCATTTTTTTATTCAGTTTTTTGAAAAAGCCCTTGACCTTCTCCCAAAGGTCTTTCAGCTTCGCCTGAAATTTCTGCAACTTGGATCCCTCCGGACAGTTATCTCATTCTCTCTTACAGGGTGATGCGCATCATTTCATTGTACACGTCCAGCGCCTTGTTCCGCAGCTCCATCAGCAGCAGGGCGGCGTTGTCGGCCTTGGCGGCTGCCAAGGTGAGCTCCGCAGGGTTATCCAGCTGGCCGGTAGCCAGCTTATACTCCAGGTCCATCTGGGCGGCGTTGGTGTCGCGCACGTTGTTGATGGCGGACTGGAAGACCATGGCGAACGCAGATGCGCCGGCATTCCGGGCGCCTTGGGCGGGCTGGGCCTCCGCCGTCTCAATCAGGGGGCGGATCGGGCTGATGGGGGTAAATTCCATGGTAAAAACCTCCTAAATTTGCCAAAAATTGTCCGACAAAACAGTGTCCCATAGCGCAAATCCAGGCCAGACCAAATTTCAGTCCCTTGGGCCTCATGCCCGCCGGACAAAAACCAGACCTGACCTAGAAAGCTTATCGCTTACTTGCCGATCTCCATTCCCTTGGAGAGCAGGCTTTTCAAAAGATTAAAGGCCGTCACGTTGGCGGTATAAGCTTGGCTGGCCGCCATGCCGTCGGTAATCTCCTTCACCAAATCCACATTGGGCAGCTCCACATAGCCGTCCTCATTGGCGTCGGGGTCGTCGGGGTCATACTTCAGCTTGAAGTCGGAGGGGTCCTCCACCACCTCCACCACCCGGACGCCGCCCGGATCGTCTGAGGCGAAGCTCCCCCCTCTCCCGTTGCGGGTGCGGGCCAGAACGTCCCGGAAGCGGCTGCCCCCGTTGTCCGCCTGAAACACTACCACCTTGCGCCGGTAGGGGCCCTCGCCGTTTTCCGTTCGGGTGGTATTCATGTTGACGATGTTCTCGGAAATGATGTCCAGCCGCTGCTGCTGGGCGGTAAAGCCGGAGCCGATTACGTCAATGGAGCTTACAAATGCCATAAGTATCTCCCTTCAAAATCTAACTGCAAAGCGCCGGAAGGGCGCGGGCTATGTTGTTACTGCCCCCGAATCAGCGTGCGCACCATAGACAGGTTGCGGGTAATGGCGTCTATGGTGTACTCCATCTGGTAGGCATTGCGGACGGCCTCGGTCTCCTGCTCGGCCACGTTGACGCCGTTGTCGTCCATACGCATACTCTCCGCCTCGGCCACGCGGACCTGGGGCTGCACACGGCTGATGGCGGAGCGCATTGAGGAGACTTTCCGCTGGTCGGAGCTGTGAAGGGCGGAGCGGATACTGGCGTCCAGCGCCTCCTCAAAGGTGACGTACTTTGCCTTGTAGTTGGGGGTCTCCGCATTGACGATATTGTCGTTGATCGCGCACTGCTTGGTCCATTGAAAGTTCATGGCGCGCTCCAGCAGCAGCTGCGAATTGGTGTACAGCAGGTTAGACATGGAGATTCCTCCCTCTTCCCAATCAAATCATAACAGAAAATCTTTGATAGTATATCACAATTCATAGGGATGCGCAAGGGCAATCAGGATTTTTTTATAAGCTCCTAACATCCGTCCCTTAAACGCTCTAAAATCCCACGCAGTTGATTATAACGCATTTTCCCCGTCATTGCAAGACGTTGGTCAAATATTATCTCTCCATTTTTCCACTTCAGCTCGTTAAACTGCGCGCCTGTGCTTCCTGCGGCAGAGGGGTTTTCTGACAGTGGCATTTCATAGGATACCGCATATCGCCCCCGATTGCAATGGTAATTTCAGGGAAACCTGCGGCCTTTTTGCCCGCAGTTTTTTACTTTTCGCAAGGAAAGTGTCTGTCAGCCGCTCCAACCACAAAATATAGACCGCACGTCAATAAACATACGGTCTGCTGTATAATTATTCTTTTTTTTCTTTCAGCACACCCAACAGCTCCAGCGGGGAAACCTCTTCCTCCGCCGCCTCCCGGTTGGCCTGGACGGCCCCCTTCAGCTCACTGCGAAGGATGGTAACGTTGCGCGGAGCCCGGATGGCCAGGCGCACCCTTCCCGCCTCTACAGCCAGGACGGTGACCTCCACCTCGTCCCCGATGAGGAGGGATTCGCCCTCCTTGCGCTGTAGAATCAGCATGGCGTCCCCTCCTCCTCCCGTCCGAACTCTGACAGAAGGTGGTGCATGTGATAGCCGCCATCCTCCAGAATGACCTGCATGGCCCGCCGGGTCTGGTCGTTGACGGCCACCGGACACCGCAGGTTCACGGTGCTCTCCGCCACCGGGCTGCGCACCACACACAGGGCATAGAAGCACAGGTCCTCGCTGCGCTTCACCTCCATAGCCTTCAGCTCGCCCGGGGCAAGCACCGGGGCATAGTCCGGCTTCAGGGAGAAGGGGTTCACCGCCACAAAGGCCAGGCCGGGCGTCACCGCGCTCTGAAAGCACAGCAGGCTGCCCTCGCCGCCCTCAAAGGGCAGCAGGAAAAACTCCTTTTCCTCCTCAAAGCCAAACAGTCCGTCCGGAAAATGGAGTTTTTCCTCTTCCGGGCACTCGATCTCACCGAAATACTTGGTTTTTAAACGCATGTCTCCTCCTGTTCAGGGCCGCCCCGGAGGCCCGGCCAATCAGGCCTTCACATCCACCGGCTCGTAGTTGGGGTCGGAGGAGGGGGGCACATAGATGGGGCCGCCCAGATACTTGATGACCACGTCGGGCCGCTGGGTGACAGTAAACTCAATGTCGCCGGGGGTAAATTCAAAGCTGCCCTCATTCATCCGCCAGTCGATGTTCAGCTTATCCATCTCATAGCGGATATTCATCTCGCCGGGGTCCCAGGTGATCTCCGGGCCGGGGTCAGGCAGAAAATCGATGCCCACATTGGTCTTGACATCCTTCATCATGGCGTCTTCCGCAAATCTTGTCACCATCTCCTCTCCCACCTTGGCCTCCAGCAACAGCTGGCCCTGGTGGGCATAGGTGGCGGTGGCCTCATAGGCGGCCTGCTGCCCCTTCTTCGCGCTCTGGTCCAGATAGCGGGCCAGGGTGGGGGACAGGGAATTGCGGGCCTCGAAGGTGTCGATGTTGACCTTGATGGGGCGGCTCTTGATATGCAGGCCGTTTTTCTCCCGGGTAATCTCCATCTCCGCGGTGCCCCGGGCATACTCCAGCCTGGCATTGGTCGTCTTCATCTCGATTTGAATGGGAACAGTTGTGATCTCAATTAACGGTTTCATTGTGTGATTCGCGCTCCCTTCCTAGTATACTTACAAGGCATCCCTGCCTTCATACACACAATTTGAGAAAAATCACAAACCCTGCCGGCTTTAATTCATGTAGTCGATAAGGGACTGGCTGAGCAGCTGATTGCCGATTTTCAGCGCGGCGTTGTAGCAGTACATGTCCCAGGAGAAGTTGGTGATGGCCTCGGCCAAATCCACCTGTTCAATGTCCAGAAACTGCTCGTTGATGTTAAGCTGCTGGGTGGAAAGCCGGTCCTGAGTGGTCTGGAGGAACTTGGACCGGGCGTCCATCTCCACATAGGACTCGGTAAACTTCTCCTGACCGGCCTTCAGCTTGTCGATCATGCGGAAGGCCTTATCCTCCTGCTGCTTGTGGTAGTCCTTGATATACTTCTCCACGTCCTCGTCCTGCATGGCCGTTTTCAGCTCGTCGGCGGTCATGTCCTGATACTCCGGCGGCAGATACATCTGCCCGCTCTCCCGCCAGTCGTCAAAGACATCGGCCAGCTCCTTGAGCATGATGGCATAGTTCTTGGGGTCGCCGAACCCGTCCGACTCGTCCTGGCCGTAGCCCAGGAAGTTGATGCCCACCAGGGCGTCGTTGAAGTAGCTGCCCAGGATCGGGTCGTTGGGCGCGTTCTCCTTGGCGCCCATGCCCAGGTCGATGTACCGCTCCTCAGAGGACATCGACTTCAGCTTCGCCATATCGTTCCGGTCCTTATAGTAGTTGAGCCAGGCTTTCTCCTCATCGGTGGCCGCCGTTTTTCCCATCATCTCCTCCGCCCACTTGGGCTGCTGGGTGAAATCCGGGATTTTGCTGTCCGGGTTGCCGCTGTAGTACTGATACCAGGCCTCGTCGTTGTCCGACCAGGTGCCGGCCGCCTGCCCGTCATTCTTGGCCTTGTCCAGCCAGTCGGGAGCTTGCAGCACTGCCGCGTCCGGCAGCTCCACGTCGCCGGCATTGACATTGACGCCCCGGAAATACAGCTGGGTGCCGTCCTCGCTCCAGGTAAAGGGCACGTTCATGCCGTCCACGCCGGCAAAGACAAACTGCTCGCCCAGCTGGGCGTTCATGGAGTGGACAACGGAGTCGGCGGTCTCCCGCAGGACCTGGGCCAGGGCGCTGCGGCTCTCGCCCGCAGTGCCGTTGGGTCCCGTGATGGAGGACACCTTGGCCAGGGGATTTTGCAGATTGGTAATAATCTCGCCCAGGTTGTTCCAGGCGGTATTAAACTTGCCGTAGCAGTCCTTGGCATTGTTCAGCTGATTGACGGTCCGGGTGTAGCTCCGGCGCAGGCGAAACGCCCGGGTGGCGGAAGCGGGGTCCTCCGCATAGCTGTTAAAGTTGCGGTGGGTAAGGAACATGTCCCGGGAATCTGCCAGCTTTTGGGTATTGTTTTGCAGATTGTACCGGTAGGAGTTCATCATCATGTTTGTGGTAATGCGAAAACCCATGTCAGGTTACCTCCTTATCTGATGGTGCCGTTAATCAGCTTATCCAGCATGGAATCCAGGGTGGTCATCAGCTGGCAGGCGGCGGCATAGGATTTTTGGAACATCATCATATTGGTGGCCTCGTCGTTCAGGTCCACACCGGAGACGCTCTGGCGGGCGTTCTCCAGGTTCAGCGCCTTCTGGGTGTAGCTGTTGTATTGTCCGATACTGGTATTTTGGTCCATGCCCAGGGTCAGGTTGATGTTGGCCAGCATCTCCTGGTAGCTGCCGCTGAAATAGATCTCCCCGCCGTTCTTCGCGTCGGTCACAGTGGTGCCGGCCCTGTAGTCCAGCTTCTGGTCCATCAGGGAGACCATGTGGAAGATGTTGTCATTCAGAGTGGTGTGGTCTATGCCGTCTCTGATGGGTTCTTTGGTGTGGAGGGTACGCACAGCGCCGGTGGACCAGGCTTTGGCAATGGTGATGTTGGCCGCCGTAATCCCGGTGGGGTCGTTGCCGTCGCCCTTGTTGCTGAACATCACGCCGCCCTTGTAGAAGCTCCACGCCTCGGTCAGCTGGCCGTTCAGGCGCAGCTGCTCCATATTCTTGTAGGCATCCTCCTTCAGCGCCGCAATCTGGTCCTCCCTATCCTTGGCGGATAACGTCGTATCCGCCTCCAGGTCCTTGATCTTCTGGGCGACACCGTCAAAATAGGCAGGGGAAAGCGGCTGGCCGTCTACAGCACCGGCCACGCCCAGGATATCCGCATCCTGAATATCCTTAAAGTTCCCCCCGGCGTTGGTCTGGTAGGCGTCCTTCACCTGGTCGAAGTTCAGCTGGTTTGCCTCGTTGTACATCTTGGCAAACTTCTGGGCCAGGGCGTCCAGGGCGTGCTGGTAGTAGGGCACGCCCCGCTTGATGTTGGCGTCCGCGTCGAACTTGACATCGTCCTCGCTGGCAAACTCGCCCTCCTCGGTAATCAGCTCCCGCTTGGACTGGAGGGAGCCGTACAGCTGGACATCGCTCAGGTCCACCGTCTCCTTGATCTCCTGGTGGTACTCGTCCCGCATATAGCGGCCCTTCTCGTCCACCAGGGGCTTGAGGCTCATCCAGAGCCGGTTGTCGTCGTTATACCGCTCGTCGGTCCGCTTGAGGGCGTTGGGGACTTGAGTGGCCGCGTCAGCGTCTTCGGTTCTCTCTTTAACACTCCCGTCAGCGTTCAAAATCAAATATTTCCCGCTTGTCTCCAGATCAAGATCATAATCAGGATTTTCCATCAAAGTGCCATCATCGTTGCGCATCGCCTCACGTGCAGAATTTGTATACAGTGTAATTCCATTCTTCAGGTCGCTCTCCCGGCTGATATAGCGGTTGCTGGTAGACAGATTGGGATTATAATTAGGATTGCGCATGGCCGCCATCTCAGGCATGTCGATCTGGGTGGCGTAGATGCCCTGGACCAGCTTGATGGGAGGGGTGCCGGAGTCGGCGATGGAGATATTGATCCGCTCCACCGACGAGAACTCATCCACCTTCTCCATGTCGTAGCGCACTTCGATTTTCATATAGCCGGACAGCTTGTCGATCAGCAGGTTCCGGGCGTCCCGCAGCTCCAGGGCCTTGTCCCCGAAAATGCCCGCGTCCCGGATTTGGACGTTCAGGTCCCGGATCTGCTCCAGGATATTGTTCACCGTGTCCACGTCTTCCTTCAGGTCCTCTGTCAGGTTGTCCTTTACCACCTTCAGCGAGTCGGCGTAGCTGTTGAAGTAGTTGGTCAGGGTCTGGGCGGACTCCCG
Source organism: uncultured bacterium (assembly GCA_949840775.1). Classification (GTDB taxonomy): domain Bacteria; phylum Bacillota; class Clostridia; order Oscillospirales; family Oscillospiraceae; genus Lawsonibacter. Next base: position 4,881 of record CATKXO010000032.1, on the reverse strand, counting down.
GACCAGGGTGTCGTAGTCGTCGCTGCCGGGTCTGTAATCCCGGTTGTTCAGCATCTCCACAAAGGTGTTGAAGGCGTCCTCGATAATGCCGAAGCCCTGCTTGCCCTGGCCCACCTCGTCCAGGATGTCGCTCAGCTGCTCCAGGCCCTTTGTCCGGGCCTCATAGGCGCCCACACTGGCGTTCATGTCCCGGTAGCGGATATCCAGGAAGGGGTCCCGCAGCTGGGACGCGCCGTCGGCCAGCACGCCGTAGCCAATATCCAGGTTGTAACCGCTGTGATACCGGGCGTTGCCATAGGAGTGGAGGGACACCAGGTCCAGCCGCTGGCGGGTATATCCCTCGGTGTTGATGTTGGAAATGTTGTTGCCCGTCACGTTCAGGGAGGATTGAGAGGCGTAAATGCCCAAACGTGCGGCGGTGAAAGAGCCAAATGTACCGATAACAGCCATAGTCGTTCTCCTTTAATATTCCTTTGGGCTCAGGCCCGAAAATCTGTCTGAAAGCTCTTGCGGGTCTCAGCGGCCTGGGCGGAGTCTCCGGCCAGGATGGCCTGTTCCTTCTCAATGGCCCGCAGGTTGACCTCCAGGGTAATCCGGGCCGCGTCGCTGGCCGCCTGAAACAGGGCATACCTGCTCCGCAGCAGCTCTACGGCGGATTTGGTCTCCATCAGCAGCTCCTTGGGGCTGTGCTGCTGAAGCTCCTTCAAGGGAACGCCCTGGAGCCCCAGGTCGGCCAGCATCCTGTCCCGCTTCTGATCGTAGCCCCGCAGGGTCAGGCTCAGCACCTGCTCCCGCTTCATGCAGTCCTCCACCCCCATCAGGTCGCCCTGGGCGGCGGCGGTGTTCTTCTCCTGCTCCACCTGGGCGAGCTCCTCCAGAGTTTTGGTCAGGCTCCCCAGAAAGGCCAGATAGTCCTGCCAGCTCGTCATTTACTCGCCCTCCGACAACAGCAGCATCCGGGCCGCAGTCTCCCTGGCATCTGGGCGGTACTGCCCGGACGCCACCTGGCTGCGCAGGTCCTGAATCTTGCCGGTGGTGTTAAAGGTGCGCACCTGCTGGGACAGGCTGGCGGCCAGGTCGCGGAAGGCGGGACCGGCGGCCTGCCCGCCGGACAGGGTGATCTGGTCGAAGCTGCCCTCCGCAGCGGTCCTGGCCCGTCTGGTCCCGGAGGCCCGGATCCCGCCGGGAGAGGCAACGGGGGCGGCAGCAAAGCTTTCGCGTCTTGTGACTAACATATTGTAACCTCCTCGCCCTCCCATCGGGAGGACGCACACTGTTTCAAATGAAAAAGCATTCTGTACTACTTCTATCGGACCGTTTGGGGTAAAAAATAACATTCAAAACGAAATTTTTTTGACCGGCCAACTGGTGGTTGCGCAGGGGGAATTTTTCCATTATAATGGGGGAGCACAGGCCCCAACAGCAAGGCAGCTTTCTAAATGAGGTGTAACGCGATGACTCCATTTCTCAACTGCAAAAAGGCGGAAATTCTGGACATCAACGGGAGCGATCCCGTTCAGGCCACCGTGACCACCGGTTCCTCCAGCGGACTGCTGGTCATCGTGCCCAGAGAGATCAAGTGCCCCCTGCGCACCCCTCTGGACATCCGCTTCTACGACCCCGTCCAGGGCATCGTCCGCTGCCGCTGCCGCCTTACCCACCCCGCCATCTCCGGAAACATGTGCGCCTACCGGTGCAAGGTGCTGGAGCAGGTCTTTCAGCTGCAGCGGCGGGAGGATATCAAGGTGGCGCAGGCCCTCCGGGTGGATGTGGACTATGAGGGAGTCCTCTTTCCCTCCACCATCCTGAACCTCAGCGCGGGGGGCGTCTACCTGGTCTCCGGCCTGACGGCCGCCATAGGGGACCGGCTCACCTTCAGTTTTCCGAAAACCGACCCCCCCATTTTACTGCACGCCGAGGTCCTGCGGGCGGAGCTCCACGTGAGCAAAGAGCGAAACGCCTACGGCTACGGCTGCCGCTTTGTGGACCTGGGCGTGGGCCAGGAAAACCAGCTGCGGCGCTACGTGTTCCAGGAGGAGCGAAAGCTCTATCTGCCGGACGGCTGAACAAAAACGGAGACCCGGTACTCCGGATCTCCGTTTTTTATGGGAATGCTTCGCCAAAAATCAGCGGCGCTCCTCCACAGGGTCTCGGTCGCGGAACAACAGGGAGACGCACCACACGGCGGACAGGCCCACCAGGGTGTAAATCACCCGGCTGATCATGCTGCCGGAACCGCCGCAGGCAAAGGCCACCAGGTCAAACTGGAACAGACCCACACTGCCCCAATTCAGGCCGCCGATGATCAGCAGCGTCAGGGCAATTTTGTCCATCATCACGTCAAACCACCTCCTTGTCTCAGGTTCCAGGGGTAGTTTATACGGTTTTGGCGATTTTATGTAATTGGAAAATTTTTATTGCAGCGACTTGGGCCCGAAGCCGCAGGGCAGCAGCTCCGACAGGGGGACCTCCTTATAGCTCCCGTCTCCCCGGGCGGCCAGCACCCGCAGGTTGGGGGCAAACTCATAGAGCATCTGCCGGCAGGCACCGCAGGGCCAGCAGTAGTCCTCCCCCTGCCCGGCGATGGCGATGGCGGTCCACCCCTCCCGGCAGCCCCCACTCACCGCCTTGACAATGGCGGTGCGCTCGGCGCAGATGGTGGAGCCATAGGCGGCGTTTTCCACGTTGCAGCCGGTGAACACCCGGCCGTCTTCCGTCAGAAGCGCCGCCCCCACCGGAAAGTGGGAGTAGGGCACGTAGGAAAATTGGTGCATGTCAAAGGCTTTTTTTACCAGCTCCCGGTCGGTCATGGAGCATACCTCCTTCTTAAATGATCCACAAAAAGCTTGCGCATTATGTCTGTATCCATTATAATACCTCTGACCATTTCATGCAAGGACGGGATCACTTATGGACAAAAAATTTGCAATTTTTGACATGGACGGCACCCTGGTGGACTCCATGGGCTACTGGAACCGGCTGGCTGAAGAATTTCTGGCCCGCCGGGGCTTTCCGCCCCTGTCCCCGGAGCTTCAGGAGGAGTCCATCGCCCTGACCATGGAGGGCACCGCCAACCTGTTCATCCGCACCTACCACATGACAGACACCCCGGAGCAGATCTGCGCCGAGGTCAACGGCCTGATGGAGCGGCACTACCGGGCCGACGTTCCCCTGAAGCCGGGGGCGGCCGCCTTCCTGGAGCGGATGAAGCAGGCGGGCTTTCAAATGTGCATCGCCTCCTCCACCAACCCCGTTCTCATCGACATCTGCCTGCGGCGGCTGGGGGTGCGGGACTATTTTGAGTTTCTCCTGTCCTGTGAGGAGGTGGGCGAAGGAAAAAACAGGCCCACCGTCTACCTGGAGGCCGCCCGGCGGCTGGGGGGAACCCCGGAGAACACCGTCATCTTCGAGGACATCCTGGTAGCCGCCCAGACCGCAAAACAGGCGGGGTTCTCCCTGGGCGTGATCTACGATATCAACTCCGACGCCGAGCAGGAGCAGCTCAAAGCCCTGGCTGACTGCCACTTCAACCGCTGGGACGACCCCGCGCCGGCGGCGTGGCTGGGAGTGTAACGCAAAGTTTTTCTTCACAAGGAAACGAAAAGGCCCCTTTGCATTACAAAAGGACACTTTCAAAAACCGCAGAACTGCGGCACTTTTAAGATTGATTAAACAGGGAGCCAGCCCCGGCCCCCTGTTTTTTCATGCTCCCAGCGGCCCCACGTCCACCGCCCGAAAAGCCCACCGGCGGGGGATTGCCGAGGAGTGAAACCCACCTGATTCCCCGCCTTGTGTCCAACTGCCGGCAACTGCCAGCGTCCGCCCGTGGCTGGCCACCCGGACGCCGACACGCTTTTACGTCATTTTGTCAACAACAACACAAAAAACTGCTTGCGTATATGGTCGAAATAGTGTAAAATATGCTTACGAGACAGCAGAAGCATAAAAGGCAGGCCAAGGAGGGGAGGCAACCCTCCAAGGCCCTATGCAGGAGGCAGCTTAACTCCAGTCCCACACAGCAGAAATTTCTGCGCCCAAAATCCATTATAACGGTTTCCCCAGCAATAATCAATGGGGAAATCAGGATGTGTGCGTAGCTTACGGCGGTGTAGGGCTTTATACCCCTGCGCCGCTTTTGTTGTCTTGATGGGAACGCCTACGGGGGCCGGGAAGTCCCACCCCCAAGGGCTGAACCATTGAGACCGGGGGAGAAAACCCCTATTAAAAACAAAGGAGAGGACAATATGAGTAAAAAAATGCTATCCCTTGCATTGGCCTTGGTTTTATGTCTTGGCCTGATGCTCCCAGCCTGCGCCGCTGAAAAAACAGATAGCTCCGTAAACGCCGCAGGTAGTACCACGGTAACGGACACCGGGGGCAAGACCCATACGTTAAGCAATCCTGTTTTGTACACAATGACTGGCTCAGACATTGAAAAAGTTGCGGCCTTGTTTGGCGACGCTTTGATGTATGCCGAGGAATATTGCAGCGATATAGATGTTATCTATGCCGTTGCGCCCGGTACGGTGGTGACCGCCCCGGAAGGTATGGGATATCAATATGGAGCGAGTATTTCTGTGGCTTGGACTGGTAATCGTTTTGTTGGCGGCGGGGCTGGAGACGGCCCCTTGGGCTATCTGGCTTACGACCTTGGAGAGACATGGACCTCCGACTATTTGGAAGGAGAGTTTAGTGATATTACCATATTTGGATGTAGTCCAGAAATCGGATTAAGCGAAGAAATTCTCGGTAAACGTTACGAATATTGGACACATACAAATAAAATTGCCTTCTATGTTGTGACAGAGGACACAAAAACAAACCCGTTTGCTTCTGCTACCACCCCCAGCACCCCCGAAACACCCGAAACACCTGAAACGC
>CATKXO010000031.1 GCA_949840775.1 uncultured bacterium | reverse complement strand
GCTAAAAAGGCGGCGGCCAAGGCGGAGAAGGCCCCCGCAGCGGACAAGCCCAAGCGCACCCGCGCCAAAAAGACGGACCAGTAGGAGCCGCCGCCCTCGGCGGCCCGCCCCCTCCGGGCGCCCTCGGGGCCTATGCCCCGATTCTCCATAGATGCCATCGCACCAAAAAAGTGAGAGGTGAACACCATGAAAAAAGAAGTTGTCGCCATGCTGCTGGCCGGCGGCCAGGGCAGCCGGCTCTACGCCCTGACCAGCAACGTGGCAAAGCCCGCCGTCCCCTTCGGCGGAAAGTACCGCATCATCGACTTCCCCCTGTCCAACTGCGTCAACTCCGGCATCGACACGGTGGGCGTACTTACCCAATACCGCCCCTTGGAGCTGAACAGCTACCTGGGCAACGGCCAGCCCTGGGACCTTGACCGGTCCGACGGCGGCGTCCATATCCTCCCCCCCTACCTGGGCGAGGGCGAGAAGGGCAGCTGGTACAAGGGCACCGCCAATGCCATCTACCAGAACATCGGCTTTCTTGACCTGTATGACCCCGAGTACGTAGTGGTCCTGTCCGGCGACCACATCTATAAGATGGACTATTCCGAGATGGTCTCTTTCCACAAGAAGTCCGAGGCCGCCTGCACCATTTCAGTGCTGGAGGTCACCATGGAGGAGGCCAAGCGCTTCGGCATCCTCAACGTGGAATCCGACGACAAGGTCTATGAGTTCGAGGAGAAGCCTCCCCAGCCCAAGAGCAACCTGGCCTCCATGGGCATCTACGTGTTCACCTGGTCCAAGCTGCGCAAGTACCTCATCGACGACGAGGCCGACCCCAACTCCTCCAACGACTTCGGCAAGAACATCATCCCCAACATGCTGAACGCCGGCGAGAAGCTGATGGCCTACCGCTTTGCGGGCTACTGGAAGGACGTGGGCACCATCGACTCCCTGTGGGACGCCAACATGGACCTGCTGGCCGGCAGCAGCAGCGGCCTGGACATGTACGACGACAGCTGGCCTATCTACGCCCGCACCCCCATCAAGCCCCCCCACTCCACCGGCCCTGATGCCGTCATCTCCCACTCCATGGTCACCGGCGGCAGCCAGGTGGACGGCACCGTGGCCAACTCGGTGCTCTTCAACTCGGTCACTGTAGAGAAGGGAGCCGACATCCAGTACTCCATCCTCATGCCCGGGGCCACCGTCAAGGAGGGAGCCAAGGTCTACTACTCCATCGTGGCCGAAAACGCCACGGTAGAGGCCGGGGCCACCGTGGGGGCCGCCCCTGACGGCAGTGAAAACTGGGGCATCGCCGTGGTGGCCGGCGGGGTCACCGTGGGCGAAAAGGCCACCGTCTCACCAAAAGCCATGATTCGTGAAGATGTGAAAGGAGGTGAGCAGGCATGAATGATCTGCACAGCATCCTGTTTGCTTACCGCTCTGACGCCAACCTGGGCGAGCTGACCCGTCCCCGGAACACCTGCTCCCTGCCCTTCGGCGGCCGGTACCGCCTCATCGACTTCATGCTCTCCAACTGTGTCAACGCTGGCATCACCGACGTGGGCGTGGTGGTCCACCAGAGCTATCAGTCCCTGCTGGACCATCTGGGCTCCGGCAAGGACTGGGACCTGAGCCGCAAACACGGCGGCCTGCGCATCCTGCCCCCCTTCAGCTATACCGAGCAGGGCCAGGGCGAATACCGGGGCAGCATGGAGGCCCTGGCCGGGGTGTACGACTACCTGGAGGACATCCGTCAGGAGTATGTCCTGCTGGCCTGGGGCGACATCGCCATCAACCTGCCCGTCAACCAGGTCTTTGAGCAGCACAAGAACTCCGGGGCGGACATCACCATCGTCTGTACCCCCACTTTAAAGGGAGCCCCCCAGTTCTCCGAGTACGTAGAGGTCAGCGAGGAGGGCCGGATCACCGACCTGTCCGTCCACCCCACCTCCGCCGACAAGGCCCTGGAGTCCCTTGAGATTTACATCCTGTCCAAGCGCCTGCTGATGGATATGGTGAACTACTGCTCCGCCCACGACGTGACCAATTTCAGCCGCGGCGTTCTCCAGCCCCGGATGAAGTCCCTAAAGATGATGCCCTACATCCACACGGGCTACGTGGGCCGCTTCCAGTCGGTGAGCGACTACTTCCAGCGCTCCCAGGACCTGCTGGACCCGGCAGTCCGGGCCGACCTGTTCAACACCGCCCGTCCCATCCGCACCAAGGACCAGTCCAACCCCTCCACCTACTACGGGCCGGAGTCCAAATCCGTCCGCTCCCTGGTGGCCGACGGCTGCCAGATCGAAGGCGAGGTGGAGAACTCCATCCTGGCCCGGGGCGTGGTGGTGGAAAAGGGCGCCAAGGTGTCCAACAGCGTGCTCATGCAGGGCACCGTGGTCAAGGCAGGCGCCTCCCTGTCCTACGTCATCGCCGACAAAGACGTGACGGTAAACGAGGGCCGTATGCTCATGGGCCACGCCACCTATCCCCTGGCCATCGCCAAAGGCTCTGTCGTCTGATTTTTTCCGGACGCCCTCCCCAATCAGGAGGGCGTCCTCCTACAAAATACCAAATTGAAAAGGTGATTACTATGAAAATTCTGTTCGCTACCTCCGAGGCGGCCCCTTTCATCAAAACCGGCGGTCTGGCCGACGTGGCCGGCTCCCTGCCCCAGGCCCTGGCGGCCGAGGGTCACGAGGTCAAGGTCATCCTCCCCCTCTACGAGGGCATCAGCGAGGACTGGCGCTCCAAAATGACCTTCCTGAAATACTTCAACGTCACCCTGGCCTGGCGGCAGGTCTACTGCGGCATCTTCGAGGTGGAGTATCAGGGGGTCACCTTCTGGTTTGTGGACAATGAGTATTACTTCAAGCGCTGGCAGCTCTACGGCCACTTTGACGACTGCGAGCGCTACGCCTACTTCTCCCGGGCCGTAGTGGAAACTCCCGGCCAGCTGGGCTGGTCCCCCGATGTCATCCACTGCAACGACTGGCAGACCGCCCTGGTCCCCGTCTACCTGCTGGAGGAGAAGTACCGCGTCCCAGAGCTGGCGGGCACCAAGACCGTATACACCATCCACAACATCGAGTATCAGGGCCGCTACGGCGACCAGGTGCTCCAGGATGTCATCGGCCTGGACCGCAGCTACTTCAACGAGGGGATGCTGGCCTACCACCGGGACGTAAACCTGATGAAGGGCGCCATCATGGCCTCCAACTTCGTCACCACCGTCTCCCCCACCTACGCCCAGGAACTGCGCACCCCCTTCTACGCCCACGGCCTGGACGGGGTCATCAATCAGCAGAGCGGTAAGCTGGAGGGCATCCTCAACGGCATCGACGTGGACCTGTACGACCCCGCCAAGATGGAGGGACTGGCCGCCAACTTCACCCTGAAGACCATCGCCAAGGGCAAGGCCGCCTGCAAGGCCGCCCTCCAGCAGGCGGTGGGCCTGGAGCAGAACCCGGACATCCCCCTCATTGCCTGCGTCTCCCGGCTGGTGGGCCACAAGGGCTTCTCCATGGTCACCGACGCCATCCACGAGATCATGGGCCTGGGCACCAAGGGGGTGCAGATGGTGGTGCTGGGCACCGGCGACTGGCAGTATGAGGAGGCTTTCCGCAATGCCCAGGGCCAGTACCCCGGCCGCTTCTCCGCCCAGCTGACCTACTCCGCCCCCCTGTCCAACATGATCTATGCCGGCGCAGACATCTTCCTCATGCCCTCGGTCTCCGAGCCCTGCGGCCTGTCCCAGATGATCGCCATGCGCTTCGGCACCATCCCCGTGGTGCGGGAGACCGGCGGCCTGAAGGACAGCGTCACCCCCTACAACAAGTACGAGGGCACCGGCCGGGGCTTCACCTTCGCCAACATCAGCGCCGGCGACATGGTGTGGGTCCTCCGGGAGGCGGTAGACCTGTACAACGGCGACCAGAAGGCCTGGAAGGGCCTGCAAAAGGAGGGCATGACCGCCGACTTCTCCTGGAAAAATTCCGCCCAGCAGTATATCGACATCTACAACCACATTTTGGGCTGATTCCGCCCGATTCCGCAGCCCCGGCCGGAGGCCGGGGCTGTTTTTTGTGTTGACGCTCCTTCAAAAATCTGTTAAAATCAGTAGTTACGGGAGTGTACAGCGCTCTCTGTACCAGAAATAAAACAGGAGGTACTGTTATGACGGATTTTTCCCCTGAATACAATAAGGAACAGCTTACCGAGATGATTACCGGCAAGCTCCAGCGCAACTTCGGCTGCACAGTTGAGACCGCCAACAACCACCATATGTTCAAGGCCTGCGCCATGGTCCTCCGGGACATTATGTCCCGCCACCGCATGGAGACCAGCAACCAGGTTTGGGAGAAGCAGCAGCGGCAGGTCCACTACCTGTCTCTGGAGTTTCTCATGGGCCGCTCCCTGGAGAAAAACGCCTACAATCTGGGGCTGCTGGACACCCTGAAAGAGGCCCTGGAGGGCATGGGCTTCTCCGCCTCCGACCTGTTTGAGTCCGAACCGGATGCCGGTCTGGGCAACGGCGGCCTGGGCCGTCTGGCCGCCTGCTACCTGGACTCCATGACCACCCTGGAAATTCCCGCCACCGGCTACTCCATCTGCTACGAGCTGGGCATCTTCAAGCAGAAGATCATCGACGGCAAGCAGGAGGAGCTGGCCGACAACTGGCTGGGCCTGGGCGACGCTTGGCTCATCCCCAAGATGGAGGAGACTGAGGAGGTCCGCTTTGGCGGCAAGATTGTGGACCGCTGGGACGAGAACGGGAACAACCACCCCGAGCACGTGGGCTACACCGCTGTGCTGGCCATCCCACGGGACATGAAAATCGCCGGCTACAACACCCGCCACACCAATACCCTCCGCCTGTGGGACGCCAAGAGCCCCGTCCCCGTGGACATGTCCCTCTACTCCCGGGGCGAGTACCTGAAAGCGGTGGAGCAGCAGGCCATGGCCGAGGTCATCGCCAAGGTCCTCTACCCTGACGACAACCACGCCGAAGGCAAGTCTCTGCGCCTGAAACAGCAGTACTTCTTTGTCTCCGCCACCATCCAGTCCATCGTCCGCCAGCACAAGGCCCAGTACGGCACCTTGCGCAACTTTGCCCGGAAGCATGTCATTCAGATCAACGATACCCACCCCACCCTGGTCATCCCCGAGCTCATGCGCATCTTCCTGGACGAGGAGGGCTACGGCTGGGATGAGGCCTGGCACATCGTCACCGACGCGGTGTGCTACACCAACCACACCGTCCTGGCCGAGGCCCTGGAGCGCTGGCCCCAGAAGCTGATCGAGGACCTCCTCCCCCGCATCTGGCAGATTTTGAAGGAGATTGCCAGCCGCTACCAGCAGGAGCTGGAGCGCCGTTACGGCGGCGACACCGGCAAGATCAGCCATATGGCCATCATCTGGGGGGGCGAGGTCCGCATGGCCAACCTGTGCGTCTGCGCCTGCCAGACCATCAACGGCGTATCCGCCCTCCACTCTGAGATTTTAAAGCGGGATGTCTTCCGGGACGCCTACCAGGCCCAGCCCGGCAAGTTCAAGAACGTGACCAACGGCATCGACCACCGCCGCTGGCTGTCCCAGATCAACCCCAAGCTGGACGCCCTGATCCGGGACTGCACCGGCGGGAGCCAGTACCTCCTCCACCCCGAGGCCCTGCGGGACTTTGAGAAGTCGGTAAACGACAAGGCCGTCCTCCAGCAGCTGGAGGACATCAAGAAGGAGAACAAGCGCCGTTTCGCCGCCTGGGTGGCCAGGGAATCCGGCATCGCGCTGAATACCGACGCCATCTTCGATGTTCAGGTCAAGCGCCTTCACGAGTACAAGCGCCAGCTGCTCAACGTTCTGCACATCATCTACCTGTACCAGCAGCTGCGGGACAACCCCAATATGGACTTCACCCCCCAGACCTTCCTCTTCGGCGCCAAGGCGGCCCCCGGCTACCATGTGGCCAAGCAGATCATCCAGCTCATCAACTCCCTGGCCGCCCAGATCGCCAACGACCCCATCTGCAAGGACAAGCTGCAAGTGGTCTTCCTGGAGAACTACCGGGTCTCCCTGGCCGAGAAGCTGATGCCCGCCTCCGAGATCTCCGAGCAGATTTCCACCGCCGGCAAGGAGGCCAGCGGCACCGGCAACATGAAGTTTATGATGAACGGCGCCCTCACCATCGGCACCCTGGACGGCGCCAATGTGGAGATGCACCAGCAGCTGGGAGACGAAAACATCTTCCTCTTCGGCCTGACCACCGACCAGGTGAACCAGCGCAAGCGGGACGGCTACCGCCCCCACGAGCTTTACCTCCACAGCCAGACCCTGAAGCGGATTATCGACCAGATCACCGCCGGCTTTGACGACAAGGTGACCTACCCCGACCTGTCCAACCGCCTGCTCTTTGGCGCGGGGGGCAGCCAGGCCGACGAGTATATGCTGCTGGCCGACTTTGACAGCTACTGCGACGCCCACCGCCGCGCCCTGGCCGCCTACGCCGACCGCCAGCACTGGAACCAGATGTCCCTCATCAACATCGCCCGGTCCGGCATCTTCGCCGCCGACCGCTCCATCCAGGACTACGCCCGCGACATCTGGCACGTACCCACCAGAAAGTAAGCATAAAAAATTCCAGTCCCTCCGGACTGGAATTTTTTATTCCCCTGGCCGCTGGGTGGCCCAGATCAAAGCCCCAAAACCGCAGCCGCCGATGATATTGCCTATGGTGACGGGGATCATATTGGCGAAAAACCCGCCCAGATTCAGGGCGGACAGGTCCACCCCGGCCTCCCGGGCCAACTGGGCGCATGGGGGGACGCCCGCCGCCAGCAGCCCGGCGGGGATGTAATACATGTTGGCCACGCAGTGCTCAAAGCCGCCGATGACAAAGAAGCTCACCGGCACAAAGGCCCCGATGGCCCGGCCGGGCAAACTCTTGGAGCACAGGGAGCACATCACCCCGGCACACACCAGGATATTGCACAAAATCCCCAGCACCGCCGCCCGCCCGGGGGCAAGCTGGCACTTCTTCGCCGCCGTTTGAATGGCGTACATACCCAGCGCCCCATTGTCAAAGACTCCGCCCCAGGCCACGGCGGCGGCCAGCAGCGCCGCCCCTATAAAGTTGCCCAGGTAGACGACAGCCAGATTGCGCGCCATCCCGGCCAAAGTCGCTTTCCGCTCCAGCAGGGAAATGGTAATCATACAGTTCCCAGTGAACAGCTCCGCCCCGGTGAGGATGACCATAATCAGCCCGAAGGGAAACAGCAGTCCGCTGACCACCCGGGCGGCGGAGGGGTTTTCCACCCCGTAGGAGGCAACGCTGGCCGCCACCGCACCGGAAGCGATAAAAAATCCCGCCAGCACCGCCGCCAAAAGCAGCCTTACAGTGCTGTTACTGCATTTTTTCGTCCCGATCCTGGCATAAAAGGGGACAAATTCCGTCGGACTCAGCATAGGTGTCACGCCTTTCCCTTTAGAGATCAAGTGTCTGTTTTCCCGCCCTGCGGGCGGGAAAACACGAACAGGGAGGATGTCAGCACAGCCCCAGCAAATGCCGCACCTCTCCAATCATATACAGCGACCCGCAGGCGCACACCACGTCCTCCGGGCCTGCCGTCGCCAGGGCCCGGTCCAGCCCCTCCCGGAGACTGCCGCAGGGGACCGCCCTGCCCCCTCTGTCCTCCAACCAGGCAGCCAGCTCCGGGGCGGGCAGAGCCCTGGGGCTGTCCGGGGTGATGGTGTAAAGCTCCCCGGCCAGGGGGAGAAGCTCCCCCATCATGGCGGGGTAGTCCTTGTCGGCCAGCACGCCGGTAAGGAAAATCAGCTTCTTTCCGGGGTACAGCTCCTCCAACGACTGGGCCAGGGCCTCCATGCACTGGGGGTTGTGGCCCCCGTCCAGAATGACATCGGGGGAGCGGCGGACCAGCTCCAACCGTCCGGGCCACCGGGCCCGCTCCAGCCCCGACTGAACCGCCTCCAAGGGAATATCCCAGCCCCGCCGCTGCAAAACGTCCACCGTCTCCAGAACGGTGAGGGCGTTATGCAGCTGATACTCCCCCAGCAGGGGGATGTGGAAGGGGCCGGTCCCCCGGCAGCGGAACCGCTGTCCCTCCGGAGTACTGGCAATCACCTCCACCGCCTGGGGGGTGACAAACAGCCGCCCGCCCGCCCTGCGGCAGGCATTCTCAACAACCGCAGTCACCTCCTGCCCCTGCCGGTAAAGGACCACATCGCTCCCTGCCTTGATAATCCCCGCCTTTTCAGCGGCAATTTTCTCCAGCGTGTCCCCCAGCAGTCCGGTATGCTCCAGCCCAATGCGGGTGATGACGGCCGCCTCGGGGGCGTCGATGACGTTGGTGGAGTCCAGCCGGCCCCCCAGTCCGGTCTCCAGCACCACGATATCGCACCCCGACCGCAGAAAGTGGACCATCCCAATGGCGGTCATCAGCTCAAACTCCGTCTCGTCCTCCGCCGCCTCCAGCACCCGGGCGGTGATGTCCGCCAGCGCTCCGTCTGAAATGGGCACGCCGTCCACCTGGAACCGCTCGTGAAACCGCCACAGGTGGGGGGAGGTATACAGCCCGGTTTTCAGCCCCGCCGCGGTCAGGACAGAGGCCAGCATGGCGGCGGTGGACCCCTTGCCGTTGGACCCGGCGATGTGGACGAATTTCAGCTTTTTCTGGGGGTCGCCCAGCCGTCCCAGCAGCCGGCGGATGCGGTCCAGTCCCGGCTTCTGGCCCACCCAGGCCCGCTGGTGAATGAGGTCCGCCGCTTCCTGTCCGGTCATGCTCATACCCCCCGGACGGCGGCCAGAATCACCAGCCCGGCCTCGCAGGCCAGGCTGACCGGACCGCTCTCAAACCCCCGGCACAGCAGGGTCTGGCCGGTCTTGGCCGCCACGCCGAACTCCGGCAGGCTCACCGAACCGGAGGCGCAGTAGACGGCCAGGTCCCCCGGCTCCGGGTTCCAGGTCCCGTCCTGGGGATGGGTATTGGACAGGACGGTCACAGCCCCCTCTCCCCTGCCCTTGCGGACCATCAGGTTGAAGTCCACGCACCTGCCCCAGCTCTCCACCGGCACGCCGCCGTCAAAGGCCACCACCTTGCCGGGGGCCACCGGGACGGGCGCGTCAGCGTCAATTTTCAGCTGGATTTCCCCGCACAGCACAGACAGCCACCGGTTGTAGTCGGGCAGGGGGGTGAAGTCGGAGTGGTCCAGCTCCACAGTGGCGGAGCTGAGCCGCCAGAGGAAATCCCGGCCGGCGTACACCGCTCCCTCCGGGGCAATGGCCAGTTGGGTGGTGGTCCCCCCGGACCAATTCGTCGTTACATAGTCATCCCGGGTCAGCAGCTTCCATTCCATAAGCGTCCTCCTCCCGTCAATCGGTATATTTTACCACGCCGCTGCGGCGCAGCATATGCATCAACGGAACGCACGCCGTTGTTACAACAACAGCGGTAATGACACCGGAAACATAGCGGGCCGGCGTGATAAAGAGGACAGGCGTGAAGGAGGTTCCATAAAAAAGGCTGTCCAGCCACATACCAAAGGTGTTTCCGGTCGTGGTAAGGATTGCTCCAATGATACAGGTGGCATAACAGATCACAGGTCTGCTTTCTAAAGGCGTGCCGCCATTCCGGCGCAGATAGAGGACCACCGCCCCGATCACCAGGGCCCGGATGGCGGGGGGAATGATCCAGATAATGGTTGTAGGGACCAGACCATAGGTAAGAAGCTGAACGAGAAACTCGCCAAAGATAGCCACCAGCGCACCCTCTACAGGACCAAAGATCATAGCGCCCAGCACCACGGGCAGGGACCCAAAGGAAAGCTTAAAGGTCGGCGTCCGGATGGACAGGGTCAGAGACAGCAGTACCATCATGGCTGTCAGCAGGGCTACCATGCAGATTGTGTAGACATTAAACCGTTTTTTGTTTGTTGACATCATAATACGCTCCTTTCACGGCGTGTTGCCACGAAAGGAGCACTCTCCCCCCATGGCAGCGGATGCGGCACAGCAACGCGGGATTGATCTCCCTTCGTCCATTGGCAACCTCCCATCCAATGGCACTTGACGCGCGGTACCTACTCTGTCAGGTACGGATATTTACATGTTTACATGGATTTGACCACAGTATCATAGATTTGATCGGCCAGGGGCAGAGCCTTGGCCAGCAGGGCCTCGCCCTTCTGCCGGTAACCGGCGGCCAGCTCCTGATTCTTCAGGCTGCCGATATTGATGAGCACATTGAGCCATGCCCCCTGGATGGCGGCGCGCAGGGACAGGGCGGACACCCCCAGGTCGCTGGCGGCGCTGTCGTTGCTCTTGCCCAGCACAGAGGCGGTGAGCTCCAGGGCCTCCACGGCCAGCTCCATCATCTCGAAGGGGGTCTTGGTGCAGCCCTCCAGCCCCCGCTGGATGGCTGCGGAACGGGCAGCCTTCTCCTCGTCGGTGGCCTTGGGCATCCCGAAGGCGGCGCTGACCACGTTAAATGCCTCGGTGTCCCGGTCCATCACGTCCACAAAGCGGGCTTTCAGGCCGTTGGCCTTTTCCTGAGCGGACTTGGCCAGTTCCTCATACTCGGCGTATTTCTTCTTGCCCACCGTCAGGGAGCACACCATGGCGGTGAGGGCGGCGCCCAGCGCGCCCTCCAGGGCGGCAGCGGACCCGCCGCCGGGGGCGGGGGCGTCGGAGGCCAGCAGGTCCACAAACCCGGCGGTTTTCAGCTCGGCTAATTTCATAGCTTATTTCTCCTAATTCAGTTATTTATGTAGAGGCGGATATCATCCGCCCGTTTGGGATAAATAGATTCCCTGTTACGGCGGGCGGGTAATACCCGCCCCTACAGAACGGGCCCTTACTTCATGTCCAGAAGGTGATACTCCATGATCTGGTTGTGGCAGTCGAAGTCCCGGGCCTTCAGGTAGAACTCGCCGCAGTCAATCATGGCCTTGGCGGGGGTCAGGCCCACAATCTCGCTGTCCACAATATAAGTACCGTAGCGCTCGGCCAGGGATTTGACCATCTCATAGACCACATACAGGGGGGTGTCCTCATAGTTGACCATATTCATGGACACCTGGGCGATGCCCCGGTCCTCCATCATAAAGCCCATGGCCTTGCAGCTGCGGAAGCCGCCGGAGGAGCCGCGGATGACCTTGGCAATCTTCTTGGCGACCTCCACGTCGGAGGTGGCCAGGTTGATGTTGAAGGCCACCAGGGGCATACGGGCGCCGATGGCGGTAATGCCGGCGGTGGGGTGAATCTTCCGCTCACCGAAGTCGGGGGCCCACTCCTCCTGGAGCAGCTTCTCGGGCATACCCTCGAACTCGCCCTTGCGGCAGGTGGCCAGGTTGCGGCGCTCGGGCCGGGTGGCGGAGTCCTCATACAGGAAGGAGGGGACCTTCAGCTCATCCCAAATGCGCTGAGCCAGGCGCTTGGACAGCTCCACGCAGTCTTCAACGGTGACATCCTTGGACTGGGGGACAAAGGGGATGACATCGGTGGCCCCCATGCGCTTGTGCTCGCCCTTGTGCTTTGTCATGTCAATACGCTCAGTGGCCACCTTAGTCAGCCGGAAGGCGGCCTCCTCAATGGCGTCGATGTCGCCAATCAGGGTAAACACACAGCGGTTGTGGTTGCCGTCGGTCTGGGCATCGAAAAGGGTACAGCCGGGCACGCTGTTGGCGGTCTCCACCAGAGCGTTATAGGTGGCCTCGTCCTTCTCCTTGCTGCAACTGAAATTGGGGATACACTCGACAAGTCTAGGCATTTGTGATTTCCTCCTAAAATTTTTTAAGCCGGCCGATTCTCCTTTGGCACATCCATTATATAGAAACCGGCACAGAGATGCAATACCAGGACAAAGGTGTTTTCAACTTTTTCCTTAAAAATATTAAGCCCTGTTCTGCCGCTCCTCCCAGTCCTGTTCCGCCAGCTCCAGAAAACGGGTGACGCATCCCACCTGATACGGGCTGTTTTCCCACACCAGAACGGGGTAGGATTTGGCGGAAAACTCCAGCACCGGCTTGGTGTACACCGGCGACCCCGGGTGGGCGGCCACAATGGATTTTGGCAGAAATCCCACCCCAAAGCCGGCCTGGACCATCTGCATCTCCATAGGGGTGTCGTAGCAGTGGCAGACCACGTTGGGGCTGAACCCCGCCCGGCGGCACTCCTCCAGCAGGTCCCGGCTGTAGCCCCACAGGTCGTCGCTGCGCAGCAGGCACATGGGGGCGTCCCGCAGGGCCCGGATGGGCACAGCCTCCTGCCCCGGCGCCGGGTCGGTCTCCAGGCACATCACCAGCTCCAGGGGGTCCACTCCCAGCACCCGCTCCCCCAGGCTGTAGGACCGCTCTGACTGACTGCGCAGAAACAGCATATGGAGCTCCCCCCGCTCCAGGTCGTCCAGCAGGTCCTTGGGGGAGCCCATGCGGACGTACAGCTCCACCTGCGGGAACTGCTGGTGATACCGCTTCAAAAGGCTGGTGGCAATCTGAACGTCGGAATAGATCACCCCCAGCTTCAGCTGTCCCCGCACCCCGGCGTCCACATCCCGGACGCTGTCCGCCATGGTCCGCAGGCTCTGGAACATCTGCCGGCTCTGCTGCCAGAGGCACCGCCCCGCCTCGGTGAGCTCCACCCCCTTGTTGGTGCGCAGGAAAAGGGTCACGCCCAGCTCGTCCTCCAGCAGGGCCAGCTGCCGGCTGACGGGGGGCTGGGCCACGTGGAGGGTCCGGGAGGCCCCGGAGATGCTCCCAGCCTCCGCGACGGCAGAAAAATATTCCAGCTGCTTAAAATTCATCGCCGTTCCTCCATACTTTTTTGATATAGCAAATATACAATAGTGGTACTTTTCATTCTACCACATTTCCGTTAAAATACAATACATAAGAGGGAAATCCAGGCTGCGGCCCGGAGACTTTTCACAAAAATCTTATGAAACGGAGGAATTTTCATGAATCTGACAGACGCCATGACCATCAAGCTGGACTATGACCTGCCCGAGTACCCCCAGTTCGACCCCCAGTACCGCCGGGCCCCCCGTCGGGAGTCCCACCTGACTGAGGCCGACAAGGCCCTGGCCATCAAGAACGCCCTGCGGTACATCCACCCCGACCACCACGCCCAGATGGCCAAAGAATTTGCCCAGGAGCTGGAGGAACACGGCCGCATCTACGGCTACCGCTTCCGCCCCGCCGGCAAGCTGTACGGCAAGCCCATCGACCAGTACAAGGGCGCGTGCATTGAGGGCCGGGCCATTCAGGTGATGATCGACAACAATCTGGACTTCGACGTGGCCCTCTACCCCTATGAGCTGGTCACTTACGGCGAGACCGGCCAGGTCTGCCAGAACTGGATGCAGTACCGCCTCATCAAGAAGTACCTGGAGGTCCTCACCGACGAGCAGACCCTGGTGGTCATGTCGGGCCACCCCATGGGCCTGTTCCACAGCCACAAGCTGGCCCCCAGAGTGATTATCTCCAACGGCCTGATGGTGGGCACCTTCGACGACCAGAAGAACTTCAACCGGGCCGCCGCCCTGGGCGTGGCCAATTATGGCCAGATGACCGCCGGCGGCTGGATGTACATCGGCCCCCAGGGCATCGTCCACGGCACCTTCAACACCCTGCTCAACGCCGGCCGGCTGAAGCTGGGCATCCCCACCGACGGTAATCTGGCCGGACGGCTGTTCATCTCCGCCGGTCTGGGCGGCATGTCGGGGGCCCAGGGCAAGGCCGCTGAGATTGCCGGGGCCGCCTCCATCATCGCCGAGGTGGACGACTCCCGCATCGAGACCCGCTACACCCAGGGCTGGGTGAGCCACCGCACCGGCGACCTGGCCGAGGCCGTGAAGATTGCCCAGGAGCATCAGGCTTCCAAGCAGCCCTGCGCCGTGGCCTACCACGGCAACATCGTGGACCTGCTGGAGTACCTGTATGAGCACAATGTCCACGTGGACCTGATGAGCGACCAGACCTCCTGCCACGTGCCCTACGACGGCGGCTACTGCCCCCAGGGCCTGACCTTCGAGCAGCGCACCGACATGCTGGACAAGGACCCGGAGGGCTTTGCCAAGCTGGTGGACAAGACCCTCCAGCATCACTACGAGATGATCTGCAAGTTCCACGACCGGGGCACCTACTTCTTCGACTACGGCAACAGCTTCCTGAAGGCCGTGTACGACACCGGCGTCAAGTCCATCTGCAAGAACGGCGAAAACGACCTGGACGGCTTCATCTTCCCCTCCTACGTGGAGGACATCCTGGGGCCCTGCCTGTTCGACTTCGGCTACGGCCCCTTCCGCTGGTGCTGCCTGTCCCGGAACCCGGAGGACCTGGACAAGACCGACGCCGCCGCCGCCGCTTACATCAAGGAGCACAACCGCCGCTATCAGGACTATGACAACTACGTCTGGGTCCGGGACGCCAAGAAAAACAAGCTGGTGGTTGGCACCCAGTGCCGCATCCTGTATCAGGACGCCATGGGCCGCATGAACATCGCCCTGAAATTCAACGAAATGGTGCGCAACGGCGAGATCGGCCCCGTCATCCTGGGCCGGGACCACCACGACACCGGCGGAACCGACGCCCCCTTCCGTGAGACCTCCAACATCAAGGACGGCTCCAACATCATGGCCGAGATGGCCACCCAGTGCTACGCCGGCAACGCCGCCCGGGGCATGAGCTACATCGCTCTGCACAACGGCGGCGGCACCGGCATCGGCAACGCCATCAACGGCGGCTTTGGCATGGTGCTGGACGGCTCCGAGCGGGTGGACACCATCCTGCGCATGGCCATGCCCTGGGACACCATGATCGGCGTGTCCCGCCGGGCCTGGGCCAGGAACGAGAACGCCCTGACCACCGCTGCCGAGTATAACAAGCTGTACGAGGGCCAGGACCACATCACCCTGCCCTACATCGCCGACGACGCCATTGTCGCCGAGGCCCTCAAGAGCATCCAGGGCTGATCCATCCCTCTGTAGGGGCGGCTATCAGCCGCCCGCAGAATACCGGCATCCTCGTAGGGGCGGCCTTTGGCCGCCCGCGGGCGCGCACTGCGCGCCCCTACAAATGACCAACAATACAACGACGAAAAGAGGGGGCGTCCCAAAACGCCCCCTCTTTTGGAAAGGAATGGCAACATGAAAACCATCGTCATTGATATCGGCATGCTGGCCACCCCCCAGGGAACCGGCCCCAAGAGCGGCCCGGACCAGGGGAACATCCAGATTTTGAGGGACGCCTGGGTCCTGATGGAGGACGGCGTCATCACCCAGGTTGGAACCGGCCCCGCCCCGGCGGCGGACCGGACCATCGACGCGGGGGGAAACCTGGTCACCCCCGGTCTGGTGGACGCCCACACCCACCTGATTTTTGGCGGCTGGAGGCAGAACGAGCTGGGCCTGAAGCTCCACGGCAAGACCTACCTGGAGATTCAGAACGCCGGGGGGGGCATCCAGTCCACCACCAACGCCACCCGCCAATCCACCGAGGAGGAGCTGACCCATAAGGCGGAGAAGGCCCTGGACGAGATGCTCCACTTCGGCGTAACCACCTGTGAGGCCAAGAGCGGCTACGGCCTGGCCACCCAGCACGAGCTGAAAGCCCTCCAGGTCATCGACAACCTGAACCGCACCCACCCCATCGACCTGGTCGCCACCTTCATGGGGGCCCACCTGGTGCCCGCCGAGTACAAATCCAACCGGGGGGAGTACATCCGTCTGGTGTGCGAGGAGATGATGCCCCTGGTGGCCCAGCAGGGCGTCGCCAAATACTGCGACGTGTTCTGTGAGGCCGACACCTTCACCGTGGAGGAGTCCCGGCAGGTACTGGAGGCCGGCTTGAAGTACGGCCTGCGGCCCAAAATCCACGCCGACGAGATTGAGGCCATCGGCGGCTCCGTTCTGGCCGGTGAAATCGGGGCCATCTCCGCCGAGCACCTCATCGTCTGCCCCCCGGAGGGCATTGCCAGCATGGCAAAAGGGGGCACCATTGCCTGCCTCCTCCCCGCCACCAGCTTCTACCTGGGGGCCGTCTTCGCCCCCGCCCGGGACATGGTCAGCGCCGGGGTCCCGGTGGCCATGGCCACCGACTTCAACCCCGGCTCCTGCCCCTGCCTGAACCTGCAATTCATCATCAACCTGGGCTGCCTCAAATACAAGCTCACCCCGGAGGAGGTCCTCACCGCCGTCACCCTCAACGCCGCCGCCGCCATTGACCTGGCCGGCAGGGTGGGCTCGGTGGAGCCGGGCAAGCAGGGCGACCTGGTCATCTGGGACGCCCCCGACCTGGACTACATCTGCTACCGCATGGGCAGCAACCTGGCCAGGACGGTCATCAAAAAGGGCGCGGTGGTGGTGGACTGATGGACCGCACCGACTATCAGATTTTGAACCTCCTCCAGCGGGACAGCCGCACCACCCTGAAATCCATCGGGGACCAGGTGGGGCTTACAGCCCCCGCCGTGTCTGAGCGCATCCGCCGCATGGAGGAGAAGGGGGTCATCAAGGGCTTCTCCATCAGCATCGACCGCAACCGGCTGGACTGCAACATGACCGGCTTTATCCTGGTGGCCCCCGCCCCGGAGAAGTACGGCCAATTCTGCCAGTTCTGCGAAAACACCCCCGCCATTCTGGCCCACCACCACGTTATCGGCGTGTTCAACGCCCTGCTGCGCTTTGCCGTGAAGGACACCCGCCAGCTGGACACCCTCCTGGCCGCCATCAAGCAGTTCGGAGACTCCCAGACCTCTGTGGAGCTGGGGGCCTACTTCGAGCAGAAGGATGTCCCCCTGCCCAAATAAACAAGACCCGGCCCGATGGACGCTCCACCGGGCCGGATTTATTTAGAAAAACACCTTGTATTATTCGACAAAATATGCTATAGTACTCTCAGAGACAAATGAATAAGGCAGGACGCGGGGTGAAGCGAACACCCCACGTCCCTATGCGGGTGAAAGCAGCACCCACACAACAGCATTGCTGCACCAGCTCTCATTATACCAGAAAAGTTCACGTTTTCAAGTAGCATTTGAGAGTTTGTGTCTGAGATATGCGGTGTGGGGGATTCAAACCCCGCGCCGCTTTTATTTGTCTCAACGGGAAACCCTGCGGGGGGAGCCCTCCTTCTTCCTGTGCACTCCCCCCGCGGGCGGAACCGTTGAGAAAACAGAGAGGCAACCTCTTGCGGCTGTCTCTCGGAATGGTTGTGTTCCTATGGCAGATTATCACGAGATGTACCTAAACATGGCCCGGGCCAACGCAAAGGCTGTTAACATTTTGATTCAGGCCCAGCAGGAGTGTGAGGAGATGTATATGTCCTCACCGGACCCGGAGATTCAAGTACTGGACCCCAAAAACCGGCCCGCTCCCCAGTAGGGGAGGGGCCGGTTTTATGTCTTTCAGGATTAAAACAGTCCGGTAATCTTCCCGTTCTCGTCCACGTCGATTTTCTCGGCGGCGGGAACCTTGGGCAGGCCGGGCATGGTCATGATGTCCCCGGTGAGGGCCACGATGAACCCGGCGCCGGCGCACACCTTCAGGTTGCGCACCGTGACCTCAAAGCCCTTGGGGGCCCCCAGCAGGGCGGCGTTGTCAGAGAAGGAGTACTGGGTCTTGGCCATGCAGATGGGCAGCTCGCCAAAGCCCAGATCGGTCAGCTGCTGGGCCTGCTTCTTGGCGTTGGCGGTGAGCACCGCCCTGTCCCCGTGGTACACCTTCTTCACGATGGCATTCAGTTTCTCCTCAATGGTGGCCTTCTCGTCGTAGACGAAGGAGAACCGGTTGGGCTCCCCGCACAGGCGGACAACCTCCTCGGCCAGGGCGATGCCGCCCTCGCCGCCCTTGGCCCACACCTCGGACAGGGCCACGTTGACCCCCAGCTCATTGCACCTCTGCTCCACCAGGTCCAGCTCGGCCTTGGTGTCGGTGGGGAAGGCATTGATGGCCACCACGCAGGGCAGGCCGTAGACGTTCTTCACATTGTCCACGTGCTGGAGCAGGTTAGGCAGGCCCTTCTCCAGGGCCTCCAGGTTCTCCTGGTTCAGCTCGGGCTTGGGCACGCCCCCGTGGTATTTCAGCGCCCGGACGGTGGCCACAATCACCACAGCGGAGGGCTTGAGCCCCGCCTTGCGGCACTTGATGTCGATGAACTTCTCCGCCCCCAGATCGGCGGCAAAGCCCGCCTCGGTCACGGCATAGTCCGCCACCTTCAGGGCCATGCGGGTGGCCATCAGGGAGTTGCAGCCGTGGGCAATGTTGGCGAAGGGCCCGCCGTGGATAAAGGCGGGGGTGCCCTCCAGGGTCTGGACCAGGTTGGGCTTGACCGCGTCCTTCAGCAGGGCGGCCATGGCCCCCTCCGCTTTCAGGTCGTGGGCGGTGACAGGCTTGCCGTCGTAGGTGTAGGCCACGATCATCTTCCCCAGCCGCTCTTTCAGGTCGGTGATGGAGGAGGCCAGACACAGCACCGCCATAATCTCGCTGGCTACCGTGATTTCAAAGCCGTCCTCCCGGGGCACGCCCTGCATCTTGCCCCCCAGGCCGTTGATGATGTGCCGCAGCTGGCGGTCGTTCATGTCCACCGCCCGCTTCCAGGTGATCTGCTTCACGTCGATGCCCAGGGCGTTGCCCTGCTGAATGTGGTTGTCCAGCATGGCGGCCATCAGATTGTTGGCCGCGCCGATGGCGTGGAAGTCCCCGGTGAAATGGAGGTTAATGTCCTCCATGGGCACCACCTGGTCGTAACCGCCGCCGGCGGCCCCGCCCTTCACCCCGAACACCGGGCCCAGGGAGGGCTCCCGCAGGGCCACGGCGGACCTCTTCCCGATTTTGCGCAGGCCGTCGGCCAGGCCCACAGAGGTGGTGGTCTTGCCCTCGCCGGCCGGGGTGGGGGTGATGGCAGTGACCAGAATCAGCTTGCCGTCAGGGGCGGCGGTCTCGCTGAGCAGCTTGTAGTCGATCTTGGCCTTGTAGTTGCCGTACAGCTCCAGATACTTCTCGTCGATGCCGGCGGCAGCGGCGACCTCTGTAATCCGCTGGGGGATGTGCTCCTGGGCGATCTCGATGTCGGATTTTACGCTCATCTCTGTGGGCCTCCTGTTATTTTATTTTTGTTGTCCCCTTCCGGGGTTCCCCTCGGTATATTCACTGCCGCTATTATAACGTACAAACCAAATCTAGTAAACCGCATTTTTTTCTCACATCGGGACAAACACTTTCATTCCGAAAGAAAAACCCGCTTTTGACGCCCGCTTTTCAAACCGCCCGTCGTCCCGTCCCCCGTATCCCTTCTCCCGCAAGGCTTCTTTCATCATTCACCGCACTGCTGAAACAGTTCATCAGCAGTAGACTGTGATAGTGCCCAACCAAAAAATATTTTTCAGCTATATTTTTGTTGATTTTAACAATTAAACATGTTATAATGCCTTTGTATCAAGGCCCTGCTGGAGAGGGGCTCCTTTTCCTGGAAAACCATCCTCCCGGAAAAGGAGATCTGGCCGGACCGCGAGAAATCGGAAGAGGAAACATATTTAAGAAAGAGGGGTACATTCTATGCCAACCAAGGAAACCAAAACCCGCGCTGTGCGGCTGCCCAACGTTGTTGAGGCGCTGCTCCCCATCGTAGTCATGATGGGCCTGATGATCTACGGCCTGAACTTCAGCGGCGAGACCTATGTAGACGCTCACATGCCGCTGGCCGTATCCATCGTCGTGGCCTGCATCGTGGGCTGCGTCTGCGGCCACAGCTTCTCCGACATGCTGGCCGGCATGATCGACCGGCTGAACGCCACCATGGAGGCCATCCTGATCCTGTGCACCGTGGGCCTGCTGGTCGCCTCCTTCCTCATGTCGGGCACCATTCCCGCCCTGATCTACTACGGGCTGAACCTGCTCACGCCCCAGCTGTTCCTGCCTGTGGGCTGCATCCTGTGCGCCATCGTGGGCCTGGCCTGCGGCTCCTCCTGGACCGCCACCGCCACCATGGGCATCGCCATGCTGGGCATCGGCGCCGGCCTGGGCATCCCCGCCCCCATCACCGCCGGCATGGCCATCTCCGGCGCCTATGTGGGCGACAAGTTCTCCCCCCTGTCCGACACCACCAACCTGGCCGCCGCCGTGTCTGAGACCGGCCTGTTCGACCACGTGACCGCCATGGTGTCCACCACCGCCCCCACCTTTATCCTCGCCCTCATCGGCTACGCCATTCTGGGCGTTGCCACCAGCAGCGGCAGCTACGACCCCACCGTGGCCAAGGAGATTCAGATCGTCCTGGCCGACGGCTTCAACATCAACCCCTTCCTGCTGGTCCCCATTCTGGTAGTCATTGCCGCCTGCGTGATGAAGCTGCCCGGTCTGGTGGGCATCGCCATCTCGGTGGGCACCGGCGTTATCTTCGCCGTGATCTTCCAGGGCGTGGGCAGCCTGGCCGACCTGTTCGACATGCTGCACTATGGCTACGGCTTCGGCGTTGACACCGACTTCCCCGAGCTGGTGGCTGAGGCCGCCGCCGCCCTGAACGTAAGCCCCGACTCCTATCTCACCGTCTCCAGCCTGCTCAACCGGGGCGGCATGGACCACACCATGTGGACCATCAACCTGATTCTCCTGGCCGTTGCCTACGGCGGCGCCCTGGAGCGCTGCGGCTGCACCGAGGCTCTGTTCGGCAAGCTGAAGAACAAGATCAACTCCGTGGGCAGCCTGATCTTCACCACCATGCTCACCTCTCTGTTCTGCGACGCCACCATGTGTGACCAGTTCCTGGGCATCGGCGTTCCCGCCCCCCTGTACGTGGAGAAATACGACGAGATGGGCCTGGGCCGGAACATGATGTCCCGCACTCTGGAGGACTGCGGCACCCTGTGGGCCGCCATGTTCCCCTGGACCGGCTGCGGCGCCTATCAGCAGGGCGTGTTCGGCATGTCCCCCTTCGTCTACTTCCCCTTCGCTTTCGTGAACCTGCTCAATCCCATCTACGCCGCCATCACCGCCTTCCTGGGCCGCAATATCTTCTGGGCTGACGGCTCCTACACCAACCTCTTCGGCAAGACCAAGGCCGGCAAGCCCGCCGGCGCCCCCGCCGAGGCCCACGAGAAGGCCCTCAAGGCTCTGGAAGCCCGCCGCGCCGCCGGCAAGGCCCCCAAGATCAGCGCCTGATTGAACCATCGTTTACCTCTGTCCGCCCCTCCGGGGGCGGACGCCAGAAACCTCCGGTAAAAGAAAGGACCTGTCCTGTGAGCAAAAACTCCCTCCCCTGGGCCGGGCTGTCCGGCCCCATCTATACCCCCCGGGAACTGAAACCCCGGAAGCCCTACGTCATCTACGGCTGCTGGGCCATGGTAATTCTCCTGCTGGTGGGCGGTATCTTCACCCGTTTTAAGATCGCCCTGATCTTCGCCGCGCTGTACGGCCTGACCCTGCTGTCTAAAAAGGACGCAGCGGTAACGGAGCGGGGGCTGGAGATTTTCTACCAGATGAAGATTACCACCAATTACAACTTCTGGCCCTGGGAAGAGATTAACGCTATCGTGGTGGAGGACCGGAACCACCCGGAGCTCATCGCCCTCCACATCGGGCGCGGCAGCGCCAGCAAGCGCTTCTTCTTCACCCGGAAAGACACCCAGGAGATTCTGGTCCTGGCCCGGGAAAAGAACCCCGGCATCCCGGTACGCCAGCTTACCGACAAGCCCCGCCCGGGCGGCTTTTCCCGCAAGGGCATCTGACCATCTGCGGCCCTCAGAGGGACCCCTCCCTTTTGGGGGCCGCCCCTGTCTAAGAAACTCCCGGCTCAAGCCGAAACTATAGATAAAGCGAGGTAATGATTATGATTATGAACCCATCCGCCATCAAGCACGTTGTCCTGGACGGCCACAGCCTCACCCTGGAATCCTTCGTCGCCGTGGCCCGGTACAACGCCACCGTGGAGCTGGCCGGCTCCGCCCTGGAGGCCATGCAGAAATCCCGGGCCCTGGCCGAGAAAATCGCCGGGGAGGGCCGGGTGGCCTACGGCATCACCACCGGCTTCGGCGACTTCCAGAAGGTGGCCGTCCCCGAGGAGATGAGCAACCAGCTGTCCACCAACCTGATCCTCAGCCACTGCACCGGCGCCGGCGAGCCCTACGCCCAGGAAGTGGTGCGCGGCATGCTGCTGCTCCGGGCCAACGCCCTGTGCGGCGGCGTGTCCGGTGTGCGCCCCCTGCTGGTGGAGATGATGGTCCAGATGCTCAACAAGGGCGTCCACCCCTGGGTGCCCCAGAAGGGCTCCCTGGGCTCCTCCGGCGACCTGGCCCCCCTGGCCCACATGACCCTCCCCCTGCTGGGCAAGGGCCAGGCCTGGTACCAGGGCCAGCTGATGGACGGCGGCGAGGCCATGGCCCAGGCCGGCATCGACACCCTGGACACCCTGGTGTGCAAGGAGGGCCTGGGCATGACCAACGGCACCTGCGCCATGACCAGCGTGGGCTCCCTGGCCCTGTACGACACCATCTGCGCCGCCCAGCTGGGCGATGTCATCGGCTCCCTGGACTTTGAGGGCCTCACCGGCCTGCGCAACGCCTTCGACCCCCGCATCCATCAAGTCCGGGGACAGAAGGGCCAGATGCTGGTGGCAGAAAACATGCGCAAGCTGCTGGCCGGCTCCGAAATTTTGGACAACTGCCAGCAGGACCGGGTGCAGGACGCCTACGCCCTGCGCTGCATCCCCCAGATTCACGGTGCCGTCCGTGACGCCCTGGACTACGTCCGGGAGAAGGTGGAGATCGAGCTCAACGCCGTCACTGACAACCCCCTCATCTTCCTGGAGGACGAGGCGGTCATCTCCGGGGGCAACTTCCACGGTGAGCCCATGGCCATCCCCTTCGACACCCTGGGCATCGCCTGCTCCGAGATCGCCAACATCTCCGAGCGCCGCACCGAGCGGATGGTCAACGCCGCCCTGTCCAACGGCCTGACCCCCTTCCTCACCACCAAGCCGGGCGTCAACTCCGGTTTCATGATCGTCCAGTACGCCGCCGCCTCCATGGTGTCGGAGAACAAGGTGCTGGCCCACCCCGCCAGCGTGGACTCCATCCCCTCCTCCGCCAACCAGGAGGACATCGTGTCCATGGGCACCACCGCTGGCCGCAAGGCGGGCTCCATCGTTCAGAACACCTTCTCTGTGCTGGCCGACGAGCTGCTCACCGCCTGCCAGGCCATCGACATCCGCCGCCGCCTGAACACCCACGGCCAGGGGCTCGCCCCCGTCCATGAGGCCCTCTACAAACACGTCCGGGAGAAGGTGGACTTCTACGAGATCGACCGGGAAATCTGGCCCGACATCCTGGAGGTGGAGAAGATGATCCGCAGCGGTGAGCTGCTGGAAATCGTCAGAGAATACATCCCCGACTTCCAGTAAGCCATGCATCTGACGGTTCAGCGGGCCGACCCCGCAGGCAATATCACCCTTTTTGTCCTGGACCCGGTCCCAAAAGAGAAGTGGGTCCGGACTGCCTCCCGGCTGATGGCCCTGCCGGGGTCCGACGTGGAGCAGGTGGGCTTTGTCTGCCCGCCGCTTCCCGGCGGCACAGGCCGTCGGCTGGAAATGGCCGGCGGCGAGTTTTGCGGCAACGCCGCCCGGGCCTTCGGGATGCTGCTCGCCCACGAGATGGGCGACCTCCCCCAAGTCAGGGTGGAGGTCAGCGGCTGCCGGCAGCCCGTCACAGTAAATGTGGACTGGTCTGCCGGTACAGCCCAGGCACAGATGCCCCTGCCCCAGTCTGTGGAGCAGACCCAGGTGGACGGTCATCCCGGCACGCTGGTGCATCTGGGCGGCATTGTCCACCTGGTTGTGGAGAACATCCTGCCCAGCCTGGAATTTTTTCAGCGCGCCGAGCCGGTCTTAAAGCGCATCACGGGCCCGGAGGCCTATGGCGTGATCTTCCTGGACCCGTCCGGGAATACGCTGACCCCGCTGGTCAAGGTCCCCTCCGCCGGCACGCTGATGTGGGAGGGCAGCTGCGGCTCCGGCTCTCTGGCCGCCGCCATTGCCCAGAGCCGGGACCTGCCCGGCGGCGTCTTTCTCCGGGACTACGTCCAGCCCGCAGGTGTGATTCAGGCCTCCGTCACCCGCAGCGGCGGCATGGCGGTGTCTGCCTCCATCGGCGGCCCTGTCACCCTGGACTCCCCTGTGGTAGTTGAGCTCTAAGCCATAAAGAAGGAGGGCTGTTTCCCTATGCCCCGCATCCGAAACGACCGAAACGACTCCATCGACCAGCTGTTTCAAGCGATTTTGTCTCTCCAGGACCAGGATGAGTGCTACCGCTTTTTCGGCGATCTGCTCACGGTGCAGGAGCTGTCCGCCTTTGCCCAGCGCCTTCAGGTGGCCCGTATGCTCTCCAACGGAATGACCTACGAGGCCATCCGCGCCGAAATCGCCACCAGCAGCTCCACCATCACCCGTGTGAATACCGAGCTCCGCTACGGCTCCGGGGGATACCGGCTGGTGTTGGACCGCCTGCGGGAGCTCCCCGACCCCTGACCTCAACAGAAAACCGGCTGGAAAAAGGGCGCGCCGCGCCCTTTTTCCCGTCATACCGGCTTTGCGCTTCAACGTGATTTTCCCTTGACGTTCTCCCCCAAAAGGATGTAAAATAACTCGGTACGTGCTGTAAGAAGAGAGAAGAGGAGACTTGAATATGGCCGGCTTTGACAACGAGCAATATCTGTCCACCCAATCCCAGCACATCCGGGACCGCATTTCCCAGTTTGGCGGCAAGCTCTATCTGGAGTTTGGCGGCAAACTCTTTGACGACTACCACGCCTCCCGGGTGCTCCCCGGCTTTGAGCCGGACAGCAAGCTTCGCATGCTGGAGCAGCTCCGGGACAAGGCGGAGATCATCATCGCCATCAACGCTGGAGACATCGAGAAGAACAAGGTCCGGGGGGACCTGGGCATCACCTACGACAGCGATGTCCTCCGGCTCATCGACCAGTTCCGGGGCCGGGGGCTGTATGTGGGCAGCGTAGTGGTCACCCGCTACACCGGCCAGCCCGCCGCCGATGCCTTCCAGGGCCGCCTGGAGGGGCTGGGCCTGCGGGTTTACCGCCACTACCCCATCGAGGGCTACCCCCACAACATCGCCAAAATCGTCAGCGACGAGGGCTTTGGCCGCAACGAGTACATTGAGACCTCCCATCCCCTGGTGGTGGTCACCGCCCCAGGCCCAGGCAGCGGCAAAATGGCCACCTGCCTGTCTCAGCTCTACCACGAGCACAAGCGGGAGGTGGTGGCGGGCTACGCCAAATTTGAGACCTTCCCCATCTGGAACCTGCCGCTGAAGCACCCCGTCAATCTGGCCTACGAGGCCGCCACCGCCGACCTGGACGACGTGAACATGATCGACCCCTTCCACCTCCAGGCCTACGGACAGACCACCGTGAACTACAACCGGGACGTGGAGGTCTTTCCCGTCCTGTCCGCCATCTTCGAGAAAATCACCGGCTCCTGCCCCTACCAGTCCCCCACCGACATGGGGGTGAATATGGCGGGCAGCTGCATCGTGGACGACGGAGCCTGCCAGGAGGCCGCCCGCCAGGAGATTGTCCGCCGGTACTACGACGCCCTGTGCGAGCGCCGCCAGGGCAAGGGCTCCGACAGCGCGGTTTACAAGCTGGAGCTGCTGATGCAGCAGGCCGGCATCACCACGGACATCCGCCCCGTGGCGGCCAGGGCCAATGAGCTGGCCCAGGCCACCGGCGAGCCCGCCATGGCCATCCAGCTGGCCGACGGCACCCTGGTCAACGGCAAGACCTCCGAGCTGATGGGCTGCTCCGCCGCCGCCCTGCTCAACGCCCTGAAGCAGCTGTCCGGGGCGGGGGGACACGGCGTCCACCTCATCGCCCAGTCCGCCATCGAGCCCATCCAGACCGTCAAGGTGAAATACCTGGGCTCCGCCAACCCCCGGCTGCACAGCGACGAGGTGCTCATCGCCCTGGCCTCCTCCGCCAGCGCCGAGCCCAAGGCCGCCCGCGCCCTGGAACAGCTGGCCGCCCTCAAGGGCTGCCAGGCCCACTGCTCCGTCATCCTCTCCCCGGCGGACGCCAACACCTATAAAAAGCTGGGCCTACAGCTCACCTGTGAGCCCAAATATCAGACCAATCAGCTGTATCACCGGTAAAAAACCAGGGACTGTCCTCAAACGGACAGTCCCTATTTTTCTTGTGTGTGAAATTCCTCCAGCAGGCGGTCCACCATGGCCCGGAAGAAAAAGGCGTTGGCCGTCCCCTCCTCCGTCCCGGCCGCCCCTCGTTCCACCGCCCGCAGCATGTCCTGCCAGAGCCCGGGCCGCCGCTTTTCCGACAGCACTGCTGTGGCGATTACCCCCGCAATGAGATCGTCCCCCACGGTATAAGACAACTTTGGCTCCATCACTAACCCACCAATCATTACCGAACGATTACTAGAATATCTTTGATTATAGCACCCTATAATGATATGTCAAGAACAATCATGGGTGTTGATTTGAATGCGGGAAATATTAGCAAAACGGTTACGGGAATGTCGAAAAAATGGAGGCTATACGCAGAGAGATGTCTCCATATATTGTGACTTAACGGAAAAAGCCTATCAGAATTATGAAGTAGGCAGACAGGAACCAAAGCTGTCCATTATCATGAGAATCGCAGAATTTTACAAGGTCTCCATCGACTATCTGGTGGGACTGACGGATGACCCCGCGCCTTACCGCAGGAAGCAGTGAGCGCTTGACAATATATCGTTATTTTGGCAGAATTGGACCGCGCTTTTCGCCCAAGATTTACCCCAATAAAAAAACGGCCCCGGCGGAGCAATCCGCCGGGGTTCACCCTTATTTCGCCAGAATATCCAGCTGCTCATACTCCTCAATTCTCTTTCCGATCTCCGCCAGAGGAATCTGGTCCCGAACGGCGGCGTAGTCGCTCCAGATGCGCGCCAGCTCCGCCTGAATCTGGAGGACCTCCTCCAGCTTGCCGGCCCCGGTGCGGACATAGTAGTCGGGCAGCAGGGCGCAGGCCACCACGCTGCTCTCGGCTGTGGGCAGCTCCTCCGCCCCCTGGCTCAGGGCGGCCAGCAGCCGCAGGTGGCTGTCCAGAAAGCCGTTCAGCTCCTGCTCCACCCCGAACATGCCGTTCAGGTCAAAGACCTGGAAGGGGGCTCCGCCCGCTGCCTCAATCTCGCCGGTGTAGTAGACCGGCTTGCCGTTGAGCTCATAGAGGGCGTTGCACACGTCCATCAGCCGCTGGTACTCCTCCTGAGTGGGGGGCGCCTGGGTGGATTGGAACATCATTTCCACCGCCCAGCCCAGCTCGCCCAGCACCTGGCAGCCGGGCAGCGCGGAGAGCCGTTTTCCCAGCTTCACCAGCCGGGCCATGGACAGCATCCCCCAGATGCGCAGTTGAACGTCGCTCAGCTCCTCCGCCCTGGCCTCAATTTCGGCGGGGACGGCGTTGTACAGCAGCGCTTCCTCGTCCTCCAGAGCACCGATGCGGCGGCCGCAGTCGTCGATGAGCTTGTCCCCCACCTTGTCATAGGTGGCGTCGTCGGCGCTGTAGATGGTATCCGCCCGGTGGAGCCACAGCTGGGCCCGGTTCAGGTCCCCCGCCTCCATGGCGGAGACGCCCATCTCATAGTAGGTTTTGGCCAGACCCGCCCAGTCCTTCTTCTGCTGGAGTCCGGCCAGCCGCTCCTCCGGGGACTTTGCCTCTTTCTTTCCAAACAGACCAAACATCACGGTCATCTCCTGTTTTGTTTTGGGAAAACGCTGACTGTATTATAAGTCTGGAAGAAAAAGGTGTCAACAATAATGTAGGGGCCGCCGCCCTCGGCGGCCCGCCCGTAAGGCAAAAGAAACGGGGCGGCCCGGAGGCCGCCCCCTACAGATTTATTTAAACCTTACCGCTGTGCCGTAGGCGATGACCTCGGCGGCCCCCTGCATCACGGCGGAGGAGCCGTAGCGGATATTGATGACGGCGTCGGCCCCCATACCCTCGGCCTCGTCCACCATGCGCTTGACGGCAATCTGCCGGGCCTCGTTGAGCATCTCGGTGTAGCCGGTGATCTCGCCGCCCACCAGGGTCTTCATGCCGGCCATAAAGTCCTTTCCGAAGTTCTTGGACTGTACCACGGTGCCCTTGGCCATGCCCAGCACCTCAAATTCCTTTCCGGGGATATAATCGATGTTTACCAGTACCATAGTTTTTTCCTCCTTATACAATGTCACAGGTTGAATATCTTCCAGAGCGTCCAGCTCCTGGAACCGTTTTTTCAGTGCCCACAGGGCGGGAACCATCAGCGCGGCGCAGAAGGCGCCCAGGGCGAAGAACAGGATGAACAGCCACTGGGGCAGGTCCGGGATGAGGCACAGGGCCCAGAAACCCACGACGCAGGCCGCCTGGAGCAGGCCGAACAGCACAATCCCAATAACGGCCCCCCGCTTCTCTCTAGTATTTCCGGGCTTCATCCAGCTCTCCCTTCTCAATCTCCCGCACCCGCTGCCACAGGGCGGCAAAGGTGAAGGGAATGATAACCAGATCAATCACAGCCAGGAACAGGGCCAGGCTCCGCAGCCAGTCCGCCTGGACGACGGACCGCAGATAGAGCAGCGCCCCCACCGTCATCAGCTGGAGCAGGGTGTTCAGCACCACCGAACGCACCGCTGCCCGCTTCTCCTCCCGGCGGTCAATACTTTTTGGCCTCATCCTCCTCACCTCCCTTGATCTCCTTCCACCGCTGGATCAGCGCCACAACCACGCCGATTCCCACGGCCAGGATGGCCCCGGCGTAGAACAGCATCACCCCAAAGGCCGCCCCCAGCTCCCCCAGAAAGGGGAACACCGGGCCGAAGGCCTGAATCAGCGTGGCCAGAATCAGCAGGACAAAGCCCACCACCAGCACCGTCACAATCACGCCGCCCACCAGGCCGTGGCCCTTTTTGTCAGTAGTTTTTCGCATCGTTCAGCTCTCCTTTCCTGAGCTCCTCCTGCCGCTGGACCAGAGTCCAGAAAAAGACCAGCCCCAGGGGCAGAAGCAGCAGCCCTCCGGTAAGAATCGTGATCATTGCGGCTCCGGCCAGGGCCGGCCCGTCAATAGTTTTTTGCATCGTCCTCTTCTCCTTTCCGGATTTCCTTGATCCGCTGGAACAGGGCCAGCAGTACCCCCAGGATAATCACCCCAGGAATGGCCACCAGCACCACCAGCAGAGCCAGGGGCGGGGCGTCGGCGGGGTCCACGGTGAAGCCCCACACCATCAGTACAATGAGGGCGGCCATCAGGGCGGTGGTCAGCAGGGCCATGACAACGGCCCCCGCGTACCGGACCGGCTTCAAATCGTTTTTCTGCTTGTCCTGGAAGGTGGTGCCTGTCTTCTCCAGCCGCTCCATCTCCTCCAGCAGGGCGGCGGCGTCCAGGGCGTCCAGCCGCTCCTCCCGGTCCTTCAGGCTCTGGCACAGCTGAATGGACTGCTCCAGGCTCTTCTGCTCCCGCTCCAGGGTGACCAGGTGGCGGCGCATCCCGTCGGCCACCGTCCCCCCGGCCTGCATCCTCCGGATTTCCTCTAAGGGCACGCCCAGCTTGCGCATGAGCTTGATCTGCCGCAGGACAGCCACCTCGTTCCCGCCGTAGTCCCGGTAGCCGTTGGAGCTGTCCCGCCGGGGGGACAGCAGCCCCTGCTCCTCGTAGAAGCGAATATTCTTCTTGGTGATGCCCACCTGGGCCTCCACCTCATTGATTTTCATGGGCTTTCCCCCTTTCCGATGATACTCTACACCTTCCACAAGGGGGAAGGTCAAGGGTTTTTTCAAATTTTTTGAGGTTCCACCTACTGTAGGGGCGGACATTGTCCGCCCGCTCTGACAAATATGCGGTTTATTATCCTGCGGGCGCACAATGTGCGCCCCTACACAATCTCCGTCACAATCAGCGCGTCTCCCGCCACCCGGAACTTCACCTCCACCCCGGCGAAGGCCATGCCATACACCCGGTCCGGGTCGTCCTGATAC
This sequence comes from uncultured bacterium, assembly GCA_949840775.1. Taxonomy (GTDB): domain Bacteria; phylum Bacillota; class Clostridia; order Oscillospirales; family Oscillospiraceae; genus Lawsonibacter. The sequence goes on along the minus strand of CATKXO010000031.1, from coordinate 6,852 downwards.
TGGGGCCGGGGGTCCTGGGCCAAAACGGCCAGCAGCCCAGCCCGCTTATCCGCCGGGACGGCCTCCAGCAGTTCCGGAGGACATTCCACCTCCAAGTCCGCTCCCTTGGGCCGGGCGGCAAAGCCCCCCACAGCCTCCGGACGGCAGTCGGCATAGGGGAGGTAGGGCTTGATGTCATAGATGGGGGTGCCGTCCAGCAGGTCGGCCCCGGCCACGGTGAGGACGGGCCCCAGCTCCCGGTCCTGCCTTACCTCCACCAGCCGCACACAGGACAGTCCGATGGGGTTGGGCCGGAAGGGGGACCGGGTGGCGAACACCCCCAGCCGTCTGTTGCCCCCCAGCCGGGGCGGCCGTACGGTGGGCGACCAGCCCTCCCGCCTGGCCTGGGAGAACTCCCAGATGAGCCAGACGTGGGAAAAACCCTCCAGTCCCCGGAGGGCACTGGGGTCCCGGTAGAGCGGCTCAAACACCACCCTGGCGGACAGCTCTTCCACCAGGCCGCTCTGCCGGGGGATGCCGAATTTCTCCGGAAAGTCGCTGCAAATGTGGGCGATGGGGGTAAAATCCATAAAAATCCCTCCTGCTCCCCATTATAAGGCACAGGAGGGTTTTTGTCCAATCAGCGGACGATGATATTTTCCGAAATCTCGCTGAGGGCCTTGGCCGCCTCCATGTCAAACCGGCCGCTGCGGGCCAGGTCAGACAGAGAGATCACCCCCACCAGCTTTCCGTTGTCCACCACCGGCAGGCGGCGGACCTGGTGCTGGGCCATAAGCCGGGTTGCCTCCCGGCAGTCGTCACCGGGGGCAACCGCCGCACAGTGGCGGGTCATGATATCCCGCACCGGAGTCTGGGCCGGGTCCTCCTCCGCGGCCACACACCGGAGCACGATGTCCCGGTCTGTGACCATCCCCCGGAGGCGGCGGTCCGGTGTGCACACCGGCAGGGCGCCTACGTTGTGCCGGCTGATGAGCCGGGCGGCCAGCGCTGCCGAAGATGTGGGCTCTACCGTCACCGCGCTGGGGTTCATCAAATCCTTCACCTGCATAAAACCACCCTTTCGGTAAAATTTGGCTTATGGCCAGTTTAACCGGAAGGGCGGTTTTTTATACAGCCCTCAGAAGGACTGGAAGGAGAGCTTGGGGTCAATCTGGTAGGCAGCAACACTGGTACAGACGCCGCTTTCATCATAGTAGAAATAGAAGTCGTAGGAGCGCCCGCCTTTTTGATATGTATACTGGTCGTACTTGCTGTCATGCAGCGCCGGCTTTCCCAGTCCGGAATGGATCGCCTCCTGGGTATTGCCCAGGGTCTCCGTCCCGTTGCAGGTCATATGTCCGCCGTCGGCGTACCGCAGTTCAAAGGAGTACACCATACACTCCGTTCCCGACCTGTAGCCGTCGCCCTTATTTACCAGCTGGCCGCCTCCGCAGGACTGGCTGCGCCCGGCATCCAAAAACACCTTAAAATTATCCTGCGAGGTGTGGCCCGAAAAGCTGCGCTCCTGTGTTTTTTCTCCCATGTAGAAGCCGGCGGCGTTGAACTCCTCCAGCGAACCGCCCAGCTGGCAGGTATCCGAGCCGCCGAAGGAAAGCTTCGGTCCGCCGGGGGCGGTGGTGCCCAGGATCGGCAAAATAAAGATTACCACAGCCGCGACTGTAATGACCAAAAACAGACCGACCCGGAGCCATGTACTTACCTTTTTCATGTTACAGATGACCTCCTGAATCACTATGTATTTTCAATATAATATATATTAAAGTATCTTCTGTCAAGTTAAAATATAGTTGTGAGGGGATCATGTGTGTCATAAAAAGCGGAACACTGGAGATGTTCCGCTTTTGTCTTTTATCACACCATCAGCGAGCACACCAGCTCGGTATACTCCGCCGGGTCCTCCAGGGGCAGGTCGGCCAGGAGCAGGGCCTGGGCATAGAGCAGCTTGGAGTACTTGGCGACGGTGTCCTTGTCTCCGGCGTCCACCGCCTTTTTCAGGGCGGCAAAGGGGGCGGAGTCGGCATTGAGCTCCAGTACCCGGTCGGCCTTCATGGGCTGGCCGCCCTCCACCTTACGCATATACCGCTCCATCTCAATGGAGACGGGGCCGTCGGCGGACAGGCAGCAGGCCCCCGACTTGAGGATGGCGGAGACGCGCACCTCCTTCACCTGGTCCCCCAGGGCCTCCTTGACGGCCTCCAGCACCGGCTTGCCAGACTCGGCCTTCTCCTCAGCGGCTTTTTTCTCCTCGTCGGTCTGGGGCAGGGCGTCCTCCTCGGTGACCGACTTGAACTGCTTGCCGTCCATCTCCCGCAGGCCCTTCATCACAAAGTCGTCCACATCCTCGGTGCAGTAGAGAATCTCATACCCCTTGTCCAAGATGCGCTCCACCTGGGGCAGTTTGGCAATCTTCTCCACGCTCTCACCGCAGGCGTAGTAGTAGAAGGGCTGGTCCTCAGGCATCCGGTCCTTGTAGGCGGCCAAGGTGGTATTCTTCTCCTCCTTGGAGGACCAGAACAGCAGCAAGTCCTGGAGCACGTCCTTGTGCTGACCGTAGTCGGCCACCACGCCGTATTTCAGCTGGGCGCCGAAGGCGGACCAGAACTTCTCATACTTCTCCCGGTCCTCCTTCTGCATTTTCAGCAGCTCGTTCTTGATCTTCTTCTCCAGGGCGGAGGCGATGACCTTCAACTGCCGGGTGTGCTGGAGGACCTCACGGCTGATGTTCAGGGAGAAGTCGGAGGAGTCCACCACGCCCTTGACAAAGCGGAAGTGGTCGGGGAGCAGGTCGGCGCACTTGTCCATGATGAGCACCCCGGAGGAGTAGAGCTGGAGTCCCTTCTGGTACTCCCGGGTGTAAAAGTCATAGGGCGTCTTCTCCGGGATGTAGAGCATGGCCTTATAGGTCACCGCCCCCTCGGCGCTGGTGTGGATGACGGTCAGAGGGTCCTGCCAGTCGCCGAATTTTTCCTTGTAAAAGGCGTTGTACTCCTCGGGCTTCACCTTGGACTTCTGCCGCTGCCACAGGGGGACCATTGAGTTCAGGGTCTTCCACTCCTTGACGGTCTCCCACTCGGGCTTGTAGTCCTCGGGGGCATCCTCCGGCTTCTCCTTCTGGCGGTAGTCCTCCACCTCCATGACGATGGGGTAGCGGATATAGTCGGAGTACTTTTTGATGAGCTCCTGTAATTTGTAGGTGTCTAAATACTGGTCGTAGTCCTCTCCCTCGGCGTTGGCCTTGATGTGCATGATGACATCGGTGCCGGGGTCCTCCTTCTCGCAGGCGGTGACAGTGTAGCCGTCGGCCCCGTCGGACTGCCACATCCAGGCCTCCTCGCTGCCCCAGGCCCGGGAGATGACGGTCACATGGTCGGCCACCATAAAGGCGGAGTAGAAGCCCACGCCAAACTGACCGATGACATCGATCTTGTCCGCCGCCTTGTCGTCCTCGCTGAGGCCGGCCTTGAACTGGCCGGAGCCGCTGCGGGCAATGGTGCCCAAGTTGGACTCCAGGTCCTCCTTGCTCATACCCACGCCGTTGTCCGACACGGTGAGCATCCGCTTCTCCTTGTCGGGAACAATGGTAATCTTCAGGTCCTTCCGCTTTACCGTCACGCTGTCGTCGGTGAGGGACTTGTAGGCCAGCTTGTCCTCTGCGTCACTGGCGTTGGAGATCAGCTCCCGGAGGAAAATCTCCTTGTGGGTGTAGATGGAATTGACCATCAGGTCCAGCAGCCGCTTGGATTCCGCCTTAAATTGCTTCTTTGCCATGATTTTGATTCCTCCATGTATATTAAATTTATTTGATAACAATATGGTTAGCACTCGTATTTATCGAGTGCTAACCATATTTTAGCGCACCTTATGAAAAAAAGCAATAGGGTTCATAATTTGTTTACATATCATCGGCGGCTACTGCCTGTTTTGTGTTCCACAAGGCGAAAATATCCCTATGATTCCCATCCCCTGCGGGGGCGGGTACACGAAACGAATTGGGGACCCCGCCCAGGTTTGTGCTGTCCGCACAAATTAGGGCGGGGCAAGAGTGTGTTAGCCCTAAAACTTAGGAAAGAGCTATATCAGCTTTTTCATATTTTGCCTGCTGTAGATGATCTGGCGTACTTCCATCGTGTTACCGACCACCACATAGAAGATAGTATATTTTTTACCTGGATAGGATAGTATGGGGACTTTTGTTCACGGCCAGAGCGGTATGGCTAAAACGATTCCACACAGCTTAGCCGCTCATAAATGGCCTTCTCTACTTCATCAATGAAAGCCTCGGCGGTCAGAGGATTCCGCAGACGGTAAGTGATATAGTCCACAATTTCATTTAAATCATCCTCAAACAGCGGAAGAATGCTCAACTCATAACGCTTTCCGTTCACGGATACGCCCCCTCACCCGGTTGAATACCTCCTAGCCGGAATCGCGCATATCAGATAACTCAGCCGCTTTGTCCGCTTCGTCCAAGGCTAACTCCACATCGTCCGTGAGGGCGGCGTACTGTTCCAAGCTGAGCAGCACCATGGAACCGTACCCGTTTTTCGTAAGGTAGACAGGTTCACCGTTTTTTAACACGGTGGATTCAATTTCTGGAAACTTATTTCTCAAATCAGAGACAGGACGGATGTGCAGCATAAAAATCCTCCTCTTGCTTTATCATTATTTTATCACAATCTTATCAAACTATTTCCTATGCCTGTGCTGATGATATCCACCTATGGCGAGGATGGAACCGTTAATGTGATGAATATGGCATGGGGCGGAATCTGTGCAGAAAATATGGTGTCTCTAAATATCAGCGAGGGGCATTTACACTGAGCATTGCGGATATCCCCCACATTGAGGCCGCTGATTTCTTTGGTATTGCCTCCGGCAACAAAATGCCCGACAAGTTTTCTCTCACAGGCCTGACCGCTGTGAAAAGCGAAAAGGTGGATGTACCATCGTGACAGAATTTCCGTTGACCTTAGAACGCAGGGTTGTGGAAGCCAGGCAGGAGGTATATGGATTCCATGTGATTGGCGAAATTGTTGGAGTCCTAGTGGAGGACAGTGTTCTGGATGAAAAGGGCAAGGTGGACCTCACAAAGCTCAATGCGTTTGTGTTTGATCAATTCCAGAAAGCCCTGTCACACAGGACGTTGAACATCTGCGTATACACCATGGCCGATATGAAATTAAATGTCATATCCGTATCAGACACGATACAGAACAGCGCCGTCTTTCTGTCCCCGATCAGTTCCAATTCCAGATCGTCCCCCTCCATCATCTGCCGGACTTCTGCAATGTCAAAAGGGGCCATCCTTGCGCCGCAGGAAATAAGGATGCTTTTTGCTGTTTTGCCTGAAACGACTTGTCAACAACTTCCTAATCATGTTTACGAATTGTTCACAATTAGGGTGCAAAAAAGGGCGGGAACCTGATTAGTCAGATTCTCGCCCTCAAATTGGTATGGCAATTTATGCGCTCTGCCCAGATTGTAATTTCTTTACTTCGTCTAGGGAAAGCTCGGTCATATCAGCGATTTCTTCTAATGAAAATTTCCCGGTCGCTAATATACGGTGTGCCACTGATTTTGCTCGTTCGAGCGCAGCTTGAGTTGCGGCCTGATTTCTCATATCTTCCATGACCTTACACATAATCGAAATTCCCTCCTTACTTTCTTTGAAAAATCTAACCCGTTCCGCCAACTCGTCATAGTACATATCAGCCGGGGCTGTGCAGGAGAAATCGTGCATCAGCTTTCCGATGGGTGTCTCGTCCCGGTATGCGCCGTTCACATACAGAATATGCGAACCATCCTCAAACTTTTTATTGCTGCCAGAAATATACCGCTCAATTTTGTAAAGAGGCTGTCCATCGCCAATCACATCATGTTCAGTTATGAACACAACATAGGTTTCGGGCAGTTCATCAAACTTCTCGCCCTTCCACAAAAGGTTAGTGTCCATCATGCTACTGTTATATCTTGCCCGCTTTCGTCCAGTGCCTTTGTCGGATCGCTGAATTTCCACGTTTATCTTTCGCCCGGTGCTGTCCGTTGCCAGAACGTCCAGCTGCACAGAACGGTTAAGCAAATTTTCTACGAATACCTGTGTGCGAACATTCACGACTACTAAATCAGGCATCTCCAACACAATCCGCAATACAAGCTGGATGTACTTGGGATCCCCCTCAAAACACTTTGTCAGAAAATCATCGTCCAGCAGACGAAAACCTCTGAGCCTCTGTAAATCCTCCTGGTGCTGCTGGTCTATCTGTTCCGTTACTGTCAAATCTACCACCTGCTTTCGTTTCTGCTATCTGATTCGCCTTTATCTTAACACAAATATCCCAGCTTTTCAAGATAGCAAAAAGAGGGCCGGGAGTTTCCCGGCCCTCCATATGGTCATTCTCCTGCGGCCTCCTGCTCCATCAACTGCCAGACTTCATTTCGCAGTAACCACTTGACCTTATCGCTGAATGTTTCCTTGCTGGTGGTGCTGAAATGAACACGCACGATGTAGGTCACCCTTATGTCAAGTACAAGACAAAAATTTTTGAATTTTTAAGAAAAACAAATTTATGTTTGTCAATCAACAGGGCCTCTATCCCCCGGAAATCCAGTGTTTTCAAGGCTTTTAAGGTTTACCCTCCTGCCCTTTTCCCTTGATTTTTCCCTTACGAGAAAATTTAAGGGAAAACCTCGTCAGCCGCTGCTCACTACCTTGTCCAGAAGTCTTGCGCTGGAACGCTTTGCCTCCCTGGTGGCGTGGGCGTAGATGTTCATGGTCGTGTTGACATCCGAGTGTCCCAACAGCTCCTGAATATCCTTGGGGGCCGCGCCGTAGGAGAGGAGATTGCTGGTGAA
>CATKXO010000030.1 GCA_949840775.1 uncultured bacterium | reverse complement strand
GTACATACAGGATAAGGGCCAGGAGTGTATATATGCCTACTGCAAGAAAGCGAAGCGGATAGGCCGTATCCCCATAGGCTGTATCCCATTCGTACACAGACAGTGTATAAAGATGATCGGCAAGCTGAATCAGATTGCGGGAATAGACAGCCCCGAAGAACTTTCAGAGGATATTTATAGCAGAACGATTGTGAGCATTGTTGTGACGCCTTTGATGGCAGTGCCGGTATTCAGTGTGCCTGTGGCGAAGAGATATATCAAGACGGTGGGAGACAATTATCTAAATACGCTCCTGCGTGTTGTCCAGGAATCGTCTGATACAGAGCTGGGAAATCGTGCATTGATGATAAAGCGCATTCAAGAGGAACTCAAAAAAAGAGCAGGAGGCAATCAAAATGGCTGAATACTCAAATGCGGAGAAACTGAAGATGCAAGATGAGGAACTGGCTGAGCGGCTCAAAAATCTGGATAGAGAAGAGCTGCCGACAGCAAATATCATTGTTGCAGGCATTACAGGGGCGGGCAAGAGTACTTTGCTGAATGCGGTCTTTGGCAGTGAATTGGCGGAAACGGGAAAGGGCAGGGCTGTCACTGCCCATATGGCGGAATATGAGCATGAGGGGATGCCGGTACATATATGGGATACAGTTGGCCTGGAGCTGGATGTAGAAAAGACAAAAACTTCGATTCAAGCAATTAAAAACACGATTTCCGAGAAGGCAAAGTCAAAGGATATGTTTGACCGGATTCATGCCATTTGGTACTGTATCAATTCCGCGACCCATAAGTATCAGGCGGCGGAGTCGGAATTTATTAAAGAACTCTATTCCATGGGCGTCCCGTTCATCATTGTGCTTACGCAGTGTATAGAGGAGCAGGAGGAGCTTGACGATTTTGCTGCAATTATAAGTAATATTAATCGGGATATGGGTATGGAGGACATTCAAATCGTCCAGGTGTGTGCGAAGGAATATAAAATACGGGGGCTTTTATTGCCCGCCTTTGGCTTGGATGATTTGGTGGATGCCACAATGCTGAAATTACCCAGCTTTATAAAGAGCGGATTTGCAGCGGCCCAGCGGGTCAGTAAGACCCAGAAGCGAAATCAGAGTGAAGAGATCATCTATGAGTATGTCAGGCTGGCCAAGAACGGCTTTTGGGATAAGGTGCCAATCGCGAATATCATAGCCGCAAATGACCGTGTGCTTGATATGTTTAGGAAAATTGGGAAGATATACAACACGGAAATCTCTCAGGATGCCGTAGAACGAATTGCGAGGGAATGCCGGATAAGTTGGGAAAGCACCTTTGACGGGCTGATAACGCCATTTGCGAAGAAGTACTATAAGAAAGTGATGGGTAAGCTGAAGGAAAGCAAGCAGGATGGATTTGAGGTCGCCATTGATGACCTTAAAAAGTCCGACCGAGTTGCGGTCATGGTTGCTTTTTATGGATACACCTACATTGACGCAATAGAAGAAATATGGCATAAATTTACGGAGGAACAGTTGAAGGATATGCAAATTGTTGTTGATAATTTGATTGCCATCATCAATCGCATTATAAGGGAGAAGCACTGATTGTCAAAAGATGAGGTGATATAGCATGGGAATTATTGCGAATGTAAAGCAGAAGCTGGCCAATATGGCGTCTGATGCAGTGACCAGTGCGGCGGCGCTGACTCCGAAGCAGCTGGCTGCGGTGGAAGAAAAGAGGCTGGCCTATTTGGCGCAGAAGCCGGACATGAACAGCGATGAAGTGAAGAAGTGCATCGTCAGAAATCTCGGCGCTGTGGGCATTGAGGTATATCAGGCATACCTGGAGCAGCTGAAAAGTTTTTATAAGCCGGTACATATGGATGTCAGCCGCTTTGATGACTTGAATCGAATCAGGTATTTTGACATCACAAAGTGGGTCACAGACGCGGAGGAGAAGAGTCTGGACAAGCTGGTGAATGTATATCAGGTGCTGAGCGAGGAGGACTGCAATATTGCCCTGATATACCACCGGACCAGGGAAAAGGGTGCTGTGACCCTGGGGGTGGTCAACACCGACGAGAAGCAGGCGGACCCGGCGAAGGCCATGGCGTACAATGACCGCCTGGTGGGAGCTCTCCGGGGGAATTTCCCCGGCGTTGAAATCAGGACGAACCAGGGCAGGAGGGACAGCTTCGGCCGGGGGATACCGGTCAGCCTTCAGCCGGCAGCCGATGTAAAATCTGTGGCGGTGGTCTCAAATCTGGCCTCCGAGAAGTCGGAGGGATTTATCAGCCAGAGCATGGAGAAGCTGCTGGACGGGATGATACCAAAAGATGAGTCGGAGGAATATACCATCGTACTGCTGGCCAAGCCGGTCCAAAATCAGCTGGCATATAAAAACCGGCTCTTTGAACTGTACTCCGCCCTCTCGCCCTATGCGTCCTGGCAGACAAGCTATACCTATACGCAGTCCGATTCTCTTAACGCCTCTGCGAGCCTTGGCGTCAATCTGGGCGTCAGCGCCGGTGCGCAGGCTTCGGCAGCTGTGTCAGAAGGTCAGAACCGGCAAAGACTGTACCGGGAAAATGAAAAAGATGGGATTGCAAAAAAGGTTGGGAAGAAGGTCGTTGGTACAGTGGCTGGCCTTGCCGGCTGCTACAGCCCGATACAAGATACGGCGTCGGAGACAACCACAATGGGAGCAAACATAGGGGTGAATTTTGGGGTCTCCTTTTCCCGCTCCGCGTCTGTGACTGCTCAGCTGGGGAGCAATGAGGGAATCACGCAGACCTACACGAATTATGGCGTCCAGCACACGCTGGAGGTAATTGAAAACCAGCTGAAACGGATGGAGGAGAGCTCGGCGCTGGGGATGTGGGAGTTTGCCGCGTATATGATTGCCGAGTCCCCGGTCATGGCGAACAATGTAGCCCATATGTATTTGGCACTGACCCAGGGTGAGGAGTCCTACATGACGAAGGCGGCGCTTACTCTGTGGGATGGCTTGGAGGAAAAGGAGCCGGCACAGGCAATCCTGGAATATATCCGTCGGTTACAGCATCCGCTGTTTGGCCTTAACTGCTATGAAGATGACAGAAGGCTGATGTATCCGTCTCTGGTTACACCTGCGGCCAATCTTTCCGGAAAAGAACTGGCCAAGGCGCTGAATTTTCCCAGGAAATCAATCAGCGGTCTGCCGGTGCTGGTGAGCGCCGCGTTTGGGCGGGAAGTGCAGAGATATGAAGCGGCCGGTCCCGGCTGTGGCCGGGGCATCCACATCGGGCAAATTTATCATATGCGGCGCAAGGAGGAGCGTCAGGTGTGCCTGGACGTTGACAGCCTGGCATCCCATACGTTTATTACCGGCTCGACAGGGGCCGGCAAATCCAATGCGGTGTACCAGCTGATTTCAAAGCTTCAGGAGCAGGGGGTCAATTTCCTGGTGGTAGAGCCGGCGAAGGGGGAGTATAAGAAGGTATTTGGAAAGCGCTGCCATGTCTATGGGACGAATGAGGACAAGGCGGAGCTGCTCTGTGTCAATCCCTTCTCCTTCCCGGCGGGCGTCCACGTTTTGGAGCATATCGACAGGCTGATTGAAATTTTTAATGCGTGCTGGCCAATGTATGCCGCAATGCCTGCGGTCTTGAAGGATGCCGTGGAGAAAAGCTATGAGAAGGTGGGGTGGAACCTCCGCACTTCCAGGTGTGAGCCGGTGGCCTTCCCCACATTCTTTGACCTGATGGAGGGTTTGCCCCAGGTCATGAAGTCCTCGCTCTATTCGGAGGACACCAAGAGCGATTACTCCGTCGCTATCATCACCCTCGTCCAGTCCCTGACGAATGGAATCAATGGCCAAATCCTGTGCTCCAGCCGGGAACAGAGCAATGAGGCGCTTTTCAAAGAGAATGTTATCATTGATTTGAGCCGGGTTGGCTCCAGTGAGACGAAGTCACTGATGATGGGCTTTATTGTGATGAAGCTCCAGGAGTATCGGATGAGTTTGGATGCCATGAACGAGCAGCTGCTCCATGTCACTGTGCTGGAGGAGGCCCATAACCTTCTGCGAAAGACATCTGTGGCTCAGAGTCAGGAGGGGGCGAACCTGCAGGGGAAAGCAGTGGAGATGCTGACGAACTCGATTGCTGAGATGCGTACCTATGGCGAGGGCTTTATCATTGCAGACCAGGCCCCCGGGCTGCTGGATGAGGCGGTCATCCGGAACACCAATACGAAAATCGTTCTCCGGCTGCCGGACGAGTCGGACAGTCGGCTTGTGGGCACCTCGCTTGCGCTGAATGACGAGCAAATCACAGAGCTGGCCAGGCTGCCAAAAGGGGTGGCGGCTGTCTACCAGAACGACTGGGTCGAGGCGGTACTTTGCAAGTTTGAGCGGTATGAGGACGTTCAGCCGATGGAATATGTCCGGAAAGACAGGTCTGAGGTCTTCCAACATTATTTTAAGAAAGTCTTTGGGCTGGAAGACAACTATGAAATGACGCAGGAGGATGTTGACACAGTTAAGGATTGGATTCATGGGCTCAGAGATATGCCGCGAACAAAAGTTTTACTCTATCATGTGCTGGAAGGAAAGCAGCTGCTTCCATTGGAGCAAGGATATGTTGCCTACAATGTGTTTGAGGGTCAGAAGATGGGACAGCTGAAAAGAAAAGAACAGATTATTGCGAGGATCAGAACATGCTGGGACCTCAAAGATGAGGCGCTGTTGGTGACCATCCAGCAGATGATTACACAGTCTATTGCCCAAATCGTAAAAGGCCAGGCCGAAGAGCAGGCCTTTCGTGAGTTGAAGAGGGCGGGAGGTGAAAGACTATGAGCCTGGAGGCGGTTTTTTGGGAGGCTGCGAAAGAGGTGGCGAAGGAGACAGCGAAAGAGGTGGTGGACAAGGCGGCCGAGGCTGTTTCTGAGGCAGCAAAAGAAGCTGCATATGAACTGCCCAAGAGGTTTGGTGAGGCGCCGGCGGCGGAGTATCTGCCTGAGCGGATCGGCGAGGTATTTAATCCCCATGCCCAGTTTGAGATGGACGGGATTACTTACGAGACGGATGACTATGGCGATATCTTCAAGGTAGATGGTCAGGTGCGGCCGAATACGGAATATACACTGGATGGGGTGGAGTACAGGAGCGATGCGCAGGGGCAGACATCAAAACTGGATGGGGCCGAGCCGGGAATGGAAGGAAGCGGTTCGGAAGCTGCCGGGCCTAAGTTATCAGCGGACGAGATTGCCCAAAAGCAGGCTCAGGTTATTGAATCGGTAGAAAATGGAGATGTGCCGCTGGAGACGAACAAAGAAAAGGGCAACTACGGCGAGATGAAAGTTGACCAGGACCTGAGAGACCGGGGTTATGATAGAATCTCTACAGATGCGGTAACGGACCTAACAGACCCGATTCATCATGGAATTGATGGCGTCTACCATAATCCGGATGGGGAGCCGCCCTACCTGATTGTTGATGCGAAGTCTTTCAATGCGGAGTTAAATAGAGAGATAAAAGGCGATGGTCCCCAGATGAGCCAGAGCTGGATTGACGCAAGACTTGATGATGCGGTAGGCAAAGAAACTGCGGATGAGATTCGTATGGCACAGTTAAATGACGAAGTGGGATGTTATGTAGGCAGAGTCGCGAAAGGCGGAGACTTGGCAGCGGAGGTTATTTATGACCGGGTGGATGCAGCCGGCAAGATTGTGGAGGAAGGAGTGAGAATCAATGGTACGTGATACAAGGAAAAATCAGGCGTATTTTGAGGAGTATATCGCGAAGCAGGAAAAGCGCATAAGCAAATTTCAGCAGACGATGGAACAGCTGACCCAGTCGGGAGCGGAGCGAGGGAAAATCCAGCTATGCTGCATCTACCTGGAAAAGCTGTGCTGGGATATGCTGGTGGCGCAATATTCGATTGGGAGCGGGAAAGATACGCTGGAAAAATGGTTCACGCAGTATTGCGGATATGTGCGGGTCAAAGACAGCTTGACTTACAATGAGGCACTGAACGTGTTCTCTATGGCCATTCTGTTGGAGAGGAGTACGGGTATAACGGTGCCTCATCCTGAAGACTCTTTTTTGGATGTGCTGGAATCCTATGGCAGGGATGGTGTACCGGCCAGGGTGGATACAGCGGAGTTGGCTTTTCCCAAAATCTTTCAAGCGTTTTTCCGGTGTTTACAGGGCGAGCTGGATGCAGGAGAACTGAGAGACTATATCGAAAATAAGTGGTATCCGAGCAATCGCGAGGAGGCCTGGTATGATTCAGACAAGAGGTCTAAGGGTACCTACTGCGGCTACTGGTGCTTTGTAGGGGCCGCCGTCGCAAAGATACAAGGTTTCCAGGCAGAAGATTTCGAGGGATGTGTATACTTTCCTGTTGATCTGTTGAGAGACTAAAATCAAGGTGCTGTAATACCCTGAGATTAGTTTCTCAGGGCATTGCGGTAGGTTAAGGTGTGATGTAGTATTACGTCCAGAGCTTACTAAGTAGTGAAGAAGATTGTAGGATTTTTGCGCATATTCCCTCATCATATTTTAATCCACGCCCCTGCAAGGGGGGCGACGTGAGCGCCCAAAGCCGTCAGCGCCTTTACTGGCCATTTCAATCCACTCCCCCCGCAAGGGGGACGGGAGCTGTAAAGATGATCCGCTGCTTTTTGTGCCGGCGGGCGTGGGCAAGAGCGTAGCGCAGTGCGGACAACGTTTTGCCGCCCCCGGTGGGTACCGCCAGCCGGAAAATTCCGCCGGCCTGTTCCGCGGCCTGCCTGCACTGGTCAGAGATCGTCTGTCTGGCCCTGCTGACAGGGGAGTCCTGAGGAAGGCCGCTTATTTTTTGTTCAACTCGGGTTAAACACTCACTCCACATCTGTTCCAATTCCCCAGCGCTCCGCTTTTCGGGGAAGCATAGATCGTCCATAAACTCCGCTGTGTCCCGGCGGTCCCCCTCGATTATGGCAGAGAGGAGCAGCCTGGACAGCATCCCGCAGTAAAAAGCGGTCTCGTCGTCAAAATATTCGCTGTTCTCATCTGTCATGGAACAGATGTGCTCCAGCACCGGGGTCAGTTCTGTGAAGGAGGCTTGGAACAGCCGGTCCAGTTCCGTCTCGCTTGCACATAAAGCGATAAAATTTTCGGCGGCCTCTTCGTATGCAATATCCTCTTTGGCCAACCGGTGTTGAAAACCGTTTCCCTGTTGTTCACCCAAGCAATCAAACAGACCATGGTGGCCGCCGCAGGCCAGGGCCAGCAGTTCGCAGATTACACTGGAAAAATCTGCGGCATCTTCATGATGATACCGCTCCAGCAGCAGCCGTACCCCGGCAAAGGTGTGATTTACCGAGCCGCGAGAGCCGGAACCGCCATGAATATAGTCTTGAAAACGCTGTGTGTATTTGCCCATATCGTGGACCAGACCGGCTAAATATCCGCTGGAGGAGAGTGATATGGGCTCCAGAGTTTGTGCGGCGTATCCTGCGGCTTTCCGGCAATGCTGGCTGACGGTCTGAACAGCCAATGTGTGGCCGGACATATTTTTCTTTAAATGTGCTGTATAGTTTTCCATTGGCAGCCTCTCTTTTTGTGCTAATATACCAATGTTTTTCATTGTACCATGAATATTCCAGTTTTGCAAGGCTTAACAGCTAGTCCGCCCTGACCCCGTCTATTTCTTGGCCCTCTCGGCTTGGAAGTCACCTTCCGCTCCAGACCGTTCTTGAAATAGGTACACTCAAATCTCTCAAAGAAAACCAATAATCCGAACCCATCTCCTATCGGAAACAGGTTCGGATTATATGGGTTTGGTGCCGGTGGGGGGACTCGGACCCCCACGCTGTTGCCAGCGGCGGATTTTGAGTCCGCTACGTCTACCAATTCCATCACACCGGCAGGTACGACAGACATTATACACGATATTTTCCCGCTTGGCAAGAGCAACTTTCCGATTACGGGTCAATTACAGCTCAAGAAATCCCGCCCCCTCACGGAGGCGGGATTTTCGCATACCGGTTACAGCATATTGATGAAGAAGGTAATGGTGATGCTGTTGATAAAGTCGGCAAACATGCTGCCCACGATGGGCACCAGGATATAGGCCTTGACGGAGGGGACGAACCGGTCGGTGAGGGCCTGCATGTTGGCCATAGCGTTGGGGGTGGCACCCATGCCGAAGCCGCAGGTGCCGGCGGCCAGGATAGCGGCGTCGTAGTTGCGGCCCATTACGTTGTAAACCACGAAGTAGGCGAACAGGAACATCAGCACAACCTGCACCACCAGCAGCAGGACCAGGGGCACAGCCAGGGCGGCCAGCTGCCACAGCTTTAGGGTAATCATGGCGATGCCCAGGAACAGGGACAGGCAGATGCTGCCGATGTCGTCAATGGCGGCCATGGGCACCTCAAACTTGCCGGAGAACTCGCTGGCGTTGCGCATAATGGCGGCCACGATCATGGCGCCGATGTACACGGGGAAGCTCATGCCGGTCTTGGACAGCAGCCAGGACACGATGGTGCCGATGCCCATGGCGATGGCCAGCTGATAGGCGGCGGTGGCGTAGCCCTTGGAGGCGGCGGAACCCTGCTCCTCAGCGTGAGTGGGGAGGGTGTCCTCCACGGGGACGGCAGTCTTCAGCAGGTCGTGCTTCAGAATCAGCCGGCGGCCCAGAGGTCCGCCCATGAGGGAGCCGGAGATCAGGCCGAAGGTAGCTGCCGCAGTGCACAGGGTGGCGGCCCCCTCCAGCCCCAGGCCCTCCAGAATGGGTCCAAAGGCGCCCGCGGTGCCGTGTCCGCCCACCATGGGGATGGAGCCGGTGCACATGCCCAGCAGGGAGTTGACGCCCAGTACCTGGGAGAAGCCCACAGCCGCGATGTTCTGGAGCACGATGAGGACCGTGACGCACACCAGGAAGATGAGCAGGCTGATGCCGCCGCTCTTGAGCACCTTCAGGTTGGCCTGGAAGCCCACGGAGGTGAAGAACATGACCATGCACACATTTTTCAGGGTCTCGTCAAAGCTCAGCTCCATCACGCCGGTGGCGTAGAGGACGCAGGACAGAATGGCAAAGAGCAGGCCGCCCACCACGGGGGAGGGGACACAGAAGGTCTCCAGCAGCTTGATCTTCTTTTTCAGCCAGCCGCCGATGAACAGCACCACCACGGCCACGGCCAGGGTCTGGTACATATCCAGCGACATCTGGAAGCTCTTCACGTTTTTCACCGGCGTCCTGGCCTCCACCGCAACGCCCTTGCCCTCGTAGTAGGACGCGGCCCCAAAGTGGAAGGGGATGGGCACGCCCTGAACGGCGGACTCTGGGGTCAGGGAGACATCCACAGCCACAGCGCCCTGGACCTGGCCGTTGGCCTGGAACAGGGTGTCGGTGATCTGCTTGACGATGGCGGCGTCCAGCTTGTCGGAGGCCACCAGCACCGCCTGGACGCCCAGAGTGGTCACGTCCTCGTCCTGGCCCTTGTAGGTGCCGGCGGGGATGGTGCACATGGCGTAGCAGTTGTACAGGCCCATAAGCTGGTCGATGGTCCGCTGGTCGGGGGAGATGAGGCGGATGTCGGTCGTCTCCGCCAGCTCAGCCACCGCCTTGGTGGGGGCGCCCGCCGTACAGAAGAAGGCGTCCAGCTTGCCCGCCGCCATCTCGTTGGCGGACTCGGCAAAGGCCAGCCGGCTGACCTTCAGCTTATCCAGGGTCAGGCCGTTGGCTTGGAGAATCTGCTCCGCGTTCCGGGTGACGCCGGAGTTCTCCGCGCCCACAGATACCCGCTTGCCCGCCAGGTCAGCGATGGAGGTGATGCCGGACTCCTTGGTCACCACGATCTGGCAGGCCTCGGAGTAGAGGGCGCCCACCGCGCTGTAGCCGGAGAGAATCTGGCCGGCAAAGCTGCCCTCGCCCACTGCGGCGAACTGGAGGGTGTCGCTCTGGACGATGGCCAGATCGGCCAGGTCGCCCGCCAGCAGCTCCAGGTTGGCGTCGGAGCCGGTGGTTTCCTTTACAGTGGTTTTCCACCCGGTGGCCTCCTCAATGGCGGGGGCCAGGGCGGTGCCGTAGGCGTAATAGACGCCCCCTGTGCCGCCTGTGCCGATGCGGATCTCATCAGAGGTGCCGCTGCACCCGGCCAGGCAGGCCAGCAGCAGGCTGGACAGGAGCAGGGCTGAACATATCCGTCGTAGTTTCATAAACGCATTTCTCCTTTTATAACGTTTTTTGAAGCATTTATCGGTCCGCTGCTCCCCTCCCTCCATATTTTTGTTCCAGAGCCGTCCCGCCGGGCCGCCGGGCGGCTCCGGCGCTTTTGTCTACGATTGTACATTATAGCACAGAAAACCGGAAAAGTACAGCGATTTTTTGATATTCATCACAGAGGGTTCGGAGACAAAAAAAGAGCGCCCCCATCGGGGACGCTCTGGACAGTTCCGGTCAGGCCAGGGCCTTCTTGGCGGTGTCGGTAAGCTGGGTAAAGGCGGCCTTGTCGTTGACAGCCATCTCAGCCAGCATCTTGCGGTTGATGATGACGCCGGCCTTCTTCAGCCCATTCATAAAGGTGGAGTAGTTCATGCCGTTCATCTTGCAGGCGGCGTTAATCCGGGTAATCCACAGCTGGCGGAAGTCGCGCTTTTTCAGCTTGCGGCCGGTGTAGGCGTAAACGCCGGACTTCATCACAGCCTGGTTGGCCATCTTAAAGTGCTTGGACTTGGAGCCCCAGTAGCCCTTGGCCATTTTCAGAATCTTATTTCTTCTTTTGCGCGTCATCATCGCGCCCTTCACTCTTGCCATTGTTCGTTCCCTCCCTCTGTCTTACTTGTACAGGATCATGCGCTTGACAGCGGCCTCGTTGGTCTTGTCAGCGATGGTGGTGCCGCGCAGGGCCCGTTTCAGCTTGGTGGTCTTGCCGTGGCCGTTGAGCAGATGACGCTTCTTGGTCATAGCCCGTTTGACCTTGCCGGTGCCGGTGAGAGAGAAACGCTTTTTGGCGCCGCTATGAGTTTTGATCTTGATTTTGTTGGCCATAACAGTTGATACTCCTTTTCTTACTTGTTCCCGGTCCGGGCCTGTGCCGCCCGCCCTGCGGGGACACGGCCGGGGATCAGGACTGCTTTTTGTCCTTTGCAGGCTTGGGTGACAGGAAAATGGACATGTGCCGCCCCTCCAGCTTGGGGGACTTGTCCATTACGGCGATCTCGCCGCACTCCTCTGCAAACTTGAGCAGCAGATCCTGGCCGATGTTGGTGTGTGCCATCTCCCGCCCGCGGAAGCGGACGGTGACCTTGCACCGGTTGCCCTCGGCCAGGAACTTCTGGGCGTTGCGCAGCTTCACGTTGAAGTCGTTCACGTCGATGCTGGGAGACATGCGGATCTCCTTGATCTCCACCACCCGTTGGTTCTTGCGGGCTTCCTTCTCGCGCTTGGTCTGCTCGAACCGGTACTTGCCGTAGTCCATGAGCTTGCACACGGGGGGGACGGCATTGGGGGAGATCTTCACCAGATCCAAACTCCGCTCCTCAGCCAGGCGCAGCGCCTCCTGGGAGGACATGATGCCCAGCTGTTCGCCGGTTTCAGAGATCAGGCGTACCTCTTTGTCCCGGATATCCTCATTGGTTTGATGACCTGTGTTAGCGATGGGAAGCACCTCCAAACAAAATAAAATGCGGGCTGCCGGCATGGCCCCCACATCACAACAAAACAACGCCGGGAATCCCGGCACTGTTCTTTCCATGTTGACCCTTTGGCTTTGGCCTGGGGTGAGGACGGGGAACCGTACCTGCTTTCTTGTGCGCTTCGCATTATAGCACCGGGTACGGCCGCTGTCAAGGGAAAAATCGGGATTTTTCGGGGGAAAATTTGCCGAAGGGGGTCGAATCAATTTACATAACGACGAAACATAAAGGCGGGCGGGAGGAGTTCTCCACAGTTTCCACAGCTTTTTCCACACTGGGGGTGACATAACGCAAATTATCCCAGGGAGATGTCCCTGGTGGCGTAGGCGTTCAAATCCCACCCGGCGGTGTGTCCCGCCTGGAGCTCGTAAAAGCCCTGACAGCCAATCATGGCGGCGTTGTCCCCGCAGTATTTCAGCTCCGGGAGGAAGAGCCTGTCCCCGCTGGCGGCGCAGGCCCTCTGGAGGTCGGCCCGGATGCGGCTGTTGGCGGCCACGCCCCCGGCCACGGCAACCTTCCCATACCCCGCTGTCCGCGCGGCGGCCATCACCCTGGGCACCAGGGAGTCGCTCACCGCCTTCCCGAAGCTGGCGGCGAAGGCGGGCAGGTCCAGCTCCTCTCCCTTCTGCTGGCTGTTGTGGATCAGGTTCAGGCTTGCGGTTTTCAACCCGGAGAAGGACATATCCAGCTCCGCTCCGGACACATGGGCCACGGGCAGGGGATATTTCCCGTCGTCTCCCCCCTGGGCCAGAGCGTCCATGGGCCCGCCCCCGGGGTAGCCGATGCCCAGTACCCTGGCCACCTTGTCGAAGCACTCCCCGGCGGCGTCGTCCCGGGTGCCCCCCAACACGGACATCTCGGTGTAGGACCGCACGTCCACAATGGCGGTGGTCCCCCCGGAGACGCACAGGCAGACGAAGGGGGGCTCCAGGTCCGGGTGGGTGATGTAGTTGGCGGCGATGTGCCCCCGCACGTGGTGGACGGGGACGAGGGGGATGTCCAGGGCCATAGCGGCCCCCTTGGCGAAGTTGACCCCCACCAGCACCGCCCCGATGAGGCCGGGGGCGTAGGTGACGGCTACGGCGTCCAGACCGGCCTTGGACAGACCGGCGTCAGAGACAGCCCGGTCCGCCAGGGCGGAGATGGCCTCAATGTGCTTCCGGGAGGCGATTTCAGGCACCACCCCGCCGTAGACGGTGTGCATCTCGATCTGGGAGGACACGCAGGAGGACAGCACCGTCCGCCCATCCTTTACCACGGCGGCGGCGGTGTCGTCACAGGAGGACTCGATGGCCAAAATATTCATGTCTCATCCTCCTGTTCAAACTTCCTGGTCATGATGACTGCGTCCTCTCTGGGGTGCTGATAGTAGCCGGGCCGCAGGCCGGCCATCTGAAAGCCGTGTTTCTCATACAGGGCAATGGCGGCGGTGTTGGACTTGCGCACCTCCAGGGTGAGGAAAGCCAGGTTGACCGCTCCGAACCGGCAGAACACGTCCAGCAGGGCGGAGGCCACCCCGTGGCGCCGGGCGTCGGGGGCCACGGCGACGTTGTCGATGTAGCCCTCATCCAGCACAGCGTGGAGGCCGGCATAGCCCAGGATGTTGCCCTCCTCCCCGTCCTCGGCCACAATGAAGCTGGCCTGGGGGTCGAAGAGGGCGTCCTCCAGCAGCTGTTCGCTCCAGGGGTCAGAGAAGCACTCACGCTCCAGGGCGGCAATCTGGGGGATGTGGCTGCGGTCCATAGGGACAATTTCGTAATACATAGGAACACTCCTTGTTGTAGGGGCGGATATTATCCGCCCGCTCCTAATTTCTGCAAAACCCTGTAGGGGCGCACATTGTGCGCCCGCACGAAACGATATGCGGATTTGGAAACACGGGCGCACAATGTGCGCCCCTACAAAATCCCAAACAGAATCAGTCCGACGGCATTCGTCCCCAAATTGGCCCCCATGTGGACCAGCCAGGAGGGGAGCAGGCTGCCCTCCCGGTCCAGCCAGTTGAAGAGCAGCCCGGCGGCACTTAGCCCGGCCACCATCAGAACGATGAGGGCGGGTGCGCCCCAGCCGTCGGTGATGGAGACGTGGTACAGGGCGAAGGCCAGGGCGGAGAAGCCGTAAGCCAGCTTTTGATATCCTGTCCGATACAAGGTCAGAAAGGCGAAGCCCCGGAAGAAAAATTCCTCCAGCAGAGAGTTGCACAGGGTGATATAGGCGGCGGCCAGGGGGAAGGTCCGGGCGGTGATTCCCTCCTTGGCGGCCAGGTTTTCCGGAATGGCGGACAGGTCCAGCCAGGGGGAGAGGAGCAGGTAGCCCCCCAGGAGAAAGGCAAACACTCCCAGCCCCAGCAGGGTGGCCAGTCTGACTGTCTCAGGCCGGCGGAAGGCCCGGAGGGGCCCAAAATCCCGGCTGAGCAGGGCATACAGCCCGGCACAGCCCAGAAAGACGGCAATTTTCAGCCCGGACTTCACCGGGTAGACGGGGGAGAGGCCCCCCTCCACCCAGGCCATCATCAGACAGCCCGCCGTCACCAGCCCGGCCGCAAGGGCGGCCCGCTTTTTTGTCCCCATCATTATTCAGACCACCCCTGTCAGCACCCGCCTGGCCAGCCGGCCGAAGTAGCGGGCGGTGGTGTAGACGGCAAAGCGGGTGGTGGTCTCCAGGGGATAGAGGTCCTCCCCCCACTCCCCGCCGCAGGCGGGGGCGGGGCCCTCATAGATCACACAGGGGGCCAACCGGTCCTCCAGAGCCCGGACGGTGGGGGGATCGGACTGACTTACCCCGGCCAGCTCATACCGGGCCAGCAGCTCCTGGACAAAGGTGACGCAGGTGTAGGCCCGAAAAATAACGGGCCGCAGGTGGACCAGGGAAGTCAGAGCGGCGGGGGTGTTGTAGATATACTCCTCCCGCTGGTTCCACAGCCGCTCCAGGTGGCTGTGAAGGTCGGCCAGCTCCGGTGCCGGCACCTCCACCCGGCAGACCTTCACCCTGGCCGCCCCGGCAAAGGACTGGTAACGCAGGATGGACTCCGCCACAAAGCCGCCGTAGAGGGGGATGGTCCGGTGGAGCCGGGCGAAGGTGTACATCTTATGGATGTCCCGGCTGAGGGAGAGGGACACGTGGTTGTACCGGTTCCGTGTGGCCCTGCGGATGAGGGAACCCATCCCCGTGGGGGTGGCGGAAAAGACGATGTAGATGGCATTGTCCACAGTACCCGCTCCTTTACAGTATTCTGCGCCATCGCAGGACGGCCCAGGCAATCCAGCCCATCCCGACGCCCAGCACCGGAATGATGGTAATGACGACCAGGGCGATGCCGGGTATGCCCGCCACATCCCCAACGCCCAGAATCCAGTACCACCCCAGCAGATGGACCGGCGCCGCCACAAGCAGGGGCAGCAGCCGCAGCAGGCGGCTGAACCGGCCGCAAAAGTTATGGCACAGCAGCAGCTGGAGGGAGATAAAGGGCAGGCAGGGGTAGACATATCTCAGAACGGGGATCATGCCGATGGCCATCGCACCGTCGTAGCTCAGAAAGAGATAGGACAGGGGCGGCAGGACCATCCCCGCCAGCAGAATCAGGTTGGTTTTCATTCTACGGGACATGGCGGATGTCCCCCTTCCGGTACAGCCTCCAGCAGCCGTATACCGCCCAGGCCAGCACACACCCTGCCGCCGGGGCGATGGACAGGAGCAGCAAAATGGCCCAGCCCACGTTGTCCCAGCCGGTGGCGGTGAAGAAGCCGTAGGCAAACCACGCCGCCGCGCCTATTATGATAATTGCCAGAACAGCAGCCATCCAGCGCCGTCTCCGGCGGCACAGAAATAGTTGGAGACAGAACGTCGGAACGGCATGGAATCCCAAAGACATCCAAAAAAGAAAGCGGCGGGCAAACCAGATTTCAAAATGACTTGGATTGGACTGGCTATACTCGTAAGTGATATAGGTATAGACCATAGCCGCATAAGCGAGCAGGGACAACAGAAAGACTGCCAGCAGAATTTTATCGGTGCGGTTTTTCATGGGACAACCTCCTCTCCTGTGGGGCCCGCCCCCCTGGGCGGGCCATCTCCCCAAGGTTCATCCCCAGTGTATCAGAGGAAGTTTGTCCCTGCAAGGGCTTTGGGACAGTCGGTCGTTTTTGGCGGATAAGTGGTCAGTGTGCCTCGGCCCAGGTCCTGCCCGCGTGGGTCTCGGCCAGCAGGGGGACGGACAGGGAAGCGGCCCTCTCCATCTCCTCCTCCACCAGCTTACAGACGGCCTCGGCCTCGGCCTCCGGGCACTCCACAATGAGCTCGTCGTGGACCTGGAGCACCAGTTTCCCCTGAAAATTCTCCGTTTTCAGCCGGTCTCTCACCCGAATCATGGCCAATTTGATAATATCGGCGGCGGTGCCCTGGATAGGGGCGTTGAGGGCCACCCGCTCCCCAAAGGACCGGGTGTTGAAGTTGGAGGATTTGATCTCGGGAATCCACCGCCTCCGTCCCCATAAAGTGGACACATACCCGGCTTGCCTAGCCTGCTCCACCACCCCGTCCATATAGGCCCGCACCCCGGCGTAGTGGGCAAAATACCGGTCCATATACTCCTTGGCCTCCTGGACGGAAACCCCAATATCCTGGGAGAGAGAATAGGGGGAAATGCCGTAAACGATGCCGAAATTGACAGCTTTTGCGCTTCTCCGCATTTGGGGCGCAACATCCTCCACGGCCACATTGAAGACCTGAGAGGCGGTGATGGTGTGGATGTCCTCCCCGGACTGGAAGCCCTCAATCATGGCCTGGTCCCCGGCCATGTGGGCCAGCAGCCGCAGCTCAATCTGGGAGTAGTCCGCATCCACCAGCACCTTTCCCGCCGGTGCGGCGAACATTTTCCGCAGTTCCGCCCCCAATTCGGTGCGAACCGGGATATTTTGCAGATTCGGCTCGGTGGAGCTGAGCCGACCCGTGGCGGTGACGGTGTTCTGGAAGGAGGTGTGGATTCTTCCGTCCGGGCCGATGACCTTGCCCAGGCCGTCCACATAGGTGGATTTCAGCTTGGTCAGCTGGCGGTACTCCAGAATGCTGTCAATGATGGGGTGCTCCCCCCGGAGCTTTTCCAGCACGTCGGCGTTGGTGGAGTA
Source organism: uncultured bacterium (assembly GCA_949840775.1). GTDB lineage: Bacteria > Bacillota > Clostridia > Oscillospirales > Oscillospiraceae > Lawsonibacter. The sequence continues at coordinate 20,118 of CATKXO010000030.1, read as the reverse complement.
GCCCGTTTTGGTCTTCTTGACCGGGGGAAGGCCCAGCTTGTCAAACAAAATCCCCCCCAACTGCTGGGTGGAGTTGATGTTAAAGGTGTCCTCCCCGGCCAGGGCGTAGATGGTCTTCTGCACCTGGTCAATCCGCCCGGACAGCATGTCTCCAAACTCCGCCAGTGCCCCCCGGTCGATGAGGAAGCCCTCGGTCTCCATCTCGGCCAGCACCTGGCACAGGGGCAGGTCCACCGTCTCGTAGAGCGTCCACATGTCCAGCTCTTTCAGCCGGGCGGTGAGGGCCTCCCGCAGGGCGTCGATGAGGAGGCAGTGGCGCATCATGGCCTCGGCGGGGCCGGAGGGGTCGGACAGGGGGCCGAAGGCCCCCTCCTCCAGATAGACCGACGCCTTGGGGAACTGCCGGCTGTAGTAGGTCAGGCCCAGCTTGTCCAGCTCGTAGCTGCCGTCGGTGGGGGCCAGGAGGTAGGCGGCCACCTCGGTGTCGAAGACGAAGCCGGCGGGGGTAATCCCCTCCTCCAGCAGGGCCCGGCACAGGTTTTTCACCCCGTGGGCTGCCTTTTTGATGGCGGGGTCGGAGAAGAGGCCCCGTAAAATCTCATTGTAATTCTCCAGCTTGTCAGCCATGAGAAGGCTGGCGTTCCAGGAGTCGTCGTTCAGGTGGCACTCCACGCACACCACGTCCAGAGAGGGCAGGGCTACGATGTGGACCACCTCCTTGGTCCGCCACAGGTTCAGCAGCTCCTCCGCCTGTTTCGGGGTGACCTCCAGCTCCAGGTAGCAGCCGCTGTCCAGAACAGGAGGGAGGCCCGATTGGACCTCCCCCTCCCCCTGAGGGGCGGTGAGGTGGTATTTGTCGATGAGCTTGGCAAACTCCAAATCCAGGAAGAGCTGATAGAGCTTGTTGTTGTCCGGTTTTTGCCGCAGATTGGCCTCCGGATTAAAGTCGATGGGGGCGTCGGTGCGGATGGTGGCCAGGTCGTAGGACAGGCGGGCGTCCACCTCGCCGGCGGTGAGGTTTTTAATGGCGGCGGGCTTGGCCTCCACTTCAGGCAGGGCCTCATAGATGGCGTTGATGGTGTGGTATCGCTGGATGAGGGCCATGGCGGTCTTTTCCCCCACCCCCTTCACGCCGGGGTAGTTGTCGGAGGAGTCTCCCATGAGGGCTTTCAGGTCGATGATGTTGATGGGTTCAAAGCCGTACTCCTCCCGGAAGCTTTCCGGGGTCACGTCCCGGGTGGTGGTCCGCCCCATGCGGGTGGACACCAGCTTGACGGTGGTGGCCTCCGTCACCAGCTGGAGGGCGTCCTTGTCTCCGGTGACGATGGCGGTCTCCCACCAGGCCTCCTGGTCCAGCCGGGCGATGGTGCCCAGCAGGTCGTCCGCCTCCCAGCCGTCCAGCTCGTACATGGGGATGTTCAGGGCCCGAAGCACGTCCTTTAGAATGGGCATCTGACTGGCCAGCTCCTCGGGCATTCCCTTGCGGTTGGACTTGTAGCCCTCAAAAGCCTGGTGCCGGAAGGTGGGGGCCGCCCGGTCGAAGGTGACGCACAGGGCGTCGGGGAGGGCCTCGTCCAGCAGCTTGTTCAGGATGTTCAGAAAGCCGAAAATGGCGTTGGTGGGCTGTCCCTCCCGGGTGGTCAGATTTTGGCTCACCCCGTAGAAAGCCCGGTTGACAATGGAATTGCCGTCGATGACCATCAGTTTTTTCATGGCGGAAGTCTCCCTTGGTTTCATTTGCCTTGTAGTATACCATCTTTTTGGATTGGGGGCAAGTAGGGGCCGCCGCCCCCGGCGGGCCGTTCCCTAAATTCGGCGGGCCGCCCAGGGGGGCGGCCCCTACAGCGCGGGGCGGCACAGAGGCCGCCCCCTACAGAGAATATTGACAAAAACTTTTCTTTTCTTCTCTGACGCCTTGTGCTATACTTGTCCATAATCCGTCAAACTTATGGAGGCGCCTATGCTGTTCAACTCCCTGTCCTTTCTGATTTTCTTCCCCTGCGTCTTTGTTTTATACTACGCCCTGCCCTTCCGGTTCCGGAAGTACATGCTGCTCATCGCCAGCTACTACTTCTATATGTGCTGGAAGCCAGAATTTATTGTCCTCATTTTGTTCTCCACCCTGGTGGACTACTTCTGCGGCCTGGGAATGGTGCGGTATCCCGGACGGAAAAAATGGCTGCTGGCAATTAGCCTGACCATGAATCTGGGGCTGCTGTTCTTTTTCAAGTACCTGAATTTCTTCGGCGAGACCCTCACCGCCCTGTGCCGGGCGGTGTCCATCCCCTTCTCCGCCCCGGCGCTGAGCATCATTCTGCCGGTGGGCATCTCCTTCTACACCTTCCAGACCCTGAGCTACACCATCGATATCTACCGGGGCAAGCTGAAACCGGAGCCCGACTTTATCACCTTCGCCCTGTTCGTCTCCTTCTTTCCCCAGCTGGTGGCCGGGCCCATTGAACGGGCCTCCAATCTGCTGCCCCAGCTGAAAACAGAGCACAAGTTTGACTACAAAAACGTCACCTGGGGCGCCAAGCTGATGGTGTGGGGCTTTTTTAAGAAGATGGTGGTGGCCGACCAGCTGGCGGTGCTCATCGTGGACCCGGTGTATCTGAATCTGGAGAAGTATCAGGGAGGGATTCTGGTCCTTGCCACCTGCGCCTTCGCCTTTCAAATCTACTGCGACTTCGGCGGCTACTCCGACATCGCCCGGGGGTGCGCCAAAATGATGGGCGTTGATCTGATGGTCAACTTCAAGTCCCCCTACTTTTTCTCCCACTCCATCGGCAATTACTGGCAGCGAAACCACGTGTCTTTGAGCCAGTGGTTCACCGAGTATGTCTACATCCCCCTGGGGGGCAGCCGGAAGGGGAGAGTGAAGCAGTACTGGTTCACCACAATTACCTTCTTCCTCAGCGGCCTGTGGCATGGGGCGGAGTGGTCCTTTGTGGTGTGGGGGCTGCTCCAGGCGGTGTACCTCAATCTGGAGCGGCTGTTTCACCGGCCCAAGGAGCCGCCCAAGTCGCCGCCCCTCCATCTGCTGGCCATTGTGACCACCTTCGCCCTGTCCTGCTTCTCCCTGATTTTTTTCCGGGCGGCCAACATCGGGGAGGCCCTGTATGTGGTTCGGAATGCGCTGTGGGACGTCGGCACTCCGGCGCTGTACTGGACGGGGCTCATGACGAACCTGACGGGCCCGGAGGCCCTGGGCCTGGGGGTGAGGGAGGCGGCCTTCCTGCTGGGGGCGCTGCTGCTGCTCTTCCTCTACGACCTGGCCGACGAGAGGACGGACGCCATCGCAATGGTATCCCGCTGGCCGGCGGCAGTCCGGTGGGGCTGCTATCTGGGACTGGTGATGATTGTGCTGATTTTCGGCGTCTACGGTCCGGGATATGACGTGCGGGCCTTTGCCTATTTCGATTTCTGAGGTAATATCATGGGAGATAAGCGGAAATTTTTTGTAAAAACAGTGACGTTTCTGGTCCTTCTGGGGTTGATTCTGTTCCCGGTCCAGAAGGTGATGGCCCGGAAGTCCCTGTCCGGGGCCTGGGATATGACCAATAAGGTGGCCGGCTTCTACAACGAGGAGGAGAACCAGTTCCAGGTGATGTTTTTCGGACCCAGTCACGCCTACGCCGCGTTCAGCCCCCTGGCGATTTGGGAGGAGACGGGGATCAAGAGCTATGTCTTTGCCACCCAGCAGCAGCCCCTGTGGGCCACTTATACCTATATGAAGGAGGCCCTGAAACGTCAGTCCCCCGCTCTGATTGTGTTGGAGTGCCGGATGGCCTGGGGGGAGCAGGAGTACTACATTGAGGGCAACGACGGCAAGGACATCGGAATCACCTACTCCTATATGGACGATCTGCCCTTGTCCTGGAACAAGGTGAACCTGGCTATGGAGTCCGCTCCCGACTGGGAGAACCGGTTCGGGATGCTGTTCAACTTTATGATGCACCACGGACGGTGGAAGGAGGTCAACCGGGCGGACTTTACCTTCCGCCGGGACCAGGTCCGGGACCCCTACAAGGGCTTTGTCATGCTGGAGCCCCAGGGGACCCCTCAGCTCCGGCCCAGCGTGGAAGGCATCGAGGGGAGGGAGCCCCTGCTGGAGAAGAACCGGTACTGGCTGGAGGAGATTATCAAGCTGTGCCGGGAGGAGGGGATCGAGCTGTGGATTGTGAAGAGCCCCTCCAACCTGGAGGTGGAGGAGAAGCCCCTCCTCAATACGGTGGAGGACATCGCCGCCCGGTATGGCGTGCCTTTCCACGACTTCAACGGGGATTACTGGGATATTGGCCTGGATGAGACCATGTTCTATGATGCCCACCACCTGGACGCCCTGGGGGCGGACAAATTCAGCCGGTACTTTGCCAGCGTCATGGCGGCGGCCCGGCCCAACCTGAAAACAGATTCCGCCGACCCGGTGTGGGCGGCGGACTTGGAGATGTATCATGAGGCGCTGGAGGCGCTGGGAGCATAATCAATTTGTAGGGGCGGCCTGTGGCCGCCCGGGTAGAGCGCAAATCTGAGCGGGCGGCCACAGGCCGCCCCTACGTTCCATCCAAAAAACAGCGGGGAGCCCACGGGGTTTCCCGCTGTTTTGACCATTGACTTCCCAAATTCCGGTGCGTATAATACAGGGACGCCCGGAGAGACCCGGGCTGTTATTCTGGAGGGAAGAGACAATGGAATCATCCTATACTTACCTGCTTCTGCTGGCAATTATTCTGCTGTCCACCAAGGTCTTCGGCCTGCTTACCGAGCACGTCCACCTGCCCCAGGTGGTGGGGGCGCTGCTGGCGGGCATCGTCATGGGGCCCAGCGGCTTCGGGGTGCTGGAGAGCACCGACTTTCTGGTGAAGGCGGCGGAGATTGGCGTTATCATGCTCATGTTCACCGCCGGCATCGACACCGACATGAAGGAGCTGAAGGAGACGGGTCTCCAGGCCGGCGTGATCGCGGTGCTGGGGGTGTTCGTCCCTCTGCTGCTGTGCGGCGGGCTGTACTTCGCGTTCTTCTGCGGCGGGGAGCTCACCCCCTATAACCTGCTCAGGTCCGCCTTTATGGGGTCGGTGTTCTCCGCTACCTCGGTGTCCATCACAGTGGAGACCCTGAACGAGATGGGCAAGCTGAAGACCAAAACAGGGACCACTCTGCTCAGCGCCGCCCTCATCGACGACATCATCGGCATTGTGGTGCTGTCTGTCCTCAGTGCCTTCAGCTCCGGGGACTCCGACCCTGTGATGGTGCTGGTCCACATTGTGCTGTTTTTTGCCTTTGTTCTGGCGGTGGGGCTGATTGTCCGGCGAATCTTTACCTATGTGGCCGAGGAGCACTGGCACAGCCGCCGGGTGGCGGTGTGGTCCCTGGCCTTCTGCCTGCTGATGGCCTACTGCGCCGAGGCGTGGTTCGGGGTGGCTGATATCACGGGGGCCTACTTCGCCGGGCTGATCCTCTGTAACGTGACCAAGGCCCGGAAATTTGTGGCTAAAAAGTTTACGGTCACCTCCTACATGGTGTTTACCCCGGTGTTTTTTGCCAGCGTGGGCATGAAGACCAACCTGCGGGATATGAACTCCAGTATCCTGATTTTTGCTCTGCTGCTGGTGGCCGCCGCTGTGCTGTCTAAGGTTGTGGGGTGCGGCCTGGGCGGGCTGGCCTGCCGCATGAGCCGCCACCAGTCCCTGGTGGTGGGCATCGGCATGGTGGCCCGGAGCGAGGTGGCCCTGATGGTGGCCCAGCGGGGGATCAACGCGGGGATGATTGCTCCGTCTATCCTGCCCGCTATTGTGCTGGCCGTCATCTGCTCGGCCCTGCTTACCCCGGTGCTGCTGAAAATGGCCATTGCCAAGGGGCCGGAACTGGCATAAGAGAAAAGCTCCCATCCGTCTGGATGGGAGCTTTTCAGTTCAGTTCCGCTGCCCGCTTCTCCAGCCAGGCGGCGGTCTGTGTCAGCCCCTCCTCGGTGAGGGGGAAGGCGGCGGTGGCGGTAATTTCGCTCAGCTCCATGGCCAGCGGGCCTTTCCAGATTTGAACGGAGAGCTGATTTTCCTCCCCTCCGTCCGCGGCCTCCGGCTTGATGAAGAAGCGAAGGCTGCCCATGCTGCCGTACCAGCTGTTGCCGTTTTCCCAGAAGAGGAGAGTGGGAATCTCAATGGGGTTCAATGTGATGCGCCTCCTTTTTCCCTATTATGCCAGAAAACGGCCGGGCTGTAAAGAGGACGCACCCATGGCGGCGGCGGTCATAGTATGGTATGTGGCACTGCCACATCCACTACTTTGAGTTGAAGGAGTGCGCTATGAATCGATACTATGCTTCTAATTGGGAGCAGAGCAGTCAGAACGGCGTTGTGGCCCATCTGACCGGCTGTGGCTGCGGCACCGGCTGCGGTACCGGATGCAGCAGCGGCTGCGGGAACGGCTGCATCACCAGCTGCGGGTGCAGCACCGGCTGCGGCTGCGATACCGGCTGCGGCTGCGATACCGGCTGCGGGTGCAACACCGGCTGTGGCTGCGATACCGGCTGTGACAGCAGCTGCGGCTGTTCCGGTCTGCCCCCGGTACCTCCCTGTCCCGGTCCTCTGCCTCCCTGCCCCGGTCCCGGTCCTCTGCCGCCCTATCCCGGAGTGGGCCCAACCGGCCCGACAGGAACAACTAAATTAGTACAACTATTCCCGAAAAATAACGCGGGGGGAATTGTCCCCGTCGAGGCGTATCTCTTGGATAATGCTGCGCCAAAGATCGCGGCGCTGTTCCGGGCTCCAAGTAGGGTATAAATCGGTCAAGACGTTTTTAAGCATGTCCCTCAAGCCCTGAAAGTCTGGGGTGGGTGGCGGCTCTGTCTCCTGTGCCTCCTGGAGCTGGGCGGAGTATTTGCTCCAGTCCTCCCGGTACTGATCCATGGTAATTAGGTCATTGACATACAGGTCTTTCAGCCGGTCCATTTTTCTCTGTATGGCTGCGCGGTCCACTTTTGGCTTTTTTGCCTGGGTAGTCTTGAGTTCCCACTCAAACTCCCAGCGGGCCAGCTCTGACGGGAGATTCAGCAAAAGCCACTGTTCAAGCTTCGTCTCGCCTATTTGGTGCCGGTGTGAACATCTTTTGTAGATGGTCGCATTGCGGCAACGGTAAAATCTTCGCTCCGTGATCTTATCGGTGCTATGACTGCCGGTCATGCGCTGGCCGCACTCCTCGCAGATCAGAAGCCCGGAGAATATGTATACCCGTCCGCTCTCATTCTGACGTATGCACCGGCTCTCCAGCAGCTTCTGGATGGCGTCAAATTCCTCGGGTGGGATCAGCGGTTCGCAGTAATTCGGATTGTCCCGGTACATCCCCTTGTACAGAGGGTTGTGCAGCATCTTCCGGGCGGTTGGGTCCCATAGGATAATTCCATAGGTCTCCCGGATATAGGTCATGGCTCCGCCGATGGTCCCATGGGCCTTGTAATGCGCAAAAAACTCCCGGACAATGTCCGCCGTCTCCGGATCGGGAACCACATGCTTATCCTGGATCATCAGGCCCATGGGCAGGGAGCCGCTGATTACCTCGCCACGGGCCACCTTGGAGTCAAACACAAACTTGATACGGTCGCTGTCCCGGTCGCTTTCGTCCTGGGCCACGGAGAGGCGGATGTTGATATACAGCCGCCCGTTGGTGGTCTCGGTGTCGTAGTGCTCCTGGGTGGTCTTCCAGGCCACGTTGTGGGCGTCGAGAATCTCCTGTATCTTGTAGTAGTCCGCCACGTTGCGGAACCAGCGGTCCAGCTTGATAAACAGGATCACGTCGATCTTGCCGGCCTTCACGTCCTCCAGCATCCGCATAAATTCTTTGCGTTTGGTGTACTTCTTCCGGGCGCTCTTGCCCTCGTCGATGTAATACCCGGCGATGGCGTAGCCGTTCTTGCGGGCGTACTCCTCCAGGTCCTCCTTCTGGGCGGGGAGGGAGTAGCCCTTCCGGGCCTGCTCCTCGGTGGAGACGCGTATGTACAGCGCCGCCCGGCGGGGGGCTAAATCCTCATTTTTCTGTCTGGGCATAAAAATTCCCCCTTTACACCACAAAAATATGCGGTATAATAGAGGGGTAGTAACGTCCGCCAAGATTTTACTACCCCATGGCCGCTCCCGGTGCTCCAACACCGGAGGCGGTTTTTTATTTAAAAATCAGTTTCAGCAGGAAAAAAGTCCCTGCGGCTATGCCACAAAACCATATTATGTAAAACATTGGAAGGAAAGGGTCTATTTTATCCAACCAACTTTTTTCATACCCTCGATAGGAAACTGTTTGCTGGGCTGGATTGGAAGTAATCGTGGCGGACGTAGTGGTCTGTGCAGTAACAGGGCTGACTCCCTTCGTTATCTTGACCAGCCCAACCACCGCAAGAGCGGCACAGATCAGGCACCACGACGCCCAAACAATTAAATCTTTATAGCTCCCTGCACAAGTATACCCAACAAGCGAACCCAATCCATAAAGGATAATCAAAGCGATATTTCCGCCTTTCCCGCCCTTTCGGGTGGCAATAGACACGATCCCAGCCGAAAGAAGCATAACGGCCACAATGACACCAGCAGAGCCGCTAATTTGCCCATTTTGGGTCAGCGTGTTATATGCGCCTGCAAGAAAAGATTGAAAAATGACAAAAGTAAACAGTACAATAGATATAATTCCAGATACAAGTTTCCACGTTTTCATTTCCTGTTCTCCTCTCCATTTACTTTTCCTTCTTTCTCTTCCATCTGAAACTTCAACGCTAAGGGAGATTTTTTCATTCCGCTTTAAAAGTCTCCCATGGATTTGAGTGTTTTGGAAAACGTCTCTGCATTACCACCTGATACATCGGTGGATTTTCTACATCAAGGGGCTGTAAAAGCTCTGTATACCTTGCAATCACGCTGACCAAGTATCGACTGTAATTTCCGATTTCATATGGGTTAGAAACAGAACAACGCACCTCTTTTTTATCCTGATCTGGCATAATGATTATGAGCTGTGCTCCGGTCATAATGATACGGCATATCCATTTTCGTACATTGCCTTTATATAAAACAGCAAGATAGGATTCTGTTTTCTTGTAAGTAATATCCTCCAAGTTCACATATTTTTTAAACAGATTCTTGATATGGTAATATATGTTTAACTCTGTTTCGGTTGGAAGCAATGGGGCATCTTGAGGAATTTCTTGCTGGGTCTCAACTGATTTATCTGCTGCCTGGGTCGGTGTGTCAAAGAGTGCGGTCTTTATTTTATCGTTCATTGTTTCACTGATAAATTCTTGCATGGACCGTTTTAAGATTGGGCGAAATCGTTCTATAACGGATTGTGTCTTCATGCCAGAATAGACATCCTGCAAAAATAACCGCACAAACTCATCCGACGGATTTTGAAACTGCTCCGAAAGTGTTTGCTTAAATTTGCTCTGATATTTCAGGACAGATGCAGAATCAAATATCTTTGCAACATTAAAGTTTTCTTTTTGGAACTTTTTTAATTCTTCGATTTGCCCCTCTTTTATATTTAGCAGGCTAAAGTCTAAAAAGGGGAGAACATCCATTTTATTCTGATCTTCCAAGTCGGTGAAAAAGCGGTAACGTATTCCGTTTGTAAGGATGGCGAACTTTGCGGGAGTTGTGGAAAAGTACCGAAACAATTGTGAATCATGTTTTTCAAGATTTCGATTGAGTGCCTTTGCTTCGATGATAATCACCGGTTCGCCGTCCTGCAAAATAGCATAGTCCACTTTTTCACCACGCTTGATCCCAACGTCGGCAACATACTCCGGAACAAATTCCTGGGGATTGAACACATCATATCCAAGGAGGGCAAAGAACGGCATGATAATAGCTGTTTTTGTAGCTTCCTCTGTCGGAATAGAACCCTGTAAAGATTCAACTCGTTTAACAAATTGGGCCAGCTGTTCAGCGAAATCCATTTCTCTTTCTCCTCTCTATTTCTCCTGGAAAAACTATTGACAAATTAAAACAAATGTTCTATAATAGCCCCACTAAGTAATAGAGGGGGCGCGCAAAATGAAACGGGATAGTCTCATCAGTGAGTTATTGAAAATCCTGGAGCAGGCAAGTTTGCAGGAGCTGCGAGGCCTCATCGAATTTGCCAGGAGCTACATCAAGTAAATAGCCTCTTACCCAGCCGGCCCTTCGGGGTCGGCTTTTTTCATTTCCTCCACCAGCTCCCAGGCCTTCTTCTCCAGCAGCGTCCACTCCTCCGGGGTCATCCGGGCAAGTACAGACATCAGATGCCGCCGGAAATCTGGGCTGCCATGCATGACATCTCCCATGAAAGACAGTATCTTGTCCTCCTGGACTGTCTCAACAAACATTTCGCCCTGCCCGGTACGGAGCCAAGTTTCATTGACACTAAACTCGCGGCAGATTGCGTCAATAAGCCTGTCGCTCGGATTTCTTCTCCCATTTGTCAACTGGGTTACATAGGATTGATCTACTTTGATACGTTCTGCAAATGCAACTTTCTTAAGCTCTAATGCCTCGATGAGTGTTGAAAGGCGTTCTCCGAAACTGGAATCCAATGGTATCACCCCTTTTTTCATGTATGCTATCACAAAAAAATGGCTATGTCAATAATTTTTTTAATTTTCCTCTTGACAGATAGGGCATAGTCATGTATTATTAGGGCAAAGTCAAGAAACGGAGGGGGTGAAAGAGGGATGGGACGGTTTGTAAAAGAATTAAGGGCCAGCCTGCGCAGACAGCGCAAAGCAGACCCTTTTACCTTTTGGATGAGCATGTACAGCTTTTTCATAGGAAATGCAGCACTGCTTCTAGTATTAGTGCGGCTGTTCCGGTTACTGCACCCCAGATAGCGAAGAACCTGGTAGAACATATGTCATAGAGCTTTCCGGGGCGTTCTTCCAAAAACGCAAGTCCCTTGCTTGTAATGGCGTATAGCCCATCGGAGCAATAGACACCACCCCCAGCGGGCAGGCGGCCGGATTTTATAAACTCTTCATTTTCGAGAAAGGTTAAAGAACGCAAGGATTTTTCACCAAATTGCTCAACGATTGATTCTTGTTCCGCTTCTCCGTTGTTTTGGGATATGTATTTAAGCACCTGCAATGATAATTTGTCCATTATTTTGCTCTCCTTTCCCCGCCATTATAGCACAGGCGGAGGGAGGGGGCAAGAAAGGAGGGGTACGATGTCGGAGAAAAAGAAGCAGGTCCCGGAAAACATCCAGGCGATGTGGCCGACGATGACGGACCAGGAGACGGACCAGCTCCTGGCGTATACCGAGGGTATGCGTGCTGTCGTCAGCCTCCGCTCCCAGGCCCAGGCCGGGGCGTGAGGGTGGGGCAGAAGAACGAGGATGGAGGGGGTGAGAGGATGGATGCAATCATCGTGACCAATGCCAGCGCAAACGAAATTGCCGCCCTTGTGCGGGCAACACAAGAGCGGCAGCCGGAGGAAAATTTTACTCCATCAGATGTGATAAAGAGAGTTGCTCCTGTAACAATCAGGTTTTCCGGAAGTATCAATCGGTTGACAGAGATTCTTCGAGCCAAAGATGATACAGAGCCAGAACTTCCAGGGAAACCGTCCAACTGATTGCCGCAATCTGTTCCCCTGAACCCATGCAAGAGGCCTCTTCGCATTTTGCTTTAGCGTCTGACATAATTTGCTCGATTTTTTCCGGGGTCAAAGTAGCAAGAAACTCTTGAAACCCAGGCAGTTTCACAAAATCACCTCCTTTCGCCGCAATTATAGCACAGGCGGCGGGAGGGGGCAAGGCGGCCAGTTCCGCGCCCAGGTTGGGGCGTAAGGGGCAGAATCAAGAAACGGAGGGGGTGAGAGGATGTCGCTGAGGAGAAAAATGAAAATAGACAAAAGGACCGACTTTGTTGTCCTTTTGTCAGGCAGCAAGACAACAGCGTCGGTCTTGATTCTCCAAGAGAAACGGGCGGTTCGGGTCGATGCTGCAATCTGGACTGAGGCCCAGTGGGAGCAGTACATCAACCGGCGTATCAAAGCATCAGAGGCAGGTCACTCACTGGGGATGAGATTGCTGGAAAATGAAAAGTAGTGCCCATCTATTTGCGGGATGTTCTTCAGCGCTGTGATTGAGACCTTTTCCGTAGGGCGGTAGAGATTTGACAGGATGAAAACATACCGTGTGCCATTGTGAGAGGGGTCGTGTCCCTCCACATAATGCCAAGGCCCGCCTGGAAGCTGCTCAATATAGGCTTTTAACTCAAAGTACAGCGTCAAGTTTTCTTCCCGCAAAGAGTTAAATTTTGGGAAATAAATTTCATTTTCGGACATAAATAATCCCTCCTTTTGCCGCCATTATAGCACAGGCGGCGGGAGGGGGCAAGGCGGCCAGTTCCGCGCCCAGGTTGGGGCGTAAGGGGCAGAATCAAGAAACGGAGGGGGTGAAAAATGTGGAAGCGGATAACATAAGAAAAATATTCAGCGAGCAGCTGCAACTACTCGCTGAACGGTCTAAGCGCCCTGACTGTACAAATATGGAGCTGTGCGAAATTACTCGCACAATGGTGGAATTGCTGGAAACAACCTGGATCACTTAACGAATTGGATTCTGAGCTGCGTTCTCTCGTTTGATTTCAGCATAAGCAGCGTTGTACATATTTAAGATTTCAACAGGCGTTTTTTCACTTAAATCTTGAGATTGTACATACAACATTGCCAGCGCTTCAAATTTAGTGCTAGGGAAATGCTTTCCATCAGTCATACTTACACCTCCTTCCGCCGCCATTATAGCACAGGCGGAGGGAGGGGGCAAGCGGCTCCGCCCAGGGCGTGAGGGTGGGGCAAAGTCAAGAAGCGGAAGGGGGTGAGAACGTGAAAAAGAAACGCGGCCGGGGCGGCGGCGTTCCTGATTGGGCATGGTATATCACCTGGGGGATTATGCTGGCCGGGGTGTGTCTGAACATTATTTGTATTGCAGGCATATTGAGACGATAGCAGTGATTAAAGCTGCCACTGCAATGACAGTTGTGATGATGTAACGGAACCATTCAATGCGTTTTTCCCTCATCAGGTCATCTTTCCGCTCGAAGTAGCACCGTCCAGAATCAGTCAAAAGTATAGTATCAGGGCCTTCATAGTAGCTTTTCGTTGCAACATAGCCCATTGCTTTCAAGACATTCACAAGCTGTGCTGCGTTGATTGTTCGCTGCAATCCGAAATTGTATAGGTCCTCAGTGCTGATTGGATCAATATTATTTTCATCTGCATAGTAGTCGCAAATGATTCGCATGGCAAGGTCCCGTTGCTTCGGTTTAAATGTAACCATAAAAATCACCTCTTCGCCGCTATTATAGCACAGGCGGCGGGAGGGGGCAAGGAAAGGAGGTGGGCAAGGTGCCCGACAACAAAGAAGTCCTCCAGTCTCTGAGCGAGGCGTGGAACGAGATGACCGACGAAGCTAGGTCCTACCTGATCGGCTACGGTGAGGGCTTTATCGCCGCCCGTCAGGCCCAGGCCCAGGCCGGGGCGTGAGGGTGGGGCAGAGCACATATCGGACAAGGCCCGACCAATAGTCTAGCAGAAGGGAGGCGGTCACTGTGAACGGTAAATTTGAAAATCATCTGAATGGGCAGCTTTTCTGCGACGCCGTAGCCAGAATCATGGGCGAGCAGTGCGGTGCACAGGTCACGGCGACCGCCCTCCTGAAAGAGCAAGTGGAGGACCGGAAGGACGATTTGACGGCCTGATTTACAAAGGAGGTGATCCCATGCGCGAGTTACTTAGGAGCAAGGCGCGGGCTGCGATGCGGCGGGCTGGGTACGTGCGGCTGAACAAGCCCCGGTACGCACCCAACGGCGGGAAGCTGCCCAGCCTCTTCGCCCAGCGGTGGCGGGATTTCTGCTGACCCACGCACAACCCCTCTGACACAATGGGCGCTCCCGCAATATAGTGGCTGCGATGGCCTGGCACACTCACTACTCTCCGTTGGGAAATACGGATTACAGAGACTGTGGAGCTGTGGCGGAAAACCTACGGACAGCCAATCGCCTGTTAGGAGCTTGAGAGGGGAACTTACATTAAGGAGGTTTTTATGACAGCAAAAGAACTGGCCGAACAGCTCAATGGCCGGGATACCGGCGAGGAAATGGAATGGGGAGAGGCACAAGACGCAAAGGCTGCTGGCCTGGTTGTGATGTACGGCTACTCCGACGATAATGTGGAGCTCTGCGGGGCCATCAATGACGAGGTCGGGGCCTACAACGGCACGACCGTCTACCTCACCCTTGACGGTGTCCTTCAGGAGCCGGACTGCGGCCAGGATTATTGCCCGTACTTTGCCCGGGAGCGGGAAAAGGCCAAAACCGTCAAGGCTGTTTGGCACGACGATGGAAATCCCTGTTGGACCTTCGAAACGGACATCCTACACGAGACGTTCAACATCTACGAGGACGGCGAGCTGTTTTGCGTTGGAATCGTGTTCAGTGCGGATGACCTGTAAGCAGCAAATGGGAAAACCCGGAAATTAGGGCATAAGGAGAAGAGAATGATGATTGGTAGAAAACCGCCCCTGAGCCATACGGACAAGCTGTGCCTTATGGTGCTGGCAGGGGTGGTACTCACCGCAAGCTTATTTGATTGGGCGATGGACGCGGTGGCGTACCGGGCTTCTGAAGCGGACAAGCCCCCCATGCAGCTTACCTGGGAGGCGCCTTTGGAACAGCCCCAGCTGCTGGAGGCTATCACCCTCCAACTGGAGCCAGATGGCTACCGGGCGGATGTCCCTCTGGACCGGGAACTCCAGTCGGCGCTGCGGGCGGCCTGTGAGGAGAGCGGGGTGCCCGTCTCCCTGGCCCTGGGACTGATTGAGGCGGAGAGCGCCTTTGACCCGGAGGTCGTCAGCTCCAAGGGGGCCTATGGCCTGTGCCAGCTCAACCCCAGGTATTTCCCGGACGACCTCACCCCAGCGGAGAACATCGCCGCCGGGATCGGCTGGCTGGGGGGGCTGCTGGAGCGGTATGAGGACCCGGCGGCGGCCCTGCGGGCCTACAACCTGGGCTATGACGATGGGGACCGGCAATTTGCGGACGCCGTCTTTGCGGCGGCGGAACGATGGGAGGAATGACCATGTACACAAAGATCGAACGCGCCATCCTGGCCCGGCTGGGCAGCCTGTTCGGGCGGGGACAGGTGGAGTCCGTGGAGGCCAAAGGCGGAGGGTGCTGGGTGGCCCATATCCGGGGCGGCCGGTTGGTCCAGGTTTGCCTGGACGAGGAGGGGACCCTCTGCTTCGAGGACCTGGAGGCGGTGTGCTGATGGGCAGCAAAAAAGAGCCCCGCACAGCCGGGAAGCTGTACAGGGCAGGGGGATATGCAGATATATTGCAAAATTATTATAGCATATCCCCCGGAAAAATCAAGGGGGAAGTGATATTTTGAACGAATCGACATTCAAATCCGGCCGCAAAAAGGGGTTTGTTGTCCTCTACCGGGAGGCGGCCCAGGATGACCGTCTGTCCCTGGAGGCCCGGGGGCTGTTCGCCCTGATGGTCAGCCTGCCGGACAACTGGGAGTATACTGTCTCCGGACTGGCAGTCAAGGCCGGGTGCGGCAGGGACAAGGTCCGCCGGCTGCTTCAGGAGCTGCAAACGGTGGGCTATCTGATCCGGGAGCAGGGTCACGACCGGGGCGGAAAGTTTGCCGCCAACATCTATGTTTTGCAGGATGAAGCACCGTTGTCCGGAAACACCGTCAACGGTGAAAGCCGTCAACGGTCAGAACCGTCAACGGGAAAACCGTTGCCGGTTTTTACGACACAAAATAATAAAGAAGAAAAGAATAAAGACTTAAAAGAACCCCCCAAAGCCCCCCAGGGGGCAGCTGTGGCGGAAAAGCCGAAGAGGACCCGAAAGCCGAAGTCGATTCCTGTTTGGCAGCCTGAGAAATTCGAGGGCTTTTGGCGGGCCTACCCTCGGGATGAAGACCGGGCCAAGGCAGTGGAGCAGTGGGACATGCTTCCCAAGCTTTTACGCCCGGAATCATGCGATAAAGATTTGACCGATAAGGACAAAGCGCTGATCTCACGGTACGGCGGTAAAGAGGAGTTGCTGCTCCGGGACATGTCCGTGGGCCTGCGCCGGCACCTGGAGAGCAAGCAGTGGAAGGACGATGTGGGGATTCCTTACGCTTTCCGTTGGCTCCGGGACCGACGGTGGACGGAGAAAACAAAGCGTCCAGCGGCCTCCTCGGCGCTCCCTGCGCCATCCCCGTCTCGGTCGTTCCATACGGAGATGGTAAACGGAGAGGAAGTGGTGATCTACGATGAAAGTGCTTGAGGCGGAACAGGCGGTGCTGGGCTCAATCCTCATTGACTCCCGGTGCCTGGAAGCAGTGGCCCGGCTGCTCCGCCCCCAGGATTTCGCTCTGGAGCTGAACCGGGCGCTGTACCAGATAATTCTGGCGATGGACCGGGCGGAGCAGCGGATCGATCCGGTGACCGTTCTGGAGGGTATGAAGCGGGCAGGCTGTTACGTAGAGAACGAATCCCGGGGTTATCTGTTCCAGCTCATGGACATTACGCCTACGGCGGCTAACGTGGAGACGTACGCCAAAATCGTCCGGGATGAGGCACTGAGCCGGGGAGCTGCCGGGGTGGCGGAGTACATCACATCGGAACTTGCCGGGCACGCGATGGTCCATGATGTGCTGATGGAATCTATTCGGCGGCTGGAGGAGTTGCAGAAGGACGGCGTGAATGAGGACCTGCTCAGCCCGGATGAGGCAATGCTGGCGCTTTACCAGCACCGGGAGCGGATTGGAGATGGGTCTGCTTTTGTCCGCACTGGCTACCAGGACCTGGACCAGCGCCTGGGGGGCGGTATGCTGAACAGCGGTATGTATATCTTGGCCGCCCGGCCGGGTATGGGTAAGACCACCCTGGCAATCAACATCGCCGACCGGGTAGCCAGGAGTGGTAAAAATGTTCTGTTTGTCACTCTGGAGATGGAGCCGGAACAGATCAATGCAAAACGGATTGCCCGGGAAAGCAGTATACCGGCCGACCGGATATTGATGGGCGGACTTACCGAAGAGGAGGAATCGGCTTTTTCAGAGGCCGCAGACGTGATTCGGGCCCTGCCTGTCTACATCAACCGCCGGGACACGGCGACGGTGTCCCAGGTGGAGCAAATGGCCCGGCAGGTGAAGGGGTTGGCCCTCATTGTCATCGACTACATCGGCAAGCTGCTCCCAGAGCTGCGGGGGCGGTCACCCGGCCGGGTGGAGTACATGACGGAAATATCCGGCGGGATCAAGGATTTGGCCCGGCGATTCCGTGTCCCGGTGCTGGTGTTGTGCCAGCTGAACCGGGCACCCTCCAGCCGACAGGACCCCAGGCCTGTCCTGACTGATCTGCGGGATACCGGCGCTCTGGAACAGGATGCGGACGGGGTGATTTTCCTTTACCGGCAGGATTATTACGATGAGACGCGGAAAGGAAAAATCTCCGACTTGAATGTGAATCTGGCGAAAAATCGCCACGGCGCCACCGGAGACTGTACTATGGCCTTTGATATGGTGGCCAGTAAAATGACGACATCCCAATACCGACCTATCGTCCAAAAGAAAGAGCCGGAGAGATTGGGCCCCACACAAATGACATTTGAAGAATTACAGGCAAAATGGGACAAGGATAATCCCTTTACAGATAAGGAGGAGCATCATGACACAGACAGATAAAGCGGCCCTGACGGACCGGCTGAGCAATATCGGCATGGTCACCCCTTCCCTGGCACAGGGGCAGCCTGACACGGTGCGGGATATTGATACCATCACCGGGGAGATCCTGGAGGCCAAGCGTGTGGGCGGCGAGGCTACTCCAACACGGGGTACAAAGGCAACCTGGAGGTAGCCAACATCCCCGACGACTTCCGGAAGGACATTCTGGGGGATGTGGAGGATGAGACAGCCCACGTCCTTATGGAGTATGCCTCCGCTGAGGCAAAGCCCTTCGCCCTGCTGTATGAGGTGAACGGCGACCAGAAAGCCACCCGGCGGGTGCTGTATTACTGTACGGTGAGCCGCCCCGGGGAGAACGCCTCCACCACCGGCAAAACCAAGACGCCCCAGACCGACACCATGAGCCTGACCGCCGTCCCCATGGCCGACGGCCTGACCCGGGCCCGGACCCAGGAGAATACCCAGGCGACGGTGTTCAACGAATGGTACAAGTCCGTCTGGCGGCCCAACACGGCCACGGGGGTGTAACCCATGGAAACGACCATCAAAATCGACGGCAAGGACGTGCGCTTCAAGTCCACGGCGGCGGTGCCCCTGCTGTACCGGCGGAAGTTCAACCGGGACCTGCTCCGGGACATCCGGGCGGTGGCGGAGGCGATGAGCGGGAGGGACGCCAACAGTACGGACTTCCCCCTCCAGGCGCTGGCCACCTTTGAAAATCTGGCCTACATCATGGCCAAGCACGCGGAGCCCGACACGGTGCCTGACAGCCCGGAGGAGTGGCTGGACGGTTTCTCCATTATGCCGGTGTACGCCGTCTTCCCCGTGATCCTGGACCTGTGGTCCGGGAACATGGAGGGGCTGGAGGAAAGTAAAAAAAAAGCGGAGCTGTTGATCGAGAGTTTACAACAGCTCTCCTTCTCCTCCGCGCCGTCCGACTCGGAGTCCCCCTCCGGGACCTTGAACTCCTGACGGTGGGGATGCTCAACGACATGTACGCGGAGGCCGCCAACGACACTCTGGACTTGCCCACCCTGGCCACCCAGGAGGATATGGACCGGATGCTGTGAGCGGCCCCCACTCTGAACCTTGACAACTCAATATCGAGACAGCAAAAAAGAAACCGGGGATTTCTCCCCGGTTCTCTGGAAATTATGCTTCCTGATCCTTGGCTGCGGCAATCTTGTCCAGCAGCTCCGCGATCTCTTCCACAGTATAGTTTTTCTTTTCTCCACTGGTGAAGAGCAAACGCAGCTCGTAAATGGTCGCCATCTTGGTGTCCTTACGCTCCTTATCGGTCATCCCTGTTCACCTCCTTCGTTGTCCTGTTCCATGGTCTGGTCAATGGCCCGGTTGATAAAAGCATTGACGGATTCTTTCCGGGCCGCTGCATGGGCTTGAATTACAGCTTTGCGGCCTTTATTCATTCGTACTTTTACCTCATCGTAATTTTCTTTCATATATTTTGTGACCGCTTTTTGCTGTGCCTTTGATGCTGGCACAAATAATTCCCCCTTTCATGTTTGTATTATACCACGACTGTATATCGGGTACAATAGACAAAATGCACATATATCGGGTACGATATTTGTTGAGCTTATCTATTGATATATCGGGGACGATATAGTATACTAACATTGTCAGCGGGGGAGACCCCGAGAGAATTTGAAGGAGGTAAAGATTATGAGCAAAGAGCGCAAACGCTATCAGAAGGAGCTTCAAAAGCTGCTGAAGCTGGCCAGTATTCGAGAGCTGAGAGGACTGTGTCTGTTTGCAAGGGCGTACCTCGGGAAATCCGATTAACCCCAGCGGGAGGAAACGCATGGCGGGATATGCCCCCGCCGCCTCTCCAATCAAAATTTGAAAGGAGACCTTTCGCATGAATGAACTGAAAATCTTTGAAAACCCCGAGTTCGGGAAAATCCGTACCGTAGCAATCGACGGCGAGCCGTGGCTGGTGGGCAAAGACGTGGCCCTTGTGCTGGGATATAAAAACCCACGCCAAGCTCTTGCGACCAATGTAGACGCCGAGGACAGGGGGGTCCACTCAGTGGACACCCCCTCTGGAGCCCAGGAGATGACCGTAATTAACGAATCTGGTTTGTACGCGCTGGTTTTGGGAAGTAAGCTCCCCAAAGCCAAGCAGTTCAAACGCTGGGTGACCAGTGAAGTCCTTCCCTCCATCCGCAAAACGGGCGGCTACATGACCCCACAGGCCCAAGGTGTTGCCCCCGAAGTGACCCATGTCCTGACGGAGCTGACCAAGACACAACTGGCCACGGCTGAGACCATGTGTCAACGCCAATTTGAAATTGTAAGAAAACGCCGAAGAAATTTTGTAGTTTTTCGGCGGGGGGGGGGTACAAAAATAAACCGTTTCATGCCGCAAAACAGGGGTGAAGGTTTTGAGTTTCTGG
>CATKXO010000029.1 GCA_949840775.1 uncultured bacterium | reverse complement strand
CAACCCACGCTTTATTAGCCAAATTCGGCCTTGCGCCACCGCTGGAAGGTTCCGTGGGCCACCCCCAGCTCTCTCGCCGCCGCCCGGTCAGACAGCTCCCCCCGTTTCCAGGCGGCCATAACGCTCCCGTAGTTTTCACCCCGGTCCTTGAAATTGCGCCCAAAGTGGACCCCTCTGGCCTTGGCCGCCGCAATACCCTCCGCTTGGCGCTGGCGGTTGAACTCCCGCTCCGTCTGGGCCACGTAGCTTAGCAGCTGAAGGACGATGTCGGCAATCAGCATCCCCGTCAGGTCCCGCCCCTGCCGGGTGTCCAGCAGAGGCATGTCCAGCACCACAATGGCTGCCTGCTTCTCCTTGGTCAGCAGCCGCCACTGCTCCAGAATCTCCTCATAATTGCGACCCAGCCGGTCGATGCTCTTGATGACAAGGGTGTCCCCGGCTTTTAGCTTGTGTACCAGCCGCCGGTAGCCGGGGCGGTCGAAGTCCTTGCCGCTCTGCTTGTCCAGGACAATGTGGTCAGACGTCACGCCAAACGCCCTCATGGCGACCAGCTGCCTGTCCTCGTTCTGCTCTTTGGTGGAAACCCGGATGTATCCGTATGTGTTCATATTGCTCCTCCTTTTTTATGGTAGCTTTATTTTAGAGGAGCCATGATTTTATGCAATTTGGAGTTATATCTGAGGAAAGGAAAGCGGCTGTTTCCATTACTGGAAACAGCCGCTTTGATATCGTATGGATACATTTCTTCTATCATTCATTCCCTGCCCCCCCTTCGGTGACACAACATATCACAGACTTATTGTGTCTGTCTTTGTCGCACAGACGGCAGACTTCAAAGTGCTCTGCGACACGAACCGCAACGGGGGCCACAATGTAGAGATTGCTGCGCTTCGTTCTGCATTTTTCCAGGATATAGGCCGTGATCTCATCCCGTTTTGCCTCCAGCTTCGCCCGGTATTCATCGTCGTTCAGGTCTTGGTATTCCTCATAGCGGTCAACGTGATAGCAGCGAAAGGTCCGTGCTTGCGCCAGCTACTCTTTTAGAGACTGGATGTTGTCCTCATCCAGCACACCACTGAAACTGCTGGGGTGGAGGTAGAGGTCCTGCCGATCCTTGGTCACTGTGTCACAGCCGCCGTTACAGCCAAGGGTAACCGTCCACCCCAACTCTTGGAACAGGCGGCGGCTTTCCTCTTTGAAGGCGGCCCTGTCGGCGTCGCTTGACCAGCCGGAGGTATAGCCCTCGGTTCGGGTGCGAAAATAGACTTTCCTGTATGACATATTGACTTCCCCCTCTTTGAAACAAAAAAGCCGCCCTCGGCTCATCGGGAGTTTCCGACAGGCCGAGGGCGGCTAATTTTCTTCTTTTTTAAATTGCTTGGAATCGCTCGGGAGTTCGAAACACTCCAGCTTCTAAAAAGGCCAAAAATGGGCCGATTTGCATTTTTTTCACGTTATTTCAAAATTACGCTTCCAGAAATTTCAAGTCTCAACTTTTCTGTCTTGTTTTCTTTGATTTTTGCTAAAAAAATGAGAAACACCACATTTTTATGTGGTGTTTCTCGCCTGTATCTTTTTTGGCGACACAGGCTGGTACGGGCGAAGGGATTCGAACCCCCGACCTACTGGTTCGTAGCCAGTCACTCTATCCAACTGAGCTACGCCCGCATACCGCAAAGAGGTTTTCCTCTTGACAGCTTGATTAGTATAGCACAGCTCTCTTCAAAATGCAAGAGGTTTTTCCAAATTTTTAATTTTTTTCGCAGCGGCCCGCGTTTCAGGCACAGGAAAACCGGCGCGCCTCTCGGCGCGCCGGTTTGTTACGGATAAAGGGAGATCAGCCGCCAAACACCTTGATCATGAAACCGGCCGCGCAGGCGGAGCCGATCACGCCGGCCACGTTGGGGCCCATAGCGTGCATGAGCAGGAAGTTGGAGGGGTTCTCCTTCTGACCCACGTTCTGAGACACACGGGCGGCCATGGGTACGGCGGACACGCCGGCGGAGCCAATCAGAGGATTGACCTTGCCCTTGGTCAGAACGTACATCAGATCGCCCAGCAGCAGGCCGCCGGCGGTGGACAGCAGGAAAGCGGTCAGACCCAGGACGATGATGAACAGGGTCTCCTTCTTCAGGAAGTTAGCTGCGTCGGCCTTGAAGCCCACGGACAGGCCCAGGGGGATGGTGACGATGTTGATGAGGGCGTTCTGGGCGGTGTCAGACAGGCGCTCGGTGACGCCGCACTCACGGAACAGGTTGCCCAGCATGAGCATACCGATCAGGGGAGCGGTGTCGGGGATGAGCAGGATGACAAAAATGGTGACCGCGATGGGGAAGATGATCTTCTCGGTCTTGGACACCTTGCGCAGCTGGCTCATCTTCACCTGGCGCATCTCCTTGGTGGTCATCAGCTTCATCAGCGGGGGCTGAATCAGAGGGATCAGAGCCATGTAGGAGTAGGCCGCGATGGCGATGGCCGGCAGCAGGCCCACGGCCAGCTTTGAGGCCGTCAGGATGGCGGTGGGGCCGTCAGCGCCGCCGATGACGCCGATGGCGGCGGCCTCACTGGGCTCAAAGCCCAGGAGCAGGGCCATCAGGAAGGCGGCAAAGATACCCAGCTGAGCGGCGGCGCCCAGCAGCAGGGACACAGGGTTGGCCAGCAGGGGGCCAAAGTCCGTCATCGCGCCGATGCCCATAAAGATAATCGACGGATAGATGGCGTACTGTACGCCCTGATAGAGCACCCACATAAAGCCCACGGTGCCGCTGTGGGTGGCGGCGTCGTATACCGGCTCGTTCATCAGGCCGGTGATGGGCAGGTTGGCCAGCAGCATACCGAAGGCAATGGGAACCAGCAGCAGGGGCTCAAAACCCTTGCCGATGCCCATGTACAGCAGCACACAGGCGATGAACAGCATGAGCGCGGTCCGCCAGTCCAGATGGGCAAAGCCAGAACCGGATGCGATTGCTACAACAACTCGACTAAAAAATTCCATACTCTACCCCTCCTTTCAACCGATGGTGACCAGCAGGTCATCGGTGTTGACAGCGGTGCCCACGGAAGCAGCCACAGCCTTGACGGTGCCGGCCACGGGGGCGGACACCTCGATCTCCATCTTCATGGCTTCCAGCACGATGAGCACATCGCCCGCGTTGACGGACTGTCCCACGGAGCACTCCACCTTGAAGATGTTGCCCGGCATGGGGCTCTTCACGGCGGTCTCGCCGGCGGCGGGGGCAGCGGCAGGAGCCGCAGCAGGGGCCGGGGCAGGCGCGGGAGCCGGCGCAGGGGCGGCGGCTACAGGTGCGGGAGCGGCGGCAGGAGCCGCCATCACAGGAACGGAGGCAATGTTGGTAATCTGGAAGGAACCCATGGGCATCCCGGACTCCTCGGCCACGGCGGCCATCATCACGGCTACCAGCTCACCCTCGTCCTGAGCGGGGGCCGCAGGAGCTGCCGCAGGCTTGGGGGCGGGCGCCGCCTTCTTGGCGGGGGCAGCGGCGGGCTTGCGCTTGGCGTCGATCTGCTGCACCACCCAGGAGATGACGTAGATCACCACCATGAGCATGGCCAGCATCAGGAAGACCACCAGCAGGCCGCAGACTGCCGTCAGCAGGGCTTCCGGGACGGTCAGCGGTTCAAAGGGGTGCAGGATATACTTATCCGGATTCGTACTTGGCATAGTTGAAACTCCCCCTTATCAGCCCAGGGTAACCAGCAGGTCGTCGGTGTTGACGGCGGTGCCCACGGTGGCGGACACGGCCTTGACGGTGCCGGCCACGGGGGCGGAGACCTCGATCTCCATCTTCATGGCCTCCAGGACGATGAGGACATCGCCAGCCTGGACGGACTGGCCCACAGAGCACTCCACCTTAAAGATGTTGCCGGGCATGGGGCTCTTCACGGCAGTCTCGCCGGCGGCGGGGGCAGCGGCAGGAGCCGCGGCGGGCGCAGGGGCGGGAGCGGGCGCAGGAGCGGCGGCGGGGGCCGGAGCAGCTGCGGGAGCGGGGGCAACCACAGGCGCGGCGGCCACGGGAGCGGGAGCGGCGGGGGCAGCGGCGCCTGTCCTCTCAACGGAGACGTTGTAGACCTTGCCGTTGACGGTCACATTGTAATTCATAGCTTCTTTTCCCCTTTACATTATTTTGGTCCGGCCGGCCGGCATACCCGGCGGCAGAACGCGGCTTTGCGGTCCCCCTCCCGCCCCCAGGGACGGGAGGAAAACCGAAATTGGGAACATTATACCATTTTTGCAGGAGAACTGTCAATATGGCATTCCACAGGCTTCCTGCAACTGAACGCTTTTTTTACAGCGTTACGCTGTAGGGGCTGTGGGCCCCGCCGCCCTCGGCGGGGCATACTCTAAATCAGGATGGCCCGGCCAGGGGGCCGGGCCCCACAGAATTTACAGCTTACAGCACATCGGCAAAAGCCTGGATGGCGGTGCTGGCCTGGCCGAAGTCTCGCATCTGCTGGTCCACGCCCAGCTTGATATGAGGGATGCCGGCAGCGTCCAGGGCCTTCTTGAAGTAGGGGTACTCCATCTCCTCGGGGTCGCAGAACTGCTGCATGAACAGCACCAGCCCCTGGGCGCCGGAGTCCTTCACCATCTTGACCACGAAGTCGGCCCGGCGGTTCTGCATGGAGTTCTCATCGTAGAGCAGCACGTCGTAGTCCTGGTCGGCAAACTGCTGGGCCAGGGCCATCATGGGGTCGCCGGTCTCGGCGGCGTCCACCCGGATCATGCGGCTCTCGTGGGCCACGTCGTCGGCGGCAATGGCGATCTTGTTGTCGTCGAAAATCTGGAGCAGCTTGGGGTTGTCGCAGATGATGCCGGAGGTGACAATCTTCTTGCCCTTCCAGTCACAGTGGGGCAGGGCCTTCAGCTCGGCGTTCAGGGCCTCCAGCTTGGCGGTGTGGTCGTCCTTGATCATGAAATAAGCGGAGCGGAGCACAGCGGAGCGGCTGACGGCGGAGATCACGTCGGGGTGCTCCCCTGCCAGCTTGACGAACTCCCGGCGGGCGGCCCGGTTCCGGTTGTAGACCTTGATGGCGGTGCGCAGGGCCTCGTCGGTGATGGTGTTGCCGGAAATCTTCTCCAGCTCGCCCTTCACATGCTGGTACTGGTCCATGGTGAACTGGAGCCCGAAGGCGGGCTTGCGCTGCTGGGGATGGGCCAGGAAGATGCAGGGCAGCTTATCCTTCATGGCGACGCGGAAGTTCTGGCTCATGGGGCGCAGGGTGTCGCAGATGGTGGGGGTAATCAGGCCGTCCAGGTCGTCCAGGGTGCCGTCCAGCAGCATCTCCAGAGCCAGCTGGGCGATGGTGCAGTAGAAGGTGGCGCAGTACTCCTTGGCCATGGAGATGGTCTTCTTGTTGCTGCCCCAGATGCCCATGGGCACCATGCCGGCGGCGTACACCAGCTCCTCGGGGGCGTAGTAGGGCAGAACGCCGACAACCTTCTTGCCCTCGGCCTTGAACGCCTGAATCTGGCGGTGGGGGTGCTCGGAAATTTCGGCAAATTCTTTCAGCAGTACTTCCATGCTCATTGCTCAGCCCTCCTTATTCTCGGCGTTGGCCTCCATGGCCTCCACCAGTCCCTGAACGCGGGTCTCATACTGGGCCTCGTTGAAGTTCCGGGGGTCGGCCTGGTCGCCGTCGAAGCCGGCGCAGGGGATGCCCAGGTCCTCGGTGAACCGGCGCTGCATCTCGGCCATGTAACCGGACCAGGGCTTGCAGGAGCGGTTGTAGTGGACCAGCACGCCGTCCACCTTGTTGTCCTTGCAGATGCCCTCACGCCAAGACACGCCCTGCTCGATACACACGGAGTTGGGGGCCTTGTAGTAGGCGCGGACCATCTCGTCCATGTTGTTGTACACAAAGCCGAAGGCGGGGGCGTACACCACGGCGGTGACGTTGACGCCATGCTCCTTCAGGGGCTTGAACAGGTTGGGCAGCTTGGGCCAGCAGGGGATGCCCTCGAACATGACCCGGTACTTCTCGGGGAAGGGGGTAGTGGTCTTGCCCACCTTCACGGCCTCGGCCAGGTCCTTCTCCAGCAGCTCGAAGGCCTCGGCGGCCTGGACACGGCCACGGGCGGTGACCACGTCGGCCATGTGGTTGAACAGGTCGAAGCCAGAGTAGGGAGCGGGCTTGTACTGGAGGTAGTCGCACACCCGCAGCCAGGCGCTGGCGGTGCGGTTGGCGTTCTTGCAGGCCTCGTTGAACTTCTCCTCGTCGAACTTCTTGCCGGTGAGCTCCTCCAGCTGCTTGATGGCCAGGTCGAACTGGCCCCGGACATAGGCC
Organism: uncultured bacterium; assembly: GCA_949840775.1. Lineage (GTDB taxonomy): Bacteria > Bacillota > Clostridia > Oscillospirales > Oscillospiraceae > Lawsonibacter. The sequence continues at coordinate 30,592 of CATKXO010000029.1, read as the reverse complement.
ACGTTGGAGTCGTGGACTTCCACGGTGTTGTTGTAGGGGATGTCGATCATGATCAGGGGCACGTTGCACATACGGGCGATGTTCTCATACCACTTGGTCATGCAGTTGCAGATGTTGTTGCAGCACAGCACAAAGTCGGGCTGGGGCATCCGCATCTGGCGGTAGGGCTTGATGGCCTCCCGGCGGAAGTTCTTGTAGGCAATTTCCTTCTCGGTGGTCTCAGGCAGGGCCTCGATCTCATAGATGTCGTCCAGCACCGTATAGGGCTGCATGGTCTTGGGGTCCTTCTTGGGCTTGCCGGTCTCGGGGTCGATGACCACCTTGCCGTCGGCGTCCTTCAGGGGACGGCCGCTGGCAGGGTTGATGACGTACTCCAGGGTCTCGGGGTCGAACTTGCGGGAGGCCCGCTTGCCGGCGGCGTAGGCCAGGGAGATGCGGGCGTAGCCGCAGATGTCGTTGTCGTAGCCCAGTTCCTCGGCGGCCTTGCACATGATCTCGCCGTCACGGTTGGCGGCGATGCCGGCGGCCTGGTTCTCGGGGTACATCACGTTCAGGCCGAAGGCCTCGGCCAGCTCACAGGGGAACTTGGAGCTGGACCAGCCCACCAGCTTGCCCTCTTTCTTGGCTACCCGGGCGTCGGCGTACACGTCCTCGACGACCTTGCGCAATGCCAGTACGCCGGGGCTAACTTCTTTTGCCATGGTAAATTCCTCCTAACCAGTTAAAATAATTGCAGTTTTAACTATAGGTAATAATTGCGGTTTCCACAGAACCTACAGCATTTTCTACAGAATTTAATTTGTCACAAACATCCGCAATAGAGGTATAATATCCCCTTCCTTGAATTTCTGTCAGCTTGTCATATACTTCCGAAATAGAATTATAGAGCCCGCTTCCTTGGATTTCCTCCAATTTGTCATATACTTCTGAGATAGAATTATACAGTCCAGTTCCTTTAATATCATCTAACTTACTATTGATACTCTGAAGTTCTACCAAAATTTGTTGCAGTAAATCTTCCATAACGACCTCCTCTTAAATTGAAATCAGCCTTTATGCGCCTTCTGATACTTCTGATAGGCGAACAGGGCCGCCCCCAGCGCGCCGTTATACTGGGTGAGGGGCGAGGTGTGAATCTCCCGGCCCAGGGCCTCCTGGAGGGCGTTGACCACGCCGGTGTTTTGGGCCACGCCGCCGGTCATGACCACCTGGTCCTGGACCCCGATGCGGTGGGCCAGGCCCGCCACCCGGGAGGCCACCGACTGGTGGATACCGTTGATGATATCGCACTTGTCGGTGCCCATGGACAGCTGGCTGATGACCTCGCTCTCGGCGAAGACGGTGCAGGTAGAGCTGATGCCCACGTACTTGGTGGACTGGGCCCCCAGGGTGCCCAGGTCCTGCACGTCCACCTCCAGCACCCGGGCCATCACGTCCAGAAACCGGCCGGTCCCGGCGGCACACTTGTCGTTCATCTGGAAGTTGGTCATCACGCCGTTTTCCACCCGCATGACCTTCACGTCCTGGCCGCCGATGTCGATCACCGTCCGCACCTGGGGGAACAGGAACCCCGCTCCCTTGCCGTGACAGCTCAGCTCACTCATCTGGTCGTCGGCGAACTCCTCCAGGGAGTTGCGGCCGTAGCCGGTAGCCAGGATAAAGGCCATGTCCTCCCGCTTCTTGCCGGCCTCCTGGAGCACCTGGTCGATGGCCCGCTGGGGCCCGCTGGTGCCCGCCCCCACGTCAATCAGGGATTTGGCGACGATTTCTTTGCCGTCCTCCAGCATAATGCACTTGGAAGCGGTGGAACCGATGTCGATTCCCAGAGTGTAGATACTCATAGACGATTCTCCTATGGTTTGATTGCATTCATGTGGGCCCCGCCCCCCTGGGCGGGGCATTCCTCCGGTTTTGCTTATTTGGGATGGCCCGCCGAGGGCGGCGGGCCCCACATCTTCTTGATATTATTTGTGCCCCTCGTTGTAATCCTTGATCATTCTGGGCATCAGCATCTGATGGAAGGGGCAGATGGAGGCGGGATTCTGGTAGCAGGAGTCAGCGAAGGCCACGATGTAGTTGCGCATCATGGGCAGGTCGACAACCTCGTCCACCAGGCCGGCCTGGGCGCAGAACAGGGGCTGAGACTTCACATTGTAGTCGTCGATGAGGGCGTTCATCTTGTCGATGGTGGGCTGGAGGTCCTTGCCCGCCTTCTGGTCCTTGGCCAGGCGGCCGGTGTACATGGCGTTGGCGGCGGTCTTGCCGTTCATGACGTTGATCTCAGTGGCCGCAGTGCCCAGGGAGAAAGCGTTGTTGTCGTTGCCCTGAGGACCGCCCAGCACGTAGTGGGCGGCGGCAGTGCCCCGGCGCAGGGTGATCTCCATCATGGGCAGGTTGGAGGACTGGATGGAGTAAATCAGGGACTGGCCCAGGCCCAGCAGCTCGGCGACCTCGGCGTCGTCGCCCACGTCGATGCCGGTGGTGTCCTGAATCCACACCATGGGCAGGCGGTCACGGGCGCAGAGGGTGACGAACTCGTTCATCTTAATCAGGCCCTGGCGGTACAGCTTGCCGCCCGCGCCCATAGCCTGGCCGTACTTGGCCATCTTATACTCGGGGTAGTTGGGGAAAATGCCCTGCTGGTTGGCCACAACGCCCACCAGCAGGCCGTCCACCTTGGCGATGCCGGTGATCATCTCGGGGCCGTAGCCCTTCTTGTACTCCATGAACTGGCTGCCGTCGAAGAGGCGGCCCAGGACGGAGTACATGTCATAGGGGCGGTTCTTGTTGTTCAGCACCAGGTCGTACAGCTCCACGTCGGACATGGCGGGAGACTGGGGGGTGTCAACCCGGAAGAACTCCAGGTCGAAGGTGGGCAGCATGTCCACATACTTCTTGATGCCGGCAATGACCCCCTCCTGCTCGGTGTAGACCTCGCGGAAGAAGCCGGTCTCGCCGTAGTGGATGGACACGCTTCCGGGAGGATCGGCGCGCAGGCCCTTGGTGGCCTCAATCTGGGCCAGGGCGGCCTCCATGTCCACGTGGGGCTTGGGGTTCATGCCGCCCACGATGCCCGCGCCGCCCACGGCCATGTTGGCCTTCTGGTGGGCCACCAGCACAGTGGGAGAGATGGAGTGGTAGCCGCCGCCGGCGGGGTTGGTGCCGTGGATGCCCACAATGACGGGGATGCCCATCTGGTTCAGCTCAGAGTTGCGATAGAAGGGGGTGCCGCCGCCCCGGCGGTTGGGATAAACCTTCTCCTGCTTGTCCAGCTCCACGCCGGCGCACTCCAGCAGGTAGATTAGGGGGATGCGCAGCCGCTTGGCGGTGTCGCTGCCCCGGAGCAGGTTGTCGGCCTGGCCGGGCACCCAGGTGCCGGCGTGCTTCTTGTTGTCGGAGGCGATGATGCAGCACCACTTGCCGTTGACCCGGCCCAGGCCCTTGACAATGGAGGTGGAACCGTTCTTGTTGTGCTCGGGGTTGTACAGGCTGTTCAGGGGACACCAGGTGCCGGCGTCCACCAGCAGAGCCACCCGCTGCATGGCGGTGAGCTGGCCCTTGGCGTTCATGTCCTCGTCGGCCTTGCCGCTGGACAGGGCGTCCACAATGTGGGCGTGGATGTCGTCCTCAATGGCCCGCAGCTCGTTGACGTTCTCGGCGTTGGCCTTGACGGGCTTGCCCACCACGGGCATGTTCTGGAAATACCGGGGCATGGAATAATTACCCAATGTAAACTCCTCCTAAAAAATAGTTGGGTTTCTCTCTGTAGGGGCCGCCGCCCTCGGCGGCCCATCCTACTGGAGTTGCTTTCGCTGAAAAGCGGGGCGGCGAGGGCGCCGCCCCCTACATGTTCAAATTACTCCTTGGGAATCTTGATGAACGCCTGGCCGGGGTCGATCTCCTCGCGGATGATGCGCAGGATCTCCTGGTCGGGGTCGGGGAAGACCTCGGCCTTGGAGCAGTCGATCTCAAAGCCGGTGTTCTCCTGGACGATTTCGGGAGTGACGCCGGGGAACATGTAGGCGCAGTACATGCGCTTGGTCTCGTCGTCGAACTTCATGATGCCCAGGTCGGTGACCACCATCTGGGGACCGCGGTTGCCGGGCAGGCCCACCTTCTCACGGCCGCCGGGGCCGTCCATCCAGCCGCAGGAGGTGATGTAGTCCACCTTCTCAATAAAGCGGCGCTTCTGGTGCTGCATCATGATAATGGTGTTGCAGTAGGTGGCGATGCCGTTGGCGCCGCCGGAGCCGGTGAAGCGGGTGGTGGGCTGGAGATAATCGCCCTTGCCGAAGATACAGGTGGAGTTCACGTTTCCGTAGGGGTCGATCTGCGCGCCGCCGATGAAGGCGATGAGCCGGTCCTCATCGTGGAGCCACTCGTTGGCCTCAAAGCCGATGAAGCGGATATTGGGCCACTGGACGGCACAGTGGGCCATGAAGCGGTTGTCGCCCACGGAGCGGGGGACCTCTACGGGGGAGCAGTCCATCAGGCCGCTCTCCACGATGGGGTGGCAGGAGGGGCACACCACCCGCTTGGCCAGGGAGGCGCCGATGAGGGGAAGGCCGGTGCCCACGATGACAATCTGGTTCTCTTTAATGTTCTTGGCGATGGCGTAAGCCTGACGCTCCTGCTTGGTGATCTTATATTCAGCCATTTTTCTGTACCTCCCTATTCTTAGTGACGGGTGGAATAACCCAGGTGGGGCTCGTTCTTCAGCCGCATCAGGCGGTAGCCGCCGATCCGGTCCAGCAGCTCCTCGTGGTTCTTCACGCCATAGACCCACTTCTCCAGGTAGTCCTGGAAGGTCTCGGGGATAGCGGTGCCGGCGGCGGCGTCATCGGCGGCCTTCTGAGCCTTGGCGGCAGCGGCGGCGGCCTTCTCGTCCTCGGGCTTGGCCTCGGCGGCCTTCTGGGCCTTGGCGGCGGCCTTGGCCAGCTGGGCCTTGGCATCCTCAGCGTCCTGGTACTTGCTGGCCTTGTCGTACTCCTTCAGGCCGGCGTCGTCGTCGTCATAGTAGTCATAGCACTGGGAGGGCCAGGCGCCGTAGGGAGTCCAGACCACGGCCTGGACGCACTCGCCGAAGATGCGGGTCTTGGTGGGGTCGCGGCGGATGTACTCGTCGGAGACAATCTCCTCGCAGGTGACGATGGTCTTGCGGGCGGCCACGGCGATGTCGATGTCGTGGAACTCGTCGCCGTTGATGATGCAGGTGCCGTCGGGGCTGGCCTGCTGGACGTGGATGATGGCGGTGTCGATCTTAGGTACAGGGACGGCCACCACCTTCTGGCCGGGGACCATGGGGTTCTCGATCTCGGCGCACTTCAGGTCCTCCAGCTTGGGCATAGCCTTGCGCTTCTCTTCGCTGATGCCCCAGTACTTCATCAGGCCGGAGCCCTGCATCAGGCGTACAGGCAGGAAGGGCAGGCCCAGGGAGGCGGCGTGGAGCATGAGCATCAGCACGTCCTGGGAGTAGTCCTCATAGACCAGCTGGCCCTTCTCGATGGCGGCGCGGAAGCGGCGGGACACGTTGGTGTAGCCGGAATTGGCGGTGTAGCAGTTGATGTAAGCGGCCACGCGCCCCTCGCCGATGAGCATATCCACTTCGCCGCCGCCGGGACCGGCATAGACGATGAAGTCCTTCTTGCCCTGGCGCAGGATCTCTGACACTGTGGCATAGGGCTTGCGGTTGGTGGTGAAGCCGCCGATTGCAAGGACATCGCCGTCCTCAACGAACTTCTCCACGGCGTCGTGCATGGAATATACTTTGTTCATAGTAATACCCCCATTTACAATTTTTTGGTTCTCTTTCTTTTGGCTCGAATTGTCAAGGTTCCACAACGCGCTTTTACACGATGGTTATTTTACCACAAATCTCACAATTGGTCTAGCCTGTAATTTAGCATAAAGTTTGCATATCTTGAACTGACGTGGTATAATGGGAAACAGCTTATAAAATCATGCTCTGTGGGACCCGCCCCCCTGGGCGGATCATCTCAAATAAAATGGCCCGCCGAAGGCGGCGGGCCCCACAGTGAGACGGCTGGACCCTTGCAAAGGAGGCGATTCTTGTGACCAACGTGGAATTTCACCTGCAATTAAACCACAATGAGACCTGGAACATGAGCCGGCTGCACTTTCACGACCACTGCGAGCTGCTCCTCCCCCTGGTCAGTCCGGGGAACATCTTTGTCAGCGACCAGGTGTACCCCCTGCGCCGGGGAACGCTGTACCTCATCGGGGAAAACACCCTCCACCGCACCATGGCGGAGGGATTTCATGCCCGGTATGTGCTCCATATCAGCAAAAAGGCCCTGGCCCAGCTTTCTACCCCCCAAACCGACCTGACCCAGTTCTGCGGCGCCTCCTTCCGCCGGGCGGAGCTGTCCGGCGGGGAGATGACCGAGGTGATTGAGCTGTTTCAGGCGCTGGAGCGCAACAAAAACGACGGCTCCTTCGGCAGCGACGTGCGCCAAATGGTGGCCCTGCTCAACCTGCTCATCCGCGTCGCCCCCACCCTCAATGTGGCCACCGCCGGGGAATCCATTCAGAACAAGGACTTTTTAAGGGTCTCCCCCATCCTGGACTACATCCGGGACAACCTGGACCAGCCCCTCACCCTGGACCAGATTGCCGGGCAGTTCTATATCAGCAAGCACTACCTGTGCCGCATCTTCAAAGCGGCCACCGGCTTTTCGGTAATGGAATACATCATCTACAGCCGGGTTCTCCGGGCCCGGCAGCTGCTCCAAGAGGGAGTCAGCGTTCAGCAGGCGGGGGAGCTGTCCGGCTTCTCCGACAATTCCCACTTCATCCGCACCTTCGGCCACCTCACCGGCCTCACCCCCGGGCGGTACGCCAAGGAGTACCAGTCCGGGGACCAGGTCCTCCGGGGGGATATCCGATCCTGAGCGGATTGTTTTTATGTCAACATCCGCCAACTTTTCCTCCCGCCCCGGCGGGCACATCATTTACCAAGGAGGAAATCCAACATGAGACACCAAAAGCTTTGCTGCGCACTGCTGGTCCTGCTCCTGGCTTCCATCCTCCCCTCCTCCGCCTACGACTCCGCCCAGGCCGGCGCCCCCCAGACCATCAGCGGCGGAGACGGCGTAAGCTTTGTGATCGACGGCGGCGGCAGCCTCTGGGCCTGGGGCTCCAACGAGTGGGGCCAGCTGGGCGACGGCACCACCGAGGACCGCTCCACTCCGGTCAAGGTGCTGGAGGGGGTCCGCTCGGTAAGCGCCGGCGAGGGCCACACCTATGCCGTGACGGAGGACGACACCCTGTGGGCCTGGGGGAGAAACGTGAGCAACGCTTTTCCCGGCCAGGCCGACCTGTCCTTTTCCCTCTCCCCTGTCAGGCTCATGGACGGCGTGCAATCCGCCAGCACCGGAACCTGCACCCACCTGGCCGTCAAAACCGACGGCACCCTGTGGGCCTGGGGCAGGTACGTGGGGGACCGGACCAACAAGCAGCGGTCCGAGCCGGTGCATATTCTGAGCAACGTCACCGCCGCCTGCACCGGCTTCGGCCACAGCCTGGCCCTGAAAGCCGACGGCTCCCTCTGGGCCTGGGGACAGAACAACAACGGCGAGGTGGGGAACGGTACCACCCGGGAGCGGCCCACCCCTGTCAAGATCATGACCAACGTGGTCCAGATGAGCGCCGGCTACGGCTTCAGCGCCGCTGTCAAATCGGACGGCACCCTGTGGACCTGGGGCCGCAACTGGCAGGGGGAGCTGGGGGACGGCACCACCGAGAGCCGCTCTACCCCCGCCCAGGTGCTGGACCAGACCGCCGCGGTCTTCACCGGCAACAACAACTGCTATGCCCTGCGGACCGGCGGCTCCCTCTGGGCCTGGGGCTCAAACGTCTGCGGCGCCGTGGGGGACTGTACCATCGAGGACCGCCTCCTCCCCGTCCAGGTGACGCAAGGCGCGGCCGAAGCGGGGGCGGGCTGGGACCACATCCTGGTCAAACTGACGGACGGCACCCTGTGGACCTGGGGCTCCAACCTGTGCGGCCAGCTTGGCAGCGGAGAGAGCGGCTTTTACAACAGCAATACCTATCTTCCCCGCTTCTCCTCCAGCCCCCTCCTGGTGGCGGAGATAACCGGCACCGGCCTGTCCACCTGGGAGCTTCATTACAGTCCCGCCGACTGGGCGCAGGCCGCCTATGAGCAGGCCAATGAGAGGGACTTCCTCCCCCGCTGCCTGTGCACCCCTCCCTACAGCCGGGCCATCACCCGGGGGGAGTTCTGCGCCCTGGCTGTCCGCTTCTATGAGAGTTTTACCGGCCGGACGATTGAGGCTCGTATTTCCTTTTCCGACACCCGCGACGAGGACGTGGAGAAGGCCGCCGGGCTGGGCGTGGTGTCCGGGGTGGGCGAGGGCCTGTTCGCTCCCAATGACCCTCTGGACCGGGAACAGGCCGCCGTCATCCTCTCCAATCTGGCCCGGGCCCTGGAACACCCCCTCCCCCAGGCACAGCACACCTTCAGCGACCCTGATTTCAGCCCCTGGGCCCAGGACGCTGTTGGCCAGGTCCAGAACGCCGGCATTATGAGCGGCAGCGGCAACGGCCTTTTCTCCCCCCAGGGGACCTACACCCGGGAGCAGAGCGTGGTCACCATCATGAACCTGTACCGCTTTATGCAGTCATAGGGCCGTTTTACCGGAGATAAGCTCAGGGGAGCGTTTTGGCGGGCCGCCGGGGGCGGCGGCCCCTACATTACAATCTGCGAAAAGGACAATCCCGCATTACAAAGGAGGACGCCGCCATGTTAAAAGGCAAAACCATTCTGTTGGGCGTGACCGGGGGCATCGCCGCCTATAAGGCAGCGGCGCTGGCCTCGGCGCTGGTGAAGCAGCACGCCGCCGTGGAGGTTGTTATGACCGCCCACGCCACCCAGTTTATCGCCCCCCTCACCTTTGAGCAGCTCACAGGGAACCGGTGCATGGTGGACACCTTCGACCGGAACTTTTCCCACCAGGTGGAGCACATCGCTCTGGCTGACCGGACAGATTTGGTCATCATTGCCCCGGCCACCGCCAACGTGTGCGCCAAGCTGGCCCACGGCCTGGCCGACGACATGCTCACCACCACTGTGCTGGCCTGCACCTGTCCCAAGCTCATCGCCCCGGCCATGAACACCAAGATGTTCGAGAATCCCGTCACCCAGGACAACCTGGACGCCCTCCGCCGCTACGGCTGGGAGGTGATCGCCCCCGCCAGCGGCCGGCTGGCCTGCGGGGCGGTGGGAGCGGGCAAGCTGCCCGAGCCGGAGGTCCTCCTCCAGCACATTCTGCGTCAAATTGCCCTGCCCCACGACCTGGCCGGGAAGCACATCCTGGTCACCGCCGGGCCCACCCAGGAGGCCCTGGACCCGGTGCGGTATCTCACCAACCACTCCACCGGCAAGATGGGCTACGCCCTCGCCTGGATGGCCATGCTTCGGGGAGGATCAGTGGTCCTCGTCTCCGGGCCCGCGTCCATCGCCCCGCCCCCCTTTGTGGAGGTGGTAAACGTCATCTCCGCCCAGGACATGTTTGAGGCGGTGGCCGCCCGGCAGGCGTGGGCCGACTTCATCTTCAAGGCCGCCGCCGTGGCCGACTACACCCCGGCGGAGTACGTGGACGACAAGATTAAAAAGAAGGACGCCGGCCTGTCCATCCCCCTGAGACGCACCCAGGACATCCTCAAGTACCTGGGCGAACACCGCCGGGCTGGCCAGGTGCTGTGCGGCTTCTCCATGGAGACTCAGAACATGGTGGAAAACAGCCGGGCCAAGCTGGAGAAGAAGGGCCTGGACATGATCTGCGCCAACAATCTGAAGGTGGCCGGGGCGGGCTTCGGCACCGACACCAATGTGATGACCGTCATCACCCGCACCGGTGAGGAGGAGCTGCCCCTCATGTCCAAGGAGGAGGTTGCCGGGCGGATTCTTGACATCGCGGCGGCTATTGCCAGACTGTAAAGACATTATAAAAATAGAAATTCCCCCTTGACAAATATCCGAAACCGGACTAAACTATACCAAGTCCGATTTCGGATATTGGTTTTTAGGGGGAGCCGCTATGGAGAAACTGACCTTTCAGCAATTTATTACAGAAACTAACCGCATGAACAAGGCGGAGGAGGACGTATACCGCCGTATGGCCCGGCACTCCGGACTGTCCGACGCCGCCTTCTGGGTCCTATACTCCATCGAGACCGCCCCAGGCCCTGTCACCCAAACGGACATCGGCGGCACGCTGATGCTCAGCAAGCAGACCATCAACTCCGCTCTGAAGCATCTGGAACAGTCAGGTCATATTTGCCTCACCGGAGGCCCGGGACGGAAAAAATACCTCCAGCTCACCCGGCAGGGCCGGACCCTGGCCGACCGGGCCATCCGTCCCGCCCTGGAGGTGGAACGAAGGACCTTCCTCGGCCTGGCCGAGGAGGAGCGGGCCAGCCTGCTGGCCCTGGAGCGGAAATATCTCTCCCTGCTGCTCCGGGAGTCGGAGCAAATTTTTCAACAACCCCAGGAGGAATAATTTTCTATGCAGATCAAGCTTTCCGACCACTTCACATACAGTAAACTGCTCCGCTTCACCCTGCCCTCCATCGTTATGATGATTTTCACCTCCCTCTACAGCATCGTAGACGGCCTGTTTGTGTCCAATCTGGTGGGGGAGCTGGCACTGTCGGCGGTGAATATTATCTTTCCGGTGTCCATGATTCTGTCGGCCTTCGGCTTTATGCTGGGCTCCGGGGGCAGCGCCATCGTGGCCCGGACCATGGGGGAGGGCAAGCCGGAGCTGGCCAACCGGTATTTTTCCATGATCGTCCTGGTGGTGCTGGGACTGGGGACGGTGTTCTCCGTTGCAGGCACGCTGCTCATTGAGCCCATCGCCCGGCTGGCCGGGGCCAGCGACCTGCTCATGGACGACTGCATCGCCTACGGCCGGGTCCTCCTGGCGGGCACCGCCCCCTTCATGCTCCAGGTGGCCCTTCAGGTCTTTTTTGTCACCGCCGAGCTGCCCAAAATGGGGCTGGTTATCTCCCTGGCCGCCGGGGCCACCAACATCATTATGGACTACCTCCTCATCGGGCCCATGAACATGGGCATCGCCGGGGCGGCCTGGGGCACCGTTCTCAGCTACGTGGTGGCCGGGGTGCTGCCCCTGCTGTTCTTCCTCCGCCCCCCTATGGGCAGGCTGCACCTCTGCCCCACCAGGCTCTACCTTCGGGAGCTGAAAAACGCCTGCGTCAACGGCTCCTCCGAGTTGATGAGCAACCTGTCCGCCTCGGTGGTCAGCATTTTGTACAACCTCCAGCTGATGCACATCATCGGGGAGGCGGGGGTGGCGGCCTACTCGGTGATGATGTATGTGGATTTTGCCTTCGCCGCCGTCTTCCTGGGTTTTTCCATGGGGGTGGGCCCCATTATCAGCTTCCACTTTGGGGCGGACAACCACAGCGAGCTGAACAATGTATTTTCCAAGAGCATGGCAGTGATTTCCGCCGCCTCCCTGGCCATGGTGGCCCTGTCAGAGGTCCTCAGCCGTCCCCTGTCCGCCGCCTTCGTGGGCTACAGCCCCGCCCTGCTGGAGATGACCGTCCACGGCTTCCGCATCTTCGCCCTGAGCTACCTCTTCGTGGGCTTCGGCATCTTCGGCTCCGGACTGTTTACCGACCTGTGCAACGGGGCCGTCTCCGCCCTCATCTCCTTCCTGCGCACCTTCCTGTTCCGGGGCGGATTTGTGCTGCTCCTCCCCCTCTTCCTGGACCTGGACGGCATCTGGCTGGCGGTGGTGGTGGCCGACGGCCTGGGCGCCGCCGTGGCCCTGGGGCTCATCTGGCGGTACCGGAAGCGGTACCACTACCTGTAAGCCGCTGAAAGACTTCCCTGAAAGGGGAAGTCTTTGCATCTTACCCCCTGAAAACCGCATCTGAACGGTACCGCTCTTGCGATTTCTCCTCTGATCTGATACCCTTAAGCTGTCCTGGGACAGGAGGTAACAATATGAAGATCACAGTGGAACACGCAGACCTGCCAGAGAACGAGGTCATCCTGCGCTGCCCCGCTCTGGACGAGGAGATGCTGGTGGTGCTGTCTCTGCTGCGCTCCGGGCTCCAGCGGCTGTGCGTCTGGGACGACAACCGCCGCACCACCCTCCTCGCCCCCGGCGAGGTGGTCTACTGTGAAACCGTGGACGACCGGGTGTTCGTCTACACCGGTCGGGCCATGTACCAGACCGCCCTGGGCCTGGGGGAGCTGGAAAGCCGGTATGGCGGCCTGGGCTTCTTCCGCGCGGGCAAGTCGGCGGTGGTCAACCTCCACCATATCCGGAGCCTGGCCAGCCAGGGGGGCGGCCGCATCCAGGCCACTCTGGAGACAGGAGAGAAACTGATCGTATCCCGCCGCTACGCCCCCCTACTGCGGGAGCGGCTGGGACTGTGAGAAAGGAGCAAATATGGAATATTTCAACCGATTTTATCTCTGGGGCGTCAATACCAAATACCGCATGGGCCTGTATTTTGCCGCCGCCGTCTCTTTCAAGGGTCTGGTCAATGTCCTGCTGGGCAGCTGGACCGTGGAAACTCTGATTTTACTGGAAATGCTGCTGGTCTGCTTCGCCTTTGCCTGCCTGGAGACCGCCATCTTCCCTTCCGGAAAAAATATACTGTCCGAGGGGAAGCGGATCGCCCTCTGGGCCGTCCTGGCCAATGTCATTTTCATCGGCTGCGGCTGGATGCTACGCTGGTTCCCCGGCATCCCCCTGTGGGGCGCTCTTGTGCTGGTCCTCTTCCTGGAGAGCTCCCTGGGGGGCATGTGGTATGCCCTGTATCTAAAAGAGAGGCGGGATACCGCCGCCCTCAATCAGAGCCTGCGCCGGTTCCAGGAGGAAGAAAATTTTTCCTCTCCCCATTGACAAAACAACCTCCTGCTGATACAATGTCCTCGCCCTTAATGCAAATAATTACTATTTAGAAAGTGAGGAAGTCATCATGCCTGAACTGAAGGGGAGCAAAACCGAACAGAACCTGTGGACCGCCTTTGCCGGCGAGAGCCAGGCCCGGAACAAATACAGCTACTTCGCCTCCAAGGCCAAGAAGGAGGGCTACGTCCAGATCGCCCAGCTTTTTGAGGAGACCGCCGCCAATGAGAAGGAGCACGCCAAAATCTGGTTCAAGCTGCTGGGGGGCATCGGCACCACCGCCGAGAACCTGGAGGCCGCCGCCCAGGGAGAAAACTTCGAGTGGACCGACATGTACGCCCAGATGGCTGCCGACGCCCGGGAGGAGGGCTTTGACGACATTGCCGCCCTCTTCGAGGGGGTAGCCAAGATCGAGAAGGAGCACGAGGAGCGCTACCGCAAGCTGCTGGCCAATCTGGAGGGCGGCCTGGTCTTCTCCCGCGACGGCGACATGATCTGGCAGTGTGCCAACTGCGGCCACATCCATGTGGGGCCCAAGGCCCCCGAGGTCTGCCCCGTCTGCGCCCACCCCCAGGCCTATTTCCAGCTCAAGGCCGAGAATTACTGAGCCGAATCATAATTTCAGCCTGTGTCCGCAAAAGCGGCCACAGGCTGTTCTTTTCTCTGTTCAATGCCGGCCGGCAGGCTTCCGTTCCCGCCGGTAGCAGGCGTCACACAGCCGCCCCCGGTGGTGCAGAGGCAGAGCCCGGTTGCACCGGGCACAAAAGCGGATGTTATTCCGCAGGTTGTGGAGCAGAATCTCATTGATCTCGCCGGCCACCCGCTCCCGGCTGTCGTAGAGCCTGTCCTCGTCCACCGGACAGTCGAAAGCCTTGGCGAAGGAAAAATAGAGGGCCAGCTTTTTGTAGTACAGTTCCAGCTCAGGCAGGGTGGGCTCCTCCTCGGGCAGGCCGGGCTGCTCCACCTCCTCCCCCTGCTGCCAGCGGCTCAAAAGCTGGAAGAACAGGTCCCGCAGGGCATCCTCCGTCTCATCGAAAGGAATGTTGGCCGCCCGGAGCTCCTGCTCCCGGGTGAGGGTAAAGCCCTTCTCCCGCAGCTTGGCGATGATGGCGATATACCGGGACACGTCCAGCTTGCGGTAGGGCTCCACCGTGGGCATCTGGTTCCACTGGGTGAGCACCTCCAGCAGGTCGAAGTCCACCTGGAGCACCAGGTCGGAGAAGCCGGCCACGGCGTAGTCCAGGGGCGGCACCACCGCCTCCAGCCCCGCCCGGATGGCGGGCAGATTCTGGGTGGCCCCCACAAAGCCCCGGTTGTACATCCCAAACCGCCCCGCCCGGCCGGCAATCTGCTTGATCTCCTCCGCCTTCAGCTCCCGGCGCTCCACGCCGTCGAATTTCTCCGTCTCCATGAAGATGATCCGGCGGATGGGCAGGTTCAGCCCCATGCCGATGGCGTCGGTGGAGACGATATACTCCATCTCCCCCGCCAAAAAGCCCTCCATCTGCTTGCGCCGGGTGGAGTAGGGCAGGGCGCCGTAGATGATGGCCGGCTCCTTGCCGCTCTGCCGCAGGTCCTCCGCCACGCTGAGCACCCCCACCTTGGAGAAGGTGATGAGGGCGTCCCCCGGCTGGACCCGCTGGTAGTCGATGGTGTGGGACATGCAGATCAGCGGCGTGGTCCGCTGGTGGACCTCCACCTCATAGCTGTCGCCGCAGCTGTCAATCAGACGGATGAGCAGGTCCTTGGCCTCGGGGGCGGCACACAGGTGGACCTCCGGGGCCAGCACCCCCAGAATGGCCCGGGTCCAGGCGTAGCCCCGCTGCCGGTCGGCAATCATCTGGCACTCGTCCACCACCGCCACGTCGTACCGCTGTTTCAGGTCCAGCTTCTCCGCCGTGGCGGCCACGTGGGTGTCCCCCTCCCGCAGGTCCTCCTCCTCCCCGGTGGACAGGGAACAGGCCACCCCGGCGTCCAGCAGGGTCTCCTGGGCCTCCAGGGCCAGCAGCCGCAGGGGGGCAAGATACACTCCCGTCCCGGCCTGCATCAGCCGCTGAAAGCCGGCGTAGGTCTTGCCCGTGTTGGTACCCCCCAGGTGGAGAATAAATTTCCGGTGCATCGCCCGGGCCTCCGGATACTCGTCCTTGGGGTTCAGGGCGATGAGCAGGGACAGGCTGGTGCGGATGGCCTGGGGCACATACCACACCGACCACACCGTGGCCAGCCCCTCGCTGAGCAGCATTTTCAGGGGAAAGCCCTTGGCCCGGAGCATCCCCTCCAGGTCGGCCTCCGGCTGGGCGTCTGTAAAGTCCGCCGCCGCCTGTTTTGCCGCGGCCAGAAGGGTCGAAGTGTAGCGGATGCACACCTCCGCCGCCAGGGGGTGGCTGTCATACTCTCCCAGCCAGGGCCCCGCCCGGAGGAAATTTTTCAGCACCACGGGCAGCTGCTTGCTGTCACACCGCTGCTCCAGGGCCAGGAACTCATTAATCCAGGCCGTGGCCTGAGAGGCCCGCAGCATCCGGCTCTTGGACACGGCGGGGAGACGGCCCACAATGGCCCGGTGGTAGTGCTCCGCCAGCAGCCAGGCCGGGGAGCCGTCGCTCCCCGCTCCGTCCCAGGCCCGGTTCAAAAGGGCCTGAGCCTTTTTTGTCCCCGGCGTGAGACCCGCCGGCATGTTTGAGACAGGCCCCCGCTCCCGGCTCTTGAACCGGGGATTCTGCTCCGCCTCCAGCACGTCCTCCTTGGCCCAGACCCGTTTGGGGTGCCCGCCGCTCATAAAGTAGCGGGGCTTGGGCAGCAGCTCCCGCATCAGCTCCGGGGTCCAGCCCCGCCGCTTCAGCAGTGAGGCGGACAGATATTTTCCCCGTCCGGACATGGCGCATCTCCCCCTTACATCCCGCTCCCGCAGTCCCCGCCCCGCAGGGCGCAGAAAATCCGGGAGCATTTTTTATCAGTATAGCCCAAAGCGGAAAATTTTTCAACAGCGGCCCATCAGGGCTTGACCCCGCCCGCTCCAGGGCTTATGATGTAGTACGTTAGTCAAGCAGACTGAAGGAGGGTATCCCCTATGAAATATTTAAAGCAAGCCGCCCCCCGCCCCGCAGGGGAGGAGGAGGCCCGCCGCAGCAGCGTGGCCCGGATCATCCAGGACATCCGCACCCGGGGCGACAGCGCCCTGGTGGAATACAACACGAAATTTGACGGCAATCCCCGTCCCGCCCTCCGGGTTACCCGGGAGGAGATCGACGGGGCCTATGCCCAAATGACCCGGCAGGAGCTGGACGACCTGCGCCGGGCGGCCGGCCACATCCGCAGCTTCGCCCAGGCCCAGAAGGGATGCCTCACCGGGCTGGAGGGCTTTTCCAACATCCCCGGCGCCCGGCTGGGCCACCGGGTCATCCCGGTGGGCTCCTGCGGGTGCTACGTCCCCGGCGGCTCCTACCCCCTGTTTTCCACCGCCCTGATGCTCATCATCCCCGCAAAGGCGGCGGGGGTTGGCCGGGCTGTGGCCTGCGCCCCGGCGGTGAAGGGGACCTCCTCCATCCATTATAAGACGTTGGCGGCCATGGACATCGCCGGCGCCGACGAGATTTACGTCGTGGGCGGGGCCCAGGCGGTGGCAGCCCTGGCCTACGGTACGGAGCAGATCAGGCCGGTGGATGTGATCGTGGGTCCGGGCAATCAGTATGTGGCCGAGGCCAAGCGGCAGTGCTACGGGCAGGTGGGCATCGACTTCTTCGCCGGTCCCAGCGAGGTGCTGGCCATTGCCGACGGCAGCGCCGACCCCCGCATCCTGGCCGCCGACATGCTGGCTCAGTCGGAGCACGACCGGATGGCCAAGGGCATCCTGGTCACCACCAGCTCCAGTCTGGGCCGGGCGGTGCTCCAGGCGGTGGAGGAGCAGCTGGCCGGCCTGGCCACAGCGGATATCGCCCGGGCCTCCTGGGAGACCTTCGGGGAGGTCATCCTGGCGGACAGCCTGGATGAGGCCGTGGACATCGCCAACGACCTGGCCCCGGAGCACCTGGAGGTCATCGTCCGCGACGAGTCCATCCTGCCCAGGCTGGTGAACTTTGGTTCCCTGTTCGTCGGCCAGGAGACGGGAGAGGTCTTCGGCGACTACGCCTCGGGCACCAACCACACCCTGCCCACCGTCCGGGCCGCCCGGTACACCGGCGGCGTGTGGGTGGGCACCTTCCTGAAAGTGTGCACCTTCCAGCGCTATGACCGGGCCGCCATGAGGGAGATTGCCCCGCTTGTATCCCGCATGGCCCACGGCGAAGGGCTGGAGGCCCACGCCAAGGCTGCGGAGATCAGGATGGAGCTGCTGTAACAGATCAAATCAGGCAGGGACCGGGCCGTGGCCCGGTCCCTGCCTGACGTTCTCAGCCGGGGGACGGCCCCAGCTTCTCCGGGGGAACCCCCAGCAGAAGGAGGGCTCCGGCGGCGGCCAGGGCGGTCAGCTCCCCCTCCCCCGGCTCCAGGGCCAGGGGAAACTCCTGCCGCTCCACCACCCGGCCGTCCACCGTCACCAGCTCCCGCTGGAGGGCGGCCCACAGGGTGTCCCCCTCCCGGCTGGAGATGGTCAGGCTGTCCCGGGGTGAGGCCCCGTAGCTCACTGCGCTGGCCGCCTTGGGCGGCACCCCCGCCATCCCGCCGGGCAGCAGAGCGGTACGGCACTGCCGGGGCAGTCTCAGCCCTCTGGTGGCCGCCCGGGGGGACACCACCAGCAGCGCCGGGTGGCGCTCGCTCACCCGCTTTTCCTGTCCCGCCCGGGCGGGCAGCGAGCGCAGAATGGCCGCCTCGATCCCCTCTCCGTCTTCGATCACCTGAAAAAGTTCCATATTTCTCTCCCCTTTCCCGTCAGTTTTCTCTTTTTTGCGGGTTTTATACGCTATTCTGAGCAAAAGCGTTTCATGTAGGGGCGTCCTGCGGCCGCCCGCCCCTGAAAAAGCCGAAACCGCTGGAGTAGCGGGCGGATACTATCCGCCCCTACTTGACTTTTCTCCCACCTTTCTGGTAAGATGTAGGCTGATATATTGGGTTTATATGCTTTAAGGAAAATGAGGTATCACCATGGCACAAAAGAAAACCTACGGCAACGACTCCATCTCCGCCCTGAAGGGGGCCGACCGGGTGCGCAAGCGCCCGGGGGTCATCTTCGGCTCCGACGCTCTGGAGGGCTGTGAGCACGCCGTTTTTGAAATCATGTCCAACGCCATCGACGAGGCCCGAACAGGCCACGGCACGCTGATTACCGTCACCCGCTTTGAAGACGGCTCCATCCAGGTAGAGGACCAGGGCCGGGGCTGTCCGGTGGACTGGAACGAGAAGGAGCAGAAGTTCAACTGGGAACTGGTGTTCTGCGAGCTGTACGCCGGCGGCAAATACGGCGACATCAACGGAGAGAACTACGAGTTTTCCCTGGGTCTGAACGGCCTGGGCTCCTGCGCCACACAATATGCCAGCGAGTATATGGATGTCACCGTGTGGCGGGAGGGGAAGAAATATTCCCTCCACTTTGAGAAAGGTGAAAACATCGGCGGACTGAAAAGCGAGCCCACCGACCGGGGCAAAAAAACGGGCACCACCATTCGCTGGAAGCCTGACCTGGAGGTCTTCACCGACATCAACATCCCGGTGGACTACTACCTGGACGTAATGAAGCGCCAGGCGGTGGTCAACGCCGGGGTGACCTTCCGTTTTAAGAACCAGACGGGGGGCAAATTCGAGACCACCGACTTCCAGTACGACAACGGCATCGTGGACTATGTTGCCGAGCTGGCCGGCGAGGGGGCCCTCACCGCTCCCGTCTTCTGGCAGACGGAGCGGAGAGGCAGGGACCGGGCGGACAAGCCGGAGTACAAGATGAAGCTGTCGGTGTCCTTTTGCTTCTCCAATAAGGTACAGGTCATCGAGCACTACCACAACTCCTCCTGGCTGGAGCATGGGGGCTCTCCCGAGAAGGCGGTGCGCTCCGCTTTTGTCTCCGCCCTGGACGCCTACTTGAAGCAGCAGGGCAAGTACACCAAAAACGAGAGCAAAATCACCTTTCCGGACATTCAGGACGCCCTGGTGCTGGTGAGCAGCAACTTCTCCACCCAGACCTCCTATGAGAACCAGACCAAGAAGGCCATCAACAACAAAGGCGTGCAGGAGGCTATGGTGGAGTTCCTCCGGTCCCAGATGGAGGTCTACTTCATCGAAAACCCTACCGACGCCCAGAGAATCGCCGAGCAGGTGCTCATCAACAAACGGGCCCGGGAAAATGCGGAGAAGACCCGGCTGAACATCAAGAAGAAGCTCACCGGCTCTATGGACATCTCTAACCGGGTGCAGAAGTTCGTCCCCTGCCGCACCAGGGACGTGAACCGCAGTGAGCTGTATATCGTGGAGGGCGATTCGGCTCTGGGCAGCGTGAAGCAGGCCAGGGACAGCGAGTTCCAGGCCATCATGCCCATCCGGGGCAAAATTTTGAACTGCCTCAAGGCCGACTACGGCAAGATTTTCAAGAGCGAAATCATCACTGATTTATTGAAGGTGCTGGGCTGCGGCGTGGAGGTCCACGACAAGCGGGCCAAGGACATGGCCGCCTTCGATTTAAACGCCCTGCGGTGGAACAAGATCGTCATCTGCACCGACGCCGACGTGGACGGCTTCCAAATCAGGACCCTGGTGCTCACCATGCTCTACCGCCTCACCCCCACCCTGATTCAGGAGGGGTACGTCTACATCGCCGAGTCCCCCCTGTTCGAGATCACCTGCAAGGAGAAAACCTGGTTCGCCTACTCCAACAAGGAGAAGGACGACATTGTGGCCACCCTCCAGGGGAAGAAGTACGACGTTCAGCGGTCCAAGGGGCTGGGCGAGAACGAGCCCGAGATGATGTGGCTGACCACCATGTCCCCCGACACCCGGCGGCTCATCCGGGTCGTCCCCGAAGATGTGGAGCAGACCGCCCGGATGTTTGACCTCCTCCTGGGCGACGACCTCACCGGCCGGAAAACCCATATCGCCGACCACGGACACGAGTTTTTGGAGCTGGCGGATATTTCGTAGGAGGATATTTCCATGCTGGATGAAACAAAGAAATATTATAGGCCTCAACGGCTAAAGGGATATGATTACTCATCACCAGGGTATTACTTTGTGACCTTTAATACGAAAGTTCGGCAAGAAGATATTTTATGTTCCATCAGCAATTATGTGGGACCCGCCCCCCTGGGCGGGTCATCACACCAGCATTCTCCTACCATAAGCCTTACATCAGCAGGAAATATCCTCCAAGAATTGATCGGAAATGTTGACCAAGTCTATTGTAATGCGCACATAGACTGTTATGTTATCATGCCAGATCATGTTCACCTGTTAGTCTATTTGAGCTCTTTATGGAATGACCCGCCCAGGGGGGCGGGTCCCACAGGCAAAGCCGCAGGTCTTCCACAAATTATCAACACATTGAAGTCGCTTGCAAGTAAACGTGCCGGCTATTCCCTCTGGCAAGAAGATTATTACGACCACATTATCCGCAACGATGCCGATTTACAGGCAATTCGCGAATACATTCAAAACAACCCTTTACAATGGGTATTAGATAGGACGGAACCAAATGGCCAAGAAGAAAACGCCAAATGAAAATAAGAACCGCGTTACAGACCCCAATGTGATGGGCCTGCGGGCGGAGGTGCTGGAGCAGCCCATCACCCAGACTCTGGAGATCAATTACATGCCCTACGCCATGTCGGTCATCATCTCCCGGGCCATTCCGGAGATCGACGGCTTCAAGCCCTCCCACCGCAAGCTGCTGTACACCATGTACCAGATGAAGCTGCTGGGGGGAACCCGCACCAAATCGGCCAACATCGTAGGCCAGACCATGAAGCTCAACCCCCACGGGGACGGCCCGATTTACGACACTATGGTCCGCCTCTCCAAGGGCTACGGGGCCCTTTTGCACCCTCTGGTGGACAGCAAGGGCAACTTCGGCAAGGTATACTCCCGGGATATGGCCTACGCCGCCAGCCGGTACACCGAGGCCCGGCTGGACCCCATCTGCGCCGAGCTCTTCCGGGACATCGACCAGGACACGGTGGACTTTGTGGACAACTACGACGGCAAGATGAAGGAGCCCACTCTCCTGCCCACCACCTTCCCCAACGTGCTTGTCTCCGCCAAAAAGGGCATCGCCGTGGGCATGGCCAGCGACCTGTGCGGCTTCAACCTGGGGGAGGTGTGCGATACCACCATCGCCTTTCTGAAAAACCCGGACCACGATATCATGACCACCCTCAAGGCCCCCGACCTGCCCACCGGCGGCGAGCTGCTCTACGACGGGGCGGCCCTGTCCGAGATCTACCGCACCGGACGGGGCTCCTTCAAGGTCCGCTCCCGGTGGCGCTACGTGAAGGAGGAAAACCTCATCGAGGTCTATGAGATTCCCTACTCCACCACCTCCGAGGCCATCCTGGACAAGGTGACCGAGCTGCTGAAAGCCGGGAAATTGAAGGAAATCGCCGACATGCGGGACGAGACCGACCTGTCCGGCCTGAAGCTGACCATCGACCTGAAACGGGGCACTGACCCGGAGAAGCTGATGGCCAAGCTCTTCAAGCTCACCCCCCTGATGGACAGCCAGTCCTGCAACTTCAACATCCTTATCGCCGGCTTCCCCAAGGTGCTGGGGGTGCGGGAGATTCTGGAGGAGTGGACCGCCTGGCGGATGGACTCGGTGCGCCGGCGGGTGTACTTCTCCATGAACAAGAAGAAGGAGAAGCTGCACCTGCTCAAGGGCCTGCGGCGGATTCTGCTGGACATCGACCGGGCCATCCAGATCATCCGGGACACCGAGGAGGACGCGGAGGTCATCCCAAATCTGATGATCGGCTTCGGCATCGACCAGGTCCAGGCGGAGTATGTGGCGGATATCCGTCTGCGGAACATCAACAAGGAGTATATCCTCAAGCGCACCCAGGAGGTGGACGTGCTACAGGACGAGATTGCCGACCTGGAGGACATCGTCAGCTCCCCCAAGCGCATCCGCAAAATCATTGTGGACGAGCTAACCGAAGTGAAGAAAAAATATGCCGTCCCCCGGCGGACAGAAATCGTCTATGACCATATGGACGAGCCCGTCATGACGGTGGAGGATGAGACCCCTGACTATCCCGTCCACCTGTTCTTCTCTCGGGAGGGCTATCTGAAAAAAATCACCCCCCAGTCCCTGCGGATGGCCAGCGAACAGAAGTACAAGGAGGGGGACGGCCCCTTCCTCCAATGGGAGGCGGCAAATCGGGACGAGCTGCTGGTGTTCACCGACAAGCAGCAGTGCTACAAGACCCGGCTGTCCGACTTCGACGACGCCAAAGCCAGCGCCCTGGGGGACTACCTGCCCTCCAAGCTGGCCATGGACCCGGAAGAGCGGGCCCTGTGGGCCTGCATCCCAGGGGACTACTCCGGACACCTGCTGTTCTTCTTTGAAAACGGTAAGGCCGCCCGGGTGGAGCTGTCCGCCTATCAGACCCAGACCCGGCGGAAGAAGCTCACCGGGGCCTACTCCGACAAGTCCCCCCTGGCGGCCGCCTTCCTGCTCCGGGAGGACTTTGAGGCGGCGGTGGTCTCCACCGAGGGCCGGTGCGTCATTTTCCACACTGCCAGCCTCAACCCCAAGACCACCCGGAACACCCAGGGGGTCAACGTCATGACCCTGAAACCCAAATACAAGGTGGACAAGGTTCTGCCCCTGGACCGCACCCACATCCAAAACGCCGCCCGCTATCGGGCCCGCTCCCTGCCCATCGCCGGGGCTCTCCTGAAAGAGGAGGACCGGGGGGAGGAGCAGATGACGCTATTATGATCGTATAGGAGGACCTCTATGACCAAACATACCCTCACCCGCATGGCGCGGGATTACCTCTGGATTTTCTTGGGCTCTGTGCTCTACTCCATCAGCTTCGACTGGTTCTATGTGCCCAATCAGATCGGCTTCGGGGGGCTCACCGCCCTGGGTATGATTTTAAACCACCTCTCCCCCGCCATCCCCATCGGCGCCGTGGTATTGGTGCTGAACATCCCCATTTTCATCCTTGGGTGGAAGTTTCTGGGCGGACATACCCTGGTGTCCTCCCTCTTTGCCATGACGGCCACCTCTGTGCTGGTGGACCTGATTGCCGCCATGTACACCTTTCCCCCCATGGACCCCATGCTGGCCGCCGTCTTCGGCGGGGTGATGCTGGGGATATCCCTGGGGATGATCTTCTCAAAAGGGGCCACCACCGGGGGCACCGACCTCATCGCCCGGCTGCTCAAGCTCCCCTTCGCCTGGCTGCCCGTGGGCAAGCTGCTGCTGGCGGTGGACCTGCTCATGCTGCTGGCCGTATCCATCGCCTTCCGAAGCCTGAACAGCGCCCTGTACGGCATGATCTCCCTGTATATCTCCACCCTGGTCATGGACGGCGTGCTTTACGGCCTGGACCAGTCCAAGGTGGCCTACATCGTCACCTCCCAGCCCCAGGCCATCACCGAGGAGATTGACCGGCAGCTGGACCGGGGAGTCACCTACCTCCACGGGGAGGGCAGTTTCTCCGGGGAACAGAAGCTGGTGCTTATGTGTGCCTTCAAGCAGCGGCAGATTGTCCCCCTGAAGGCCCTGGTCAATGAGCTGGACCCGGCGGCCTTTCTCATCGTCTGCGACGCCCATGAGGTGCTGGGACAGGGCTTTAGGAGATATCAAAAGAACGACATCTGACAAAAGGAGGCAGTCAACATATATGCCCATCACCGAACAGGAAAGACAGAGCCGTATGCGCGCCTTACAGGGTGCCAGAGCTATCAATGCCATTGGAGGCGGGCCGCCCCCATCGAACTATACCGAACAACTGTATGCCCGCTGGGTAAATGGAGAGCTCACGATCGAGGAAATAGTAGATACTTTGACAAAACATTATAAACGCATAGCTGAGGAAACTGAAGGAAGGAGTGCTTATCATGACAGACTGGACTAAACTGACCGAGAACCTGGAGCAGCGGGGCTTCACCGTCCGCACCTTTGCCACCAAGGAGGAGGCCGCCGCCTACCTGGACAGGGAAATCGACGGGGTAAGCGTGGGCTTCGGCGGCTCCATGACGGTGCAGGAGATGGGGCTCTACCCCATGCTGGCCGCCCACAACAACGCCCTCTGGCACTGGGACAAGGCCGGGCTGGAGCAGGCCGCCACTGCCGACGTGTACGTCACCTCGGTCAACGGCCTGGCAGAGACCGGCGAGCTCATCAATATCGACGGCACCGGTAACCGGGTGGCCTCCACCCTCTTCGGCCACAAGAAGGTCTACTTTGTGGTGGGGAAGAACAAGATCGCCCCCGACTACGACAAGGCCCTGTGGCGGGCCCGGAACATCGCCTCCCCCAAGAACGCCCAGCGCATCGGCGTGAAGACTCCCTGCGCCGTCAAGGGGGACAAGTGCTATGACTGCAAGAGCCCCCAGCGCATCTGCCGGGGATTGGTGGTGCTGTGGGAAAAGCCCAAGGCCATCGAGTCCATGGAGGTCATCCTCATTGACGAGGAGCTGGGGTATTGACCATGCCCGCTGGAGGGAATATCTGTAGGGGGCGGCGAGGGTGCCGCCCCGCATTTACAGAAACGGGCCCCATTGCCGGGGAGACGGGCCGCCAGGGGCGGCGGCCCCTACTGACGGTTGTTTTGGCCGTCGCTTTGCTGCTCACCGGCTGCACCGCCCTGCTGGAGCGGGACTACTCCACTGTCACCCCCCACAACGCCGTCCCCGCCACCGAGGGGGACCCCTCCATCCTCCGGGCGGACAGCTATCAGGAGCTGGTCAACGCCCTGATCTATTTCGTCACCGGCGGGGTGGAGGAGGGCACCATCCGGCTGTATACCGACACGGAGAATGTGGAGTCCTTCCTGGCCGGCGCCTGCCTGGAGGTGGTCCATGAGGACCCCCTGGGGGCCTACTGCGTGGAGTTCATCACGTACACCGTAGACCCGGTGGTGACCTACTCCGAAGCCCACGTGGACATCACCTACCGCCGCACCCGGGAGCAGGTAGCCTCCATCGTCCAGGCCACCGGCGTCACCGCCATCCGCAGTGAGCTGGAGTCCGCCCTCACCACCTTCGCTCCGGAGCGGGTGCTGCGCATCAGCTACTTTGAGGAGGACGAGACCTATATCCAGGAGCTGGCCCGGCAGGCCTACTACGGCGTCCCCGCCTGCGCCCTGGGGATGCCTGAGGTGGCCGTGTCCATCTACCCCCAGACCGGCCGGCAGCGGATTGTGGAGATTCTGCTCACCTACCCCCTGGAGCACTCTGAGCTGGAAAGACGCCGGGAAGAGTTGAAGGAAACTCTGGAAGAGCTGGCCTGGGACCTGGCCGGCCGCTCCGACCTGCCCCTCGCCGCCGCCCAAGCCCTGCTGGAACAGGGCCGGTATGACCCGGAGGGGGGCAGCTGCACCGATGACCTGTTTCTGACAGGGTGCGCCGACAGCGAAGGGCTGGCCCTGGCCTACGCCGCCCTGTGCCGGCAGCTGGAGCTGCCCTGTCACGTGGCCCAGGGCACGCTGGACGGGGAACCCCGCTTTTGGAACGTGGTCCAGACGGAGGAGGGCTGGCGGCACCTCGACCTGTCCGCCCCGGAACGGGAGGACGCCGAGGACGGCGGGGAGCCGGAGCCGGTCCCCCTGCACACCGACCGCGCCCTCCTGGAGCTGGGCTACCTGTGGGAGGAGGGAACCCTCCCCCTGTGCATCGAAACATAATGTTCTGACAGGAGGCTGCCCGGCAGGCGGCCTCCCCTGTATATTGGGGCTTTTTTCATGCCAAATTCTTACTGTTGTGTTACAGCCCTTGTCAAAGGGGGAAAAAAGCAAGTATAATACCTTCGACGATACCGCTGGCACCTCAGAAAGGAGCCCTCTATGAACAGACTGAAACGCTGGACAGCCGCCGCACTGGCCTGCGGGCTGACCCTGTCCCTCTCCATAGCCTCCGCCCTGGCCCTTACGCCGGCGGAGCCCTTTGCCGACTTCCGCATCGACGCCTCCGCCATGGAGGTTCCGGACCGGACCATCTCCATTGACTGGTACCGGCGGGGGGAAGACGGCAGCTTCCGGCCCGCAGATGTGGCTGCCGACTACGACTACACACTCAACTGCAAGGTCAACCGGATCACCGGCGACGCCACCCTCTATATCCAGCCCAAGGCGGAAGGTGTTTGGGTGACGGTGGACTACCTTACCAATGTGAACGGCGACGGCCTCTACGAGCTGCTGGACGGCGGCAATGAGCCGGCGTGGGACTCCCTGACCGCCCAGGGGAACCTGGTCCAGGGCGGGAACGAGGCCCTTTCTCCGGGACAGACCTATATTCTGTCCGCCGAAGCTCTGGCCGCCCGCTTTGACGAGACAGAAAAGGCCCGGGTCCAGCTGCTGGAGCCGGAGGCCGCTGTAACCAGCTGGCCCCTCTGCCGGGTCACCCTCAGCCGCACCGACCCCGCCGACGGGCGGACCTACGAGCAGCTGTACTACCTGGAAATTTACGGGAATGAGCTGATTCCCTGGGACATCCCCCGGAGCGCCCCGTACCGCGACGCTGTGGAGTACGGCTTGACCTGCGGCTGGTTTACCGGCATGGATGACGGCAGCTTTGGCCCTGGCCTGCCGCTCAACCGCGCGCAGCTGGCCCAGGTACTGTGGACGGTGGGCGGCAGTCAGGCTGCCGGCGGCGCGGGCTTTATTGATGTCTCCCCCGATGACTGGTTTTACCAGGCTGTATCCTGGTGCGGGCAGGAGAACCTGATTGCCGGCTACGAAGACGGCTCCTTCCTCCCGGACGCCTCTCTGACCCGGGAGCAGCTGGCCTCCATTCTCGCCCGCTACGCCAAGCATACCGGCATCAACCCGCTCTCTGCCGCCGACCTGTCCCGATATGAGGACTGCGGGGAAATTTCCTCCTGGGCCTACGACAGTATGCGGTGGGCAGTCTCCAACCGTCTACTCTCCCCCGCCGCTGACAACACCCTCCGCCCCGGAGACACCGTCACCCGGGCGGAGCTGGCCCAGGCGCTGTACGCCTACCGGACCTCTCTGAACAGCACATGGTAACACCTCTTCCGCCCGGCAGCGCGCTGCCGGGCGTTTTTTCTTGGTTAACGGCTGGAATATTTGTCCAAACTATCCATAGAATGTATCAGCCGCAAACTGAGAAAGGAGATTACCTATGCCCCAATCTATGAAAAAAGCCGTCCTCCGCCGGGGCGCCCCCGCCCAGGAGGAGGAGCGCCGGGAGCTTATGCAGTCCCTGGCTCACACCCGCACCCTCATCAATCAGGCCTACGGCGGCTTCAACAATGCCAGCGACAGCGACCTGATTGAGTCCTATGTCTTCGAGATCAATTCCCTCCACGCCCGGTACAACTACCTGCTGCGCCGGTTCAAGGAGCTGGAGGGCACTGCATGACCCCCATGCCCGGATATATCGCCTGGTGCCTGGCCGGACTGCTGCTGTGCGCCGCCCTCCTGCTCCTGCGGCGGCCGGCGGCCCGGCTGCTCCGGCTGGTTCTGCGCTCCTCGGTGGGGTTGGCGGTGCTGGCCATCTTCTCCCAGGCCGGCGAGCTGATCGGGGTGCGGTTGGGCGTTAACCTGCTCAACGCCCTGGTACTGGCCCTGCTGGGCGCACCGGGTTTCGGGCTGCTGCTCATGCTCCAATGGGCGCTGCGGTGAGCGCCCGCCTTGCAGAGACGGGCGCAGGCCCGTCTCTGCCGCCTTACGGGATATTTTCTCAAAAACCCTTGACAAATTGAGACGCCGGTGGTATGATAGCAAGCGTCTCTGATTGGAGAACGGTCCGGAGAGATGTCCGAGTGGTTTAAGGAGCTGGTCTTGAAAACCAGTGACTCGCAAGAGCCGTGGGTTCGAATCCCACTCTCTCCGCCACTTTTCTCTCTCAACAATGGAATATCCCCCCTTTACTTGCAGCCATGCAGAAGTACCCAAGTGGCTATAAGGGGCTCCCCTGCTAAGGGAGTAGGCGGGTAAAACCGTGCGGGGGTTCGAATCCCCCCTTCTGCGCCAAAAAGGTACAAAACATCTCTGATGTTTTGTACCTTTTTGTTTCACCTGCCTGTCTTGGGACCCCCCGGACATTCTTCCGAAAACTCCGCTCTTCCAGGAGCGGGGACACCTGAACAGGGAGGAAGCCCAATGGAACGCTCCGACCGGCCGGGGCGCCGGGAACAGAAGCCCGGCCCTCGTCCCGCAAAATTTGACATCCCCGCCGGAGCGCGGCAGATCCTCCAAGCGCTGGCCGGTGCCGGCTATGAGGTCCATCTGGTGGGCGGCTGCGTACGGGACCTGCTGCGGGGCGTCCCACCCCACGACTGGGACATCTGCACCTCCGCCCGCCCGGATCAGACCAGGCGCTGCTTTGCCGGCCGCTGTATCGCCGGGACCGGGCTGAAGCATGGCACCGTCACGGTGCTGGAGGGGGATGAGCCCTATGAGGTCACCACCTACCGCACTGAGGGCCCCTACTCTGACAGCCGCCGCCCGGACCATGTGTGCTTCGTCTCAGACCTGAGGGAGGACCTGGCCCGGCGGGACTTTACCATCAACGCCATAGCCATGGACCTGGACGGGGACCTGCATGACCCCTTCGGCGGCAGGGATGACCTGCGGGCCGGCCTCATCCGCTGCGTGGGAGAGCCCGCCCTCCGCTTTCAGGAGGACGGCCTGCGGGTGATGCGGGCCCTGCGGTTCGGAGCGGTCCTCGGCTATGCCATTGAGGAGAAAACCGCCCAGGCCATCCACAAAAACCGGGCTATGCTGAACCGGGTGGCGGCGGAGCGGATCAATGCGGAGCTTTGCCAGCTGTTGACGGGGCAAAACGCGGGCCATATCCTCCGGGCTTATCCGGACGTATTCTGCCAGTTCTGGCCCCAGCTGGAGCCGCTGATCACCCTGGAGCAGCACACCCCCTGGCACTGCTGGGACGGCTGGGAGCACACCATCCGCGCGCTGGAGGCCGCCCCCGCCACAGTGCCCCTCCGCCTTGCCATGCTCCTGCACGACGCCGGCAAGCCCGGCTGCAAGTCCACCGACGCAGGGGGGATCGACCACTTCTACGGCCATCCCAGCCTCAGCGCCCGCCTGGCGGACGAGATGCTGCGGGCGCTGAAATTTGACAACAGGACCCGGGAGCGGGTGGTCACCCTGGTGAAATACCACGGCGTTCAGATTCCCTGTCAGGACAGGGCCATTCGGAAATGGCTCAACCGGCTGGGTGTGGAGGCCTTCTTTCAGCTTCTGGAGGTCAAGCGGGCGGACAACATGGGCCAGGCTTTCCAGCTGGCAAAGGACCGCCTGGCGGAGCTGGACCAGATCAGAGCGGCGGCAGAGGCCCTTATCACCCAGGGGGAATGCTTCTCCTTGAAGGACTTGGCCATAAACGGCCGGGATGTCATTGCCGCCGGCACCGCCCAGGGTCCGGAGGTGGGACGGACCCTGAACGGCCTGCTGGAGCAGGTGCTCAGCGGCCAGATTCCAAACGAACGAAGAGTCCTGTTGGCGCTGATTGGCTCCCGGCAGGATTGAGCAGGCGCACACGCCTGCTTTTTCATATCCGTCCGCAGACATACATACAGTCTGCTGGAGGCGATTTTATGAAACACACAACCCTTTCCCTGTACGAATGCCACCAGTCAGGCCATTATTTCCCAAACGAATTGGTCACTGCCTGGCTCCGCAAAATGCTGTACCGATGACGCAGCGCCCCAGCGGCATTCAATTTTCCGGATGCAGTGGGATTGATTTACCGCTGCCAGAGAAAGGCCCTGCGCCTGCTTCTGCGTTAAGGAGCCAAAACCACAGGCCAGCAGAACATGCGCCAAAAGGCTCCGCCGCAGGCGGAGCCTTTTGCTTTGCAGAAACGTGCGGATATATAGACGGGTTGCAAGCAGTGGGCAGAGAAGTTCAAGCGTCCGGCGCTTCCCCCCGGGCCGCCCGGACAATATCCCCTACCCCATTCAGGATCATGGAGGGGCGGTAGGAGAAGGTCTTTAAGGTCTCCCGAGTGGAGATGCCGGAAAGCACCAGCACCGTAGACATACCGCTCTCCAGACCGGAGATCACATCGGTGTCCATCCGGTCGCCCACCATCACCGCATCCTCTGAGTGGCATTTCAGCAGACGCAGGCCGGTGCGCATCATCAGGGGGTTGGGCTTGCCGCAGAAGTAGGCCTTCGTCCCGGTGGCCATCTCAATGGGGGCCACCAGAGCACCGCAGGCGGGGACGGTGATCTCCTCTCCCGGGGCGGAGACATCGGAGTTGGCCCCGATGAGCTTTGCCCCGCCCAGAACCAGGTTGATGGCCTTGGTGATGGTATCCAGCGAATAGTTCCGGCTTTCGCCGATGACCACGTAGTCGGGGTCGATGTCGTTCATGGTGATGTCCGCGTCGTACAGGGCGTTTAGCAGTCCGGCCTCCCCCAGGGCGTAGACCGAACAGCCGGGGGCCTGGCTTTTCAAAAAGGCCGCCGTGGCCAAGGCGCTGGTGTAAAAGTGCTCCTCGGGCACGTCCAGCCCCATGCGGGCCAGCTTCTGCTGGAGCTCCCTGGGCGTGGACCCGCTGTTGTTGGTCAGAAAAAGGTAGGGCTT
>CATKXO010000028.1 GCA_949840775.1 uncultured bacterium | reverse complement strand
TGACCGGCGATGGCGCAGTTGCCGTCCCAAATGCTGGTGTCCTCAAAGTGGCCCGCCCCTTTTGCCAGGACGGAGCTGCCCGTGCCCTCGTAGACCTTGACGTTCACATTCAGGCTGGGGATTTTCAGAGTAGCCAGATAGCCGCCCTTGTAGTAGAGGTCGGATGTGACCTCCGTGAAGCCGGTGGAGGGGGTGGGGGTGGCCGTCCCCCCGGTGTTGGTGCCGCTGCCGGACACGATGCCGCTGGGGATGGTGTTGAAGTCGGGCGGGGCCACGGTGACGCTGGTATTGCCGTTGATAACGGCCCCCTCGCCCAGCATATAGCCGGGGGCCAGATTGGGGGTCAGGGGGTTGCCCGTGTTCAGGGTGTAGGCGGTGGGGCTTCCGAACGTGGGCGGGATCAGGGCCGCGTTCTTGCTCACATCCACGTTGGGCAGTTCGCCCCGGTCAGCCGTGACAACCGGCTCCACGGAGGTGGACTTGCCGTACTCCGGGTCGCCGGGGGCGTCGATGTTGTAATCAAGGGCGCTGGCGGGCACCGTCAGGGCCAGGGTCAGGCACAGCAGGGAAAAAAGCATGGTCAGTTTCTTCATGGTAGATTACCTCCTGCGTTTGATGAAGTAGAACACGCCGCCGCCCAGCAGCACCACCACGACGACGGCCACCACGGGCAGGACGCTGTTCTTCTCGCCGGTGGGGGCGTCCTGGCCGGTGGGGTCGGCGGGGTCAACGGGAGCGGTGGGGTCAGTGGGGTCGGTCAGGCCGGGGTCGGACGTGTTGCCGGATTCCTCGGTGGGGGCGGGTTCCAGGGCCGTGCCCTCGAAGATCGCCACATAGCGGATTTTATTCAGGCTGATACGGCTGACGGTGCCAGCGTAGTCGGCGGTGACGGTCTTTACATAGGAGCTGGTGGCGGAGCCGGAGTAGGAGGCCACGGCGGTGAAGTGGCTGTCCCCCTCGGTCTGCCAGTTCACGGTCTGGAGGGTCAGGGAGTGGCCGTTGTCGGTGATGGACTTGGGGATATACTGCGTGTCCTGGTCGGCAAGGCCGGGATAGGTGCGGGTGGCGGTGACGCTCTTGGTGGAATTGCCGTACCCGGCCACATCCACCTTCACCGTGTCCAGCTTCAGGGCCATTACCCCGGACAGGCCATCCTCGGTGATGAACTCTTTTGTCTGCGGCAGGAGGGCCAGCACAGCGCCCATGTCCTTGCTCTGGCTGGGAACGGACACGGTTTCGGTGTGCTGGCGGCTCTCATTGGCGGGAAGCTCCTGCTTCAACAGGTCGGTGAGGGTGTAGTGGTAGCCCTCCTGTTCAAAGTCGGAACGGGGAATGCCAGCGGGGTCGTCCTCCGGCCCCAGGTCGTACATCTTCCTGATCTCGCCGCCGTCCTCGCTCCGGGTGACGGCGGTGGGGTAGCAGGGGGACGGCTGGGCGGGTTCAGGCGGGTCGGCGGCAAAGGCGGCGGTGGTCATGGTCATGGCAAGGGCCAGGACGCACAGCAGCCGAGCCGCGTGGGTGATGGTTTTCCGCTTCATAGATAGAATACCTCCATATTTTTGATTTTGGGCGTAAAAAAAGCCCGTGGCGCTCCACGGGGTCAAACGCTGCCCGGTGTTTGATGGTTCGTGCGCTGGCGCGCTTCTCTCCAAAGGCTTTTACCGGCTGAAAAAAGGATGGGCAGAGCCTTTCTTTTCAGCAGGTACAGCAGGTTTGGAGGGGGAGAGTGTGAGAGGGGGAGGGCGTGGAAAGTGCCAGGGCCGCAAAAGGGCATACTGCCCCCCAGGCGTCGTCGTCGCAAAGTCCGCTCTGCTCCGTTTCCGCCTGAAGGCGAAAACTGCGCCCGCTCCCTTGCTCCTCCTCTCCCCACTAAATCTCCGATTTTGCGGGGGCCCCATTCTCATCGCTCCATCGCCCTTTCCCGCCTGCGGTACATCTCCAATGCTTTCACGATGGTATCCTCGATCTTCTGTGCGGGCGTCCCCGCAGGGAAAAACTTGTCGATGCGGTTCCGGGGCATTTTGAACTGTTCCACCTGATTGGGCTTTTCCTCCTGCATGATGGACAGGATCACGTCGGGGTTCAGCTTACCTTTTTCGGAAAAGTCCCTGATCTTGATGGCCTGGGCGTGGGAGGGGGTGCAGTCCTCGCTCTCCATGACCTCCAACAAAGCGTTCTGCTCGTTCTCCGGCAAGTAGGACAACTCCACGGCGGGGCGCAGGGCCATTTGTAACGTGCCCTTTTCTTTCAGCACAGTATTGTCTACCATGTCCAGCAGTTCAGGCACAAGGTTCGTCAGGCGGATATAGCGTTGAATTTGATCTTTGCTTTCACCTGCTTGTTCAGCCACAATATCCCGTGATTTTAGCCCTTTTAACTTGTGCGCCGTTGGCGCACAAGTTAAATCTGTGCGCTCTCCCTGCCGTTTCATAGCGTCCAGCTTCATCTTATAAGCAAAGGCTTTCTCCGAGGGCAGGACACGCTCACGCTGGAGGTTGCTGTCCACCATAATAATGATGGCTTCATCGTCGGTCAGCTCCCGGACGATGCAGGGCACCGTGGGCAGTTCCGCCAACTCTGACGCAAACTTGCGGCGGTGGCCGGACACCATCTGATAGCCGCCGTCCGGCATGGGACGCACCAGCACGGGGGAGAGGACGCCCCGCTCCCTGACACTCTCCACCATCTGCTCCATTTCCTCGTCCATCCGCACATGGAACGGGTGGTTGGGAAAATCGCTGATCTCTGCGGGGTCAAGGTCGGTCACAAAGGTGCGCCCAGCGTTGTCCCGTTCCTCCTGGGTGGAGAACAGGTCGTTATAAGCCCCGGTCAGCCCCAGGTCGATTGCGGTTCCTTTGCTCAAGGGCGCTCACCTCCTCCACCAGCGCGGTATATGCCGCCGCTACCTTTCCCTTGCCGTCATGGGCGAAAATGCTCTTGCCCTCCACGCTGCACTCCGCCGCCCGGACAGAAAAGGGTATTTCCGTGTTCAGCACCCGCAGATTGCTCCCGGTCTGCCGCAGGGCGGCGATGATGCTCTTGGCGTTGTTGGTACGGTTGTCCACCATCGTCAGCAGAATGCCGTCAATTTTCAGCTCCGGGTTGATTTGCCGCCGCACCTTGGCGACCGATCCCATCAGCAGTTTCAAGCCTTTCGTGGACAGGTAGTTGGCCTGACAGGGAATGAGAACGCTGTCCGCCGCTGCCAGGGCGTTGATGGTGAGCATACCCAGCGAGGGCATACAGTCAATGAGAACGTAGTCATAATCCCGTTTGACCGCCCCCAGGTAGCTACGCAGCACAAACTCCCGGCTCATGGTGTTCACAAGGCTCACCTCAAAACTGGACAGGCCGATGTTCGAGGGCACCAGATCAACGCCTTCAATGTCTTTCAGGATGCCCTTGTCCCGTGGGGAGAGGTTGCCGTTGTCCACCACGACTTGCATCAGGTCGGAGATGGTCGTGTCCAGCTCGTCCGGGTTCTTCACGCCCAGGCTTACCGTAAGGCTCCCCTGGGGGTCTGTGTCCACCAGCAGCACCTTTTTCCCTTGCTGTGCCAGCCCTACGCCCAGGTTGACCGTCGTGGTGGTCTTGCCGACGCCGCCCTTCTGATTGGTGACGGCAATCACCTTGCACTTGTTCATGGGTTTCTGCCTCCTTTCCTTGGATATAGTCATAGCCGCCCGCAGCGAAACAGGCGGCTATGTAAAGTGGGCCAGTGGCCCACTCGGGGGGCTACTGGCCCTCGTCCATGAGAAGCGCCAGCACATCCTCCATGCCAGCGTCAAAGATGAAGTCCTCGCTCTCCGCCAGAAATTCCTCCATGAACATCTGCGCCAGGGCGGGGTACTGCTGGCAGTCGGTGAAGTCCTCGGACGGGGCGATCTCCATCAGGGCGTAGACGCCCTCCAGCACCTTCATGGCCTCAGTGTGGTCGCCGTGGCTTACCAGGAGCCGCAGGGCCTTCTCCGTGGCCCGCACCATGTCCAGCTCACCCACTTCCAGGAAGGCGCTCCACAGGGTCTCCATGCTCTTGTAGGCGGCGCTGTGAACCTCGTCGGCCAGTTTCTCAATGCGGGCCTCGCTGTTCTGCGCCTCGTTTTTCTTCCACTTCATAGCTTATCCTCCTTCTGAAAATTCACAGCCGTCAGCGGGATTTAGGCGGCTATGTAGGCTTTTGGGCAGGGCGAAAATGTTCAAACTGGCAACCTCAGCATTTTGGAATTAGCAAAGATTGAAGCCGTTTTCTTGCCCAATTAGCAAATCACCCCATTTTTCGGCGGAAAAACAAAAAACCTTGCTAATTGATTAGCAAGGTTTCAGGGGGAAAACGGTATGTAGTTCGATTTGAGTTGGGGGGTAACAGTGATTAGCAAAAAATAAAGAATAAAGTGCCCACCTTTTAGACGGGGAATATAGCGTTTTCCCTTGATTTTCAGAATGTTATAGAAAAAGCACAAAACCTTCGGTTTTTCCGAAGATTTTGTGCTACTAATGGCACCCGCGGGAGGATTCGAACCTCTGGCCTACCGCTTAGGAGGCGGTCGCTCTATCCAACTGAGCTACGCGGGCATATGAAATTGTGCAAATGAAATCGAACTCGGAGCCGTACACCTGTGCTCCTGGAGTAGGGCGCTCTATTCCCTACTTAGGAGGCGGACGCTCTATCCTGCTGAGCTACGGAGGCAGATACTTCTGCTATTTTAGCCCAAGTTTGTCCATCTGTCAACGGCAAAACGACCGACTATCCCGTAAAAATGACCGACTGTCCCAGAGCTATAGACAGAACGGAGAAGAACGGCTATACTTTGGAGCATGAAAGGAGGGAGTGCCCATGGAGGTAGAGATCCGGATTGAACCCGGCCGGCAAGAGCCAAAGGCGGTCATTCTGGCCGGAGCGGAAAGCGAGGAGCTGCGCCTCCTGGCGGACAGCCTGTCAAAGCTGGCGCTGGGGCCCATCCCGGTGAGCCGGGGGGAGGAGCGTCTGCTGCTGCCCCAAGGGGATTTTCTCCGGTTCTATGCCGACGGCAAGGGGGTGGCCGCCCAGACAGCAGGGGAGACCTGCGCCGTCCCGCTGCGGTTGTACGAGCTGGAGGAGCGGCTGGACCGGACCCGGTTTGTCCGCATCTCCAACAGTGAGATCATCAATCTGGACCGAGTGACGGCGGTGGACCTGTCCCTGTCGGGCACCATCTGTATGACGCTGGACGGGACTGTGAAGTCCTACGTCTCCCGGCGGTACATGAAGCGGATCAAAGAAACCCTGAATTTGGGGAGGAGGAAAGGTCATGAAACAGATTAAATGGAGCTGGGCCGTCCGTATTTTGGCGGGGGCCGTTCTGGGACTGGTGTTCAGTGTGGTGCTGGTGTCCTACATGGTGGGCGCCCGGGGACCGTCTCCGGTGGTGTGCCTGCTGTGCGCTGCCCTGGGAGGGGCGGCGGGAGTGGCCACCCTGCCCTTTGCCGACGACGGCAAATCGCTGCTCCTGTACTCAGCGGCCCACTTTGGGGTGACAGCCACCCTGTTTGCCCTGCTGATAGCCCAGCTGGGGGCCCGTGGCGGGGAGCTGCTGGCCTGGCTGGTCATCCTGGCCCTGGTGTACGCCGTCATCTGGCTGGGGCGGTGGGTCGGCTGGTATGTGGAGGTGATGCAGCTGCGCACCCTCCTGGGCCTGGCCCCCGGACCGTCGCCGTTGAAGTGGCGGGAAACGCTGCCCTATCTGGCCTTTGCCCTGCTGCTGTGTGATGTCCTGCCTCTGCTCCTGTATTGGGCCGACCATGCGGTGTCGGTGGACGTGCCCGTCCTGTCCGGTCTGCTCCTGCCCTATATCCTCCTGCCGGTGGCGGGGTTCTCCTCCGGGCTGTCCCTGGGCATGCGGCAGGGGGTGTGCCCCCTGTACCCAGTGGCCTGCTTCCTGTGCTACCTGCCCATGGTGTTCCTGCTGTTTAACTATACCGCTATGTTCCACTGCTTTATGGCAGCAGTCCCCGCCCTGGCGGGCAATGTGCTGGGCTGGTTGTACCGCCGGGCGGTCCCCAAAAAGGGGAGGGGTGCGGCATGAAAAAAGAAGTGCGCCTGTACAATGTCCTGTTCCCCATCTGGCTCATCTGGCTGTTTCCCCAGCTGCTGCTGTTCGTCATCCCCGGCAATCTCCTCATCGACTGCGCCGTGTTGCTGCTTACCCTGCTGGCCCTCAAGCACCAGCGGAAAAGGGAAGTGGTGAAGGCGCTGTGGTGGAAATTCTGGCTGCTGGGCTTCGCCGCCGACCTGGTTGGGACGGCGTGGATGTTCCTGGGGTGGCTGCTGGCCGTCCCCTTCGAGGATTTTTGGTATGATACGCTGTCCTATATCATGCACAACCCCTTCGGCCACCCGGCGGCCTTCCTCTGGACGCTGGCGGCGGTGGCCCTGGCCGGGTACTGTATCTACCGGTTCGACAAGCGGGCCATGAAAGACTGCGTCCTGCTCAATGAGGGGGAAAAGCGCAAAATTGCCCTGTCTATGGCGGTGGTCACCGCTCCTTGGCTGTTTTTTGTTCCGATGTATTAAGGCAAGGGTCCCGCCGGTTGGCGGGGCCCTTTTGCGTCAGGACAGCTGGAACTGTCCGGTGTACAGCCGGTAGTACCGGCCCTTTTCTTCCAATAGGTCCTCGTGGCTGCCCTTCTCCTCAATCTCGCCGTGTTCAATGACCACGATGCAGTTGGAGTTGCGCACAGTGGACAGCCGGTGGGCGATGACGAACACGGTCCGGCCCTCCATGAGGGTGTCCATGCCCCTCTGAATCAGGGCCTCGGTGCGGGTGTCGATGGAGGAGGTGGCCTCGTCCAGAATCATCACCGGCGGGTCGGCCACGGCGGCCCGGGCGATAGCCAGCAGCTGCCGCTGGCCCTGAGACAGGTTGGCCCCGTCGCCGGTGACCATGGTCTGGTAGCCCTCTGGCAGGCGGCGGATGAAGGAGTGGGCGTTGGCGCTCTTGGCAGCAGCGATACACTCCTCATCGGTGGCGTCCAGGCGGCCATAGCGGATGTTGTCCATGATGGTGCCGGTAAACAGGTGGGTGTCCTGGAGCACCGCCCCCAAGGAGCGCCGCAGGTCGTCTTTGCGGATGGCCTTTACCCGGATGCCGTCGTAAGTGATCATGCCGCCCTCAATCTCATAAAAGCGGTTGATGAGGTTGGTGATTGTGGTCTTGCCCGCGCCGGTGGAGCCCACGAAAGCAATCTTCTGGCCTGGGTCAGCGTAGACGGTCACGTCCTTCAAAATGCGTTTTCCCGGGACATAGGAGAAGTCCACATGGCTGAACCGTACCGCCCCCCGCAGCTCTGTGAGGCAGTAGTCCTCTCCGGGGACGTTGCGGACGGTGCCCCGGATGAGGTGGAGGCCCACCGTCCCGTCGGGGCCGGGGTACTTCCAGGCCCAGCCGTGGTCGGCCAGCACCGCCGGGTCGGGGACGGACTCCGGGTCGGTAATCTCGGTGAGGACCTCGTCTGCTCCCACAAAGACGGGAACCAGCTCCATGCCGTTGCCCCGTGGGGTCTTCCAGGCCCAGGTCTTGGGCCGTCCCGCCCCGGCAAAGGGGGAGAGGGTGCCGTTGGCATCCTTCTCGGCGGGAATCAGGGTGACTGTGCCCTCATCCACCTCGGGCCGGGTGTCCATCACCTCGAAGATGCGCTCCGCCCCCGCCATGGCAGACAGCAGAGTGGTCATCTGCTGGGATATCTGGTTCAGGGGCTGGCCCACCTGCCGGGAGTAGTTGAGGTAGATGGCAAGGCCGCCCAGGTCAAAGCCCTGAAGGACAGACAGCAGTCCGCCGAAGGCGGCGGTGAGGGCATAGCTGATGTTCATGAGGTTGCCCGCCACCGGCATGATCATAGTAGAGTAGAAGTTGGCCTTCTGAGCGGCGTCCCGATAGGCGTTGTTCAGCTCCCGGAACTTGGTCTTGGCCTCCGCCTCATGGGTAAACGCCTTGACTACTTTTAAGCCCTCAATGGTCTCCTGTATCTCGCCGTTCACCTTGCCCAGAGCGGCCTGCTGCTTCTGATAGAACCGGCGGCTGCGCCCCCCCAGCCGCTTGAACAGGGTCATAGTGAGGGCCAGCACCAGGGCGGTGACGAAAAACAGCTTCCAGTTGATAAAGAGCATCAGGGCCACCAGCCCTACGAACATGAGGCAGCTCTGAAACAGGGAGACCACGCTCTGCTGGAGGGCCATCTGTACGTTGTCCGCGTCGTTGGTAAAACGGCTCATCAGCTCCCCGTGGGGATGCTGGTCGAAGTAGGAGAGGGGGAGCTTCTGCAATGCGTCAAACAGGTCCTTGCGCAGGCGGTTGACCCCCTTCTCTGCCAGCCGGACCATCATAGCCGACTGGCCGTAGGTGGCCAGACAGCCCAGGAGGTAGATGCCGGCCAGGGCGGCGATACGCACCGTCAGCCCGGACAGCTTTTCGGAAAAGGACATATTGGGGTCGATAAGCAGGTTGGTGATGGGCCGCACCAGGTAGGAACCGCCCAGATTGGAGCCCACGGACACCAGCAGGCAGAAGAAGACAAAGAGCAAAGGAAGTTTGCTCCGGGTGAGGTAGCCCACCAGACGCAGGGCGGTTTTTTTCAGGTTTTTGGGCTTGACCGGCCCGGCCCTAAAGGCTTGATGTGGTCCTGGCATTATCCGCCCACCCCCTCTTGCTGAGATTGGAATATCTCCTGATAGATTTTGTTGCTGGCCAAGAGCTCATCGTGGGTGCCACGGCCGGCGATATGGTCGTCGTCCAGAATGAGAATCTCATCGGCATACTGCACCGAGGAGATACGCTGGGCGATGATGATGACGGTAGTGTCTTTGAGATTGTTGTGGAAAGACTCCCGGATGGCCGCCTCGGTAGCGGAGTCCACAGCGGAGGTGGAGTCGTCCAGAATGAGGATGGCCGGTTTTCTCAACATGGCCCGGGCAATGCACAGCCGCTGCTTCTGTCCACCGGAGACGTTGGTCCCCCCCTGGGTGAGCTGGGTGTCGAAACCCTCCGGCAGCTGCATGATGAAGTCGTAGGCCTGGGCATCCTTGGCGGCCTGGACCATCTCCTCCCCGGTGGCGTCGGGGTGGCCCCACAGCAGGTTCTCCCGGATGGAACCGGTGAAGAGTACATTGGTCTGGAGCACCATGCCGATCCGTCCCCGCAGCTCCTCCAGGGGGTAGTCCCGCACGTCCACTCCGTCCACCAGGACGGAGCCGCCGGTGACATCGTAGAACCGGGGAATCAGGTTGACCAGGGAGGACTTGCCGGTGCCGGTGCCCCCTACAATGGCCACAAACTGCCCCGGCTCCACAGTAAAGCTGATGTGGGACAGCACGTCGTCTCCGGTGCCGGAGGCGGCGTATTTGAAGGAGACATCCTTGAACTCCACCCGGCCCCTGGGGGCGGGGAGGGGAGAGGTTTCCTCCTTGTTCTGGACAGAGGGGACGGCGTCCAGCACTTCGTTGATCCGCCGGGCGCAGGCCTGGGCCCGGGACAGCTGGAGCAGGGACATGGCCACCATCATGACGCTCATGAGCACCTGCATGATGTAGCTGAGGAAAGCGTTCAAGTCCCCCAGGTCGAAGGTGAGGCCCATAACCATTTTGCCCCCAAAGTAGAGAACGGCCAGGGTGGCCCCGTTCAGGCACAGCATCATAATGGGCATCATGGCGATAACCCGCATCCCCACAGTGAGCCCGGCATTCATCAGCTCGTCGCTGGAGCGGTTGAATTTCTCCCGTTCGTGGTCCTCCCGGACGAAAGCTTTCACCACCCGGATGGCTACCAGATTCTCCTGAAGCACGTTGTTCAGCCCGTCGATCCGCTTCTGCATGAGCTCAAAAAGCCTGGAGCAAATACGCATCAGAATGGCGATGGCTGCGGACATCAGGGGAATAATCACAAACAGGATCAGGGCCAGCCGGGCGTTGAGCCGCAGGGAGATAATCAGCGCGGCGATGAGCATGACCGGGGCCCGCACCAGCATCCGCAGGCCCATGGCCAGCATCATGGTCATGGCGTTGACATCGTTGGTCATGCGGGTGATGAGGGATGCGGAGGAAAAGCGGTCAATGTCGGCGAAGGAGAAGTCCTGTACCTTGTCGAACAGGCACTGACGCAGGTTTCCGCCGAAGCCCTGGCTGGCGAAAGCGGCATATTTGGCGGCCAGCACGCCGCAGGCCATGGAGAAGGCCGCCAAAACCAGCATGGCCGTCCCCAGTTCGAAGATATAGCCCGTATCCCCCGAGGGAATGGCCACATCCACGATCTCTGCCATCACCAGGGGGAGGAGCAGCTCGCAGATGACCTCCAGAATGATGAGGATGGGGGACTTGACGGCGTCCTTTTTGTAACCCTCCAAATGGGTCAGGAACAGGGAAAGCAAGGGTAAATCACTCCTTTGGTTGGAAATTGAGGAGGTTGTTCAGCATTCTGCGCTGAAAGTCCATCAGCTGGGCGCACTCCTCCGGGGAAAACCCGGCCATCATCCGGTCGGACACCCGGCGAAACACATCCCGGCAGCCCTCCACTGCGGCGGCCCCCTTTTCAGTGAGCAGCACCCGGTTTCGTCTGGCGTCCTTCTGCCAGGGCTCCCGGCGGATATAACCGTCCCGCTCCAGGCATTTCAGGGAATTGGCCACGGCGGCGGGGGAGACGTGGAGCAGGTCGGCCAGCTCCCGC
Source organism: uncultured bacterium (assembly GCA_949840775.1). Classification (GTDB taxonomy): domain Bacteria; phylum Bacillota; class Clostridia; order Oscillospirales; family Oscillospiraceae; genus Lawsonibacter. The sequence continues at coordinate 26,859 of CATKXO010000028.1, read as the reverse complement.
TGGGCCTGGCACTGACCATCCGGGTCTTTCTCGGCGGACTGGAGAATAGAGACCAACATGGGGTGGCCTACCTCTCTCAGCCCGGCGGCGTTCAGCTCCGTCTGAACAGCTGCCCGGTGAGCTTGGTTAAACTGCCGGGACAGCAGATCCATCTCGTGAAATGACACTTCCACGAGGAAAACCTCCTTTCAACATATTGTTAACCCATTAACGATTAACGTGTTAACTATTTTACTCAGAGGGGAAAAAATGTCAAGGGGATTTCGCGGGAGTTCAAAAATTGTTTACAGAAAAACAGCCGTCCAAACGGACGGCTGTTGAAAAAGCGGAACCTTAACGCTTGGAGAACTGGGGGGCGCGGCGGGCGGCCTTGAGGCCATACTTCTTGCGCTCCTTCATGCGAGGGTCGCGGGTGAGGAAGCCGGCGGCCTTCAGGGTGGGACGGAACTCCTCATTGACCAGCAGCAGAGCGCGGGAAATGCCGTGGCGGATGGCGCCGGCCTGACCGGTGACGCCGCCGCCGGTGACGGTGGCGACCACGTCCACCTTGCCCACCTGCTCGGTGGCCACCAGGGGCTGACGGACGATGAGCTTCAGGGTTTCCAGACCGAAGTAGTCGTCGATATCCCGGCCGTTGATGGTGATGGCGCCGGTGCCGTTCTCAAACAGATGGACGCGGGCCACAGAGGACTTCCGGCGGCCGGTGCCATAGAAATAAGGCTTCTTGCTCTTATACATACTCTAAATCCTCCTTACTCGGCGTCCCAGAGCTCGGGCTTCTGGGCGGCGTGGTTGTGCTCGCCGCCGCGGTAGATGTGCAGGCGGGTCAGCGCGTCCCGGGACAGGCTGTTCTTGGGCATCATGCCCTTAACGGCCAGCTGCATGGCCAGCTCGGGCTTGGTCTGCATCAGGGTGCGGTACTTGGTCTCCTTCAGACCGCCCACCCAGCCAGAGTGGGTGCGGTAGTACTTCTGGTCCAGCTTCTTGCCGGTGAGCACCGCCTGCTCGGCATTGATGATGATGACGCAGTCGCCGCAGTCGGCGTTGGGGGTAAACTCGGGCTTGCGCTTGCCCCGCAGCAGGTCGGCGGCGATAACAGCGGTTTTGCCCATGGGCTTGCCGGCGGCGTCGATGACGTACCACTTCCGCTGGGTGCTGCCCATTTTTGCCATGAACGTGGACATAGGTGTAACCTCCAATTTCTTTCCATTTATGTGAAAAATGCCTTTGATGAAAGCATTTTGCCCCGAACGTTGTACAAATGGAGCGTGTTGTATTATAGTACGGGGACAGACGGGTGTCAACGGATTTTTTGAAAAATTTCAAGAAAAACTTTTATATCTCCGAATACCTCTCGTTTTCTTAATTATACTCCGGATATCTCCTGTTTGATTTTTGTTTTTTACTTGCGGAAAATCGGGTTTTTGTGGTAAAATGCTTGCGTCGGAAGGAGGGTGTGCCATGAATAAAATTCTCTCCCTTACCCGCCGGTGTGTGGAGGACTACAATATGATAAGTCCCGGCGACCGGATTGCGGTGGGGGTGTCGGGAGGGAAGGACTCCCTGGTGCTGCTGATGGCGCTGGCCAAACTGCGGGAGTTTTACCCCGTCCCCTTCACGGTGGAGGCGGTCACCCTGGACCTGGGCACGTCGAACTTCGCCCAGGGGAACGATTTTTCCCCGGTGGCCCGGCTGTGCCGGGAGCTGGACGTGCCCTATACCGTGATTCCTTCCCAGATTCGCTGGGTGATTTTCAACAGCCGGAGGGAGAAAAATCCATGCTCTCTGTGCTCAAAGATGCGGCGGGGGGCGCTCCATGCCGCCCTCCAGGAGCGGGGAATCTCCAAAATCGCCCTGGGCCACCACTATGACGACGCGGTGGAGACCTTCTTCATGTCCCTGATTTTCGAGGGCCGACTGTCCTGCTTCCAGCCCGTCACCTACCTGGACCGGACGGGGATCACCCAAATCCGCCCCCTGCTCTACTGCGGGGAGAGCCTGATCCGCCACACCGCCCAGCGGCTGGACCTGCCTGTGGTCCACAGCACCTGCCCCGCCGACGGGAACACCAAGCGGCAGGAGATCAAGGAACTGGTTTATGAGCTCCAGGTCCGGTATCCCGGCCTGAAGGCCCGGGCCTTTGGAGCGATGCAGCGGCTGCCCCTGCCGGAATGGGGGCCCATGGAACACCGCCGCCGGCCCTTGCCGGAAGAATTGGAGGAGTGAGCGATGCATAGAAGAAAGCAGAAGCAGCAGTCCGGCTGGGTGCTGGTATTCCTGTTTATTATGCTTTTCCTGGCGTTTGCTTATGTTCTGTTCAGCCGTCAGGAACAGGCCGCGTCCCTTCCCAAGGAGGGGAGCAGCTTTGCGGTCCACTTTATTGACGTGGGCCAGGCGGACTCCGCCCTGGTGATATGCGACGGCCACTACATGCTCATCGACGGCGGCAATGCCGAGGACTCCGATTTGGTGTATTCCTATCTGGAGCGCCACGGGGCCAAGCATCTGGACTGCATGGTGGCCAGCCACGCCCATGAGGACCACATCGGCGGCCTGTCCGGTGCGCTGAACTACGCCGCAGTGGACACCGCCCTGTGCCCGGTGACGGAGTATGACACCAAGGTCTTCCAGGATATGGTCCACTATTTAGATGTACAGGGAAAATCCCTTACAGTGCCTGAGCCGGGGGATAAATTCAGCCTTGGCTCCGCCCAAGTGGAGGTTTTAGGACCGGTACAGGAATATGACGATACCAATGATACCTCCATTGTTTTGCGCATCGACTATGGCGAGACCTCCTTCCTCTTCACCGGGGACATGGAGAAGGGGGCGGAAGCTGATTTGATCGAATCCGGGGCCAACTTGCGGGCCACCGTCCTGAAAGCGGGGCACCACGGCAGCGATACCTCCACCAGTTACCAGTTTCTTCGGGAGGTCATGCCCAAGTATACGGTGATCTCAGTGGGAGAGGACAACAAGTACGGCCACCCCTCAGACGAGACCCTCAGCCGTTTCCGAGATGCGGGAACGGAGGTCTACCGCACCGACATGCAAGGACATGTGATTGCTGAAAGCGACGGCAAGACAGTGACCTTCCGCACCGAAAAGGAGGCGGATACCGCCACCAATCCCGCAGAGAACTCCACTTTACAGACCTACATCGGCAACGCTTCCAGCAAAAAATTTCACCTGCCGGACTGTACCTCTGCCAAGAACATCCAGGAGGACAAGCGGGTGGTATTCCTGACCAGGCTCCATGCTGTGCTGGAGGGCTACGAGCCCTGCGGGCGATGCAAGCCATAGTTTACATAACGATGCCCCCGGCATTTGCCGGGGGCTCATTTTTACGGAGCGGAGCTGAGGCACCGGCTGATTTTGTAGTCGCCGGTGCTCAGATTTTCCAGTACCGAATTTCTGGTTTCGAGATCGTTAAAGTGCCACCACTCGGAGGCCAGGGGGGTGAGACCCGCATCAGTGCAGTAGCGCTGGAGGGCCAGGGCCGGCTGATTGGAGGCCATTGTCTCCGTCATTTGGGCGGATTTCCAGGCGGTGGGGGAGTGGCTGGCCACCGGCTTGACGAAGGTGGCAGCCGCTTTGCTCAGCTCATGGATGGGGGTAGGCATGGTGTACTCCTCGTACTCCCGCACCCGGAGCACCTGGTGGTTTCCGATCGTCTGGAGCTCGGCCCGCTGAATTTGGGCCAGGGTCACGTCGATGGCAAAGCCTCGCTGATGATTGGAATAGCCCCCGGCGATGAACCAGGAGATGTCCCAGGGGGCGCTGGCCACGGCCTCCTTCACCTGAGGATTGTTCCGGCTCAGGGCAGCAAGGGCCTTATACACTGCGGATTGGACCTCGTGGGGGCGGTAACCCTCATAGAGGACCAGGGTGTTTCCCTGGGCCAGGGCCGCCTGCTGAGCCTGGCAGATATTCTTGGACATGGGGTAGAGCACCGGCATCATGAACTCATTGCGCTCCAGCCGGTGGTTGTAGCTGCCCCTGGGATAGAAAGCGCGGCCGGTGACGTTGGGAATCTTTTTGCCCAGGGTGACAAATCGGGAGTCATAAGAGTTAGTGGCGTTGTACACCATGGAAGGGATAACATCGGGCAGGTTGATGAGGCAGTAGCGGTTCTCAATCCAGCCGGTTCCCTCCTTACACTCCACCAGCCACCAGTCTCCCTCTTCATTTTCTTCCTGGATGATAAAGGCGGTCCCAGGCTCCAGCACCGCCACAGCGCCCTCAAAAGGGTTACTCTCCGGGTCCTGCTCAGATTGATCCGGGATGGGCTCCTCACCGGGGGCATAGATGATCTCCTCATCTGAGCTTGCGGGCAGCTGAGTGGAGGAGCTTGACGTTCCACCCTGGGAAAAGTCGGGCAGGAAGGGGGAGGAGGGCGCGGGCACAAGTCCGCTGGAGGTACTGGCATCCTCCTTCTGGCCGTCCTGGCTGGGAGTGTCGCCGGGAAGGGAGCTGTCACCAGGCTGGACAGGCTGAGAGGTATCTCCACCTTGGCCAGTCTGGGAGGAATCTACAGGCTGAGAAGTATCGCCAGGCTGGGAGGTGTCACCTGGCTGTGAGGTGTCTCCAGGCTCCTGAGCGCTGGAATCTCCCGACTGGGAGCCTGCCGGCGTTTGGCCCTCTCCCGGCTGAGCGCCTGGGTCGGTGGGGGCAGTGGGATCGTCTGGGTCTGTTTCGGGTTCCGGTTCTGGGATTTCCTCCCAGAGGGGCAGCTGTACCGACGCATAGCCCGTGGCGTTGTGGATGGGCAGCTCCAGCGCCCCCGGGCGCACCTTGGGGTAGTCAATATCCAGGGTGTAGCTGGGGTCGTAAGCCGGGGCCGGTTCAGGTTCAGGCTCCGGGACGGGCTGAATACTGGCATCCCCCGTACTGCTGCCGCCGGACGGGAGGCTGGAGGAGGCGGGGGAAGAGTCGTCCGGGTCCTCCGCGCTGGAGGCCGGCAGACGGTGACAGGCCGTCAACGTACTCAGCAGCAGTGCCGCCGACAGCAGGATAGACAATTTTCTCTGCATGGGACGTTCCTCTTACACCACATCCTGAACCGTCTCGGTGCCGTTGACCCGGTAGGTGTAGACGGTAAAGCCGTCGTAGAACAGCTCACCGTCCTCCCCGTCGCCCAAACAGCTGGGGGCGTAGTCGCTGCCATTAGGTTGGCCAATGGCAGCAATCAGGATAGACAGGCTCTTGCCAATGTAGGAGGAGGCCACCTCCTTGGAGGCGGCGGGCTTGACATCGGGTTGAGGCTCCTGGTTCGCCGGAGGCTCCTCTGCGGAAGAGGCGGAGGGATTGGCATCCTGAGAAGTATCCGGGCTCTGCGGCTTGGGCTTAGGCTTGGTGACCTGGACCTCCGGTGTCTGGGGCGGATCGGCGGGCTTTACGACCGCCGCAGGCGGTTCGCTGATGTCAGGCGCCTCTTGCTTAGCGGAGGAATTGCCTCCAGGCTGGCTGCTGGCGGGGCTGGAGGTATCCGGAACGGTAATGACCGCCGGTGGCGTCACACTGGAAGCGGGCTCCTGAACACTTTTCGCGGGGGGTTCCGAGACGCTGGATTCAACCCAGGAGGATGCCGCCCCGCCGCCGCAGGCGGTGAGCGTAAGGGCACAGGCCAGCAGACAGGGGATCATCGTAAGGTTCTTCATGGTAATCGGTCCTTTCATGCGTTTTATTGAACAGTCAGCGGCAGTGAGCAGAGAGCGCCCTGCTGCATACAGAGTACAGAGACGGTCTCCCCCAAATTTTCTTGGGGAACATATAATGTAAAGGGAATTTCCTTGCTCCAGTCTTCGCCGGCCGGGCTGGCTTCATAGAGGCAGTCTCCCAGCCGGACGTAGATGGGCGAGTCCTGGTCTGTATCTGAAAGCGCGCCTTCCAGGCAGACATATCCTTCCAGAGGGTAGCTTCCGTCGCCGGCAACAGCGATCCGCCCCTCGCCCTGTCCCTGGGGCGGGACACCGATAAGCTGCCGCTCCGGAGCGGGGAGGACAGGGGCCCGTGTGGCCAAATAGTCCAGATTCCGCTCCACCAGCTCAATGACCACCGTGTCCGCCCCCGTCTGGTCCAGCAGATTCAGCTGCCAGGGCATGGAACGGGAGAACAGCGCCTTGCCGAATTCCTCCGCCATAAAGGGGTACAGGTTGTTGCCGAAGGAGTCCCGGAACATGAGCAGAGAGCCCGCTTTGGACGGATTTTCCGTCTCAATACGCTGGTCGTCCGGGCCCCGGGGGTTCCGGGTGTGGGTAAAGGTAAAGGGACGGTCGTATTGGGCATCCCAGTCCAGCTCTGCACCGGTTGGGTAGACCATCTCGTACAGGTCGCCCCGGTGACAGCTGGGCACTACTTGGGCGTGAGTGAGCCAGAAGGGTTCAAACTTTTGCTCCAGGGCCTGAAGCAGTGTCTGCTGGGCCAGGGCCGCACCCAGCGCGTTCCAGTGGGAATCCAACCGGTAGTAGAGAAAGGTATTTTCTCTCCGGAGCGGTTCCCGCAGCTCAGCATAGGGGACACCCTCCGCTTTCAGCAGGGGAATAAGCCGGTCCAGATTACCGGGTCCGTCCAGGGGATGGCCCACGTTTGTGAAATATTCAGGGTAGAGGGTGGCCTTATTGGGGGCGACCGTGAACAGCAGCCGCGCACCCCGTTCCTGAACATATTCCTGGACCAGGGCTAGCGTGTGGGCTGCGGCCCACAGCTGCCGGTCTGTGAGGGGAGCAGTGTGCAGATAGTCCTCCGCTGTCTCAGCGTAAAACAGCCAGCCGTCCTTGCCCAGTATCACCTTCTCCTCCGCAGAGGTGCGGAACACCGAAGCCGTCAGGACAGCATCTGCTGTAATCAGCTCCTGGCGAAAGGCAAAGTGATCCGCGATGTAGTCGGTGGCCTCCTGAAAGACATCCGGGTTGAGGGCGCCGTCCTCTTGGGTGAGGGAGTGGAAAGGGGCCAGCTGTTGGTTGGCGGAGACAGACCGCTCCGGGACCACCAGCATTCCCAGCGACGGAATGAGGCAGGCAGCGAGGAAGGCGCCCATGGCCAGCCGGGCCTTTGTTTTCAGTTCCATTGTCCTCACCACCTGCTAAAATTGGAAATAAATAAAGGGATTAAAGGTCGCTTTGGACAGGTTCAGCACACACAGAATAAAAACTGCGGCATAGGCCAGTGTCTGTGCGCCTTGGGCCAGAGGTGCGGTCCCATCCCCCAGAGGACCTTTTGCTGCCCGCTGGGGCAGGCCAAAGGCAAACAGGATAGCTGTGAGCAGCATACAGACAGTTCGGGCGTCCAGCAGAGCAATCAGCGTCAGCGTAGCGGCGGGGGAGAGGGAAAAGCCGGTGAACATGGCCCCGAACATTACACCAGCCGCTTTCAGGCTGTCTGCCCGGAAGAGGGTAAAGCCCAGAACGACCACCAGCATGGTGTAGATGTGACCCAAAAAGCTCTCCCGCAGCCGCTTGGGAACCAGTTTCCAGTCCTCCAGCGTGGAGAACAGGCCATGCCACAGCCCCCACAGCACAAAGGTCCAGTTGGCGCCATGCCAAAGGCCGGTGGTGAAAAATACAATGAATTTATTCAGTCCGGTGCGGAACCGCCCTTTTCGGTTGCCTCCCAGGGGAATGTAAAGGTAGTCCCGGAACCAGGAGCTGAGGGAGATGTGCCACCTCCGCCAAAATTCCTTAATGGATTTTGCGGTATACGGCAGAGTGAAATTTTCCCGGAAGGAAAACCCGAATATGGCTCCAAGGCCGATGGCCATGTCGCTGTAGCCGCTGAAATCGAAGTAAATTTGCAGGGTGTAGCTCACTGCGCCCAGCCAGGCCAGGCGGGCGTCCAGCTGGCCGGCCGTCAGAGCAAAGACGGCATCCGCCACCTGCCCTGCGGTATTGGCCAGAAGCAGCTTTTTTCCAAGGCCCGTGATGAAGCGCCTCAAGCCGAAGAGGGTCCCCTCCGGAGTGAGGCGCCGCTCGTCAATCTGGCGGGAGACATCGTGGTATTTGATGATGGGGCCGGCAATCAGCTGAGGGAAAAAGGAGATGTACAAAATCAGCTTGCCCAGGCTGCGGGTGCCCTCCCTGGGGTCCCGATATACGTCGATGACATAGCTCATGCCCTGGAAGGTGTAGAAGGAGATGCCAATGGGGAGCAGGATACCGGGCAGTGGGAGGGACAAACCGGCCAGGCTGTTGGCTGTGTGGAGGAAAAAGTCCAGGTATTTGAACGTGCCCAACATAAGCAGGTTGCACACCGCCGCCCCGGCCATCGCCATGTTCCGCCGCCGCCCGGACAGGAGCCACAGGCCGAACAGATAGTTCACCAGTACGCTGACCAGCAGAAGGGGGAGGTAGCGGGGCTGCCCGAAGGTGTAGAATAGCAGACTGGCCAGAGCCAGCCAGAGATTGCGGCTGCGTATACCCGGCAAAAGCTGATAGATCAGATAGACGGCCGGCAGAAATGTAAACAGAAAAATGGGGGAACTGAATACCATCATTTCACTCCTAAACTATGATACTATATGGGTATTCGCTCAGGGGGTTCCTCCACTCCGTTTCGTATAGATGTGGGGGGCGTTTTTTTGCAGAATCTTAAAAAGGTTGTGGCTCTTATAGCCGTAATCGTGGACATAGCGCCATTCCAGCTGGGGGTCGAAGAGATAGACCGTCCCATCCAGCCGGATTTCCACCCAGCCGTGGGGGGCGGCTTTTTTGCCCAGGCCGCCCACTACCGTGTAGGCGGGCTGGCCCAGATTCCTGGCCAGCAGGCAGAACAGAGAAGAGAAGCTGTAGCAGTTCCCCTTGCCCATGGACAGGAAGGAGGAGGCATATCCCGGCTCCCAGCCGGTGCTCCCAACCTCCACCAGGGGGCGCTTGAGGTAGGAGAAGCTGTCCCGGCAGTAGTTGTACAGTGCCCTCAGCTTCTGGTCCCGGGTCATGGAGTCGTTGGTGTACTGCTCCACCAAGGCGTTGAGCCTTTCGTCCAGCTCCGTGTCGCCGGTGGTGTAACGGCCCTCGGCATCAAAGGTGAAGCACTCCTGGGTGGCGGAGCGCAAAAACTGGCCGCCGCTGACGCAGTAGAGCCGGCCGCAGAAACGGTAGTAGCCGTCGGCCAGCGGGACGGCCTCCGCCTGAACGTCCCGCCACTGTTCGCCGTAGGCGGTGGGGGTATGGCCATGGGTGGTGGACGCCTCCATCACCTGGCCATAGGCCCAGTGGCTGGTGGGAACGTCAGGGAAGTAGCGCAGATTCCGGGAGTAGGCGGCGCTGAGATCGGGCGTGCGGTTCAACAGCTTGTTGAAGACTACAGCGGCCTCTGCCCGCTGGAAGCCGGCGTCAGGGTTAAAGTTGCCGTTGGGATCGCCGGTAAACAGGCCGTAGCTGCCAACAGCGGAGATGGCGGCGCAGGCGGGATGGCTGGCGGGCACGTCCCGGAAGGTACGGGGCTGTCCGCCGGAGGGGATCAGATTGGCCAGAGCCTTGGCGCTCTCGGCCCGGGTAATGGGCTGATTGGGACGGAAGGAGCCGTCACTGTAGCCCTCCAAAATGTCAAGCCCCGCCATGGCGTTTACTGCCGGGGCATACCAGCTGTCGGAGGGGACATCGGAGAAGCCGCCCCCCCGGCTGGGCCGCTCTGCCACAATATTATAGAGCATCTGAGCCATCTCGGCCCGGGTCAGGGACTGGGAGGGGTGAAACAGCCCGTCATCGCCGCCGCTCATGTACTTGGTGTGGGGGCCGGTCTTGATGGTGAATGAGGCGGGCTGAGACTGGGAGGGCTGAGTGGTTTGGCCGAAGGAGGAATCTCCGGGCCCAACGGAGGGCGGCGTTCTGGTAAAGACCGCGTAGAGGTCCATGCTCCGGGTCAGGTAGAGGGCATCCCCTGGCAGATAATCAGGGACAGAGGCAGAAATCTGCTCTGACCAGCCCGCAAAGTACCAGTCTGTCATCCCCATCGGGCTGGAAAGCTGGGTCTGGGGCAGGATAATCTGCCCGCCCTGTTCCACCGACATGGGGGCGGGAGCTTCCGTACCGGAGCCGCTGGCATGGAAGCTGACGGTTACCTGAGAGGCCGCCATGACCTGCCCCGGCGCTAGGGTCTGGACGGACAGGGCGCAGCACAGAAGAACCGCCGCCAACAGCGCAGCAGCCCAACGACGTAATTTTTGCTCCATGATAACGCTCCCTCTCCGAGATACATTTTCTTTGACTGTGGAGCGGACAACACACAGAGCCGTCCCAGCAGTTGTAGTAAGGATACCACATAATCCCAACATATTCAATATCTTTCGAAATATTTCGAAAAAAGGGGAAAAATGGGAGCTGCCGTCTGACAGGTCCGCCTGTTGGGAAACAGAGAAGCCATTTTTGGTGTAAAGACAGCCGCTTCGGCACAGACTAGACGAAAAGGAGGGAACATTTATGGACGAAGAACAAGGCCAGCTGCCCCAGGAGGGAGAGCTCCAGCCGATCATCGACCTGGGGTCGTCCCTGATCCGGACGGACCGGGGGACTGTCTATGTGCTTACCATTGTGGGCCAGATTGAAGGCCACCAGCTGCTGCCCCCTACCAGCAAGAGCACCAAATACGAGCACGTCCTGCCCCTGCTGGCTGCCATTGAAGGCGGGACGGATGTGGACGGACTGCTTATCCTGCTGAACAACGGCGGGGGAGATGTGGAGGCTGGGCTGGCTATTTCCGAGGTAATCGCCTCTATGTCTAAGCCGACCGTCTCCCTGGTGCTGGGAGGGAGCCACTCTATCGGGGTGCCTCTGGCGGTGTCGGCCAAAAAATCCTTTATCGCCCCCTCGGCGGCCATGACGATCCATCCGGTGCGGCTCAACGGCCTGGTCATTGGCGTACCCCAGACCTTTTACTACTTTGAGCGCATTCAGGAGCGCATCTTGCAGTTTGTCACGGCCAACAGCCGTATAAAGCGGGAAGCCTTTACAAAGCTGATGCTCCAGACCGGAGAGCTGGCCGCCGACGTGGGCAGCATCATCTATGGTGAGGAGGCGGTGGAGCTGGGGCTCATTGACCGCATCGGTGGGCTGTCCGATGCCTTGGAGTGCCTGTATGGGATGATTGAGGAGAAACAGAAGCGTGATAGTCCCTCTTGACCAGGGGGACTATTTACTTTACATAACATCAAAAGAAAACACTGGAATTTTTCTCAGGCTTGTGCTAATATAGTAATTAGTGATTTTATGGGCACTTGCCTGTTTAGGAGGTACATACCTTTGAGTTATTTCATGTCCGCCGTCTTGGGCTTTGTTCAGGGCGTGGCAGAATTTCTGCCCATTTCCAGCTCGGGCCACCTCACACTGTTCCAGCACTTTTTCGGCATGGAGGAGCCGGACCAGCTCTTTAACATCCTGCTCCACTTTGCAACTCTGCTGGCGGTGTGCGTGGTCTATTGGCAAGATATATTGGAGATGATTATAGAGTTTTTCTCCTTCTTTGCCGATCTGTTCTCTCACCGCTCCTACCGGGGCAACCCTCCGGAGGCTAGGCGGATGGTGCTGCTGATTATCGTAGGCACACTGCCCCTGTTTTTGGTACTGCCCGTCGAAGACAAGGTAGAGGAATTTGGAAAGAATCCCCTCTTTGTGTGCGGGGCTCTGCTGGTGACCGGCTGTATTCTGTTTCTCTCCGACCAGATGGCCCGGGGGCACAAAACTGCCCGGAACGCCACTCTGCTGGACGTGTTTCTGGTGGGCGTGGCCCAAGGGTTGGCCACCATTCCGGGGCTGTCCCGCTCAGGATGCACCATCTCCGCCGGCATGGCCCGGGGCTTTGACCGGAGGTTTGCTGTGCGGTACTCCTTCCTCATGTCTCTGCCCGCCGTACTGGGAGCCACTCTGCTGAAAGTACTGGACGTAATGGAACTGGAGGGGGGCATCCCGACAGAAAACCTGCCCAAATATCTGCTGGGTATGGCCGTTGCCGCTGTGGTGGGCTATTTCTCCATTCAGCTGGTGAAGCTGCTGGCCGACAAGGGCCGTTTCGGAGCCTTTGCTTTCTACTGTTGGGGAGCGGGGGCACTGTTTATCCTGCTGAACATCATGGGCTGGACCTTCGTACCGGCAGGAGCCTGAAAGGAACGATAATCATATGGCAACACAAAAGAAAACAGGGGGGAGGAGCACTTCCTCCCGCTCCTCCGGCGGAAGCCGGGCCAAAAGCGGTACAACGAGCCGTTCACAGACTGCCAGCCGCCCCGTCCGCCGGGAGGTAGGGGCGGTGGTCTGCCTGCTGCTGGCTGTCTTCTCCGCCCTGGGCTATTTTAATATGCAGGCCATCTTTATCAGCTGGTTCTGCGGGCTGCTGAAGGGGCTGCTGGGCTACGGTTTTCTGCTGGTCCCCCCGGCTCTGCTGCTGGCGGCCTATATCCTGGGCTTTCATCGGGGCCGCCCTGTACGTCTGCGGGTGAGCTGTGCCCTGCTGATTCCCCTTATTTTTTCCAGCCTGATCCACGGCATGATTGTTGATCCAATGGAGTGGAGTGCAGCCCTTTGGGGGAGCTTGATGGAAAGTGGAAAAGCCTTACAGTCCGGAGGGGCCCTGGGCGGCGTGCTTGCCCAGAGCTTTGTCTCCCTGTTCACCGCCTTGGGAGCCACTATCGTCTTTGTTATTGCAGGCGTCTTTGTGGGGCTGGCCGCCTTTGACCGCACAATCGTGGATGTGGCCGACTGGGTTTTCAACCGGCCCGACTATGAGCCGGAGCCTGAGCCCGTCCACCGGGACCGCCGTCAGGAGCGGGGCAGCCGGGAACGGTATGCCGGGCCATCCGCCTCCCGCTCAGGGACCCGCTCCGCCATTGACATTCCGGTGGAGGACGGCCCCCTGGTCGGAAAGGAACAGCCGCTGCCTAAAAAACGGGGATTTTTTAACCGCAGTCCAAGGGTGCCTACACCGGACCAGCTGCTTCGCCCCAGGGAGGATCCTCAACTGGAAGAGGAGGAGTTGCCTGAGGAGGAGACCGCATCCCCGATTTTGGAGGTGGAGTTCCCCGCAATCTCCAAACCGGAGCCCATTACCCATCCCAAACACGCAGTCCCGGCGGAGTCCCCCGTTCCCGAACCCATTCCGGTATCATCTGTCGAATCTGCTGCCGCTGTGGATGAGATGCCGCCTCCAGCGGCGGGACCGGTGACTGCCCCACCTCCGGCAGCATCCGTTACATCTCCTGCACCTGACCCTGTTTTGACTAAGGTGACGGCTCAGGACGCTGCCAGCGAAGCCGCCCAGCTGGGGGCAGAGATTCAGCAGGCTATGAGCCAGGAGACGCCGCCCTACCAGTATCCCCCCCTGTCCCTGCTGCGGGAGAATACCGGGGAGATTGGCGGGGAGGCCCTGAGTGAGCTCAACGCCAACCGTCAGCGGCTGGGAGACACCATCCACTCCTTCGGCATTGACGCAAACATCATCAACGTGGTCCGGGGCCCCTCGGTCACCCGGTATGAACTGGCTCTGGAGCAGGGGGTCAAGCTGAATAAGCTGACCAATCTGGCCGACGACATCGCCCTGGCGCTGGGGGCCACCGGGGTGCGCATTGCTCCCATTCCCGATAAAATTTCCGTAGTGGGCATTGAGGTGCCCAACAAGGTTGTTTCCCCGGTAAGCATCCACTCGGTGATCGGGTCCTCCTCCTTTGCTGCCAGCAAATCCAAAACCTCCTTTGCCGTGGGCAAGGACATCAGCGGACAAGCCATCATCGGGGATATCGGCAAGCTGCCCCATCTGCTCATTGCCGGCACCACCGGCTCCGGTAAGTCGGTGTGTACCAACACCATTATCACCTCTCTGCTGTACAAGGCGACCCCGGAGGAGGTCCGCCTTATCATGGTGGACCCCAAAATGGTGGAGCTGGGCATCTACAACGGCATCCCCCATCTGCTGATTCCCGTTGTTACCGACCCCAAAAAGGCGGCGGGTGCCCTCCAGTGGGCGGTGACGGAGATGATGAAGCGCTACCGCACCTTCTCTGAGGTGGGCGTGCGCAAGCTGGAGGAGTATAATGCCTACGCCGAGCGCACCGAGGGCGTGGACAAAATGCCCTCCATCGTGGTTCTCATCGACGAGCTGGCCGACCTGATGCTGGTGGCCGCCAAGGAAGTGGAGGAGTCCATCTGCCGGGTGGCTCAGATGGGCCGCGCCGCCGGGATGCACCTGGTCATCGCCACCCAGCGGCCCTCCGCCGACGTAATCACCGGCCTGATGAAGGCCAATATCCCCAGCCGTATCGCCTTCGCGGTGGCCTCCGCCATGGAGTCCCGGATCATTCTGGACACCCAGGGCGCTGAAAAGCTGGTAGGCAGGGGAGACATGCTCTTCGCCCCTCTGGGCTCCGGAAAACCCACCCGGGTCCAGGGCTGCTTCATCTCCGACCCGGAGGTGGCCGCTGTGGTGAATTACGTCAAGCAGAACAGCGGCGCCGCCCAGTACGACGACTCCGTCATGGAGGAAATCGAGCACAACGCCGCCGAGAAGGATAAGGGCTCCAAGGGGGTGGGCGGCTCCGCCCCCGAGGATGTGGACAGTGAGTTCGATGAGCTCATCGACTCCGCAGCCGAGGTGGTGGTGGAGACGGGACAGGCCTCCGTGTCCATGCTCCAGCGCAGGCTGAAGCTGGGCTACGCCCGGGCCGCCCGGCTGGTGGACCAGCTGGAGGAGAAGGGGATTGTGGGCCCCTTTGAGGGCTCCAAGCCCCGGCAGCTGCTGATTACCAAGGAACAGTGGCAGGAGATGAAATACCGCCAGGGCATCACCACCCCCGAGGACGCTTTCGCGCCCCCCGCACCTGCGCCTGTCCCGGAGGACACGCCCCCCTTCGACGTGGACGACGCCCTGGACCGGGCAGAGGAGGATACGCTGTAATGACAGATCAGGTATTTGGAGCGCTGGACTTTGACGGCTTCTACTGGAACGGCCATATAAACCTGGATTTTTTCGGGGAGGAGAGACAGCGCGGAAGACCCCAACAACAACGGCGTTAGCATCCAGCTCCTCAATGAAGAAATCACCGAGAGTGGATTTCAGGATATTGCGTTTTAGGAGAGAGAATCACACATGACCGAACAAAAACGACAACAGGCCGTCCGCCTCTTTGTGGCGGTGCTGGCCCTCACCGCTCTGGCCAACGGCCTGGGCAATAACATCCTTTCCAACTACTTCAACGAAGCGTTCCACATCAACGAGGTCCAGCGGGGCTTCATTGAGATTCCCCGGGAGAGCCCCGGCATCCTGTGCATGGTGCTGGTGGCCGCCCTGGGCTTTCTGGGCAACCTGTGGATGTCGGTAGTGGCTCAGTCCCTGGTGCTGGTGGGCTTTATCGTGTTGGGCTGGATGTCTCCCAGCTATGGCGTGATGCTGGTCTTCATGTTCATCCACTCCCTGGGGATGCACTTCTTCATGCCCCTCAACGACGCCATCTCCATGGATCTGGCGGAACAGGGGAAGGTGGGAACCACCCTGGGAAAATTCAAGGGAGTCAATACGCTCTTCGCCATGGTTGCGGCGGTACTGGTGTTTTTCGGCTTCCGCACCGGCTTTTTCAGCTTCGGGACCAAAATCATTCTGCCCTTCGCCATCGGCGGAATCGCTACCGCCGGGGCAGTGGTTCTGCTGGCGGTGATGGCCCTGTCCATGCCCCAGAAGGATACCGTTAAAAACCACAAGCTGCTCTTCCGAAAGCAGTATATGCCCTACTACATGGTCACTTTGGCCTACGGCTGTCAGAAGCGCATCAAGATCGTGTTTGCCCCCTGGGTTATCATCAATCTGCTGGGCCAGGGGGCGGACACCGTGGCCCTGCTCCCCATCGTGGTCCACCTGGCGGGTACCTGGCTCGCCCCTATCATCGGCAGGATGCTGGACAAGCTGGGCGTGCGGAAAATGCTGTGGGTAGAGGCCCTTTACATCGCCGTCTCCTTCTCCGTGATGGGGCTGCTGGCCGGGATGCTAGCGGGAGGGACCTTCGATCTGGGTGACAGCCTGACCTGGCTGGTCTTCGGGACCTATGTGCTGTGCGTTCTGTTTGAGCAGTTCAACATGGTCCACTCCTACATGATGCGCACCATCGCTCTGGACCCCTCGGAGGTTACCCGCACCCTGTCCGTGGGCCTGAGCGTGGACCACATCATGGCCATCATTGCCTCACCGATTATGGGGCTGATCTGGAACGCCTGGGGAGTGCAGTATGTGTTCTATCTGGCGGCCCTGTCCGCCCTGCTCCAGGTGGCCGCCGCAGCTCTGACCCGGGACGTGTAGGAGGCGGCCTCTGTGCCGCCCCGCGAAATATTTCATTTATATTAAATTTCTCTAAAGCTCTTTACATCGTCAGGGTTTTGGAGTACACTAAGGGCACAAGTTGTCCCTATTGCAGGGAGCAGAGGGAAAGTACATTTGGGAGGTGCTGAATATGGACGAGATGGACTTCACCCGTAAATTCAGCCTGGGGGATCAGCGCGACATGGAGATCAAGGCCATCCTGACTACGGTGTATCAGGCCTTGCAGGAGAAGGGTTACAACCCCATCAACCAGATTGTGGGCTACATCCTGTCTGAGGACCCCACCTATATCACCAACCATAACAACGCCCGCGCCCTTATTCGCAAGGCGGACCGGGACGAGCTGCTCCAAACCCTGGTCAGGTACTACCTGACCCACTGAAGCCTGCCTACAGCGGCCCGCCCACCGGCGGGCCGTTTTTCGTCTGATCCAAATTCAGTGTTTCCGCTCCTGAAAGGAGGTGGAAACAGCAAAGGAGAACCGCTATGAATATCTTAGTCAGCCATTGCTTTTTGGGGGAGCCCTGCCGGTATGACGGGGCCAGCCGTCTGGACCGGCAGATCATTGAGCTGCACCGGGCGGGACACAATCTGATCCCTGTCTGCCCGGAGCTCCTGGGCGGCCTGGACATCCCTCGGAGCCCCGCCGAAATACAGCCCGACGGCCGGGTCCTTACCCAGGACGGGCAAGATGTCACCAACGCCTACCGGGTGGGGGCGGAGCGGGCAGCGGAGATTGCCAGAGAGAACGGCTGTACTGTGGCCGTTTTAAAGGCCCGTTCTCCCTCCTGCGGCTGTAGAGAGATTTACGACGGCTCCTTCACGCATACGCTTACCTCCGGCTGGGGCGTAGCCGCCCGTCTGTTGGCAGATATGGGGCTGGAGGTTATGGACGAGGAACATTTACAGACCTGGCTGTATCTGTGACCGCTGTGATCTTAGAACATAAGTTTGACTTTTTCCTCAGTATGATGTATAATGTAGGGGCGGATTATATCCGCCCCTACTAACATGAGAGGGGGCAGACGATGGAACGTGTCATCTTTCACTGCGATCTGAACAGCTTTTACGCCTCGGTAGAGCTGCTGTCCCACCCAGAGCTGCGCCATCTTCCCGTGGCGGTGTGCGGCGATCCGGCCAGCCGCCACGGCATCATCCTGGCCAAAAATGAACCTGCAAAAGCGTTCCAGGTCAAGACGGCTGAGACCATCTGGCAGGCTAAAAAAAAGTGTCCCGGCCTGGTCCTCCTTCCCGCCCACCATGAGGTCTACCGGGACTACTCCAAGAAGGTCAACGCCCTCTATCAGGAGTACACCGATCTGGTGGAACCCTTCGGCATCGACGAGAGCTGGCTGGATGTCACCGGAACCCTCCACCTCTTTGGTGGGGACGCCAGAGCGCTGGCCGACCGGCTGCGGGATGAGGTGCGCGCCCGCTTTGGCCTGACTGTCTCGGTGGGCGTGTCCTTCAACAAGGTATTTGCCAAGCTGGGCAGCGATTATAAAAAACCGGACGCCACTACCGTGATTACCCAGGAAAATTTCCGAAAGATCGTCTGGCCCCTCCCGGTCACCGACCTGCTCTATGTGGGCCGGGCGGCATCTCAGACCTTTCAGAGCTTTGGTATCCGGACCATTGGCGACCTGGCAGCCTTTAAGCGGGAGCTTCTCTTTGAACTCCTGGGGAAAAACGGTGTCCAGCTCCATGACTATGCCAGCGGCAAGGACCGCGCTCCTGTCGCTCCTGCCAGCCAGTATACGCCCCCAAAGTCGGTGGGAAACGGATATACCTTCCCCAAAAATCTCCAAGGCAGGGAGGAGATCAGAGCGGGCATTGCACAGCTGGCAGACCAGGTAGCTGCCAGATTACGCAGTCACGGCATGATGTGTAAGGGTGTTTCCCTTGCCATACGAAGCCCGGAGTTTCAGGACATCAGCCGTCAGATACGGCTGGACCCGCCCACCGATCTGGCCCGGGAGCTTACCCAGGCGGCGATGTCGCTGGCAGATCGCTGCTGGCGCATGTCCAATCCTGTGCGGGCCATGACGGTAACCGCCATCTACCTGATTCCGGCCGGGGAGGCTGGGGCCCAGCTGGACCTGTTCACCGCCGGTCAGGAGGAGAAGCGGCAGCGTCTGGAGAAGCTGGAGGGGACCATGGATGCCATCCGGGCCAAATACGGTGACAGCTCCATCGGTTTTTGTGCTACACCGCTCCGTTGAGACATAATCTGGGACATGGAGGTGTTATCCATGCCCCTGTCTTTTTTAGACTTTTTAGACCAGCTGTCCCAAAACCCTGCTTTGCTTGGCACCGTTTTGCTGACCTTGGCCGTCCTGCTGGTCAACGGCTGGACCGACGCCCCCAACGCCATCGCCGGAGCAGTGGTAACAGGGACTCTTCCATTCCGCTCCGCCGTCCTGCTGGCGGCGGTCTGCAATTTTTTGGGGGTGCTGTGCGTCACATCTGTAAACGCCACAGTGGCAGAGACGGTGTACTCCATTGCCTCCTTCGGCGGAGGGCAGAAGGCCGCCCTCACCGCCCTGTGTGCCGCCATGGCAGCCATTGTACTGTGGGCAGGGCTGGCTTGGATATTCGGTATTCCAACCAGCGAGAGCCATGCCCTGGTGGCAGGCGTCTCCGGAGCGGCAGTGGCGCTGGAGGGCTCTTTTTCCTGCATCCGCTGGAACTGCTGGGCCAAGGTCATCCTGGGGCTTATCCTGTCCGCTGCCGCCGGGTTCTGGGCGGGACGGACTGCTCAGGGTTCCTTAAACCCTGTAAAGCTTTCTCACCATACGATTCTTGCGGCACAGGCTTCTGGGGCGGCGGCGGCGTCCTTTCTTCACGGGGCGCAGGACGGCCAGAAGTTTATCGGTGTCTTCCTTTTAGGAACTGCCCTGGCCCAGGGGAGGGCAGACGAGGGCACCTTTTTGATTCCTCTGTGGCTCATGGGACTGTGCGCCTGCTTTATGGCTCTGGGTACCTTGATAGGGGGGAGGCGTATTATTGACACCCTGGGCCGGGACATGGTGGCGTTAGGCCAACAGGAGAGCCTGGCCGCTGACCTGGGCAGTATTGTCTGCCTGCTGGGGGCGACCCTGCTAGGGATTCCCGTCTCCACGACCCACACCCGCACCTGTGCCCTGCTGGGGGCGGGCTCCGCCGGGGGAAACCATCCCGACTGGGCAGTAGTTGGAAGGATTGTACTGGCCTGGGTACTCACCTTCCCGGGCTGTATGGCCATCGGCTACTGGATGTCAAAAGTGTTCCTTGCCGCATAGCCTGATTTGGAAGCAGCCGTACAGGTTTTGACCTGCGAGTGCTCCAGAAAGGGTTCTACATCGTGTTACAGGCACTTACCTGGGCCGCCGGAGGCACTGGCTTTACCGCCCTGATGACCGCCGCCGGGGCCGCTGTGGTCTTTTTATTTCGAACAAAAAATTCCAAAGCCCTCCACCGTGTGATGCTGGGCTTTGCCGCCGGGGTGATGATCGCGGCCAGCATGTGGTCGCTGCTCATTCCCGCCATTGAAAAGGCGGAGGAGCTGGGGCAGACCGGCTGGCTCCCCGCTGCAGGCGGCTCCATTTTAGGCATCGGTTTTCTGTTGCTGATGGACTTTCTCCTTCCGCATTTTGGTCCTGAGTCCTTCCACCGGGGGGCCTCTCCCAGCAGGACGGCTCTGCTGGTGCTGGCAGTCACCCTCCATAACATCCCGGAGGGGATGGCGGTAGGGGTCTCCTTCGCCTTGGCAGCACAGAGCGGGGACGCGGGGCTGCTCACAGCCTCCACCGCCCTGGCTATCGGGATCGGCATTCAGAACTTCCCTGAGGGGGCGGCCATCTCCCTGCCCCTGTATCAGGAGGGGATGGGCAAGGGAAAGGCGTTTCTCATCGGAGCGCTGTCCGGAGTGGTGGAGCCTGTCTTTGCCCTGCTCACTGTGCTGGTGGCCGGGACGGTCCAGCTGGTCCTGCCCTGGCTGCTCTCCTTCGCCGCCGGGGCTATGCTCTACGTTGTGGTGGAGGAGCTCATCCCAGAGGCCAATCTGTCCCAAGGGGGCCACTCCGGCACGCTTGGAGTCATGGCCGGTTTCCTGCTGATGATGATTCTGGATGTGGCGCTTGGTTGACATAAAAAATCCCCTGCATGGGGGATTTTTTTACATCTCTTTTCTGATCTGCCGCAGGGCGTTCTTTTCTAATCGGGACACCTGGGCCTGGGAGATGCCGATCTCGGCGGACACTTCCATCTGGGTTTTGCCCTGAAAGAAGCGCATGGCAAGGATTTTCCGCTCCCTGTCGGTAAGGTGGCCTACTGCCTCCTTCAGGGCGATGTGCTCCACCCACATCTCGTCGTTGTTTTTGTTGTCCTTCACCTGGTCCATAACGCAGATGGCGTCACCGCTGTCAGAGTACACCGGCTCATAGAGGGACACTGGTTCCAGGATGGCGTCCAGGGCAAAGACCACGTCCTCTCGTTTCAGGTCCAGAATCTTGGCAATCTCGTCCACTGTGGGCTCCTTCTGGTGCTGGGCCATGTATGCCTCCTTGGCCTGGAGGACCTTGTAGGCGGTGTCACGCATGGCCCGTGACACCCGCATGGTGCTGTTGTCACGGAGATAGCGGCGAATCTCTCCCACGATCATGGGGACGCCATAGGTAGAAAATTTTACGTCCAAATCGGTGTTGAAATTGTCGATGGCCTTGATTAAGCCAATACACCCCACCTGAAACAGGTCATCGGCATTTTCTCCCCGGTTGGCAAACCGCTGGATGACCGACAGCACCAGCCGCAGATTTCCCGCGATGAGCTCTTCCCTGGCCTGGTTGTCCCCTGCTTTGGCCCGGAGGAGGAGCGCCTGGGTCTCGCTGCTTTTCAGTACCTTCAGCTTGGCGGTATTAACCCCGCATATCTCTACCTTGTGCTGCATGATAAAGCCCTCCCGCCCGGTATCACTGTTTCCAGTATTTCCGGGGAGAGGGCTTTCATACGGCTTTGCCTGCCGCTAAATTTTTTATCGTCAGACTGTTTTCGATGGATTTTTTACATGAACTCCTCCGCGATTTCCCTTCGTAAAATCTTGACAAGGACAAAGGCCTTTGGTAGGGTAGGGGAGAGGTGAGATGGATATGGACTACATTCCAGCTAAGCATCTGCTCCACCGGAACAGGTCCACGGAGTGGTTTGGCACCGATCACACCATGAATATTTACCGGGGCTGCTGTCACGGCTGTCTCTACTGCGACAGCCGCAGTTCCTGCTACCAGAATCCCGACTTCGACCGGGTGAAGGCCAAGGCGGATGCACTGACCATTCTCCGGGATGACCTGGCCCGGAAGGCCAAGCCCGCCTTTATCACCATGGGCTCCATGAGCGACCCCTATAACCCCTTTGAGAAGGAGCTCCAGCTCACCCGCCACGCTTTGGAGCTCATCGACGCCTACCAGTGCGGGGTGGCAGTGGCCACAAAAAGTGACCTCATTGTTCGGGACATGGACCTGTACCGGCTGATTCAGGACCACTCTCCGGTGATCTGCAAGTTGACCGTTACTACCACAAATGACGAACTGGCCGCTAAGGTTGAGCCCCACGCGCCGCTCCCCAGCCGGCGGCTCAGGGCCCTGGAGGAGCTGTCCAGAGCCGGTGTTTTCTCCGGTGTGCTCCTCATGCCCGTCCTGCCCTATGTGGAGGACTCGGCGGAAAACGTCCTGTCCGTGGTGGACAGTGCCGCCCAGGCGGGGGCCAGATTTGTCTACGCCGCCTTCGGGGTCACCATGCGAGAGGGCCAGCGTGACTACTTCCTCAACGGCCTGGACCGAGCCTTTCCGGGGATGGGGGAGCGGTACCGCAAGCGGTACGGCGCCCGCTATTACTGCTCCAGCCCCAGGGCCAAGGAGCTGTGGGAGCTGTTCTCCAGCCGGTGTCAGGAGCTGGGGCTGCTGTATGAGATGCGCCACATCATCTCCGCCGCCACCCGGAGCTATGAGGACCGGCAGCTGAGCTTTTTTGATTAGCCTGTCTCCGTATTCTGACAAGCTGCAAGTCGTTTTTGAAAATCTTGTTCAGCGTCAACCAGATAGTTCCAAATTGCATTGAAACCATCCGCATAGGGGTCTCTCACTTGAGCCAGCCCCATTGTCATAATGCCAATAGCGTTTATGCCGTCGCTGATTCGGCCGGCTGAATCCTGCAAATCTATGAACGCTTCCTGATATGTCATCTCATTGACACCACCTTTCTTTATAATATTATCATGTCTTGCTTTTGGTGTCAATATGATTCCTTTACTTTTTTTCTTTTTGGTGTCATAATGACGTAAAAAGGAGGTTTCCTCTATGAAGAACATCGACCCATATACTCGAGACGACCAGACGCGGTTTACCATGCGGATTAACTCTGAGTTATTGGAAAAAATAAAGCTTGAGGCCGAAAAAAATAAACGTTCAACTGCGAAGCAAATTGAATTTATTCTTGAGCAATATGTTAAGGCTCTTTCTAAAGAATGAAAAGGCCCGCCCCGATGGGGCGGGCCTTCGCTTGGGAAATTACTTGGCCAGGACCTTCTTCAGACGGGCGAAGCGGGGGAGGGAGTTCTCGGTGGGGGCCTTGGCGTCGCCCTGGATGAGGGGCAGGGCGTAGTCGATGAAGGCCTGGGTCACGCCGTTGTGCTCGGCGTTGATCCACTCCAGGGGGACCTTCTTCTCGAAGTTGGCCACCTCGGAGAGGTTGAACAGCTTGGTCTGGCACTTGTAGCCGCCCTCGCGGGTGCAGACGAAGCCCACCATCTTGTCGGTCTCGCCGGCCACGGCGGCCTCCACGGCGGTCTTGCCGGCCAGGAAGGACTCGTCGATGTCGGTACGGGAGGCCACGTGGGCGCCGCAGCGCTGGAGCAGGGACAGCTCAATGCCCCGGACCTTGGCGCCGGTCTTCTCCTTGACCACGCTGGCCAGCAGCGCGGCCAGACCGCCCAGCTGGGCGTGGCCGAAGCCGTCGGTGGCGGAGGTCTTGGCCTCGGAGACGAAGGAGCCGTCGGCGTAGTGGATGCCCTCGGAGACGGCGGCGATGCAGTTGCCCTTCTCCTTATAGATGCGGTCCACGTCGGTCAGGAATTTGTCCATGTCGAAGTCCACCTCGGGGAGGTAGACCAGGTCGGGGGCGCAGCCCACCACACCCGCCAGGGCGGCAGCACCGGCCAGCCAGCCGGCGTGACGGCCCATGATCTCGATGATGGTCACCATACCGGTGTCATACACCCGGGCGTCCTTATACACCTCGGCGCAGGAGGTGGCGATATACTTGGCGGCGGAGGCAAAGCCGGGGCAGTGGTCGGTGCCGAACAGGTCGTTGTCGATGGTCTTGGGCACGCCCATGATGCGGCACTCGTAGCCCACCTTCTGCATATACTTGGAAATCTTGTTGCAGGTGTCCATGGAGTCGTTGCCGCCGTTGTAGAAGAAGTAGCGCACGTCATACTTTTTGAAAATCTCCAGGATGCGCTTGTAGTCGGTGTCGTCGGCGTCGGGGTCGGCAATCTTGTAGCGGCAGGAGCCCAGCTCGGAGGAGGGGGTGTTGAGCAGCAGCTCCAGCTCCTTGGCATCCTCCTGACACATGTCGTACAGCTTGTCGTTCAGCACGCCCTTGATGCCGTGGGCCGCGCCGTAGACGGCGGTGATGTCGGGGCAGTCCAGAGCGGTGCGGATGACACCGTAGGCGCTGGCGTTGATGACCGAGGTGGGGCCGCCAGACTGACCGATAATCAGGGCGCCCTTTAATGTGTTGCTCATGTTGATTACCTCCAAATTCAAAATATCCGTTGTGGAACAGGTAACAGCTCGAAACAGGAATATTATAGCAGAGTTTTCCGCTGTTGTAAACGGAAAGAATCACCGACTCTGCCTTGAATTTTAGCGCTGCTGGTGGTAATATTGGAATGAAAACGGGAGGGGCAGGGGGAAATACCATGAAGAAATACTGGCTGCCGGTGATGATGCTGGCAATTTTTGAGGCGGTGGCAGTCACCCTGTGGCTGACGCTGGACAACCTGTTTTACCTGTTCAATTTCAGCTATATCGGCTGCTCCGTCTCGCTGGGCATTTTCCTGTTCATCCGGAAGCACCCCCACGCCCGGCGGGTAGCCCAGCTGCTGGTGGGGCTGTATATGCTGGTTTACCTGGGGCTGATCTGCCAGGAAAACATGCAGATTGAGGGCTTTTGGTACTACCTGTTTACCGGGGTGTTCGAGGCGGCCACCATCCACTACGCGGTGGCCAAGATTTTCGGGCCGCTGATTTTTGGCCGGGGGTGGTGCGGCTACGCCTGCTGGACGGCCATGGTGCTGGACTTTCTCCCCTATCAGACGCCCCGCAGGCCCCGGAAACCCATCGGATGGATTCGGTATGTCACGTTTGCGGCCTCCCTGGTGTTTGTGGCCGCCCTCTTCCTGGCCCATGTGGGCAATCTGGAGCGGATTATGTTCTGGGCCTTCCTCACCGGCAACCTGGCGTACTACGGGGTGGGGATTGCATTGGCCTTCGCCTTCCAGGACAACCGGGCATTCTGCAAGTACATATGCCCCATCACCGTATTCCTGAAGCCTATGAGCTATTTTTCCCTGCTCCGGGTGACCTGCGACACCGAAAAGTGCGTCTCCTGCGGCAGGTGCAGGCAGGTCTGCCCCATGGACGTGGATATGACGGATAACTCCAGAAAGCGGAAGAACGGCACAGAGTGTATTCTCTGCTTTGCGTGTGTGAAAAACTGTCCGAAGGGCGCGCTGTAAACTGCCGGAAAGGAGAAAACCATGAAACGGGAGCTGGGAATCGCCAGATGCGGGCTTGCGTGCTGCCTGTGTTCGGAGAATGTGGAGTGCGGCGGCTGTGACTCAGGCCGGTGTCCTGACAGAGGCCGGTGTGAAAACAGAAGGTGCTCCAGGGAGCGAGGAATTTCACACTGCTATGCCTGTGAGGAGACCTGCAAAAAGGGATTGCTGAGCAAAATTAAACCATATGGTTTTACGCTGTTTATCAAGCGGTACGGCGTGGACAGGCTGCTTGACTGCCTGGAGGAGAACGAAAAGAGGGGAATCGTGTATCACAGGGAGGGAATCAACGGCGATTATGATGATTTTAATGATGTGGAGAAACTGATAGAGTTTATAAAGACCGGAGATCGAGAGAAACAATCGGCGCTTCCTTGAATTGAGGAGGAAAAAAAGTGAGCGATGTATTGCAATTTACCAGCCGTGAGGAGTTCAGAGTCTGGCTTTCTGAACATTGCATATCCAGCGGCGGCGTCTGGCTCCTGTTCGGCAAGGCCGGCGGCCCCAAGACGGTCAAGGCAGGGGAGGCGCTGGAAGAGGCGCTCTGCTTTGGATGGATTGACGGGCAGATGCAGAGCATTGACGGCAGGACATACAAAAAATATTTTTCCCAGCGGCGGAAAAAAAGCAGGTGGTCAGAGAAGAACAAGGCGCTGGTTCAAAGCCTGGAGGAACGGGGACTCATGACCGAGTTCGGCAGAGAGAAAGTAGAGCAGGCGAAGAAAAACGGCCAGTGGGACGTGCCGGACCCCATGGTAGTCACCGAGGAGCAGATTGCCCATGTGTCCGCGCTACTGGAGGGACATGAACCCGCCTGGACAAATTTTCAGGCCATGCCCTTGTCGGTCAGAAAGACTTACACCCGGGCGTATTTCGACGCCAGGACAGAGGCCGGGCGGGAAAAGCGGATTGCCTGGATGGTGGACCGGCTCAATCAAAATCTGAGGCCGATGTAAGCATTCACAAATCCCACAAAAGCAAAGCCTGTCCGTGTGGAGATTTTTCCCGCTGGGATGTTGCAATCTGGGGAAAATGTGGTAAAATAAAGGGGACTAAATTATAAGGAGGTTATTCCCATGCCCCTTGTTACTTCTACCGAAATGTTCAAGAAGGCCTACCACGGCGGTTATGCCATCGGTGCCTTCAACGTCAACAACATGGAGATTATTCAGGGCATCACCGAGGCCTGCCGCGAAGAAAAGGCCCCTGTGATTCTCCAGGTCTCCAAGGGCGCCCGCGCCTACGCCAACCGCACATACCTGGTGAAGCTGGTGGAGGCTGCCGTTATCGAGTGCCCCGAGATTCCCATCGTGCTCCATCTGGACCACGGCGACACCTTTGAAACCTGCAAGTCCTGCATTGACGACGGCTTTACCTCCGTCATGATCGACGCCTCCTCCAAGCCCTTTGCCGAGAACATCGAGATCACCAAGAAGGTCGTGGAGTATGCCCACGACCACGGTGTGGTCGTCGAGGCCGAGCTGGGCGCTCTGGCCGGCGTGGAGGACGAGGTCCAGGTCTCCGCTGAGGATTCCCACTACACCCGCCCCGAAGAGGTGGAGGAGTTCGTCTCCAAGACCGGCTGCGACTCTCTGGCCATCGCCATCGGCACCAGCCACGGCGCTTTCAAGTTCCGGCCCGAGCAGTGCACCCGCAATGAGAAGGGTATCCTGGTCCCGCCCCCCCTGCGCTTCGACATCCTGGAAGAGATTGTCAAGCGTCTGCCCGAGTTCCCCATTGTGCTCCATGGCTCCTCC
>CATKXO010000027.1 GCA_949840775.1 uncultured bacterium | reverse complement strand
TTCCATGATGGGCCTGTTAAAATAGGACTAAATCAGAAACACCCCACAGCAAGGGGCGCACTGGTTTAGTCCTGTTTTTATTCTATGAACATAGAAGGAGGCCAAAATGAGCAAAACAGCCAAAATCACGGCAATCTGTAACCAGAAAGGCGGAGTCGGCAAGACCGTAACGGCAGTCAATTTGGGAATCGGACTGGCACGGGAAGGCAAGAAGGTCCTCCTGGTGGACGTAGACCCCCAGGGTTCGCTTACCGCCAGCCTGGGCTATCAGCAACTGGACCAGCTCGAAGGGACCCTTGCCGATGTGCTGGGCTTTATCATTACGGATAAGCCTGTGTCCCCTGGAATGGGTATCATTCATCAGACAGAGGGCGTTGATCTTCTCCCGGCCAACATCGAATTGTCTGGCCTGGAGGTCACGCTGGTGAATACCATGAGCCGTGAGACAATCCTGCGCGAATATCTGAACAGCGTCCGGGAGCAGTACGATGTGATCCTGCTGGACTGCTGCCCGTCCCTGGGGATGCTGACCATCAATGCCTTAGCCGCTGCTGACGAAGTGGTAATTCCCATGCAGGCGCACTACCTCTCCATCAAAGGTCTTGAACAGCTTATTCATACCATATCAAAAGTGAAACTGAAAATCAACCCTCATTTGGATATTGCGGGTATTCTCATCACTATGGCGGATATGCGGACCAACTACTCCCGCGAGATCGTAGATTTGTTGAGGAATGCCTATGGTGGCGGTGTACGGATTTTTGACAGTATTATCCCTCTGTCCATCCGGGCGGCGGAAACCAGCGCAGAGGGCCGGAGTATCTACCTCCATGACCCTGCTGGTAAAGTCTCCGCCGCATACGCCGCGTTGACGCGGGAGGTTCTGGCATGAAAAGCAGCGCCAGCAAGATACAGTTGACCGGCTATGACACTTTGTTTCAGACAAGCGGACCGGCAGAGGCCAACGGTAATCTGGTGCAGGAGATTCCTCTGTCAGAGTTGTTTCCTTTCAAAAATCATCCCTTCCAGGTGCGGGAAGATGAAGCAATGCAGAAAACGGTGGAGAGTATCGCAAGAAGCGGCGTTCTCTCTCCCGGTATCGTTCGTCCTCGGTCAGAAGGCGGCTATGAGATCATAGCGGGCCACCGGCGCAAGCGGGGGAGCGAGTTGGCGGGTAAGGCTACCATGCCAGTATTTGTTCGGACGCTGGATGATGAAGCGACTATTATCATGGTTGATTTCAACCTCCAGCGCGAGAAAATCCTGCCCAGCGAAAAAGCCTTTGCCTACAAAATGAAACTGGAAGCCTTGAAACATCAGGGCCAGCGGCGTGATCTCACTTTAGAACGCGGCGTTCCAAAGTTGCCCGCGCGGGATAAGATCGCCCAAGATGCCGGTGAAAGCTGTGGCCTGACCGTAACCCGATACATAGCCTTAACCAAGCTAATTCCTCCCCTGCTGGCTTTGGTAGACGAGAATAAGCTATCCTTCAGCACCGCCGCTGACTATATTTCCGTACTAACGGAACAGGAACAGACGGACCTTGTGTCAGTAATGGATAAGCTGAATGTAATTCCGGTCAAAGGCCAACTTGTAAAAATCAAACAGCACAGTAAGGACGGTACTCTGACCGTCACCGTCATTGAGAGCCTTTTGTCAGCGGAACATCCTACCGCTGTGCAGGTGGTTCTCAAGCAAACGAGGCTGCATCAATACTTCCCGCAGTCCTATACCGCCCAGCAGATGGAGGAAGTGATCGTATCTTTACTGGAGGCGTGGAGTGTGCAGCATGGAGTATGATATGAATATTGGTGCTTGCCCGTCTTTGACGGTAGACTGCACCCCACGGCAAAATTTCATTATTTTGCTACCGAAAAATCCCTATGCGGACGATACCAGCATGACAGCGACTTTTACGAAACGAGTATGCAGGATTGCGAAGTTTCTTTTTCCCCTGATGTGGTATGTAAGCACTGTTTGAAAAAATTTCTTAAATTGGGAGGTTAAAAATGGGAGCCTGGGGCATTTTAGAACGTCAAAGTGACTACGGCCTGGACCTGTTGGACACTATTACCGCTACACAACTGAAAGCAGCAGACTTCGCCATCTTCCATGTAGCAGAGGCCATTGAACTACTGTGACAGGATATTCTGGAGGAGATCAAGCGGGCCAACCGGGGCGCTCCCCCGGAAAAACTGGACTACTACATTAACGCCAACTTTCCAAACGATTTCACCCATGCGGCGCTCCTGATCGCGGAGTGTCTGGCGGACTACTACCGCACCGGGGAGCTGATTGTCACCGAATATGTTGGCAAAAACTATGACCCAGTTGACCATCATATTATGGGTTTGACGGAGCGGACGATTACCTGTTCGGCAGGCCCACCTCCCAGGAGGTTATCTGCCAGGAGGAAGATCAGAATGTGAACCGGAGCAAGACCGCCGCCCTGATGCCGCCCGGTTTCGGAACACCTACCAGCTACCTCCCCGGTTCCGGCGAGTACCTTGCCCCCAACCTCGCTCCCGGAGGTATGGACGGCGGACTGGTCAACAGTCTGGGGAATATGGACTACACCACCCTGCCCGGCGTGGACGGCTCTGCCCGCCCCAGCGTCCCCGGCAGCTTCTCCACCAGCACCTGGACGGGGAGCGGCGGCGTTGGATTTACGGATGTGACCCAGGACAGCTACTACAAGAACGGGACCCTGGGGACTCTGCGCATCCCGGCCATCGGCCTTACCGCCAAGATCGTCCAGGGGACGGACAGCGCGGCGCTGGCTAAGGGGATGGGCCACTTCACCGACACCAGCATTTGGGCCGGCAACGTCTGTCTGGCCGCCCACAACCGGGGGACCAACTCCTATTTCGGGAAAATCCACACGCTGAACATCGGGGACAGCATCACCCTCACCACCAGGGAGGGAACCCGCACCTACTCTGTCACCAGCGTGGAGAAGGTCAGCGAGACGGACAACAGCGGGACCGCTTCCACCAGCGACAACCAGATCACCCTCTATACCTGCGTGAAAAATGAGCGGGAGTATCGCTGGTGTGTAAAAGGCGTCGAAAGTTAAAAAAACTTCGCGAAACCGCTTGACAAATATTGGAATCTCTGTTATGATATAATTGGTTAGGTATAGCTAACTAATAGAAAGACAGAGATGGAGGCGTCAACATGAAAAACAGGTATGTTACGTTTGCGATGGGTATGCTGGTTGGAGCGGTTCTGTTTGGCGGCGGCACCGCCTATGCCGCAGGAGTCATTGCGGAGTACGCCCCCCAGCGGGCCTATGTGGACGGGGCGGCCGTCCAGATGGAGACTTACAACATCGGCGGCTACAACTACGTCAAGCTCCGGGACATCGGGCAGATGGTGAGCTTCAACGTGTATTGGGACGGCAAATCGGTCCAGATCGACAGCGATGCCCCCTATACCGGCGAGGCCCCTGCGGATACGTCCATCCGGGTGAGCAGCTACAAGGGGAACACGCTGAAAGCTGGTGAAAGCAGCGGACTGATGGTATCGGAGTCGGGCTGTACCGCAGTCTCCAGCGATCCCGCCGTTATGCGTGTGGAAAATGTGCTGGGGCACTGGACGGCCAAGGCCCAGGCCCCCGGCAAAGCCACCGTCACTGTAACCGCCCCGGACGGGCGGACAGGAAGCGTGACCATCACCGTGGAAGCTGCCGCCCCCTCCTCTCCTGCCGGTGAATCCAGCGCCGCTCTGACGGACAATATGGAGATTCGCCAGGAGATGATCCGGCTTATCAATCAGGTCCGCAGGGAAAATGGCGTTGCGGAACTGCCTGTCAATGAGGCCCTGATGGACGCCGCCCAAACTTGTTCCAATCGGCGCTACACCTGGCATCACGCTCCAGAGGAGGGTCAAGCTGCTGCCGCCGCTGGCTACCCCTACGGCTTCGGCGATAACCTTACTGTATTCACCGGCACAGCTAATGCCGCCCAGCGCGCTGTTGATAACTGGATCAACTCCCTCGGTCATTTCGAGACCATGATCGACCCCAGGTGTGACTGCATTGGCGTAGGGGTGACCCAGTACGACGGTATAACCTACTGCTATATGTTCGTCGGCATACCAAACAGCGTCAATTTCTACGCATAATAGCATATCATCAGCAAAGGTCTTTCACCGAGTGAGAGACCTTTTTTATGCCAAAACGCATCAAATTGAGATACTTTTCCCTGTAACCGTCTTGCTGCGGTCAAGGCGGTTTTTATATTTCCCAAAAGAGAACCGGAAAACAAATTCCAAAAGAGCATGAAAGGAGGACGTTTTTCAACTCTTTTGGGGAGTTGCAGCCTCCTTTCATGCGCAGACATGATTGGAGGCTATATGAAAAAACGAATCTACGCATTGATTTTGGCGGTTGCCACCCTTCTCAGCATACTGGCTGTCCCTGCCGGTGCTGTCTCTTCACCAGACAGCGGCATCGCCATGCCGGGTACAATCAAGATGGACGACTGTACCCACAACGGGGTCAAGTACGACTCCCCGGCCCTGGGAACCTGCCATCTCCACCAGATGCACTTTGGCCTCAACGGAAAGAGCACCATGGGCTTCTGTGCCGAAAAGGGCAAGGGCATGGGCTGGTCGCTGGAGGGCCAGACCTGGGGCCATCCCCAGCCGGTTACCGACCCCACCGTGACCACCATGATGGCCTACTTCTATGCCCATTCCACCGGGAACTTCACCGATCAGGCCCACGCCCTGGGTGTGGATGATGTATGGGACAGCGGCTACACCTGGACCATGAACGCCTGGGTGCAGGCCATCGTCTGGCGCTACAAGGCCGGCCTGTTGTCCGATCCCGTGACTGCCTGTGCCGAGGAACTGATGTGCGTCTACAACAATCTGGAGCACACGAATTACTCCAGCATTGACGATGTAATGGGCGATAAGTCCTTCCGCGACCGGGCGAAGTATATCCTTGACCTGGGAGCGCAGGGCGTATGGGGTGATTGCACCGTCAATGAGTACGCTTATACTGGCTCCAGCACCAGCTATCATCCGGCAAATGATGTGCAGGCCATCATGATTGGCGAACTGACCGTGACCCGTGAGCTGTACGACTTGATTATCAAGAAGGTAGACAGCACCAACCCCAACAAGGGTCTGCCCGGAGCGCGGTTCAAGGTGTCCTCTGAAAATGGCTCCTATTCCAAGGAAGTGGTGACAGGCAGCGACGGTACTGTTACCATATCCAAGCTGGAAGCGAATACCTACGCCATCGTTGAATTGGAAGCGCCGGAGGACTACCAAATTGACAACGCAGGGCCGCAGTATGTCACTGTGCCCAACGGAAGCAATAAGACTGTGACTGTTACCTTCAGCGATACCCCTGAGATCACCGGCGAGGGCAGCATCCGCAAGGTGGATGCAGACAATCCCACCAGGGGTCTTGCCGGAGCGGTTATCAAGATTACCGGCGTGGACAATGACTTCACCGGAACCTACGTCACCGGCGAGGGCGGCTACCTGACAGACGTGCCTTGGAAGGATATGCCTCTCGGCAGCTTTACCGCCGAGGAGATCACACCCCCGGAGAATTACACCAAGAGTCCCGATGTCAATAAGACAAAACAGACCTTTGTGTGGGACGGCAAGACTGATGTGGCTTTGGTTTTTGAAAATGACGCCAAGGTCAAGAT
This sequence comes from uncultured bacterium, assembly GCA_949840775.1. Classification (GTDB taxonomy): domain Bacteria; phylum Bacillota; class Clostridia; order Oscillospirales; family Oscillospiraceae; genus Lawsonibacter. The sequence continues at coordinate 32,592 of CATKXO010000027.1, read as the reverse complement.
CAAACTCATGAAACTGGATGACAGCGGCAATCCCCTCCCTGACGCGGTATTCAATATTGTCAAAGACGGCCAGATCATCGGCACTGAGGCCACCAAAGCGGACGGTTCCATCACCGTTACCGATGTGACCGAGGGGATGTATGCCTTTTTTGAAGTGTCTGCTCCGCCGCCTTTCGCTGCGCTCACCGAGCCGGTGATCGCCCATGTGGATCAGGCCACCATCAACGGCGGCGGTACGGTCACTGTGACCGCTTCTGATAAAAAGCTCCCGACTTTGACCGTTTTGAAACGGGACGCGCAGAGTGGTGACGTGATCCCTGATACCCACTTTGAGATTCGCGGCATCCACTACGACTATGCCGCCTCTTTTTATGGCATCACCGATGTGCTGGGAAAGGATGGTTCGCTGTGAGAGTAGCCCTTTGCGACGTGGACGGCCACCACTGGCCCAACCTGTGCCTGATGAAACTCTCCGCTTACCACAAAGCCCGAGGCGATCTTGTGGAGTGGTGGAGACCGGAGGGCCGCTATGACCTCGCTTACAAGAGCCGGGTTTTTACGGATTTGCACTCCAAGGACACCATCATCGTGGACAACGCAGACCAAGTATGAAATAAGTATCTGATGTGCTGAACGGGTAAAACTTTTCCTCGGTGAGATATTCAAGGGATACTTCCCGTTGCCGCCGCTTATCCCTGTCACGCCATGCGTTGATAGCTGCATAATATATAACCACTCTGCAAAAGGCATTAAATGTATATTCGATATGTTCCTTGTATGCTTCTGTGCAATTCATGGCATTTCTTTTACCTCCCAATCGCTATGTTTTTTTGATTTCTTATGCTTCACTTGGCGTTTCGGTTTTCTGTATGCTTAACTTTTTGTATGTGTTGACATACAAAACAGCCGCAAGCAATATCGAAAGAATGTCGGCTACTGGCTGCGCCCAAACTAACCCGGTAAGTCCTAAGACTGCTTTCAGAATGAACAGGACGGGAATGAAAATGATTCCCTGTCGGCTCAAATTGATAACCAGCGAAGCTGTGGCTGCTCCCATAGCTTGTAAAGCGTTGGTAAGGACATAGAACACGCCGAAAATGGGACTCGTTGTAAGTAAGATTTTCGCAAACTGGACGGCGTAATCAAAAGCTGTCACATCAGCTAAAAATGCACTGACGATTTGGTTTGTAAACAGGTAGCAGATAACGGTCAAGACAACGCCTAAAATGAAGGAAAAAATGAAAGAGAACTTAAACACGTCCTTGAACCGTTTCCATAGCTTTGCGCCTACACAATATCCCAGCAGAGGCTGTACGCCCTGCCCCAGCCCAATACATACCATGCCTGTTATCGTTACAACTTTCATCGCAACACCCATTCCGGCAATCGCCATATCGCCGTATTCTGCCATTTGACTGTTGATAATGATTTGTGAAACGCTCATCAGCATAGATCCTAATGCAGCGGGTACGCCAATGGCAAGCACGCTGCTGCAAACCTTTTCCCTTAAGGTAAAATCTTTCAGCCGGACACTAAGGCTTGATTTTCCACGGAGAAAATAGGAAATGTAATATCCTGCCCCGAACACGTTCCCGATCACGGTGGCGATAGCAGCCCCGGCGATATTCCACCCAAAACCTAAAATCATAATCGGGTCAAGAACTACGTTCAGCAAGTTTCCTAAAAGCTGCCCTATACAAGCCCGCCCTGATTCTCCCTCTGTACGGATTACATTGGCATAACAGTTGGAGATAAGCACAAAAGGCCCGCTGCATACAACAATCATTAGATAGGTTTTAGCTAAATCCCATGTATCGGAACTTGCCCCGATAAGGGAAAGTATCTGCTCCATAAAAATCAAGAACAGAGCCGCCATAACCACACCCACAATCACGCAGCCCCACATACAGAAAGAGCATACTTTCTTTGCATAGTCCTTTCTTCCCTCTCCCAACGCACGGGAGATAACCGAAGTGCCGCCCATTCCGAACACTGTTCCTAGTGCCATAAATATCAGAAATACAGGCGTTGCAAGGGAAACTGCGGCAACCTGTAATGCGTCATGGGTCTGACCGATAAAGAATGTATCAGCCAGATTGTAGACTAATACCATGAGCATAGCCGCCATAGCGGGCAAGGCGTTCTTGAATACTGCTTTTGGTACAGGCATTGATTCAAATACTTCCAGTGATTTTTGTTCCATAAAATTTCCTCCTTGTATGCTTGTCAAAAGCAAGCTATTGAATTGGTTTTTATAAATACCCGCTTTATAACGGGTTTCTATCAATGACAATCCTCTTTTTGATTCTTCATCAGCCTTTTATGAAAGCACACTATCAATTTGTTTGGGATAAATGCCCGCAGGCTTGGGCGGGCATTTATTTCATGTTCTCGTATATCCTTTGGAGCAGATTGTGAAACGTGGTCTGTTCTTCTTCAGATAGTCCGTGAAACATGGTTTGTTCCACTTTTCTGCTATTTTGTATAGCGTCCTGACAGCATTTTTCACCTGCCGGGGTAATTCGGACAAGTTTCATTCGCTTGTCGTTTGGGTCGGTAAAACAGTCAACCAGTTTCTTTAATGCAAGCCTGTTTACGATTCCGGCACAAGTAGATTGTGCTACCCCTAAAATGCGTTCCAGTTCTTTGAATGAGTAGGTCTTTTCGTCTTTTTCGTTCAGTGACAGCAACACCCATACTTGAACCATAGTCAAGTCGTTCTGACGCAAGGAATTATTTGCCTGTCTTTCGATTGCGTCATGGAGCTGTTTTATGAGTTGCCCGCTGGTAAGGTTATCGTTCAATTCAGCACCTCCTTTCCCTTTCATGAGGTATCATAGCACATTAAAAGCAAGATGTCAATACCTTGCTTTTAATTTTGTTTTATGAAAGAAAGATAGGTGTGAGTTCCGCCGTAGTCGGCATTATGGGAATGTGTATAACTGGCTGTCTTTTGGAATTGTGGGTAACTCTGTTTGCAGAACGTGGGAAAGCTGCACTTTAGCTTTTCCATGTGCTGTGAATAGAGTTATCCATGATTCCATAGCCTGTTATGCACATTTCCATAATGCTTATCTTTTGGTCTTTTGTTTCTTTGGTTCGGAATAGTGTGGTGCTGGCGGTCTATCTCTTGTTTTCGGTTGCTTGCTTCTTTACCGTACATGAGCATTGGCTCCGGGGTTGTCATTGCCGTAGCCTTCCAGCAGGTTAATGACGCCCCACACGCCCAGGCCAGCGCCCAGGGCGATCACGAGGACCTTGAGAGTTCCAATAGCCGAAGTGAAAAATTCCATTAAATTACCTCCTATTTGTTGTTAGATTGATTGGGTGATTGAACATAAAAACTGCCCCCAGGACAAACCGTCAGGCGGCAGAATGTTGGGGGGCGCTCTCACCATACGGGTTTTGTCCAGAATAGACATCACTCCTCCATGTTGAATTGAAAAACCGCTCCCCGAACAGATCAGGAATGCCGCCCGCACAGCCGAGTACGGAGAGCAGCGTGGAGGGGGCAGAACCGTTCCGGGAAGCTGGGGCCGTCTCCTGAGACGCATCCGTTTTAGTCAAGCCGCTGTCCTGGGGTGTGCTGGTGTCCGTCTCGTGATAGGGTACGTCCGTACAGCCGAAGATGGCGGTATAGGTCACGATCTCGCAGCTTGTTTTGGCGACCTCGCCGGTGTAGTCCGCTTTGACCGTGTAGCCGGTGGCGTGGCGGCTGCTGACGGAGCCGGTATAGCTGGCGGTGGCGGTATAGCGCACCACCGTGTCCTCGCCCTCCATATCGGGGGCGCTGGACCACTTCACATCTGCCAGATTGAGGGTCCTGCCGCCCTCTGTCACCGTCTTGGGGACCAGGGACAGGTCCGCGTCGGACAGATTGGGGTAGGTCCGGCTGGCGGAGAGAGTCCGGGTGGAGGTCTTGTAGCCCTTGACTTCCGCCTGGACGCTGTTGTAGTCCAGCTTCAGCACTCCGGCATAGCCGTCCTCCGTCTCCACCTCGATCTCCGGGGCGAGCTGTTTCAAAATCTCTCCCAGATCGCCGGTGGCGCTGTCCGTGGTGATGGTCTTGGTAAGGGGCTGGGTGTCCACGCCCACCTCGTCTTTCCGGGTCATCTCCATGAGGTGGAACGTCATCCCGTATTCCTCAAAGTCCTCTGTGGGGATGCCGGCCGGATCGTCCGACAGGGAGAGCTGGTAGACCTTGCGGATGCGGGGCTGGTCAAAGTCCCCGGCGGTATAGGATTCCACCTCCACCGGGTAGTAGCAGGCGGCGGAACGGTCCGCAGCCAGGGCGGGGGGTGAGGCCGCGCACAGAAGCAGCGCGGCGGTACACAGCAGCGTTGCGATTCGCTCTATTTTCATGGCGATCATTCTCCTTCAAAATTTTTTGAGTCTGCTATGGGGGTGCTATGTATTAGGGCGGAACCAGCAGACGGCGGAGCAGGCAGCGGGCTGTCAATCTTTATCGCCTCCCTCCGGGCCGGACACGGCGAAGTAGGCTTCAAACTCACGCCGCTGGTCAGTGGTCAGGGAGGCGAAGCGTTCCCCCTCAAAGCCGCACAGCAGGAAAGTCCCGGCAATAAAGTCCCCACTGTCGGTGGGGTTCTCCCGATTGGGCATGAGGCCCATGTGCTTACCCGTTTGACGGCATTTTTAAGCTGATTGGAGATGGACGGCTTTCTTTGGCTGGCCTCCTCTAATGTCCGCTGTACGGACTGAATATGTTTCAGCCATGCTTGCCGGGTTTCCTCCTTGAACCACGATTGATAAATTTCATGTTTTGGGTCCTGGGCTTTCCGCAGTTCACCCAGAAGAAGCTGCAAATCATCTTTTGTGACGGTAACCTCTTTGATGTGGTGGTCTACCGGGTCACAGTTCTTACCAATGTACTCGGTAACAGTCAGCTCCCCGGTGCGGTAGTAGTCAGCCAGACACTCGGCAATCAGGAGCGCCGCATGGGCAAAATCTCGCGGGAAATTTGCGTTGATGTAGTAGCCCAGCTTTTCCGGGGGGCAGCCCCGGTTGGCTCGTTTAATTTCCTCTAGAATATCTTGCCGCAACAATTCAATGGCCTCTGCTGTGTTGAAAATAGAGAAATCCACCTGCTTCAGTTGTGACGCTGCGACTGTCCCCAGCAGGTCCAGGCCGTAGTCGCTTTCTCTCATGGTGATGCCCCAGGAACCCATTTTTGACCTCCTTCGTGATCCGAAAAAATTTGTCCTTTAAGTGCAGCCCCTGGTTATCACCCCCTCCCGTAGGCCCCATTTCAAGGCCGTTTTTTAGTGGAAAAAGAATAAGGACAAATCCGAATCCCCTTGAGCCACAAGGGTTTCCGTCTTTGTCCTTATTATACTATATGGGCACAGTGCAGCTACCAATATGCACGAGCTTACAGGAGACTTTTTTACGGTCAGCCAGATTTTAGGGCACAGTCTGAAAGGGGCAGGCATCCAGTTAAATCTGTCCTCCAACCTGGATAGCGTGACCGCTCAATATGTGGATGTTCGCCTGGAGCGCAAGCTGGTGGTTTTGGACACCTATCATCAAGCGGTATTAGGACAAGGATAAGAAAAATGGCCGCGAAAATGTTGTTTGGTGCACAGCACCAAACAACATTTTCACGGCCGCCGCAGCGTCGCAACGCTGCGAAACCCCATATTTTTATGCTGCTCTTTATGAGTTGATTTGTGGTGCCGGGCACCATTTCGGCACCACAGCGTATAAAATACTGTATATTCCAGCTGATTTGGCGAATATATTGAATGCTCATTCATTCGCCAAATGGGCATGAGAAAAGCCCAGAACCGTTGCGGCTCTAGGCTTTCTCTTGTGGCGCAGTAGGAGGGATTCGAACCCTCGAGCCCTTATCAGGCTACACGATTTCCAGTCGTGCTCGTTATGACCACTTCGATACTACTGCATAGGTATCGCTGCCCTGGTCAGTGAAACAGCATCATGTATTATAACAGGTTTTTTTCAGGAGTCAAGCCCTTTTTTGAAAAAAAGCGGGATTTCAAAGGGATATAGACTTTGCCGGGCGCTCTGGCCGCAAGCTATGGAACAATTCGGAATAATTCCCTGTAAATCAGGAAAAAACTGTTGCAATGGAAAAACAGATGTGGTATACTACCAAGGCATTATGCGTGGGAGTGCGGATTTTCCGCCCGGTGCCCGGGCAAACCGGGTTGGCGGAGGACATGATGCCCCCAGAAGACTAACTGAAAAACAGGAGGAAACAAACTATGGCAGTCGTATCTATGAAGCAGCTGCTGGAGGCCGGCGTACACTTCGGCCACCAGACCCGCCGGTGGAACCCCAAGATGGCCACCTACATCTACACCGAGCGCAAAGGGATCTATATTATTGATCTCCAGAAGACGGTTAAGAAGCTGGAGGAGGCCTACAACTTCGTCCGCTCCCTGGGGGAGAAGGGCGAGACCCTGCTGTTCGTGGGCACCAAGAAGCAGGCCCAGGAGGCCATCAAGGAGGAGGCCAGCCGGGTTGGCATGTACTGGGTGAACGCCCGGTGGCTGGGCGGTATGCTCACCAACTTCAAGACCATGCGGGGCCGTGTGGACCGTCTGGCCCAGCTGAAGAAGATGCAGGAGGACGGCACCTTCGACATGCTGCCTAAGAAGGAAGTCATCAAGCACATGGGTGAGATCGCCAAGCTGGAGAAGTACCTGGGTGGCGTGACCGAGATGCGCAAGCTCCCCGGCGCCCTGTTTGTGGTGGACCCCCGCAAGGAGCGCAACGCCATCAACGAGGCCCGCAAGCTCCACATCCCCATCGTGGCCATTGTGGACACCAACTGCGACCCCGACGAGATTGACTATGTCATCCCCGGCAACGACGACGCCATCCGCGCCATTAAGCTGATCTCCTCCGTCATGGCCAACGCCATCCAGGAGGGCCGCCAGGGCCAGGATGCCGCCCCTGCTGAGGAGGCTGCCGCCCCCGCCGTTGCGGAATAATAAAACAACAGACATTTTGTAGGGGGCGGCGCCCTCGCCGCCCCGCATCGCAAACGGGCCGCCGAGGGCGGCGGCCCCTACATTGCGATATCAATCAATTTGGAGGTAATATATTATGGCAATCACTGCTAAAGACGTACAGAAGCTGCGCGAGATGACCGGCGTTGGCATGATGGACTGCAAAAAGGCCCTGGTAGAGGCCGACGGCGACTTCGACAAGGCCATTGAGTGGCTGCGTGAGAAGGGTCTGGCCGCCCAGACCAAGAAGGCCGGCAAGGTGGCCGCCGAGGGCGTGTCTCTGGCCATGGTGTCTGACAGCGGCGTGGGCGTCCTCATTGAGGTCAACTCCCAGACCGACTTTGTGGCCAAGAACGACGTGTTCCAGGGCTTTGTCAAGGATGTGGCCTCTGTGGTGGCCGACCAGAATCCTGCCGACGTGGAGACCCTGAAGGCCGCCACCTACCCCGGCACCGGCCGCACTGTGGCCGACGTTACCGCCGACAAGGTGTTGGCCATTGGCGAGAACATCCAGATTCGCCGCTTTGTCCGCTACGCCTCTGGCGTCAGCGTGCCCTATGTCCACATGAACGGCAAGGTGGGTGTGCTGGTCAACCTGGAGGTTGAGGGCATTGACGCCGGCAAGGTGGTTGAGCTGGGCAAGGACGTGGCCATGCAGATCTGCGCCATGAACCCCACTTACCTGGACAAGTCCGACGTGAGCCAGGAGGTGCTGGACAAGGAGAAGGAAATCCAGCTGGCCATTATGGCCAACGACCCCAAGATGGCCGCCAAGCCTGAGAAGGTGAAGGAGGGCATCGTCATGGGCAAGCTGGGCAAATACTACGAGGAGAACTGCCTGCTCCAGCAGGCCTTCGTCAAGGAGAACAAAATCTCCGTAGAGAAGCACGTGGCCGCTGTGGCCAAGGAGCTGGGCGGCAAGATTACTGTGAAGGCTTTCACCCGCTTCGCCACCGGCGAGGGCATTGAGAAGGCCGAGGACGACTTCGCCGCTGAGGTCGCCTCCATGATTAAGTGAGCCATTCCCTCCCCATTATATGAGTCCCTTTCAGGGCCCGGGCCATTCTGTATGGCCCGGGCCCTCTGTGATTTGGCCGGAACAAGGGAAAGAAGTGGCTGGAAACCGTTGACAAGAGGGCTGTTAGGCCGATATAATAGAGGTGACTAAGTAGGCCCGGACCTGCGGACCAGAACAAAATGAGGTGGAGAGATGAAAAGCATCCGAAAGAAGATCACAGTTTGTCTGATGGCAACGGTCTTGATTGCCCTGATTTTGGTTGGGACCTCCAGTATCACCCTGAACTACAGAAGCACGATTGCAACAGTGGACCAGATGATGAGCGAGATGGTGGTGCTGGCTTCAAACCGCGTGGAGCAGGAGCTGACCGCCTACAAAAATGTGGCCATGGACACCGGCTGCATTCCCCAGCTGTCTGAGCTGAACACGTCTGTGAAAGAAAAGCAGGCCATTATCGACGAGCGCGTCCGGATGCATGGTTTCCAGCGGGGAAACATCATCGGCGCGGACGGCATCAGTATTTTCGACGGCAAGGACTACTCCGACCGGGAGTATGTGAAGCAGGCCATGCAGGGCAATGTCTATGTCTCTGAGCCGCTGGTCAGCAAGATCACCGGCGAGCTGTCCATTATGGTGGCGGCCCCCATCTACTCCGGCGGCAACCAGGGCGGACAGGTCGTGGGCGTGGTCTATTTTGTGCCCCCGGAGACCTTCCTCAACGATATCGTCTCCTCCATCAAGATTGGCAAGAACTGCCGGGCCTATATGATCAACAAGTCGGGCGACACCATTGCTGACATTACCCTGGACACCATCACCACCCAAAACGTGGAGCGGGAGGCCCAGAGCGACAAGTCGCTGAAAAGCCGGGCCGCCCTGCACGAGGCCATGCGCCGGGGGGAGAACGGCTTTGGAACCATCCAGGCCTCCGACGGCCCCCGCTTCCTGGCCTACGCCCCCGTGGGCGGCACCGACGGCTGGAGCCTTGCCGTCGCTTCGCCCAAGATGAATTTCCTGGCGGATACATACTTTGGCATGATTATCGACGTGGCGGTCATTGTGGCCTCCATCCTGGCCTCTATCGTGGTGGCGCTGAAGCTGTCCAGCAACATCAGCGTGCCCATGCGGGCCTGCGCCGAGCGGATGAAGCTGCTGGTGGAGGGCGATCTGGACTCCCCCGTCCCCCAGGCGGTGGGCCGGGACGAGACGGCGGAGCTCACCCGCTCCACGGCGGAGATGGTGGCCGGCCTGAACACCATCATCAACGACATTGACTATTTGCTCAACGAAATGGCCAATCAAAACTTTGATATCCAGTCCCGCCGGCGGGACGCCTATGTGGGCGGCTATCAGAGTATCCTGCTGTCTATGCGCACGCTGAAGGTGTCGCTGAGCAACACCATCCGGCAGATTGACGCCTCCGCCAGTCAGGTGTCCTCTGCCAGCGGGCAGGTCTCCATGGGGGCCCAGACTCTGAGCCAGGGCTCTATGGAGCAGGCCAGCGCCGTGGAGGAGCTGGCAGCCACCATCACCGACATCTCCGCCAACGCCCAGAAGACGGCGAGTGCCGCCGAGGAGGCGGGGCAGTTTGTCAACCAGGCGGGCGGACAGCTGGGCGTCAGCGTGGAGTATGTGAAGGAACTGAACACGGCCATGGAGAGGATATCCACCTCCTCCCAGGAGATTTCCAAGATCATTGCCGCCATTGAGAACATCGCGTTCCAGACCAACATCCTGGCTCTGAACGCTGCGGTAGAGGCGGCCCGGGCGGGCTCCGCCGGCAAGGGCTTTGCCGTGGTGGCCGACGAGGTGCGCAACCTGGCCTCCAAGTCCGACGAGGCCGCCAAGGCCACCAAGGGGCTGATTGAGAGCTCGATTGCCTCGGTCAATGAGGGCAGCCAGGTGGTGGCCAAGGTTACGGAGGCGCTGGAGCAGACCGCCGTCAGCGCCGGTCATGTGACCAGCAAGATGGAGATTGTGGTGGAGGCGGTGGAGAGCCAGACCAATGCCATCGCCCAAGTCACCGAAGGGGTGGACCAGATTTCCGGCGTGGTGCAGACCAACTCTGCCACCGCCCAGGAGAGCGCCGCCGCCAGCGAACAGCTGTCCGCCGAGGCGGCCAGCCTGAAGCAGCTGGTGGACCGCTTTACCCTGGCCCGGGACTGAGCCGGCTCGTCTCTTCTGAATTTGCAGTCCGATCAAAACGGAGCGGGACCTTGCCGGTCCCGCTCCGTTTTAACGTTTCAGCCTCCGATTCCTGCCCCCTCGTGCTCCAGCAGCCACCGCTTTTTGCCGGTCCCGCCCGCGTAGCCGGTGAGGGAGCCGTCCGCCCCCACCAGCCGGTGGCAGGGGATGATGATGGAGATGGGGTTGTGTCCTGCGGCGCCCCCCACCGCCTGGGCGGACATGGAGGGCCGTCCCAGCCTGGCGGCGGTCTGCTGGGCCAGCTCGCCATAGGTGACGGTACGGCCATAGGGAATTTCAGTGAGCAGGGCCCAGACCGTTTGACGGAAGGGGCTGCCCTCGGGGGACAGGGGCAGCTCCGCCGGGCTGGGCTGCTCCCCGGCAAAGTAGCGGTCCAGCCAGCTTCGGGTCCGGGCCAGGACGGGGGTGTCCTCCCCAGGGATTATTTCCCCGGAGATGGAGCCGCCGAAATATTTCTGCCCCTCCAGCCAGAGGCCCGTCAGCCGGTCCTCCTGGCCGCAGAGGGTGAGTTCCCCCACAGGGGAAAGATAGCGGGCAAAGTGAACCATCGTATTCCTCCTTTTTTATGAGAGCTGCGGCCCAGCGGACAGCAGCGACTGAATCTCAGGGCGCTTTTTCAGCTCCCGGTCCAGACAGTCCAGAAAGCTCCGGGTCAGCTCCTCCTTGCGCCGGGGGCCCAGCAAATAGTAGATCACCTCGTCACCGGGGCCGCTGTCCAGATTGCGCACTGTCAGTCCCAGCTTTCGGGACAGGGGGACGGCCACAAGGGCGGGAGCGATGGCCCAGCTGTCCCACCAGCTGTCACGCCAGCTGAAAAACTCCTCCAGCAGGGACATCTGGTCCAGCACCGCCCGGGGCACCGCCGCCGCGCTGAACCAGAAGGAGTGCCACAGGTCATACTCCGGATTCCAGGGCAGGCGCAGCTCCTTGGAGGGGTCCAGCCGGGAGGGGTGGACCGTGTCGGGCCAGTCCAGCCCCGGCCCGGTGAGCAGCATCATGGCGGAACGGAGGGCAGGGACAGTCTCCACCTGAGGGTGGTACATGTGGTCGGAGATGAGCGCCAGGTCCGCCAGCCCCTGGGCGACATAGTCATAGGCCTCCTGGGAGTGGTAGTGGTGAAAGGTGAGGGTCCGTCCGGGGGCCAGGAAGTCCCGAAACACCGGAGGGAGCAGGTAGGAGCTGAGACTGCCCACCGAGGCCACCCGCAGGGTCTGGGTCCGGTCCCGGCCCGCCACCTCCTGGGCCTCCTGCCACAGCAGCCGCCACTTCTCCGCAACCTGGACAAAGTCCTGGCCCCGGCCGGTGAGCTCCACCCGCCGCTGGCCCCGCCCCCGGACTACCAGGGTACAGCCCAGGGCCTCCTCCAGGGCCTTCAGGTGCCGGCTCACCGCCGGCTGGGTGATGTACAGCGCCTGGGCCGCGGCGGACACGCTGCCCAGCCGGGCCACCGCCAGAAAGACCTCGATCCCCTGCTGCGTCATGCGATTCCCTCCAGATATAACAGTCAGGTTATATTATAACAGAGCGGGAGCCCGGATGCAAGGTTGGAAAAATCAGGATTCTCCTTGCGAGCCGCCTTCTCCTGTGATACAATTACCTTACTGGAAGAAACGGGTCGAACCGGAGAGAAGGAGGTTAGATCATGGCGGAACAACAGACGGCGGAGGCCCGGCTGAGCCCGGAGCTGATGGCGGAGGTGTGCAGGGCGCTGAACTTCGACCCCGCCGCCTTTGCCCAGCGCCACGGGGAGGAGTTCGTCCACCTGTATCTCAGGCTGGACCAGATGCTGGCCTATGTGGGAGAGGAGATCGTGGCCTATCTGGCCAAGCGGGTGAACGAGTGCCTGTCCAAGGCGGAGTACGCCCTGCTGTCCTACATCGAGTACGCCGGCCGGGAGGCCAAGCACGCGGAGTCTGACGGATTTGCCCAGGCGGTGGCCAACTACCTGAAGGTCCGGCGGAAGACGGGGAGCGAGTGGGTCTATGCCTTTGAGGGGGAGTCCACCAAGGCCCGCTGCCTGGCCCTCTACCCCCAGATGTACACCATTGCCCAGGCGATGTACGCCTTTGCCAGAGAGACCGGGGAGTTCAAGGAGATCACCAAAACCGACGGCCCGGATGCCTGGCCCAATCCGAAAAAAATGAAGCGTTAGGAGAAAACGGCGGCGCGAAGGAGTTCGTGCCGTCGTTTTGTAAAGAAATGACGCATTTCCTGCATTTTTCTCTTGTAAAATGACGGACAATATGCTAGAATTATGCTCAGCGCGACGATGAAGCAGTCCCAATTCTTTTTTTGCTCCCGCCCTCCTGCAATGGCGGGAAGCACAAGGCTGCTGAAGCGGATTGGGAGCAGAAAAACAAGGAAAGAGAGAGGAGAAAACAAGCCATGTCCAATGGAATTTCCATGGAACGGGTGGATGAGATCATCGACGGCTACGGCTGTCAGATGCACCATCTCATCGCCATCATGCAGGACATCCAGGCGGAGTATAAGTACCTCAGCCCCGCGGTGCTGGAGCGCATCGCTGAGAAGCTGGAGGTGGGGGTGGCCAAGGTATACAGCGTGGCCACTTTCTACGAGAACTTCTCCCTGGAGGCCAAGGGGAAGTACATCATCAAGGTGTGCGACGGCACCGCCTGCCACGTGCGCAAGTCCCAGCCCATCTACAACGCCATCCGGGAGTATCTGGAGCTGGAGGGCAAGCAGAAGACCTCCGCCGACGGCCTGTTTACCCTGGAGACGGTGGCCTGCCTGGGGGCCTGCGGCCTGGCCCCGGTGGTCACGGTGAACGACCAGGTCCACTCCAAGATGAGCCCCGAGCTGGCCATCGACCTGCTGGAGGAACTGAGAAAGGAGGACGCCGCCAATGGCTGAGATGAACCGTGAACGGCTGGAGGTCCGCCGTGTAAAGGCCAAACGGGCCCTGTCCTATCAGAAGCGGCAGATTCTGCTGTGCGCCGGCACCGGCTGCATCGCCGGCGGGTCGCTGAAGCTGTACGACTACTTTAAAGAGGAGTGCGCCCGCCGGGGACTGGATGTCTACGTGGGCCTGACCCAGGAGAACGAGACCGAGGACGTGTCCGAGCCCAAGGGGGACGGCGTCTATCTGAAAAAGAGCGGCTGCCACGGCTTCTGTGAGATGGGCCCCCTGGTCCAGATTGAGCCCGAGGGTATCCTCTATACCCATGTCCAGCTGGAGGACTGCGACGAGATTATCGAGAAGACCATCATGAAGGGCGAGGTGGTGGAGCGGCTGCTCTACGAGCTGGACGGCGTGAAGTACACCAAGCACAGCGACATCCCCTTCTATCACCGCCAGCACCGCATTGTGCTGGAAAACTGCGGCACCATCGACGCCGAGGACATCGACGAGTACCTGGCCAAGGACGGCTATGTGGCCTTTGAGAAGGCCCTCTTCGAGATGACCGACGAGGCCATCTGCAAGGAAATTCTGGACTCCGGCCTCCGGGGCCGGGGGGGCGGCGGCTTCCCCGCCGGCCGCAAGTGGGACAGTGTCCGTAAGCAGCCCAAGGGTAAGAAGTACGTGGTGTGCAACGGCGACGAGGGCGACCCCGGCGCCTTCATGGACCGCTCCATCATGGAGGGCAACCCCCACTCCATCATCGAGGGGATGCTCATCGCCGCCCTGGGCGCGGGGAGCGATGAGGGCTACATCTACGTCCGGGCCGAGTATCCCCTGGCGGTGGCCCGGCTGAAAACCGCCATCGCCAAGGCGGAGGAGATGAACCTGCTGGGGGACCACATTCTGGGCACCGACTTCTCCTTCCACCTGAACGTCAACCGGGGCGCAGGGGCCTTTGTCTGCGGCGAGGGCTCCGCCCTCACCGCCTCCATCGAGGGCAACCGGGGTATGCCCCGTGTGAAACCGCCCCGGACGGTGGAGCATGGCCTGTGGGCCCAGCCCACGGTGCTGAACAACGTGGAGACCTTCTCCGCCGTCCCCCTGATTATCCGGAAGGGGGCCCCCTGGTTTCAGTCCATCGGCACCGAGAAGTCCCCCGGCACCAAGGCCTTCGCCCTCACCGGCAACGTGGTGAACACCGGCCTCATTGAGGTGCCCATGGGGGCCACCCTGCGGCAGATCATCTTCGACATCGGCGGCGGCATCAAGGACGGCAAGAAGTTCAAGGCCGTCCAGATCGGTGGGCCCTCCGGCGGCTGTCTCACCGAGGAGCACCTGGACATGCCCCTGGACTTCGATTCCCTGAAAAAGCTGGGGGCCATGATCGGCTCCGGCGGCCTGGTGGTCATGGACGAGGACACCTGCATGGTGGAGGTGGCCCGGTTCTTCATGAACTTCACCCAGAATGAGTCCTGCGGCAAGTGCGTCCCCTGCCGGGAGGGCACCCGGCGGATGCTGGAGATTCTCACCCGTATCGTCAACAACGAGGGCTCCCTGGAGGACCTGGACCTGCTGGAGGAGCTGTCCGCCACCATCAGCGAGACCGCCCTGTGCGGCCTGGGCCAGTCCGCCTGCAAGCCGGTGCAGAGCACCCTGAAATACTTTAGGGACGAGTACCTGGCCCACGTGGTGGACAAGCACTGCCCCCATTGCAACGGCCGCAAGAAGGTGCTCCAGATCGATCCGGTGCTGTGCAAGGGCTGCGGCAAGTGCATGAAGCAGTGTCCCATGGAGGCCATCAGTGGGCAAATCAGAATGCCCCATGTCATCGACACGGAGAAATGTATCAAGTGCGGCGCGTGCTGGGGCTGCTGTCCCTTCGGCGCCATTCGGGAGGAGTGAGCGGTATGGCAAAGGGAATTATGTACATCGACGGCCAGCGGGTGCCCTTCGACGGGGAGCCCAATGTGCTGTCCGTAATCAGAAAAGCGGGCATTGAGATGCCCACCTTCTGCTACTACTCCGACCTGTCGGTCTACGGGGCCTGCCGGATGTGCGTGGTGGAGGACGAGCGGGGGAAGATCGAGACCTCTTGCTCCATGCAGCCCCGGGACGGGCTGAAAATCCGCACCAACACCGCCCGGCTGCTGAAGCACCGGCGGATGATCCTGGAGCTGATGCTGGCCTCCCACAACTGCTCCTGCACCACCTGCGAGAAGAGCGGCGACTGCCACCTCCAGGAGCTGGCCATGCGCTTCGGCGTGCGGAAGGTCCGCTTTGGTGACAGCCGGGAGGAGTCTGTGCTGGACGACACCAGCCCCGCCATTGTCCGGGACCCCAGCAAGTGCATCCTGTGCGGCGACTGCGTGCGGGTGTGCGGCGAGGGCATCGGAATGGGCATCATCGACTTTGTCAACCGGGGTTACAACATGCGGGTGGCCCCCGCCTTTGAGCGCAAGCTCAGTGAGACCCACTGCATCAGCTGCGGCCAATGCTCCGCAGTCTGCCCCACCGGCGCCATCACCGTCTACAACGAGATCGGCCGGGCCTGGCGGGCCATCCACAACCCCAATAAGCGGGTGGTGGTCCAGATTGCCCCCGCCGTCCGGGTGGCCATCGGCGAGGCCTTTGGCCTGCCTGCCGGCCAGAACGCCCTGGACCAGCTGGTCACCGCCCTGAAGCTGATGGGGGTGGATGAGGTCTACGACACCACCTTCGGCGCCGACTTCACCACCATCGAGGAGGGCACCGAGTTCCTCCAGCGGCTGGAGAAGGGCGGGCCCTTCCCCATGTTCACCTCCTGCTGTCCCGCCTGGGTGAAGTACCTGGAGAACGAGAACCCCAAGTACCTCAAGCACATCTCCACCTGCAAGTCCCCCATGGAGATGTTCGCCTCCATCCTCAAGGACCGCTACGCCAAAAAGGATGCGGAGGATGGCCGCACCACCTTCCACATCGCCATCATGCCCTGCACCGCCAAGAAGATGGAGGCCGCCCGGCCTGAGTTTACCCACGACGGCAAGCGGGATGTGGACCTGGTGCTCACCACCCAGGAGGTTATCAACATGATTAAGGAGTCGGGTATCCAGCTGCCTCAGATCGAGCTGGAATCCCCCGACCTGCCCTTCGGCCTGGGCTCCGGCGCGGGCACCATCTACGGCACCACCGGCGGCGTGGCCGAGGCTGTGGTCCGCTTCTGCCTGCCCGACAAGTCCAAGAACGTGCTGCGGGAGCTGAAATACTCCCCCCTCCGGGGCGACCGGGCCATTCGGGTGGCCGTTGTCAAGGTGGGGGACCGGGATGTCCATCTGGCCATTGTCCACGGTCTGGCCAACGCCCAGAAGCTGCTCAAGGAGATTGAGGCGGGCAACGCCTATTTCGACCTGGTGGAGGTCATGACCTGCCAGGGCGGCTGCGTGGGCGGCGCGGGCCAGCCCCACGGCGTGAAGCAGGACAAGGCCGACCGGGCCGAGGGCCTGTACGCCCTGGACCGCATGGCCCCCTTCAAGCGGGCTGAGCGCAATCCGGTGGTGGGCGCCTTCCTGGAGAAGCTCACCCAGGAGGAGCGGCACGAGCTGCTCCACGTGAACTATGTGAAGGAGTAACGCCGGCCTGTTTCCGGTGATGTTACAGCACGTCTGATGCGTTTTCCCGTTCCCGCCCCCCAGGGGGCGGGAACACAGGATGCAAAAAGCGTGGCCCAGGCAGCGGTGAGGCGCTGCCTGGGCCGTTTCTATGGCGGTGTCAGTCCCCGAAGAGGGGCGTGGAGAGGTATCTGTCCCCGGTGTCGGGGAGGAGGGCCACAATGGTCTTGCCCCGGTTCTCGGGCCGCTTGGCCAGTTGGATGGCTCCGTGGACCGCCGCACCGGAGGAGATGCCTACCAGAATGCCCTCTCTGCGGCCCACCAGCCTGCCGGCGGCGAAGGCGTCCTCGTCAGACACCGGAAGGACCTCGTCGTAGACGGAGGTGTCCAGCACCTGGGGGACAAAGCCCGCGCCGATGCCCTGAATCCCGTGGGGGCCGCCGTGTCCCTGGCTGAGGACGGGGGAGCTCTTGGGCTCCACCGCCACCACCTTCACTGCCGGGTTTTGCTCCTTCAGGTATTGGCCCACGCCGGTGAGTGTGCCGCCGGTGCCCACGCCGGCCACAAAGATGTCCACCTTGCCGTCGGTGTCGGCCCAGATCTCCGGGCCGGTGGCAGCCCGGTGGGCGGCGGGGTTGGCGGGGTTGACGAACTGGCCGGGGATGAAGCTGCCGGGGATGTCCTTTGCCAGCTCCTCCGCCCTGGCGATGGCCCCCGCCATGCCCTGAGCGCCATCGCTGAGCACCAGCTCGGCGCCGTAGGCCTTCATAATCTGCCGCCGCTCTGCGCTCATGGTATCCGGCATCACAATGATGATCCGATACCCCCTGGCCGCCGCAACGGAGGCCAGGCCGATGCCCGTGTTTCCGGAGGTGGGCTCGATGATGACGGAGCCGGGCTTCAGCCTGCCGCTGGTCTCCGCGCCGTCGATCATGGCCTTGGCCACCCGGTCCTTTGCGGATCCGGCGGGGTTGAGGGCCTCAAGCTTGGCCAGGATGCGGGCCTCCAGTCCGGCCTCCTGTTCAATATGGCACAGCTCCAAGAGGGGGGTCCCCCCGATCAGCTGGTCCACAGATGTAAAAATTCGGCTCATAGTGTTTCCTCCTTAAATACCCTGACGCGATTCGGAAGCTTGTAAGCGGCTGTTGGGTCCCGCGATGGGCTTAAATTCCGGTTCCGGGTCCATGGGCTCCTTGATTCCCACACAGCGGTTGATGGGCGTGCCCAGCAGGTGGAATTTTTCCTCATAGTCGGTCATCACGCCCTGGATTCCCCGGCCGTGGAGGTCCCGGGTCACCTGGGACAGGGCAAAGCCTGCCTTGGGGAACTGAAACAATGACCACTCAAAGAGGTCGTGGTTGTCGCTCTTGAAGTGAATTTCTCCCCCCTCCCGCAGGATGCCTCGGTAGAGGACCAGGAACTGCTCGTGGGTCAGCCGCCGCCGGGCGTGCTTCACCCCCGGCCAGGGGTCGCAGAAGTTGATATAAATCAGGTCCGCCTCGCCGGGGGCGAAGTAGTCCCTCAGCAGGGCCGCGTCCCCGTCGATGAAAAAGATGTTGGTCAGCCCCTTGGCCTGGCAGCGCTCCATGGCGATAATCATGGCGTCGGGCACCCGCTCCAGGGCGATGTACAGCACATCGGGGTTTTGCTCCGCAGTCTCGGCGGAAAACCGGCCCTTGCCGCAGCCGATTTCCAGCCGGAGCTCCCTGGCCTCCGGAAAAAGTTCCCGCCACCGGCCCCGCATGGAGGCGGGGTCGGTAATCAGCATGGCCGCGCACCGCTCCATCCGGGCCGGTAAATTGGGCTTTTTTCTCATTCTCATGTGGCTGTCACCTCTCCAAATTGATGGCGAAAATATCTTAACATATTTGATAGAATACTTGCAATCGTTTTTGAAATATATTATACTATATTGGCGGCTGAGGCTGGCGCCTGCACACTGCCCAGAGATGCCGGCAGTTGAATAACCGGGTATAGCGGAGTTGGTACCGCGCCACATTTGGGATGTGGAGATCGTGCGTTCGAGTCGCACTACTCGGACCAGCAATAAGACAGACCTGCCCTTGGGAGGTCTGTCTTATTTTTGTCCCAATTCTGCTGTTACGGGGATACGGGCTGCTTCAGGGCTTTGATGTAAAGGCCATCCTGACTGGTAAAGCCCATTTTGGCCAGGTAGGCCGCGTGGGCCTGGGAGGCCCGGCCGCCAAAGACCAGGGTGTATACCCCTCTGGAGGGCAGCTTGGAGTAGAGATAGGTCCCGATGGAACAGTCGCGGTAGGTGGGGGTGGAGTAGTCCAGCAGCACCTGCAAGGCGCCCTGCCCGCTGTCGGTACCCAGCAGCACGCCGGCCGGGTTGCCTCTGTGGCAGACGATGTAGACCCGGTCGGCCGGGCTGTCTGGGGAGAAGTCCGGAAAATACGCCTGGATGTCCGCCTGGTAGTAGTCCAGCAGGTAGCGCAGCAGGCCCTCGCCCTGTACACCCTCCACTAGGTCATAGCTCCAGTCCCTCTGGTTCAGTTTGATAAGATTGTAGACGTTGATTCCCACCAGGAAGACGTTCATCAGTGCGGTGGGGTAGGAGTGGATCATCAGGGCGTAGACCGCAAAAATCCCGCTGCCCAGGGTGTTGATTACCCTCAGCTTGACCACGGACGACATCAGCATGGAGGCCACCACCAGAGCGGAGCCCAGATAACCGACCAACTCGATCATAATGCAAACCCTCCCTATAATATCTGTATGAACCATATTATACCGCCTGGGCAGGGGCCTGGCAAGCCCCTGGCTCTGGAGGAGAGCGACCTAACGCGCATTTTATTTGGAGGTCAGCTGTAGGGGCCGCCCCCCTGGGCGGCCCGAAGCCGGGGGAGGCGTTGCATTTTGGCGGGCCGCCGAGGGCGGCGGCCCCTACGTGAAAATCTGCGAAAAGGACACTCCCGCTCCGGAGTGCTGCAAATCTTTCATCTTGACAGGAGAGGCGGAGGCCATGTATCTTTAAGTAGAAAGAAGTTGAGAGGCGGGCGCCGGATGAAAAAACTGGTTTTGGGAATATTGGCCCACGTGGACGCGGGCAAAACCACCCTGTCTGAGGGGATGCTGTATCTCAGCGGGGCGGTGCGCAAATTGGGCCGGGTGGACCACCAGGATGCCTTTCTGGATACCGACGCCCAGGAGCGGGAGCGGGGCATCACCATCTTCTCCAAGCAGGCGGAGCTGGCCTGGGGAGACACCGCCTTTACGCTGCTGGACACTCCGGGCCATGTGGACTTTTCCGCCGAGATGGAGCGCACCCTGTCGGTGCTGGACTGCGCCGTCCTGGTGGTCAGCGGAACAGACGGCATCCAGGGCCACACCCGGACGCTGTGGCAGCTTCTGGAGCGGCACGCCATCCCCACCTTTCTGTTTGTCAACAAGATGGACCTGGTTGGGGCGGACCGGGCGGCCCTGCTGAGCCAGCTCCAGAGCAAGCTGGACAGCGGCTGCCTGGACTTCACTGCTGGGCTGGAGCCCATTCAGGAGGATCTGGCCTCCCTGGACGAGGGGCTGATGGACCAGTACCTGGAGGGGGGAGAGGTGACGGACCGGGATGCCGCTTTCCTCGCCGCCCGGCGGCTGGTTTTCCCCTGCTTTTTCGGCTCGGCTTTGAAGCTGGAGGGGGTGGGGGAGCTGCTGGACGGCCTGTCCCTTTATACAGAGCCCCCCATATATCCCCCGGACTTCGGGGTCCGGGTGTTCAAGATTGTCCGGGACGGGGCCGACCGGCTCACCTATGTGAAGATTACCGGCGGGTCCCTCAAGGTCCGGACCCTGCTGGGGGAGGAGAAGGTCAACCAAATCCGCATCTACTCCGGGACCAGGTATCAGACCGTGGACGAGGCCCCGGCGGGGACGGTGTGCGCCCTCACCGGCCTGACCCGCACCCGGCCGGGGGATGTCTTCGGGGCGGAGCCCCCCGCTCTGGAGCCAGAGCTGGAGCCGGTGCTGAACTATCAGGTCATCCTGCCCCCGGACTGCGATGTCCACACTATGCTCCGCAATCTCCGCCAGCTGGAGGAGGAGGACCCCCAGCTCCGGGTGGTGTGGAACGGGGACCTGGGAGAGATTCATCTCCAGCTCATGGGGGAGGTCCAGCTGGAGGTGATGACCCGCCTTATCCGGGAGCGGTTCGGGGTAGAGGTGGCCTTCGGCGCGGGGAACATCGTTTACCGGGAGACCATCGCCGGCCCGGTGGAGGGGGTGGGCCACTTCGAGCCCCTGCGGCACTACGCCGAGGTCCACCTCCTGCTGGAGCCGGGGCCACGGGGAAGCGGCCTGCGTATCGCCTCCGCCTGTCCCACCGACCAGCTGGACCTGAACTGGCAGCGGCTCATCTTCACCCACCTGCTGGAGAAGCGCCACCGGGGGGTGCTCACCGGGTCGCCCATCACGGACATCAAGATTACCCTGGTGGCCGGCCGGGCCCACGTGAAGCACACCGAGGGGGGCGACTTCCGCCAGGCCACCTACCGGGCGGTGCGCCAGGGCCTGATGCAGGCGGAGAGCATCCTTTTGGAACCCCACTACAACTTCACCCTGGAGCTCCCCCCCGACTGCGTGGGCCGGGCGATGAACGACCTCCAGACCATGGGGGGCAGTGTGGAGGGCCCGGAGCAGGAGGGAGAGCTGTCCGTCCTGACGGGCCACGCTCCGGTGGCCGGCCTGCGGGACTACTGGAAAGAGGTCACCGCCTACACCAGGGGGCGGGGCCGGCTGTCCTGCGCCCTCCGGGGGTACGAGCCCTGCGCCAGTCAGGAGGAGATTGTCTCTCAACTCGGCTACGACCCGGAGCGGGACGTGGAAAATCCCCCCGACTCGGTGTTCTGCTCCCACGGGGCGGGGGTGAATGTAAAGTGGTATGAAGTGAAGGACCACATGCACGTGGACAGCGGCCTGCGGCTGGGGATGGAGTCCCCCGCCCCCGAGCCTGCCGCCCCCGCCGGGGGACAGCGGCAGTATCAGGGGGGCAGCCTGGAGCAGGACAAGGAGCTGCTGGCCGTCTTTGAGCGGACCTATGGCAAGGTGGACCGGGATACCGCTTTCCAGCCCGCAAAAAAGCCCGCCCGCACCAGCCTGGACGGGGAGAAGTACACCATCCGGGAGCAGAAGACCGGCCCGGAGTACCTGCTGGTGGACGGCTACAACATCATTTTCGCCTGGGAGGAGCTCACCGCCCTGGCCCACCAGGATGTGGCCGCCGCCCGGCAGACCCTGGAGGAGATTCTCTCCAACTACCAGGGCTTCCGCAAGTGCGTGGTGATTCTGGTCTTCGACGCCTACAAGGTGAAGGGCAACCCCGGTTCGGTGGAGAAGAAAAACAACATCTATGTGGTGTATACCAAAGAGGCGGAGACCGCCGACGCCTACATCGAAAAAGCAACCTACGACCTGGGGAAAAACCACCGGGTGCGGGTGGCCACCTCCGACGGGCTGGAGCAGATGATTATTTTGGGCCACGGGGCCCTGCGGCTGTCCGCCAGGGCGTTTAAGGCTGAGGTCGAGCAGGCCCAGGGGGAAATCTCCGCTTTGGTGGCCAAGCTCAACCGGCGGAATATCGGGGACAGGAAGCTGAAAAACACCGCGAAAATTATCGAGAAGAAGTAAAAAAGACAGCCTGCCGAAACAGGCTGTCTCTCTTATTGCTCCCATTCGCCCTTGTGTGTCTCCCACCAGGCGGGGAAGTTGGGGTCCTTCGGGGAGAGGGTGGGTTTGATTCTTGGACTAATTATAGATGTGCTGTCTTCTTTTCTAAATGGTGAAATAATCAGCGCTTCAGGGGTTACGCCTAAATATAAAAATTTAAGCATAGTCGCTTTATCTGTGGTCCAGTTTTCCCCTCTGTAAGTCAGATTATAGTCATCAATCGTGATACGTGTTGCCGTCTGTGAATCGTGAACTTTTTTTAATTGACCGAAAAGATATTCTATAGCCTTTGCGTTTTGTAACAAAACTTCTGAGTCGAACTTTATGATTCTTTCTGCACCGGCTTCATATCCATGCGACTGTGGAAATAAAGCGCCTGCTGTTAGTTTTTTGGTTTCGGTTGTCGCCAAACACCGGTTGAATATGGCCTGCACATTGCCCTCGTTCAGTTCGATGGGGATAAACTTTTCTTTGTCTTTTTCTGCGTTCGCTATTGCCCTTTCAAAGTTGAATTTCACGCTGTAATCCCCCAAATGCGCCAAAGGGCGCAAAATATGTTGAGAATATTATACAATGGCGGGCGGGGGATTACAAGGGGGAATTTTCCTTGACAAACCGGAGCCGTATGGTATAATTATGACGGAAGGGATACCGTGGCAAGCGGTTAGTCCCCAGATAGTGTCAAAGAAATGACCGCACCGGGGCTAGTGGGCGGTCATTTCCTTTTGAAGATCTGATAGCACAGACCAACAATGCCAAGGATCACCAAGGAGTAAGCGAAAAGCTCACTGTATGTAACCATTAGCAGTCCCCCCTTTCCGGGGGACAAGGCCCCCAAAGGATGGGGGACTAACCACCTGCCGTTTGCAACGATATACCCTTCCGGCCTTGTCCGTCAGGACTTGGCGCAACTATTATACCCCAGGGCGGGATATTTTGTCAAATTTGATCGAAAAGGCCTCCTGCGAAGCAGGGGGCCTTTCCTGCGTCACAGCGCCCTAAGGGCCGCCCCGGCCAGCCGGGCCAGGGAGGAAGCCACGGTGAGCAGGTCCCTGGGGTCGGTGTCCAGGGCGGCGTGGAGGGCGGAGGCCAGGTTTTTGGGCTCCAGAGCCTCCCGGATGGTCTTGGCGTCCCCCGAGGACAGCAGCTCATAGAGGGTGTCCACCACCGTCTCCCGCTGCCGGCTGGTCAGCCCGGCCAGCCAGTTTTTCAGGGTGCGGTCGATCATTCTGCTGCCGGCGTCCACCTCCTCCAACCGGACAAAGCCGCCCCCCAGCACCTGCCAGGAGTAGGGGTTGTGCTGGAACAGCCCCCTCTGGTCGCTGTCTACAACGGTGTGGGGCTCCTCGTGGGCCAGCAGCAGCCCCACCACCGAGGATTTGGGCACAAAGCTGTGAATCCGGGTGAGCAGCTCCTGATACCCCGGCCGGGCCATCAGATAGGGGTTGAGGCCGGGGCCGTCGAAGGACCACACCGACATGATCCGGTCCCGCACCTTCACGGGGGACAGGGCTCCCCCCGCTGCTGCCAGGTTGCCCCCCTTGGAATGGCCGCCCAGCCGCAGCTGTCCGGGAAAGGCGGCGGCAAGGTCCCGGACATAGCCCGCCGCCTCCAGCTGGGCGGGGACCACGTCCAGAAAGCTGAGGTTGAAGTCCTCCTTCCAGCCCACCAGGGTGCCGTCGGTGCCCCGGAAGGCCAGAAAGGCGGAGCCGTCCCCCAGCAGGACGGCCAGGGCGGCAAACTGGGTCTCCTCCCTGGGGACAAAATGGTCGGCCCAGCCGCACAGCCCCAGCCCTGCGAACCGGGGGGCGTCCGCAAGGGCCCGGAGGAGGCGCAGGTCCTCCTCCCCCCGGCAGCGCCCCCGCCGGGCGGGCGGGAGGGCCAGGTAGTCCTCCGCCGCCCGTCCCAGAGGGACGGCCTTCGCCGCCCCCTCCGGGACCAGGCCGTCGAAATGGACGTAGGACAGCACAGACAGAATCAGCCCGTCAACAGGGCAGAAGGGGGACTGGCCGAAGGTCAGGTCTCCCCGCCAGGCCAGGTAGTCAAACACGCTGCTCATAACAAATCACCCCTCCAGCCTATGCCGGAGCGGGAAAAAAGCTCATATCCCCGCCGGTCCCCGCATAGATTGAAACAGCAAACAGCGGGGAGTGTTGTGCTTTGAAAGGAAACATGGAGGAGCGGGCCGAGCGCCTGGCGCTGTACATCATAGAAAACCGGACCACGGTGCGGGCCGCAGCACAAAAGTTTGGGATTTCAAAGTCCAGTGTACACAAAGATCTGTCCGAGCGCCTGCCCGCCTTCAACCGGACGCTCTACCTCCAGGTGAAGGAGGTACTGGAGCAGAACAAGGCTGAGCGCCACATCCGGGGGGGCATCGCCACGCGGAAGAAATACAAAGGAGCATAAACAGGGGCCGCCGGGTTCGGCGGCCCCAACAACTTACCTCCGACGCGGCCGGCGGGCACTGAAGTGGTTGACGTTTTTGCGTTTTTCCTCTATAATCTCTATTAGTATGGAAGGGTTCCTGCGGCTCCCGCCCCCTGCGGGGGCGGGCACGCCCAAAGGGACCGGAGAAAAAGGAGGGGGCCGCTGTGAGTCGTGAACGCGTGTTGTCTCTGCTGCGGGAGCGGCAGGGGGAGTATCTGTCCGGTGAGGCCATGAGCAGGACCCTGGGCATCAGCCGGGCCGGGGTGTGGAAAGCCATCGAGGGCCTGCGGCAGGAGGGATACACCATTGCCTCTGCCCCCAACCGGGGGTACTGCCTGGAGGACGCCCCCGACCGCCTGCGGGTGGGGGAGCTGTTCGGACTGCTGTCCGACGCGAAGATCGGCTCCCAGCTGCTGTGCCTGGATGTCATCGACTCCACCAATACCGAGTGCAAGCGCCGGGCCATGGACGGCGCTCCCGAGGGGCTGGTGGTCACGGCGGAGGAGCAGACCGGGGGCCGGGGCCGCCGGGGGAGGGGCTTCCAGTCCCCCCGGGGCAAGGGGCTGTACCTGTCCGCCCTCTTCCGCCCGGACATGGACCCCGCCCGGGTCACCGATTTTACCGCCTGGGTGGCGGTGGCGGTGTGCGACGGCATTGCCGCCTGCTGCGGGGTCCGCCCTCAGATCAAGTGGACCAACGACATTGTCCTGGGCGGCAAAAAGCTGGTGGGCATCCTCACCGAACTGGGAATCGAGAGCGAAACCAACTGCCTGGATTACGTGGTCACCGGCATTGGCGTCAACGTCAACCAGAATCCGGAGGACTTTTCCGAAGAAATTCGGGATATGGCCACCTCCCTGTCCCAGGCCCTGGGCCGCCCGGTGCGCCGGGCGGAGCTGGCCGCCCAGATTGTGCTGGCCCTTGACCGGATGTACGCCGCCTACCCGGCGGACCGGGGGGAGTACCTGGCCAAATACCGGGCGGACTGCATCACCACCGGCCATCAGGTTCAGCTCATCACCCCCACCGCCCGCCGTCAGGCCTTCGCCCTGGAGATTGACGACGACTTCAATCTGGTGGTGGAGCTGTACAACGGCAAGAAGGAGACCGTCTCCGCCGGTGAGGTGTCCGTCCGGGGGATGTATGGGTATGTTTGAGGCAGAGAAGGCCTCCCTTCGCAAAGGGAAGGGGACCGCCGCCGAAGGCGGTGGTGGAGGGTTTTGTTAGGAAAACCCCCAGTCACGGCTTCGCCGTGACAGCCCCCTTTGCGAAGGGGGCCTTTTGGCGCGTTCCTGTAAGCGCTTTTTTGACCGGTTATCCCGGAAAAACGACCACTTATCCCCAGGGTCTTGCCCTCTGTCCTCCGCTTGGTTATACTGAGGCAAGGAGGGGATGATATGAGAGAACTTGGGAAGGATCGGAAATTTTGGCTGTGCGCCCTGCTGTTTGCGGGGCTGCTGGAGACGGCGCTGTGCTTTGAACATATTGACAAATACCATCCGGCCCCATATATTGTGGTGTTCCATGGGCTGACGCTTTTCTCTTGGCTTTCAGGATTGTACCGCCGCTGGAGCGGCCGGTGGAGGCCGGGGGACGGCCGGGTCTGGGGCGGGTGGGTGCTCTGTTTGGCGCTCCTCCTTCAACTGCCCATGTGTATGGTGAGCTTCGTCTCCTGGGTGCTGCTGGGGGTGTCCCTTGTGATGGGATTTGGAGGAGTTTTGTGTTCCAGACGATAAAAAAGCCGCTCGGTGAGCGGCTTTTTCTCATGTTAGCTTACTCTCAATCCAGTCCAGCAAATCCTGAAAGACCTCCTGGCGGTTGGTCTCGTTAAACATCTCGTGCCGCCCGCCGGGGTAGAGCTTGACTGTCACGTCCTTGCATCCGACGGAGCGGAACATCTCCTCCACCTTCCGAACTCCCTTGCCCATGGAGCCCACCGGGTCGCTGTCCCCGGATAGAAAATAGACGGGGGTGTCCGGGTCCATTTTGGACAGGTTTCCCTTGTCAGCGATGAATTGCAGGCCCCCCATCATGTCCCGGAACATGCCGACGGTGGGCATGAAGCTGCACAGAGGGTCGGCCAGGGCCAGATCCACCTGGGCCTCGTCCCGGCTGAGCCAGTCGGAGGGGGTGCGGTTGGGCTTGAAGGTCCGATTGTAGGCCCCCAGGGACAGGTCGTTCACCAGCTTGCTCACGTAATCGGGCCCCTTGGTTTTGCACAGCGTGCCGGACAGGGCCTTGCCAAAGGCCACCGCCGGGGCGGGCTCCTGGCCCGTTCCGGACAGGACGGCCCCGTCCACCGTCCCCGGCCAGCGGATGAGATAGGTCCGGGTGAGGAAGGACCCCATGGAGTGGCCCAGGATGACATAGGGCAGGGAGGGATGCTTCTCCCCCTCCAGCTCCCGCAGGCGGCGAATGTCCCGGACCACCAGGTCCCAGCCGTTTTTGGGACCGAAGTAGCCGAATTTGCCCCCGGCGGTAAGGCCGTGGCCCAGGTGGTCCCCGCCGCACACCAGGTAGCCGTGGGCGGCCAGGAACCGGGCCGCCGGGCCGTACCGCCCGATGTGTTCCGCCACCCCGTGGACAATCTGCACCACCCCCCGGGGGGCGCCCTCGGGCACCCACTCCCGGGCGTGGATGGCGTGGATGCCGTCGCTGGAGGGATAGGAGAGGTCAAAGGTCTGGATCATAGGTGCACCTCGTTTCTTTTGCAGGGGCGGCCCCTACAGAAATCATCCATAGTTTACCCCAAAGGGCCGGTTCAAGTCAACCCATCTGCTCCAGCAGCGACCGGATGGTCCCGGCGTGGAAGGTTCCCTCCTGGGCCAGCTCCAGGTAGAGCTCCTTCAGGCAGGGGTCGGCGGTGGACTGGGCGCCCTGGCTGTTTTTCTGCTCCCACTGCTGCTCCCAGAGGAACTGCTGCCGCAGGGCCAGGGGAAGGGAGGCGGGGAGCTTCTGGGGGGCGCACTGGGGGGTGTACCGCCTGCCGGTGATGAGGAAGTAGGCGGCGGACAGCCGCTTGAAGGCGGAGCGGTGGTCACGGGCCAGGGCGGACAGGGCTTTGGCGCAGGAGCCGGAGGCCCGGCGGGCCATGGCCCGGCCGGCGGCCGCCCCGGCGCAGGCTAGGGCCATCAGCTCCTCCAGCCGCTGGCCGTCCCCCTGAGAGGCCTCCCCCAGGCAGAAGGCGGGGGACTCCGGTGCGGGCGCCGGGCCAGGCGTGTCCGGACAGGCGGGGCATTCCGGACAGGCGGGGCACTCCGGGCACACAGGGCAATCCGGGACAGGGGGCTGTTCCGGATTGTCCGGGACGGGAGGCTGCTCCGGGTTGTCCGGGGCGGGGGGCTGCGCCGGGCAGTCGGGCACCGGGGGCAGCTCGGGAATGGCCGGGGGCTGTTCCTCCGCAGGGGGAGTCTCCTCCGGGGGGACGGTGGGTTCTGCGGGGACGGCGGTGTCTGGGATCGATGTATCAGCGCCTTCCCGGGGCGAGGGCTGGCTGGGCATGACCCGGCCCCACACCCGCTGGAAGGTTGCCGGGTCGATGTCCTGCCCGGCCAGAGTTGGCATATCCACTTTCAGTTCCATAGTCAAAACTCCTTTGCTTGCGAAAATGGTTCACGGGAACTGTCCCATTCTATGCCCCCGGCCGTCATTTGGCTTGCCGGGGGAAGGAAAATGTGGTACAATACCTGGGATTTGCAGGAGAGGAGAGCCGTATGGAAGAGAATCGCCATCCGATTTTAGACGTGGTAAACCGTCCCATGCAGTTTGCCTACGAGAACGGGATCGAGGTGACCCACGTGGAGCCCGGCCTGGCCCGGGGGGTGCTCCGGGCGGGGCCCAAGTCCATCAACCCCCACGGCATGATCCACGGCGGGGCGATGGCGGCCCTGGCGGACACGGTGGGGGGCTGCTGCGCCTGCTCCGCCGGACAGAGCTGCGTCACCGCCAACAGCACCATGGAGTTTCTCCGTCCCGCCCAGGGGGACCTGTTCTGTGAAGCCGTTCCCAAAAAGCTGGGGCAGAGGCTGTCTGTCATTCAGGTGGTTATCACCGATGCGGAGGGAAAAACGGTGGCAACCGGCACATTTACCTTTTTTATGTTAAAACCAGAGGGCAAAATTGAGTGATATGCCAATGATTTTGCCTTGACATATTTCCGGGGCCGTGGTAGGATGATTGCAATTCAATAGTGAGGATAGAGGCGCGGCGCTCATACGTACCGCGGGACAAGGCCAGGCAGCCGTCCCACGGGAGAGGGTGCGCCGCCGAAGGTCAGACGGCCTGCCTGAGCCGCCGGTCCTGGGCCGCCGGGAGAACATCCCGCGGACTGTCACGAGAGTGGAGCGCTATCCAGAGGTCCCCGGCGGACAGCTGGGGGCGTCCGGTTTTGCCGTGGAGCGCGCTGCTGTGCACCACGGTTTTGTTTTGCGCGGATGGGGCTGTGTGTGGCCCCAAAACAAATAGGAGGGAATACAAATGAGAACCAGAAGAAGCTGGGCCATGCGGAGTATCGTCCTGGTGATGCTGCTCTTGTCCATGGCCGTCACCGCCTTTGCCGCCGGCGACCCCACCGAGGCCTCCGGCACCAAGATGATCGAGTGCCCCGACTGCGGCGCGGTGGGCGTTGTCCTGTCCGACGAGGCCGAGGCCGTCACCTGTGAGACCTGCGAGGGCACCGGCTACGTCCGGGCCTCCAGCAATTTCTTTAACACGCCCCTGTCCCTGCTGCCCCCCGTCATCGCCATCGCCCTGGCCCTGATTACCAAGGAGGTCTACTCCTCCCTGTTCATCGGAATCCTGGTGGGCGGCCTGCTCTACTCCAACTTCAGCTTTGAGGGTACGGTGCTCCATGTGTTCAGCGACGGCATCGTGGCCTCCCTGTCTGACGGCTACAACGTGGGCATCCTGATCTTCCTGGTCATCCTGGGCATTATGGTGTGCCTGATGAACAAGGCCGGCGGCTCCGCCGCCTTCGGCCGCTGGGCCAAGGAGAACATCAAATCCCGGGCCGGGGTCCAGCTGGCCACCATTGTGCTGGGCTGCCTGATCTTCATTGACGACTACTTCAACTGCCTCACCGTGGGCTCCGTGATGCGCCCTGTCACCGACAAGCAGAACGTGTCCCGGGCCAAGCTGGCCTACCTCATCGACGCCACCGCCGCCCCCATCTGCATCATCGCCCCCATCTCCTCCTGGGCGGCCGCCGTGGCCTCCTTCGCCGAGGACGGCCAGGGCCTGAACCTGTTTATCCAGGCCATCCCCTACAATTTCTACGCCCTGCTCACTGTAGTGATGATGGTGGGCATGGTGCTGATGAGGGTGGAATTTGGTCCCATGGCCCGGTTTGAGAAGAACGCCCTGGAGGAGGGCGACCTGTTCTCCGGCTCCAACCCCTACGCCATGCTGGACGAGGAGAGCGACGAGTCCAAGGGCATCGTCCTGGACCTGGTGCTGCCCATTCTGGTGCTGGTGGTGGCCTGCGTCATCGGCATGATTTACTCCGGCGGCTTCTTCTCCGGCGAGAGCTTTGTAGACGCCTTTTCCAACTCCGACGCCTCCGTGGGCCTGATGCTGGGCTCCGCCTTCGGTCTGCTCTTCGCCTTCATCTACTACTTTGTCCGCAAGTCCATGTCCTTTAAGGAGATGATGGGCTGCATCCCCGAGGGCTTCAAGGCCATGGTGCCCGCCATCCTCATCCTCACCTTTGCCTGGTCCCTGAAGGGCATGACCGACTCCCTGGGCGCCAAGTATTTTGTCCGCGACTTCGTCCGCTCCGCCTCCGCCCTCCAGATGTTCCTGCCCGTCATCGTCTTCGCGGTGGGCTGCCTGCTGGCCTTTGCCACCGGCACCAGCTGGGGCACCTTCGGCATCCTCATCCCCATTGTGCAGAGCGTGTTTGACATGAGCAACCCCATGGCCATCATCTGCATCTCCGCCTGCATGGCCGGCGCCGTCTGCGGCGACCACTGCTCCCCCATCTCCGACACCACCATCATGGCCTCCGCCGGCGCCCAGTGCGACCACGTCAACCACGTGTCCACTCAGCTGCCCTACGCCATCTCCTGCGCGGTGGTGTCCGGTGTGGCCTACCTCATCGCCGGCGTGCTGGTGACCGCCGGCGCCCCCGGCATCATCTCCCTGCCCATCGCCGTTGTGCTGATGCTGGCCTTCCTGTTCTTCGCCAAGAACCACAAGCTGAATATCGCCTGAGTTTTTCAATGAAAAAGCTGGCTGACCCGGAAATTGGTCAGCCAGCTCGCTTTTTCAGGAAGAAATTTCCCGATTCATGAAATCCGCTCTTGCATTGCAGGGCACGATTTGTTATAATCGACGCAGAAAACAAAAATGCGGCAGCTTACGGGTGGTAGCAACACCCGCAAGCCTGCACAGGTGAAAGAACCCACACCTACGCAACGGACCAACCGCACCGCACAGGTATTATACGATATTTCGCCTCTGTTTGTAAAGGGGGATTTTATCGTTTTCCTCTGTGCCGGCTTTGTCGTATGTGGATCATGCTTTTTCACACTGTGCAGGCTTACCCTGCGCAGTGTTTTTGCTTTCTCCGGCGGCCTCGGGCGTGTGTTCCGAGGCCGCTGTAAATGACATGGAAGGAGAAAAGGCATGATTGTTTATGGGCAGCCAAATCCTGGGCACATTGAAATCGTAGATGGAGGTATAAAACGATGGACTGCGGGACCCGACACCGCAGGCGGCGTCGGAGTTTTAATTTCCATCAAGAACGATTCAGAAAAGACGATCAAGTATGTCATCTTTGAAGTGATTCCCTACAATGCGGTAAATGATGTAGCGCCCAGCTCAATTGGAGGGGAAACCAATAAATGGCTGAAAATTACAGGCCCGATCAATCCAGGCGCCAACAATATGAATTCAATATGGGAGAGCCAGTGGTATAATTTTTCCATTTGTACCGTAAAAATTGTGCAGATCGACGTTATATATATGGACGGCAGCATGGAAACCATCCGTGAAAAGGATATCCACTATGAGCAGCCGCCCCAACCTGCCGGCGGCTGTTACGTCGCCACGGCGGTGTACCGCTCCTACGACTGCCCCCAGGTTTGGACCCTGCGGCGGTTCCGGGACGATACGCTGGCAGAACACTGGTACGGCCGGGCGTTTGTGCGGCTGTACTACGCCGTCAGCCCCACGCTGGTGCGCTGGTTCGGGGAGGCAGAGTGGTTCCAGAAGCTGTGGCGGGGCCCGCTGGACCGTATGGTGGAAAAACTTCAGGCGAAGGGCGTGGAGAGCACGCCCTATGAGGATAAGCTCTGGTAAACGGAAGAGGGCCGCCCTGGGGGCGGCCCCTTATGCTTCTCCCGGCTTCACATAGCCGATTTTGACCTCCGGGTTACAGGCGGCGATGTGGTCCAGGCACCGCTGTCCGCCGTCCTTATTCACCACCCGCCCCCGGCGCTCCCGGCCGTCGGCGCAGGAGAGCACCACATAGAACTGGTCAAAGTTGGCGGTGGCGCAGCACATCCGGGCTTTGACCTCCTCCTGCCGCAGCCAGGCCCGGACAATCTGGCCGTAGGGGAGGTAGGAGGTCCCGGAAAACCTCCGGAAGAAGAGGCACTGCTCCCCCAGGTGGAGCCCGTCCATATTTTTGGCCTGGGCGTAGTCCTGTTCCAGCACCTCTGCGGGCAGGACAGCGCCGGGGAGTTCCGGCTTGAATTTCATGGTACCGCCTCCTCGATTTTTCCTCATTTTATCACGGGGGTTTCAGAAAAGCAAGTGTAGGGGCGGCCTGTGGCCGCCCGCCGTTGACAGATGGGGGTTTATGCGGGCGGCCACAGGCCG